>NZ_LWSK01000008.1 GCF_001642955.1 Rubripirellula obstinata | reverse complement strand
GGACAAGCCCGCAACGGAAATCGATCGAGTTGCCTCCTACGATTCGAATGGCCGCATTGGACTGAAAGCGGAACAAATTCTTAATTGCAAAATACTATGTCAATACCAAAGATTTAGCGGCCCAGGCATCGCCCCGCGCGTCCATGCGGGGCGAAACGCGCGGGGCGATGCCCACGCGGTTAAACGAACTAACCCGTTTTTTCCGAGGCCAAAACACTTCACGGCGTTGGGCAAGACCCACGGCACCGTGCTTTCGCCCCAGCCGGGGCTGTAGCAAATGCCCGGCTACGGGGGCGGGGCGCCGGCAATCTACTTTCGCCTACTACAGCCCTTACGCTACACATCCAAACCGCCAAACCGGCGTTGGCGGCTGGCGAATTCGTGGATCGCTTCCATGAAATCTTCTCGTTCAAATTCGGGCCAGCATTTTTCTGTCATCCACATTTCGGCGTAGCTGATTTGCCACAGCAGAAAATTGCTGACACGCATGTCGCCGCCGGTGCGAATTAGAAGGTCAATCTCGGGCAGCCCGTCGGTGTACAGCTTGCTGGCGAACGTTTCTTCATTGATGTCAGAAGATGCGAGATTACCCGATGCAACGTCATCAGCAAGTTGCCGGGCGGCATGCGTGATTTCATCGCGACCGCCATAGTCGATCGCAAGCACCAATTGGGTGCCAGGATTATCGGCGGACATTTCGAGCGTGCGATCCATCTGGTCCAACACGTTGGCGGGTAAGCGATCGCGGCGGCCAATGACTTTCAATCGCAGGCCTTGGTCCATGATCGTCCGCCGCTCTTCGATCAGATACTGCTCCAACAGGTGCATCAGGAAATCGAGTTCCGTTTGCGGTCGTTTCCAATTCTCGCTGGACAAGCAATATAACGTCACCGCCTCGATCCCAAGCTCCGTTGCCGTTTCGCTGACCATGCGAACGGTGCTCACGCCACGGCGATGGCCTTCGACTCGCGGCAGATCGCGAGACGTGGCCCAACGTCCATTCCCATCCATGATGATGGCGATGTGATGCGGTGGTTGCAGATTGTTTGGCATCAGTTTTAACGACGGGTTACTCAGAAACCGATACGTAAAGGCTTGTTCAATTAATCGATATCTCAACGTTCATGGTGAGCCGCTGGCCGTCAGGCCGTCAGGCCTCGGGCAACCTGGCATGCCCGGCCGCTCACGCGTCGCGGCTCACTTAATCAATAAGCCGTTACAGATTGGTTTGCTAACAAAGCTACGCGACGGGCGCTGCTTTCAGCGGCAAGGCCTGATCGGTGAAAATGGTTTGAGCTCGGTCGGGGCCAACGCTCAATACGCCAACGGGAACGCCAACCAATTCTTCGATTCGTTTGACATACGCCAACGCACCGGCAGGGAATTCTTCCATCTTGCGAACGTCGTCCACGGGCTCTTTCCAGCCTGGAATCGTTTCGTAGATTGGCTTGCAACGACGCAGTTCTTCCGCATGAGCCGGCACGCGTGTGATCCGCTCGCCATCAAGTTCGTAAGCGACACAGACTTTCAGTTCATCAAGATGCGCCAGCACGTCCATCATCATCAATGCCAATCGAGTCACGCCGCTTAGTCTTGCCGTGTAACGAACCGCGACCGCGTCGAACCAACCGCAACGTCGTGGGCGGCCGGTGGTGGTTCCAAATTCGTTTCCTAGCTTGCGAATTTTCTCGCCGATCTCGTTGTCCTGTTCAGTTTGGAATGGACCACCGCCAACACGCGTGCTGTAAGCCTTGCAAACCCCAAGCACCTGATGAATCCATTTCGGCGGAACTCCCGCACCGGCACAAACGCCGACACCGCTACTGTTGCTGCTGGTCACAAACGGGAACGTGCCGTGGTCGATGTCCAGCAAAGCTCCCTGAGCACCTTCGAACAGAATCGCTTTGTCATCTTCCGCCGCATCGAGCAAAAAGTCGGTTGTGTCACCGATCATGCCGCCCAAGCGATCCGCCCAACCAGCCGCCATCGCGATGATTTTCTCGGGCGAGATTTCATCGAGGTCTTCCTGCGGGGCGCCCATGCCTCGCAGCAATTCCAGCTTGGCCTTGGCAACGTCGCCAAGTCGTTCGTCACGATTTTGCTGCATCAAATCCGCCATGCGAATCGCGTGCGTGCGACCGACCTTATCGCGGTAACACGGACCGATGCCACGGTTGGTCGTCCCGATCGATTCACCACGAACCGCGGCTGCGTTGATGAATTTGTCCTCGGCCATGTGCCAAGGCATCACCAAGTGAGCTCTTTCACTGATCCGCATATTCACGCTGCAATCGATGCCGCGTTTGGCCAGCCCGTCGATCTCGTCCAACATCGTGGTTGGGTTAATGACGACGCCGGGCGTGATCAGGTTTTGGACTTCTGGATGCAGGATTCCGCTAGGGATATGGTGCAGTTTGTAAGTCTGATCGCCGGCGACGACCGTGTGACCGGCGTTGGCACCGCCCTGATAGCGAACGACCAAATCAAATCGAGGGGCTAGCAGATCGACGAGCTTTCCCTTCGCCTCATCACCCCACTGCAAACCAATTACGCAAGTTCCCGACACCACAAAACCCTTCACAAAGCCAGTAAAAAGGACCAACGCTAGGTGTGGACGACCTACACCGCACGCGCAGCCCGAAAGCCTAAAGGGATCGGTAAGCCAAGGCAATGACCAGGAAGGCCGGGGATCCAACACGCCCCAATGCAATTGCCGGAACTGCGCTAAGCTTGTTCCGGCCTACAAAAAACGGCTACTTCGCCAATTCGGCTTCGATCACCTTGACCAGATCTTCGTCCAGGGGAATTGTCCGCGGCGAAAAGCGGGCGACGGCTTGGCCTTCGCGATCGATGACGAACTTCTCGAAATTCCAGCTAATCTCGCCATCTCCGGCAGGTTCCAGCTCTGTTCCGGTCAGCTTTTTGTAGATCGGTGCGGCGTCGTCACCGTTCACCTTCACTTTGCTCATCATCGGGAACGAGACGTCGTACTTGGTGCTGCAGAACTTTTTGACGTCCGCATCGCTGCCGGGTTCTTGGCCACCGAATTGGTTGCAGGGGAAACCCAACACGACGAGCCCCTGGTCTTTGTACTTGCCATACAGCTTTTCCAAATCCGAGTATTGCCGGGTCAGACCGCATTTGCTGGCCGTGTTGACGATCAGTACGACCTTGCCTTCGTAGTCTTCGAGATCGACTTCGTTGCCGTCGATGTCGTTCATCTTGAAGTCGAGGTTGCAGTCATGGCCTTCGTGGTCGTGAGCAGAGACGGGATTGGTCATGGCGGCGAGGACTCCGAGGCAAAGGACGGAAAGCAGGAAAGTACGCATGGGCAAAGGCTCCGGTGAGGATGGCAACCGTAGCTGATCCCGCCAGGGTTCAGTCCACGATCAGTTGAGGTTCGACTGAACGAGTTACGGCTGAACGCGGTTCGACTGGCACCCTGGCCGGGAACAGCTACGACAACGTTCAGCTAGGACAAAGTTCAGCCAGGACAAAGTTCAGCTACGGCAAAGTATACGGACCATGACAGTGGCGACGACCAACCCCGTCGATTAGGCTGCCCTTTTGGCGAGAATGCGCACCAGTATTCTTGACGAAGGGAGTGCAGACTGCCAGCATTGGCAGATTGCTCGCCTCTGCCCCCGTTCTCCAACTGCTGATTGGCCTTGTCCATGACTGATTCCACCGACAAACCATCTCTGTACATGTTTTGGGGATGCTTCATCGCGTTGATCACGACCGCGTTCGCATTCATCACGCGAGCTTTCATGATCAACACCCAATCGATGTGGCCATCAGACTTTGGACTTAATGATGTTCAGGCTCAAGAATTATTCGGCAGCGGGATCTGGCCATTCGCGATCAGCATCATTCTTTTCAGCTTGGTGATCGACAAAATTGGCTATCGAGTTGCGATGGTGTTTAGCTTTGTTTGCTACACAGCCTACGCCGCATTGGCGTTGATGGCTTACAGCACCGTTAACGCCGAGGGGCTTGCGGGTGCAGAGTTGGCCGATGCCCAGGCTGCTGGTTTGAAGCTATTGACGATCGGTTCAATCATTCTGGGGTTGGGGAACGGCACCGTCGAAGCTTTTATCAATCCCGTCGTCGCCACCATGTTCAGTTCCAACAAGACAAAATACTTGAACATGCTGCACGCGGGTTGGCCGGGTGGATTGGTCCTCGGTGGAATCATTACGCTTTTACTTGGCACTGCGGCGACTGACGATTGGCGTTTACTGATTTACATCATCGCAATTCCTGCGGTCGTTTATTTGGCGATGTTGATCGGCGTGAAATTCCCTGTGTCTGAACGTGTCAGCGGAGGAGCGACTTACCGCGACATGCTCGGCGAATTTGGTGTGATCGGGGCGGCGCTTGCTTCGTATCTGATCTTCCGTCAACTGGGTGACGTGTTCGCACTCCCATCCGCGGTCGTTTGGGGGCTGATCATTGCCTCGGTCGTTGCCTATGGAGCCTATTGTCGCTCGCTCGGTCGGCCACTAATGATCTTGCTTTGTTTGATCATGATGCCTTTGGCTACGACTGAACTTGGAACCGACGGTGCGATCACGGGGATTATGGAGGAACCGATGACAGCGGCCGGTTTTAGTCCGCTTTGGGTTCTGATTTATACGTCCGCCATCATGATGGTTTTACGATTTTTTGCCGGTCCAGTGGTCAAGGCACTAACCCCGCTGGGATTGTTGGCTTCGTGTGCGGCGCTGGCGATTATTGGCTTGTATTGGCTTTCGGGCGTCCAGGGTTTTGCAATGATTTTCGCGGCTGCTGGTGTTTATGGTGTTGCCAAAACGTATTTCTGGCCAACGATGTTGGGTGTCGTTGCGGAACAGTTCCCGAAGGGCGGAGCAGTCACGCTCAATGCGATCGCCGGTATAGGGATGTTGTCTGTTGGTATTATTGGCGGACCGTTAATCGGGCGAATGCAAGAAGGTTCAGCCGAAACTGCGATTGTTCAGCAGATGCCCGGTGTTTACGAAGAAATCTCAGCCGAGAATTCTTACTTTTTAGGAAAGTACACCGCCGTTGATTCGGACAAAGTTGAAAAGATGGAGCCGGAACAGGTTGAGCAAATTCAGCAAACGGTCAAAGCCGCCAAGCAGAACGCCCTTGCGAAAATCGCCATCTTCCCCGCCGTCATGCTGATTTGTTACATCGCATTGCTGCTGTACTTCAAGTCAAAGGGCGGTTATCGAGCTGTCGAAATGTCAAAAGGCGGCGAAGTCTCTGCTGCGGACGCGATCGATGATGCCGCCGAAGCGCCCCAGCTTTAAAGCTTTCCGGCAGTCCAATACGCCGCAATGCAATTGCCGGAACTTCGCTTCGCTTGTTCCGGCCTACGGGACGCCTACAGAAGAACTTTGATTTGATCGACGGCCAACCTTAATGAGCGGGCGGCCATTGCGAAATTGGTGTGGCCGCTGACTTCGGGTTGGATCTCTTCGTACAACTCCGTTGCCCTGGTTAGGCGGCGGAGTTTTTTCTTGGCCATCTTCAAATAGACCGCCGGATCTTCGACTTCGGCGACCGGACCGACGGCCAAGATAAAGTCGTAGAGGTCTCGAACGATGTCGCGAAGGTCTTCGTCATCTTCGGCTTCGTCGGCATGCTTCAAGAAAGTGCGCACCATCCAGACGTGCGACACCTGTTGGTCGATCGCACGAACTCGATGCATTGGATCGTCAGCGGTCACGACGACGTTTCATCTTTCAGCGTTGCTGGTGAACTCTGCGCCGTTGTCGTTTCCACCGCTGGCTTTTTCGGTGCGGCGTGTCCGTGCGGCGTGTTCATTGCGACTAAAACGACGCCGACAACAGTTAACGCCATGCCGACCCACAACAGCGGATTGATTGTCACACCGCCGTGCAATCGAAGGATCGAAACGATCGCGGTGACCGATACTGCACCACCAAATACGATCGGCATGACCAACAACGCGTTGCCCTTGCTGGTCATCATCGCGGTGGTCAAACACAACGCGCCGAACGCACCAAGCGACCCAGCCAGGAAGCCCCATTTCATGGTCGCAAAATGTTCGCCGGTGAAACTGTAAGTGTCACCCTTGACGCCCATCATGATCAGGCCGCCGATGACCGCGATCACCAGGTAGGCGATGCCGATGAAAACATAAGGCTTAAACGGTGACCACAGTTTGGCTCCGTCCACCATCGGTGCCTGAGCGTTTCCGATCGTCGGTCCATAACAGCCCCAGAACATCGCGGTGCCGAGTGCAAAGAGAATTGGAATTAACATTTTGTTCATGAAGCTCTCGAAAAGGATGTGCTGGATTTTTTTATAGGTGGGCTTCGAAGGGCCTTGTCTTAACGTAGCTGATCCCGCCAGGGTTCAGTCCACGATTGGCTACAGCTTGACTGAACCCTGGCGGGATCAGCTACGGGGAAATCGCTGCAATTCTAAAGCCGTTTTTAAACGTTGAACAGGAAATGGCAAATGTCGCCATCCTTCATCACGTAACTCTTTCCCTCGACTCTTAGTTTACCGGCTTGGCGAATGTCTTTTTCTGTCTTGTGTTCTTCCAGGTCTTCAAGCGTGTAGACCTCGCAGCGAATGAAGCCGCGTTCAAAATCCGTGTGGATCACTCCGGCGGCCTGCGGCGCGGTCGCGCCGGCGGGAATCGTCCAAGCTCGGACCTCTTTTTCGCCGGCGGTGAAATAGCTTTCCAGACCGAGTGTTTTGTAGGCACCGCGAGCGATCGAATGCAGGGCTGGTTCATCCAAACCGACTTCGGACAGCATTTCGGCACGATCAGCTTCGTCAAGTTCGGCGAGTTCAGATTCTAATTTTGCACAAACGCAAACGACGCTGGCCCCGGCCTTGTCGGCGTACTCGCGAACCTTGGTCACCAGAGGATCTTTGCCTTCCAGATCATTTTCGCCGACGTTGGCGACGTACAAAATCGACTTGGCCGTCATCAGCCCGTAGCTGGACACCGCCGCACGTTCGATCTCGTTCAATTCAAGCGTCCGCAGCGGTTGGTCGGCCGCCAGATGCTCGTTGCACTTCTTGATCACTTCGACGCGAACCTTCGCATCCTTGTCGCCGCTGCGAGCCGTCTTTTCGGCTTTGCCGATCGCGTTTTCCAGCGTTTGGATGTCGGCCAGCATCAATTCAGTTTCGATGATTTCGATGTCGGCGATCGGATCGACTTGACCGGAAACGTGGATCACATCGGGATCCTCGAAACAGCGGACGACTTGGATGATGGCATCGACTTGGCGAATGTGGCTGAGGAATTTATTGCCGAGTCCTTCGCCTTCGCTGGCCCCTTTGACAATGCCAGCGATATCGACCAATTTCAAAATCGCCGGGATCGTTTTTTTAGGAACGATGTACTTGGTGATTCGATCCAGCCGCGGATCGGGCACGCTGACGATGCCCTCGTTCGGCTCGATGGTGCAGAACGGATAGTTTTCGCTTTGCGCCGCTTGTGAACAAGTCAGTGCGTTGAAAAGGGTGCTCTTGCCAACGTTTGGCAGGCCGACGATGCCAGCTTCCATGGAAATCTGCGAATTACGTGGTTGTTTTGGGATGATTTACTTCGCCAAAATCGTATCACCGGGGATGGATAGGGCCGAGGGGGGCACGCGAATGGAGTCATTTTCAAGTTTTTGAATGGATTTGCTTTAGGAGGCTAGCACGCGATGCCGATCCCTAGCTTTTGCACGACGCATTTTTGATCGACCCACTGTCGATTTAGTTTCATGGACGAAGCTGGTAGCCCACTCGCTGCTGCCGAGCTTTCATTCCAACTGCTTGGCTGGCCGCGTTCGTTTTTCCTTCCAGCTCCGAGCCCTCAGTACCTTGCGCAACTTAACTCTTGGCGTATTAATCGTCACAGGCGGCACCCTCGCAGCCCTACCGTTCCGCCGATCACCCGCCATTCCAGACGCACCCTCCCATCTAACTCAATCGCCAACCCAGGCAACTGGAACGTTAGATTCGGCGCTGGATTCAGTAACCGTCGTTTCTCCGGTGCATGCCGCTGTTTCGCATGGCAGTCAAATGCAACGCGGTTCCGCCCAGCCTTTTTCTCGTCAAGAAATCCCGGGCTTGGATGAGTTCATTCGCGACGAGGTTCCACCGCGATCAAACGATTTCGCGATCGGCAACCGACCGAATTCGTCGATCAAGCCGCTGACCTACGAAGACTTGATGGCACCGATCGTTCGCCCCAAGTCGATCCAGGATCGATACCAAGCGATCGCGTCGGTCGCTGCCGAGGCACGCCCGCAAAGCGAGGGCTTGGCGATGGAGTTGCCGCCGGTGGAGCGATTGGCCCCGGAACTTCGCAACGAGTTTCAACAGCGGTTCTCGTCCATGAAGCCAAGCCAAATCAGGCAACCGGGTTCACCGGCACCAGCCAATGGCGAACGCGCAGGCGGGTCGCTCGCCAGTTCGATGATTCCAAGAACACCCAGTCTGCCCGAGCTTTCGCAAGCACCGGTGATCGAACAGCCCAGCCAACGGCAGCATCATTGGATCGTGCAGCCTTAGTTGGCGGTTTTCGGCTTGTTGATTTAGTGAGCCGCGACGCGTAAGCGGCCGGGCGTTTGCGCATTTCCCGGTAAACCCAAAATGTCCCTTACGTCCAGCGGCTCACCATCGCCGTTGGGGTGTCGATTGCATATGCAAGCCGCTGCGGCGCAGTCCCGGCAATTGCAGTTCCGGCAACTGCATTGGATGGTGTGGGATTGCCGGAACTGCGTTTCACTTTGTTCCGGCCTACTTCAATTACATCTACTCGGTGAATTTCGACTGCGCCGCCAAGCGAACATCGCTGGCCAATTCGCCTTTTTCCATCGCGATTTTTTCCACCGCATCGTGGTCTGGCTTGAAGCGTTGTGTACCGCTGGGCAACGTGACCGTCTTTCCCGTGATCGTTCCGAACTTGGTTTCGACGGACGAATCTTGTCGGGCTAATTTGTGTCGGTCGAGTGTTTGACGTCGAATGCCGATCGTCGAGGTTGCTGCAAAAAGCAGTGACTCCAACTCATCAACCAAATGGGTCGGCGCGAGCACGGAGAAGAGAGCTCCGCTGCGACCCTTCTTCATCACGCAGGGAGTTTGGAAAACGTCCAACGCTCCGGCCGACATCAATCGCTCCGCCGCACCGGCGAGTTGTTCGGCGGTGCAGTCATCGATGTTGGTTTCCAGCATCACAACTTGATCGGACTCGATCGATGTCGAATCTGAACCCGTCACCGTTCCGATCAGCACCCGCAGCACGTTGGCTTGTGAGGGCAAGTCTTTGGTACCGGCTCCGAACCCGATCGCGTCGATGGTCATCGCGGGCAACGATCCGAACCGAGTCGCTTGCGCCTTCAAGATCGCCGCGCCGGTCGGGGTGGTTAGTTCGGCTTCGACGTCGCAAGCTGCGATCGGGACGCCTTTCAAAATTTCGGCGGTCGCGGGTGCTGGGATCGAGACTTTTCCATGCGCGATCGTGATGGATCCGGTGCCGGTCGGGACGGGTGATGATTGGACTTCGTCGATGCCGAGCGAGACCAGTGCCACGGCGGCTCCGACGATGTCGGCGATCGAATCGATGGCTCCGACTTCGTGAAAGTGGACTTTTTCGAGCGTCGAACCGTGGACCTTGGCCTCGGCGACGGCAACTTCCTGGAAAATTTTCTTGGCCAACGTTTTGGCGGCGGGCGAGATTTCGGTCGCTCCGTCGATCATGTCGGTGATGTGGTGCAGGTGCCGGTGAGCGTGTTCCGGCGGGTGGTCGATTTGCACACTGACCGCACGAAAACCATACTTTTTGACTTCTGACGCGGTGATTGAAACCTCTGGCAGCCCCATCGATTGGACTGCGGACTCGATTTTCTTGACGTCGGCACCGGCGTCGATCAGGGCCCCCAAAGTCATGTCGCCGGAGATTCCGCTGAGACAGTCAAAGTATGCAATTCGTGGCATTTGGGCAGGATTTGATTTGGCGTTGAAGGTTTAGTGAGTGTTGCTATACTCCGCGATTCTTAAACCAGCACAAGATGCCTCCATCTAAATAGCCAGAGATTCGATTCGATGAAAGTTGTCAGCAGCATTGGTGCCTTGAAGTACCGTCACCCCGACTGCCAAGTCGTCAAACGCCGTGGCCGAATTTACGTGATTTGCAAGAGCAACCCGAAGTTCAAGGTCCGCCAAGGCGGAGCCAAGGTCAAGAAAACTCGCCGATAATCGGCAGTTAGAGAGAGCGAGAGCTCATCCCGAAATGTGACGACCGGAAACCCGCCGGTCGTTTTTCATGCGCCAACATTGCGGCAAACCAGAGAATTGATGTGGGGCAGCCATCCGGGTGCTCGCGCACCCGGCAGGGAGCTGCCGGCCCTCCGGGCCTATTGCGCAGTAACTGATGCGACGTCCCCAGCGAAATCCCCAGCGAAAAGCGACTATAAAAAGTCGTACGTTCCTAACACGTGTTTTCCGGGACCAAAACCCTTCACGGCGCGGGGCGATGCCCACGCGGCTAAACAAAACAATCGTTTTTACTGGATAGAATCTCCTCACGGCGTGGGGTTCAGGATTCGATCGATTCATGCTCGACTGAACCCTGGCGGGATCAGCTACGGGTAGATGTTTTTTCAGTGACTCACACTACTTTCCTCATCGATTAGGTCTTTTCATCATGCGCATTCTCGGTCCACTGTTCCTGCTGATCGCACTTGCCGGTTGCACGACACAAACCCAAGAACCAGATACGAATGCCGCCACCGGTGTTGTCACCTTCGAATTCAAAACAGGTGACGAAACAGAAGTCGTCAACGTGGAAGGCATCGCTGATGGAGAAACGGTTGAATCCGTGATGCGTAAGATCGACGAAGTTGAGGTTTCAATTTCGGGCAGCGGCACGACTGCTTTCGTCAACAAGATTGGCGAAAAGGCGACCGCCAATGGTGAAGGTTGGACGTACACCATCGATGGTCAGCGGGCCGAACGCGGCATCGGAGCAACCCCGTTGTCACCACCGGCAACCGTGACTTGGGAATACGGTGAGTTTTAAACTCGCTGGGTTCGAGATCACTTTCACGGTCGATAACGCTTTGCTACGATGCACCCACCAGAAGGACGGTTGGCCGAGTCTGGTTTATGGCACTAGTCTTGAAAACTAGCGTGCGTGAAAACGTACCGGGGGTTCGAATCCCTCACCGTCCGCTTCTTACATCGAGCAGCATCGAGCAGTATTCCGTGTCAGGTGTCATCAAAATCGAACACCCGTTGATTGAGCATCACCTTTGCGTGGTGCGAGATCAGGCGACCCGCCCGAGTGAATTCCGTGCCGCGATTGCTCGTTTGACGGTCTTGGTTGCGACTCACGCGACAAATGACCTGCCGCTAAGTCCGGTCAAGATCACGACGCCGATTTGTGATGCGGATTGCCGATCCTTGTCGATCAACATCGGCTTGGTTCCGATTTTGCGTGCGGGCTTGGGCATGGTTGATCCACTGCAAAATCTGTTGCCCGATGCTGCGGTTTGGCATTTGGGTTTGTATCGAAACGAAGAGACCGCCGAACCGGTTGGCTATTACGACAAGCTGCCCAACAGTGGTGCGCCCAATGTTGCTTTGGTCTTGGATCCGATGTTGGCGACCGGCGGCAGCGTTGAATTGGTGATCGAGCGATTGCAGAGTTGGGGCGTCGATGACATCCGAGTGCTCAGCGTGATCGCGTCACAAACAGGCATCGACCGAGTTGCAAAAGACTTTCCTGATGTGCGATTGTACGTGGCTGCGATCGATCCGGAATTGAACGACCAAGCTTACATCGTGCCGGGGCTGGGCGACGCCGGCGATCGTATTTTTGACACTCCTCAAAACGATTAAACTGCAAATCGGCAAAACGAAAGAATCGCATGCAAGCCCGAATGATTTGTTTGTTGGGATTGTTTGCCTTCATCGCAATCGCCTGGGTGATCAGCACTGACCGTCGTCGGTTCCCCGTTCGCATCGTCATCGGCGGGCTGTTTTTGCAGTTGGCATTGGGGCTGCTTGTCTTGCGAACTGAACCCGGCCGATTTGTCTTCATCAAGATCGGCGAAGCGTTTTCGGCGGTCATGGAAACGGTCGCCGTCGGCAGCGGATTCCTGTTCAACGCTGGCCCCGATCCATCTTTGTTGCAGACGTTTGCGTTCGGTGTCTTGCCAACGGTGATCTTCTTTTCGTCGCTAATGAGCATCCTGTATCATCTGGGAATCATGCAGCGATTGGTTTGGGCGATGGCGTGGGTGATGCGTTTTACCCTGGGAACATCAGGTGCAGAAACCTTGGCGGCAGCGGCGAACGTTTTCGTCGGGCACACCGAAGCACCTTTGGTCGTGAAGCCTTACTTGGCAACGATGACCCGCAGCGAATTGTGCGCGATGATGACTGGCGGATTTGCGACCGTGACCGGCGGCCTGCTGGGCGTCTACGCGGGAATGGGAATCGATATCTCTCACTTGCTGACCGCGTCGGTGATCAGTGCGCCGGCCGCGCTGTTGATTTCTAAAGTCATGGTGCCTGAATCAGAACCAGAAAAAGTGTCAGCCGAGATGACGCTCTCTGCGCCCAGCAACCATGTCAACGTGATCGGCGCGGCCGTCGAAGGAGCGAGCGATGGGATGAAGTTGGCGATCAATGTGGGGGCAATGCTGATCGCGTTCTTGGCGTTGCTGGCCCTAGTCGATGTCATCCTGGGTTATGGATGTCAACTAACGGGATTGATCGATGAACAGAAAAATCCGCTGGTGACTTTGGGCGTGATTTTGGGTTACGTGTGTTGGCCGTTGGCTTGGTTGTTGGGGATTCCGGCGGCCGAATGCATGGAGGCGGGGCGATTGATTGGTCTGAAAACGGTTGCCAATGAATTCATTGCTTATGATCAGTTGGGGAAAGTTGCCACGGGCGAAGGTGGCGTCATCAGCGAAAGAACGCGAACCGTTTTGACATACGCGTTGGCCGGGTTCAGCAATTTGGGCGCGATCGGAATCCAAGTCGGTGGCATTGGCGGATTGGAACCAACGCGAAAGAATGATCTGGCCCGACTCGGCCTGCGAGCGATGGTGGGCGGGCTGCTGGCATGCTGCATGACTGGTGCCGTCGCCGGGTTGTTGCTGTAACAGAATACTTGACGCGAGCGACACTGTTTACTTCCACCGCGCAGCGAGGGAGGGCGGCCGTTCGAAGACACGTGTTAGTTCGTTTAGCCGCGTGGGCATCGCCCCGCGCGTTCGGGGCCGCACGACGCGTGGGGCGATGCCCACGCGGTTAAACGGGTTAGAAATCCTTCACGGCGTTGGGGGGCCAGCGTTGCCGTGAACCCTCTCCCTCGCTTAGGCTCGACCTCTCCCGAAGGGAGAAGTGCAACATTGAAAACGCAATACAATTAATCAAAACGGAAAAGCGCGGTGCCCAGCACTGATTCAATCATGACAAACATTTACTACCTACCCAAGCTATCCATCATCGATGTTCGCGGTGCGGACAGCGCCGCGATCCTGCACAACGTGACCACCAACGCCGTCAAGACGCTGGACGTGGGGCAAGGCTGCGAGACTTTTGTTACGGAAATTCGTGGCAAGACGCTCGGCCATGGATACTTGTTCCGCACCACCGACGGTTTTCGTTATCTCGGTGCGATGAACCAATCCGACGTGATCATGCAGCACATGGACAAGTACACGATCCGCGAAGACGCTGTTCCGACCAATGCCGATGACCAGTTTCAGGCTCTGGTGATTGCCCCTGGCGATGCCGCGAACTTGGCGATTACGTTGCCTGACAATTCGGCTCCTGCATGCTGGCAGCAGCAGTTTGCTGGCCAGGAATTGACGATGTACCAGGTCGATTTCCTGGGCCCATCAACGGTGATTGCATTGGTCCCATCGGATGTCATGGACTCGGTTTGCGGATCGCTGGCGCAGAAAGACATTACTGTTTTACCGGAGCCCGATTTTCATCGCGCGAGGGTTCACGCCGGTTTTCCTTGGTATGGAATCGATGTGGACGACAAGAATTTGCCTCAGGAAGCCGATCGCGATGCAGCCGCCGTTTCGTTCACTAAAGGGTGCTATTTGGGCCAGGAAACGGTCGCCCGACTGGATGCTCTTGGGCAGGTTCAGCGAAAATTGGTCAAATGGTCGATCGTTGGAATAATGCCTCCGGTGGGGGCGACGTTGGATTGCGACGGCAAGACAGTGGGACGCCTGACCAGTATTGTTGATTCCAGCAGTATTGTTGATTCCAGCAGCGAGGCGTCAGCCATCGCGATCGCACTGGGTTTTGCTCGCAGGAGCCATTTCGAGCCCGGTGCCACCGCCCAAGGCGTGGACGCAGAAACAGGCCAATCGTTTACTGGAACGGTGGTTGGTTCGGACACCTGAGTTGGTACGATAATCCGATGGCAAAACAATCAAAAATTGGCGATCCAGAATTCACGGCGCTGCTCGAATCCGTTCGTGCGGGTGACGAACAGGCGATTGCAACGCTCTGGGAAAACTACTTTCAAAAACTGGTTCGTATCGCGGCCAAGCGATTGCCTGCCAATCTGAAACGCAGCGGCGACGAAGAAGACATTGCCCTGTCGGCTTTCCACAGTTTCATCGCGGGAATTCGCCGCGACCAGTATCCGGACCTAAGTGGTCCCGATAATTTGTGGGGTCTGCTGATCACGTTGACCAGCCGCAAAGCGCACGCACATCTGCGACACCAAACGCGTCAAAAACGTGGCGGCGGCAGCGTCCGCGGCGAATCGGTGTTCATGGATTCGTCAAACCAAGATCGCGGCGGAGGAATCGGTGGCGTCGGGTCGGACAACCAGTCGGCAGACATTCACGCCGAGCTGGCCGAAGCATGCGAAGGCCTGTTGGCTCAACTTGGCGACGATCAGCTTAGGCAAATCGCGGTGATGCGAATGGACGGGTATCTGGTCGATGAAATTGCAGAAAACTTAACGATCAGCAAACGTGCGGTCGAACGAAGATTGCAACTGATTCGCAAAATGTGGAGTGAGCAGGAAGAGGATGAGTCGATCGGCGATGAGTCAAGCGATGACGGGGAATCGTCATGACGCTAAGCGGATTGTCAGCGACCGAGCTCGCACGCATCGATTCGGTTTGCCTGGATTTCGAGTCGCAGTTGCGCCGAGGCGAGGAACCGTCGATCGATGAGATCGTCGATTACCACGGTGGTGAGAACGCCGATCTATTGCGTCAGGAACTCGGCACGATCCGGCAGGAATTGTTGGTTGGCTTGGGCAAGCGTCTCACGCCTTCGCAAGATTCGCAGACCACGATCGCTCCGTTCGGAACCGGACCCCCACCAGCCTCGAAACAGTCGCTGCATCAGTTGCCAATCCCCGGCACACGACTTGGCCCCTATCAAATCGAACGGCAAATCGGTCAAGGTGGAATGGGCGTTGTCTTCTCGGCGCACGATCATCGGCTTGGGCGAAAAGTTGCGATCAAGGTTTTGTCAACGAACATGGCTGGCCGATCTGATCTTGTCGAACGGTTTGATCGCGAAGCACGCGCGGTCGCTGCGATCAGTCATCCCCACATTGTCGAACTGTTCGATGTCGGCAACTTCCAAGGATTGCCTTACGCGGTGATGGAGTTCTTGGACGGGATCACATTCGAGGACTTCTTGAACGATGAATCGTTGACTCCGACCCAGGTTCGTCGGTTCGGCTGCCAGATTGCTGACGCCCTGACCACCGCCCATGCCGCCGGCGTGATTCACCGCGACTTGAAACCGCAAAACATCATGTTGGTCGGCGGCGACCCCACGCGCGACTCGTCCATTTCCGACTCGCGAATTTCGTCGGTTGACCACGCCATCACCAAACTGTTTGACTTCGGATTGTCGCGAGTCGAACTGTTGGTCGCCAGTATGGACGCAGGTGACGAGCTTGACGGCACCCGGACCAGCGAAGGCATGATCATGGGCACGCCGGGTTACATGGCACCCGAACAGGCGTCCGGCGAAGCGGTCACGGCGTCGGCGGATCTGTTCTCGCTGGGCTGTATTTTGTACGAAGCGTTCTACGGCGAACGAGCGTTTGAGGGGAAAACGAAATCTCAGCGAATCGCTGCCGCGATCTCTGATTCACCGGGCGGCGATGCGAACAAGCGAACCGAAGATCCGGAGTTGGCAAAGCTGATCGACGACTGCCTGCAAAAACGCCCGGAGGATCGACCGGAAAACGCTGCCGTGATCGCCGATCGATTGCGAATGGGGTTGGCCGGTGGCGATGGGGCTCGGCCCGTTATTTCGCGTCGAGGTTGGATGGGTTTGGCGGCGACGGGCACGGCGTTGGCGCTTGGCGGTGGAGCAGTCGGCACGTGGTTCAGCATGAAGTCGCGGGCCACGCTGCACGCGATCAATTCGTTAGCTGTTTTGTCATTCGAGGATGAAACGGGATTTCCAAAACTGGACACCAGCCCGGGCAAATCAGACGAACTGCAACCGCTTGGTCAATCGACGCTGTCGCCCGGTGAAGCTCTGCCAGGTTTGTTGGTCCATGAATTGACGCGAGTGTCCGACTTGATGGTGCCCAGTTTTCGTCCCGCGACCGCCAGTTCACCGGCCGAGTATCGTGAGCTTGGTGCTCTGATGGAAGTCGATGCTTTGCTGACGGGAACGGTACGTCCGATCAATTCTGGATCGCAGTCCGCGCCGATGTGGGATCTGGATTTGCAACTGATCTCGTCAAAAACGGGAACTCAAATCTGGGGTAACCGGCTGCAGACCGTCGCCGGCGAACACCGGCTAGCTCAAACTCAAGCCGCATCCAAAATTGCCGCCGTCATCGGGCGACAACTAACGGCATCCGCCGACGGTTCGTCGGCCCCGAATGAACAAGCGTTCCATTGCTTGGTCGATGGGAAACTACGTTCAGATCCAGACAGTGCTGACGGGCTTGCACGTGCCTTGATGTGCTTTGAGAAAGCACATGAGTTTGACGCGAGTTTTGTTGATCCTATCGCTGGGATCGCGCTGACTTCAATCACGTTGGCGGCACAATCGCCGCCCGACCAGGCGATTGAATTGGCCGAACGTGCGAGAAAACGGGCCAGCGAAGCATTGCAGCTAGACAAGATGTCCATCGATGCTCGATTGGCGAAGCTGATGGTGGATTGGCAAATGTTGGGTCGATACAAAAAGATCGACGCGGGCTTTCAAGAATTGATCATGAAGTCGCCCGATCGTTGGCAGATTCATCATCAGTATGCCTTGTTCCTGTTGGCAAGCGGACGCACCGAAGTCGCGATTGCTGAACTTCGCGAAGCATCACTGCTGAGTCCATTATCGATCTCAATCCGAATCGATTTAGCACGAGCGTATTGGTTCGCTGGTGATCACGATCGAGCGATCACGGACGCGATACGAATTCGATCTCGTCCGGGTGGTCAGAAATTGGCTGACGGTTTGCTGATCGATATCTATGAACAGGATGGCGATTTTCAAAAAGCGGCCGAACTGGATCCGATGATCGCCGCTGAATCATCGACATTGGACGCGGCGGGCTATTGGATGAAACGCAAGGATCTTTTGGACTCGATGCCCTACGCTGCTTTTGGCGAAAAGGTCAGTCAGCTCATTTGGTATTCGCGTGCAAGGGAACTCAATGACAAGGCGCTCGCGTATTTCCTGGAACCACGCACTCCGATGTTACCGCTAGCACTGGCGGCCCATCCCAGCCTAACCAAGGCGCGGATGATGAAGCGGGTCACGGAGTTGTTGCCCAGCCGGGGAATGACGTAGGAACTTTCCCGAAATAACTTCCCGGTTTTCCCGTAGCTGGGCCCGCCAGGGTTCAGTCGAGCATTAGCTGTACTCGACTGAACCCTGGCGGGCCCAGCTACGAATAATTTCGCCAAATACGGAAATTGC
Organism: Rubripirellula obstinata; assembly: GCF_001642955.1. Classification (GTDB taxonomy): domain Bacteria; phylum Planctomycetota; class Planctomycetia; order Pirellulales; family Pirellulaceae; genus Rubripirellula; species Rubripirellula obstinata. Next base: position 80,544 of record NZ_LWSK01000008.1, on the reverse strand, counting down.
TTCAGGAAAGTTCCTTAGCAGCAAAGGGTGCATCGGCTTCCGAAGTCCCTTCGCTTGCTTTGCCATTTGCTCACAGCTAGATTCCAGACGCGTTCCGCCCACCCTTTTCTTTTCGATCAAGCACGCGATGCCATTGGAAGACACCGATACGTTCTCCGGAACTCGCGTCGCATTGCTGGGGCGTTTTGGTGGAATGAACCAACGCGAAGCGGGCAACGTGTTGCGGTCTTTCGGAATGGTCGTTAGCGAACCCAACCCTAATGCGATCGATTGGGTTGTTGTTGGTGCCGATGAATCGCCGCTAGCCGAAGCCGATTTGATACGCGGTCCGATTCGCGATGCAGCGGCGACAGGCAAAATCGAAATCCTGCACGAAACCGAATTGTGGCAGCGATTGGGGCTGGTCGAAATTCAAACGACGCATCGCCAATACTACACGCCCGTCATGCTGGCTCATTTGCTGGGCGTATCCGTGCGAGTGATTCGACGTTGGCACCGCCGGGGACTGATCAAGCCTGTGCAAACGCTGCATCGACTTCAGTACTTTGATTTTCAAGAAGTCACCACGGCACGCCGATTGGCCCGATGGATCGCGTCGGGTGCGAACCCCAAAGTGATCGAACAGAGCCTGGTGGAACTGGTCGAAGTCTTACCAGACATTCAGCGACCGCTGGATCAGTTATCGATTTTGGTCGAAGGCAAACAAGTCCTGCTGCGCGGCGGCGAAGGCTTGGTAGAAACCGGTGGTCAACTGCGTTTCGATTTTGATCTCGCCGATGATGAATCGATTTACAACGAATCAGCGGAACCGACCCGGTGGCCCGAATTGGCACAGCATGATCCACCGGCGACGCTTTCAATGTTCAGCGGAAACAAATCATCGCCCGAAGCGTTGGACCCGCTGATCCAACAAGCGTTTGACGCGGAGGACGAAGGTGATTTCCAGGTCGCGATTGATTACCTGCACATCGCGATGGGCCGTGACGGGCCGCGATCGGATTGGTGTTTTCAACTGGCCGAGCTTCTTTACCGAGTCGGCGATGTCACGGCCGCTCGCGAGCGGTACTACATGACGATCGAATTGGATCCAGACTTTGTCGAAGCTCGTGCAAGCTTGGGCAACGTGCTGGTGGAAACGGGGCAGTTGGAATTGGCTGTGTCGGCTTTCCGCGGAGCCCTTTCATTACACGACGACTACTCCGACGCGCATTACCACCTAGCAAGATTGCTAGACCGATTGGACCACGACCTCGAAGCCGATCACCATTGGAAACGTTTTTTAGAACTCGCACCCGACAGCCCTTGGGCCGACGAAGCGCGATCACGTCTAGCCACGTCCACTACCTGAGCGAAAGTTATTCCCGGACGGTTTTCAACCGTAGCCGATCCCGCCAGGGGTCAGTCCACGATTGGGTCGTGCTCGACTGAACCCTGGCGGGATCAGCTACGGGTGGGGCGTTTTACAGCGGTTATTTAGACACCAGCGGGTTGTCGCCTGCCGGGGCCTCCGGATTTGCGATTACGGTTTTGGCTGCCGCCTCGCTTGTTTCCGCCGCCACCGCTTCGTGGGCGTCCGCCGCCACCGCGGTTGCCGCCGTGACGACTACGCGAATTTGATTTTGGCTTGGATCCACCGGTGGAAACCATCGACAGGTTTTTTGGGTTGTCGATTACCAGCTTTTGCTTGATCTCTTTTTCGATCGCACGCAACTCTTCAATCTCATCAGTCGTGCAGAACGAAATTGCGATCCCGCTGGCACCCGCGCGACCGGTTCGGCCGATTCGGTGAACGTAGCTTTCGGGTTCAACGGGCATGTCAAAGTTGACAACGTGAGTCACACCGTCAATGTCGATGCCGCGTGCGGCAACGTCAGTCGCAACCAGTACGCGAATCTTTTCTTTCTTGAAGGCGTCGAGTGCGCGTTGTCGAGCGTTCTGTGATTTGTTGCCGTGGATCGCGACCGCGCCGATTCCGGCTCGGTCCAGTTTGGTCGCCAACGTGTTGGCACCACGCTTGGTTCGCGTGAACACGATCGCTCGTTCGATTTCGCCACCGGCCAACATGTCTTCCAACGTGCGAACCTTTTCGGAACGCTCGATCATGCGAATCGTTTGCTTGATCTTGGTAACGCTGGACACCTTGGGCGTGACATCGACGCTGATCGGATTGAACAGCAATTCGGATGCGAGTTCGCGAATCTTGGGTGCCAGTGTTGCTGAGAAGAACAACGATTGTCGTTCTTTTGGCAATGCTTTGACGATCTGTTTTAGTGCTGGCAGGAATCCCATGTCCAGCATTCGATCGGCTTCGTCGAGCACGAATTGTTCGACGTCGGACAGGTCGATGTGACCTTGGTCCATCAAGTCGATCAAGCGACCGGGCGTGGCGATCATGACTTCGCTGCCACGCGCGACGCTGCGCACTTGGCTGTTTTGGTTGACTCCGCCGTAAACCGTGACGTGTCGGACTTTGGTGTGTTTGCCGTAAACCTTAAAGCTGTCCGCGATCTGGATTGCCAGTTCACGGGTCGGTGCCAAGACCAACGCCAGCGGACGTCTGGGCTTCGCTTGCAGTTTTTCGCCAGCGATGTAGTCCAGGATCGGCAGCGCGAAGGCGGCGGTTTTTCCGGTTCCCGTTTGGGCACATCCCAGGATGTCGTTGCCGGCAACGGCCGGCGGGATGGTTTGAGATTGGATGGGAGTGGGCGTGGTGTAATTTTGGTCGGCGAGTGCCTTTTTCAGCGGGCCGTACAGGTCCATCGACGCAAAGGTTTCGCTTTTGTTTTTGTTTGCGTCGTTCTTCGTTTGTTGAGTGTTCAATGTTTTCTTTCGGGAGTTGTCCATCCGCAAGAGAAAAACGTTTGCGCCGGTCACCGTCGCAGGTTTCTTCGGATGGGTTGAGCCAGGTCGTCGGCGGGAGGCGTACGCACGCATCCGCCGCGACGGCTAATCGATTCAGTTCGTGACCGAATGGTTCGTCTGTGTTTCTTTGTGGTTTCTGTGAGCCGCAGGCGCGTGAGCGGCCGGGATTCATACTGTGATTTCTGTGAGCCGCGACGCGTAAGCGGCCGGGATTCTTGCGATGCCCGATGCCCGAGGCCTTACGGCCAGCGGCTCACTTTTTCGGCTACCAGCGTCCGCCACCGCCGCCACCGCTGCGTTGTTCACGCGGCTTGGCTTCGTTGACGGTCAAACTGCGGCCGTCCATTTCTTTTTGGTCCAGGCCTTCGATCGCACTGGCACCCGCTTCGGCGGAAGCCATTTCGACGAAACAGAAACCGCGAGATCGACCGGTGTCACGGTCCTTGATAATGTTGACGCTTTTGACTTCACCGAATTCACCAAACACGTTTTCGACGTCTGATTCGTTCGAGTCAAAGCTTAAATTTCCGACGTAAATGTTCATCTGAGAACACTCCATAAAATTGTTTTGCTGAATCCGAGCGGACATTCATCCAAGCGCTTCAAACAAAAAGGGAAAACCAGGAGTCCAAATCTAAGGACTGCAAATGATTTCCGGCGCTAAGAAGATTCGGCGACCTGTGTCGCGGAGCCAAAGCGATGTGCCGACCATTTGCGGGTCGATCACATAAAAAGAGTTGAAGGGAAGACGCGAAGGTTACCGGGGAATCATCCCCAAACACGAAAACGAGAATCCAAAACAATCACTCAACCGAACTTATTCTCGTCAACCTCATACGCACTAACCTGGGTCGCGGGAAATGTGTTCTGCCAAAGGCCACACGAACACGTCTTAAACGCCCACGACCTCAAAACTATACCGTCAAAGCCCACCAAGTCGATACGAATTCGGGTTTCACGCGTCCAATTGAGGCAAATCGGTTGCCTTTGCGATCAGTGCAGCAACCGCCTCGATCACACCCTTATCATCGCCCGCGTTGCTAATTCGCCGCAAAGCTTCGACTTGACGCTGATTGACCGCGGCCGGTGAACCCGCCGACGGCCGATGCTGGACAAGTTGGTTTTTGATGGTGCTAAGCAGTGTTTCAACGCCATCGCCGTTGGTGGCAGAGACCAGAATGGCCGAAATGTCGCCGTCAACAATGTGGCTGTCAATAAACTGGCCGTCAGTGATTAAGTCCGATTTGTTGGTCACATCGATTGACTTGATGCGACCAGGGATGGCTGCGAAGTCGGTTTCGGGATCGCGAACTCGAATCACCAGGTCGGCAGTTTCGATTTCCTGAATCGCCCGGCGGATGCCTTCTTTTTCGATTTCGTCAGCCTGTTCAAAGCCGGTGTTTTGTTCAAAGCCGGTGTTTTGGCGGATCCCCGCCGTGTCGCTGATTCGGATCGGGATGCCGCCAATGATCGTTTCCGCATGAAGGACGTCGCGAGTCGTGCCAGCGGTGTTCATGGTAATGCTGCGGTTGTATCCAAGAATCGCGTTGGTCAGGCTGCTTTTGCCGACGTTGGGAGCACCGACCAAAACGATTCGATAGGGCTGCGTTAGGTGAGTGGTCAGCGGGGCGTAGGTCAGAATCTCACGTGCCTGTTCGATGATGGATTTCCAGTTTTGCCGGGCGCTAGTCAAGGCATCTTCCGCCCATTGGTTCATCGATCCGCGAACTTGGTCCATCGCGATCGCAGCGTTTTGTGCAGTCGTACACTCGATCAGGACGGATTCGGCTTCGCGGATCAGCAACGGCTTGGTTGTCATCGGATGCGGTCCCGTGGCGATTTCAACGCCGGCGACCTGCAAGTCTGAAAGGATCACGTCGATCGCGGCCTGGCCGCCGTGACAGTGGATCTCGAATTGATCGACATCGATTGGCGTGACGACGATTGATTCACCGGATGCTTGATTTTGAGATGCTTGGTTTTGGCTGCTCGACCAAGTCCCGTAGCGAATTTGGCCGGGATGCATTGGCGACGGCGTCGCGCGATGGAAGTACTGATCGACGGCACTGGCGGCTTGATCACCGGCGACCGAAATCACGGCGATCGCGCTGCGGCCAAGCCCAGTCAGCACGGTCGCGGCCGTGCGTGGTGTGACTGTTTTTTGGTCGGTGTTTGATTGGGGTGAAGACATATCAGTAATCTCGAATAGACTCTTGAGACCGACGACGTTTCAACAAAACTTTGCCGCACGGATTCATGGCGAAACGAAAAGCCCAACTCGACAGCAAGCTTCTTGGAAAGCTGAGCGACGAGCAATTGCTCGACACGCGGATTTGTGATCTGCCGTTGTCGATCGCTGGCACGCCGCTGGAAGCTCGGGTGGGACAGCTTAACGCAGAATTGGTCGCCCGAGGACTCGACTTCAAACCGCACTGCTGGCTCAGCGAAGAATGGTTTTCGCCCGATGGAGTTCCCGGTATCGCGATCCCGTTCTACCTGGCCCATCCGCGACTGATCCGGTTGGAACGAAAACAACTGCTAGAAGTCGAAGGCGGGACCAAGGCGGGCTGCATGAAGATCCTCCGTCACGAAGCCGGTCATGCGATCGATACGGCGTATCGCTTGCGAAGCCGAGCCAGTTATCGCAGCGTATTCGGCAGATGGACCGCAACTTACCCAACCTACTATCAGCCGATTCCATCGAGTCGTGACTACGTGTTGCATCTGGAGATGTGGTACGCTCAGGCTCACCCGTTGGAGGATTTCGCGGAAACATTTGCCGTCTGGTTGAAACCTGGGTCGCGTTGGCGAAGTCGGTATCGTGATTGGCCGGCATTGTCAAAGCTGCATCAGGTGGACGATTTGATGAAGTCGGTTCGGGGAAAGAAACCCAAGGTGACTTCGCGAAGTCAGCCGGAATCCTTGTCGCGAATCCGCAAAACACTGCGAACCCATTACCGACAAAAACGAGAGCATTACGGAATCGAAGTACCCAGCATTTATGACAACGATTTGCGAAAGCTATTTTCAAGCGATCCAGTGCATCGCCGCAACATGACCGCGGCGGCTTACCTGACTCGAATTCGATCTGAATTGTGCCGAAGCGTTGCCAAGTGGACCGGAGAATACACCTACACGATCGACCAAGTGGTGCAAGAAATGATCGAACGATGTCGTGACATGAATTTACGATTGGGATCTTCACCCGAAGAAGCAAAGTTTGACGCAATGATTCTGGTCGCAGTGCGAACGACGAATTTTCATCAGGAAGGACGCCGCAGAATCGCGGTTTGAGAAGAAGCTTTTAGCTGTTAGCTGTTAGCTTTTAGCTGTTAGCTGTTAGCTGTTAGCTGTTAGCTGTTAGAAACGATCGCATGCCCAAACCACCCTAGTACCTAGTACCTAGTACCTAGTACCTAGTACCTAACCGCTAACCGCTAACCGCTAACCGCTAACCGCTAACCGCTAACCGCTAACCGCTAACCGCTAATCGCTAATCGCTAATCACCCCATGAGCAAACTTCGCATTCTAGTGCTGGTCCGCGAGGGCCATGTTCCGCCGCTGACCTTAAAAGGGGTTAGCGATGCGGAGATGGATCCATGGAAGGCTGAATTCGATGTTTGCGAAACGCTTCGCAACCTGGGGCATGAAGTATTGCCGATCGGGGTTTACGATGATCTAGGTCCGATCCGCAAAGCACTTAAAGAGTTCGATCCCAACATCACGTTCATGATGCTGGAAGAATTCCACGGCGTCGTGACGTATGACTTTGCCGTGATCAGCTATCTGGAATTGATGCAGCAGGCCTACACCGGATGCAACCCGCGCGGCTTGCTGCTTAGCAAAGACAAAGCTCTGTCGAAGAAGGTGTTGTCTTATCACCGGATTCCGACGCCACGCTTTGCGGTCTTCCCGATCAACCGACAAGTCCACCGGCCAAAGAAGTTATCGTTTCCGCTGTTCGTCAAAAGCGTCATCGAAGATGCGTCGTTTGGGATCGCGCAAGCATCGATCGTTCACGATGACGCTCAGTTGCAACAGCGAGTCGAGTTCATTCACGCTCAAACCGGCGGTGCCGCGATCGCTGAACAGTATATCGAGGGTCGCGAGTTGTACGTCGGCGTGCTGGGCAACACTCGGTTGACGACTTTTCCGGCTTGGGAAATGGACTTTGGCCGGATGCCTGACGACGTCGCTAGAATTGCGACGCGTGCCGTCAAGTGGGACAAGAAGTATCAAGTCAAGCATGACATCACGACGCGTGCGGCCAGCGATATCGACGACGCGACTCAGGCAAAAATTGGCAAACTTTGCAAACGGGTTTATCGAGCGCTTAGCATGAGTGGGTATGGGCGGATGGATTTACGCATGACCGATTCGGGTGAGATCTTTGTGATCGAAGCCAATGCGAATCCCAACATCGAGTTCGGCGAAGACTTTTCGGAATCGGCCGAGCTGGCCGGCGTGACCTATGAAATGTTGATGCAGCGAATCTTGAATCTGGGGCTGAACTATCAGGCTGCCTGGATGGTGTGATTTTGATGACACATTTTGTGCGGGACTTCTCGAAATCTTCCGCGTCTTAGATTGTGGACGCAGTGTTGCGTCCGTGATTCCAAAGTTCTCTGCCGGGGGGGCGGGGCGATGTGCAAAATTGAAGAACGCAAGGTTGAATCCGCTGCGCCAGACGGGGCAACCAACAAGCAACCCGCCGCGGTGACAAATCCGGTCAAGGCCGCCGAGCGTGCCAAGCCGAACGTGACCGACCCATTGCCGTGGTTGATTCAGCGTTTGCTAAAAAAAACCGTTGCTTAGGTTGGTGAGCGTGAATGCAGCGCAAACCAGCCAATCTAGCCACAAAGCGGTAACAGCCGGTTTCTAAATTGTTTAACCGCGTGGGCATCGCCCCGCGCGTCGTGCGCGTCGTGCGTCCCCACAGTGCGCGGGGTGAGTCCACGGCTGGGCTGATGAAAATGTGTCGTTGTCAACCCTTGAAAGTAGGCCGTAGCGAGCCATAGCGAGTTACGGCGGTGCGCTAATTGCCGTAACTCGCTATGGCTCGCTACGGCCTACATGCTGGCGATCAGGGAAATGCGCCGTTGCCACAATGCTTCACAACGCTGCAGTTTGTGTTGTCTGCCATGGTGCAGCTTGCCCAATTTGCTGGGATGCAATGATTTTCATCAGGCCATTCTACGTCTGGGAACCAGAAAGTAGGCCGTAGCGAGCCATAGCGAGTTACGGCGGTGGGCAGATTGCCGTAACTCGCTATGGCTCGCTACGGCCTACAAAAACGTTTGGCGATTCGCGTGGCTGAACCCTTTTAGCAACACGCAACCGTTTAGGGCTTGCCGATCAGCGGGGATGCCGATAAGTTCTCCGATTCTCAAAATCGATGAGAACCTGATTCTGGGCAGCCAAACCGCTGCTTTTTCCGAACTGAACGCTTTTATTTAGTTGCAAAACGTGGTCGCTCAACCAACTTTCATGGCCAAACCGGGCCAAGTCGAAAAACAATGGCACATCGTAGACGCCTCGGACGAAGTCCTGGGCCGTCTGGCAAGCGATATCGCTGTCGTTTTGATGGGCAAGCATCGCCCTGAATACACGCCTCACGTTGATTGCGGTGACTTTGTCATTGTTACCAATGTCGAAAAAGTCGCGATGACAGGTCGCAAGATGGATGTTCGCCATTACACGTGGTACACCGGACACCCGGGCCTGCGTTTGGAAAGCTACGGCGATCGTCAAAACCGCAAGCCCGAAGACTTGCTTTACCATGCCGTTCGCCGCATGTTGCCAAAGAACAAATTGGCCTACGCGATGATCAAAAAGCTGAAGATCTACGCTGGCCCAGAACACCCGCACACGGCTCAACAGCCAACCGAACTCAAACGAACCGGCAAGAAGGTCGACTAGTCCAGTCCCTTGCTTGCTTGATTCCATTTAAACACCACCTTCAATTCAAACACACACGATTTTATGGTCGCGGTCCAAAAGAAAGACAAGATCAACGGTGACTCACTCGGCACCGGTCGTCGCAAAAGCAGCGTAGCTCGAGTTCGAGTTCGCGCCGGCAGCGGCAACATCAAGATCAATAACAAGCCGATGGCGGATTACTTCGTCAACGATCAACACCAAAACGCGATCACTCAAACGCTCGCTGCGGTTGAGCACAGCGACAAGGTTGATGTTCTGGTTCGTGTCAACGGTGGCGGAATCACTGGGCAAGCCGGTGCCGTTCGCATGGGGTTGGCACGTGCGTTGGTCAGCTTGGACGAATCGCTTCACGATGTTCTTCGCGAAGGCGGATTTCTGACTCGTGATTCGCGAATGAAAGAACGTAAGAAGCCAGGTCTTCGCGGTGCTCGTCGTGGTCGCCAATTTAGCAAGAGATAGAGTACGGCAAGCGTTAAGATCACCAAGCTTCGGTTATCAGCAACAGTCAGGCAGACTCCCAGCAAATGGGTGGCCGGAATACAACATTGCTGCCATACTACGAGTCAGCAAATGATTCCATCAGTCACCATAGGGTTTTAAGTTTTGGGAAAGAAAGAAGATGCCTTCGAGGTCGAAGGTACTGTTACACAAGCTTTGGCGAACACCCGGTTCCGAGTTCAATTGGAAACCGGGTCCGAAGTCATGGCGCACGTCGCTGGCCGAATGCGTAAACACTTCATCCGAATTGTCCCCGGGGACAAGGTTCGGGTCGAACTATCGCCCTATGATTTGACCAAGGGTCGAATTGTCTATCGCGAACGCTAATTCTTTGCGGTTCTATCCGCCCGGCGTATGATCCAGTTTCTAAGGTTGCGGAAACCATCGAAACGATTGTTTTGATGTCGAAGGAATCGTCCCGAAATACCTTGATGAGATTGGATTCAGCAAGATCCCTCGCTTTCGCGTTCGGGTTGGGATTTACGAAGCTGTGTCGGTACAATTCCTAACGATCAGGTTCGGCCGTCGTAGATCTTGTTTTCAATCGATAGATCCCAGCGTAGTGGGATCTCAGCGTGGTGGGATCTTTAGCAAGATCCACTACCCTACACCATCGGCAGCGGCCTAGAAAAAACTACAGATTCTTGAAACTCTATTGATGGTCAGTGGGTATAGCTTTACTGACTGACACCCAATCAACACTTCAAAGGATGATCTTTATGCTCACGGGGAAACTACCAATGCGCACCAACGGAATTCGCAACAAAATTGCGAACTTGTTTGTTTGCATGACAGCAGCTTTGCTGATCGCCACACCGGCGATCGCGCAAGAACAACTTCAGACAACGCCTAAACTAGCGCCTGCTGGCACCGGCGCATCCAGCGACGCGACTGATCCAGTCCTGATCGTGACCCTGGGGTCGCTTGACAAGTTGATGCAGGATGCCAACTACATCACCGGTGCTGTTGGACAGCCACAGTTGGGCGGATTGTTTTCGATGATCGCCGGTAGCTATGCCCAGGGCATGGACATGAATCAGCCCATCGGGGTACTGGTACCGCTGGTCGATGGTGTGCCGCAACCGATCGCGGTTTTGCCGACGTCGGACATCAAGTCAATCTTGAAACGCTTGGAAGCTCAAACCGGCGGACCAGCAGACGAATTGGATGACGGAACGATGGTGATTTCCATCGGTGCCAACACGATTTTCATTCAGCAGAAAGGTGCCTGGGCCGCATTGGCACCTCGCAAAGAACTGCTTGAATTCGCTCCGATGGATCCAACCAGCCTGTTCGAGGGAATGGGGAATGACTACGACATCGCCATTCGCTTGAAGGTCCAACAAGTGCCGCTGGAAACCCGCAACATGTTGGTCAGCCAAATGCGGCAAGGGTTTGAGCAAGCGATGCAGAAACAAGAAGGTGCCGATGCCGAACAAACTCGCGAAATGGCCGATAGCTCGATGAAGCAGCTCGAACAATTCATCAACGATACCGATGAATTGAACTTGGGCTTGAACATCGACAAAACCGAACAGCTTGTCGCGATCGATTCATCGTTCACCGCGGTTGATGGATCCAAGCTTGCTTCGCTTTACAGCGGAGCCCACGCAATCCCGTCGCAATTTGCGTCCGTGATTCGCTCCGATGCAGCGGCGTACTACCACGCCGCAACTTCCATCGGCCCCGAAGCGATTGAACAGACTCGTAAAACGCTCAAATCGAGCATGAACTCTCTTTCGGGAATGCTGGAAAGTCAAGACAACCTTACGCCCGGGCAAGCAGACGATATCAAGATCTTGATTGACCAAATCGTCGAACTTTCGATGAAGTCGATTTCGGAAGGGCGTGCCGACATGGGCGCGTTGTTGCTGACCGCCGAAGATAGTTTTCAGTTCGTGTTTGGTGCGTTTGTTGCCGATGGCGACGAAGCAGCACAAATTGCCAAAGACGTTGCTGCAAAGCTTGAAAACGAACCCGACGCGCCTCGCTTTGAATTTGACCGCAGCACCTACAACGGCGTCACCATGCACTTGGTCGAAGCCGACGTACCCGAAAGCGAAGACGAAGCTCGTAAGGTGTTCGGCGAAAAGTTGCAGGTTCACATCGGAACCGGTGAAAAATCCGTCTACGTTGCGATCGGCAAGGAAAGCGAATCGTTGATGAAGCAATTGATTGACAACAGCGATTCGGACAAAAGCGCCGACCGACCGATCGGGCAATTTAACCTGAAATTGAAGCCCATTTTGGAATTTGCACAATCCATCGAATCCAACGAAGGGATCGCTGCAATGATCGAAGAACTCGCTCGCGGAAACGCCGATGGAGTGATGACGATGGTCCAAGACAGTATCGAGAATGGTCAGGCCACCAAGATCACCATCAGTGAAGGCTTGCTGAAGGCCGTCGGCGCTGCTGCACAAAAGGCGCAAGCTGCCAACATGCAGGGACAGTTCTAAGTTCGCCTGATGAAACCTAGCGAATGAACTTTTCCGATATGGATTTTGATCAATCATCCAACCAGCCACGCACGCGTTTCATCACGGTGAAACGTGTCGCGATGGCTGGTTTTTTGTTGGCGTCAGTCGCCGCGGTCTTCGTCTGGAACTCCGGTGCAGCCGCCGATCGAGAGCGTGAAGCATCCGTGGTTGCGGCGATCGATTCTAAGTCGCTGGCCGAGGATGAAATTCAATCGCTAACGATGGCGGACGTGATCGAGCGTGCTCGTAACATCCGTCAAGCGATGTCAGAATCGCTCCATGATTACACCGCTACGTTTGTGAAGCAGGAACGTGACGCCAGCGGTGTGCTGGGCGAGGAAACGGCGATGCAGATGAAAGTGCAAACACCGTTTCGAGCCGAAGATGGTCAAGCTGCCAAACGAGTCTTCTTGCGTTTTGTCGCGCCGAAGTCACAAGCAGGCCGCAAAGTGATCTGGGGCGAAGACATTTACGACGGAAAGATGGCTGTCCATGAAGTTGGCATGCTGCTGAGCCTAAAAACCATCTGGCTGGACCCCACGGGCATGCTGGCGATGCAGGGGCAACGCTATCCGATCAGCGAAATTGGCATGATCAAGTTGATCGAAAAATTGATTGAGCGTGGCCAACAAGATTTAGGTAATCCGGACCTGAAGATCACGCTGAAACAACAACATGACTTCGGCGGTACCGAAGCTGAACTGTTGCAGGTCGTTCGCAGTCGTCCATCAAACGGCGAAAACGATTTTTCGATGGCGGAAATCGTATTGGATCCAAACCGTCAATTGATTTTGCAATACCGAAGCTTTGGTTGGCCAGATTCGGATTCCGAATCGTCGGATTCCGAATCATCGGATTCTGAATCACCAGATTCCGAATCATCGGGCGCGGAAGCACCGCTGCTAGAATCCTACACGTACAAAGACGTCGAGGTGAACGTCGGATTGGCGGACATTGATTTCGATGTCAAGAATCCAGAGTACGGCTATCCGGCGTTTTGAATCAGCGCGGAGCTCCACACGGCCTACGTTTTCGGATCGACGACAGCTTCCGCTTTCGTGTGCTTGATCAGGCAATGCAGTACACAACCAATCAACGCACCTAAAATTGGTGCGGCAATGTAGATCCAAAGGTTATCGGTATAACCCGATGCGATCGCTGGGCCAATGCTGCGAGCCGGGTTCATCGACGCTTTGGTCAGCGGTCCGGCGACAAACGCTTCCATCGCAATGGTCGATCCCACGGCGATCCCAGCGGTGATGGTTTCTTCCTTCGCTCCCGTTGAAACTCCCATTACGACGAACATCAAGATCGCCGTCATCGCAGCTTCGACGGCAAATCCCGCACCCGCCGTCAGTCCGTTACCAATTTGGGTGCTTCCCAATAGCGATTCATCGAGTCCCAATACGGCGCGAAGTGCAAGTGCTGCCGCCAGGGCCCCGGCGCACTGAGCCGGAATGTAAGCCAAGCAATCTCGCAACGGTAATCGCCGGGCAGCGGTAAATGCAATCGTCACTGCGGGATTCATGTGAGCGCCGCTGATCGGACCGACGGCGTAGATCATCACCATCACAATCAGTCCCCAAACCGTGGCGACGCCAACATGCGTGAGCGCGCCGGTTTGAAAATCAACGACCATCGCTCCGCAGCCGATCAAGATCAGGCAAAAGCTGCTGATGAATTCGGCGAGGCATCGTTGTGGGAGAGGACTGTTCATGCTGAACCGATACTTTGCATCAGCGGTGAGTAGAGAAAAATATACAAACCGATCAGCGTTTTTCCGTCGCGAATCTTTCCTTCCGCGATCAACTGCGCAACCTCGTTTCGAGTGACGATCCGATTTTCAATTTGTTCGACCGCTTCGCGAGCAGCGGAGCCCTCGGTCAAACCGGACGCAGCGTATAGATGCATCAATTCGTCGCTGATGCCTGGTGCTGAAAAGAATTCGTGCAGACAATCCAACCGCTTGGCGTGGTAGCCCGTTTCTTCGACCAGTTCGCGTGCGGCAGTCGTTTCGGCTGGTTCGCCCACTTCGCGAGTTCCCGCTGGCAGTTCCAACAAAGTTTCTCCCACAGTCGGTCGGCCATTTTCAATCAAGACAACCGTGTCCTGATCAATTAACGGCAACAGAACCACTGCGCCGGGATGCCGAATGACTTCGCGGTGATAGTGCTTTCCGTCACTTCCGGCGATTGTCATCTGATGAACGTCGAACCGTTCACCACGCAGTAACAACTTTTCTTCGATCGGTTTCACGAGTTTGTCTAAGGTTAAAAGGTTAAGTATCGAAGCTGGACGTTCAGTAAGCCCTAGTATTCCGCGTCACCTCAATTTTCGGGTAGCGGAACTCGCCAAGAGTTTCGGCTACGAGGGGGACGCCGAAAGTCTACGCGACTTCCGCTACCTCCTAACCGAAGATTGAGCTGACATGGACTACTACCCGTAGCTGATCCCGCCAGGGTTCAGTTGAGTTTCAGTTGAGTTTCAATCGGTCGTGGACTGAACCCTGGCGGGATCAGCTACGGTTTCGCTGCACAAACTCCACACCCTACTTAACTGCAAGGCGATGGTCCACAATGCCAGTTACTCGTACCACTATCCCCTCAATCAATTCTCGCATTCCATGACACCGTTTGGATTTCTTTGTTGCGACAAACCGGTCGGGATGACTTCACGCGATGCCGTCAACATTGTGGCTGGCTGTCTTCGCAAATCCAATGACGGCAAGAAGGTGAAAGTCGGGCACGCGGGGACGTTGGACCCGTTGGCCGAGGGAGTATTGGTGCTGGCGGTCGGCCGAGCGGTTCGGCTGGTGCCTTATGTGCAGCAGCAATCCAAGTTCTATCGGGCGACATTCTTGCTGGGGCAGTCAACGGTTTCGGGTGACACCGAAGGCGAAGTGACGGTCCGCGATGACCTGCCGATGCCTAATCGTAATCAGCTTGATGCCGCCGCAGCGAGTCTTCGCGGCACGATCACACAAATTCCTCCCGCGCATTCCGCGATCAAGATTGACGGCAAACGGGCTTACGATCTGGTGCGTGCTGGAAAAGAGGTCGTGGTGCCAAGTCGCCAGGTCATTATCAACCATTTAGACATTACTCGATTCGCACCGCCGGAATTCGATCTGGACATCGGTTGTGGTTCGGGCACGTACATCCGGACGCTTGGGATCGACTTGGCTAACGCAGCCGGATCGGTTGCGGTGATGACGTACCTAAGACGTTACGCGGTCGGTGTTTTTCACGAACGTGACAGCATCCCAATCGACGAAATACGAAACACTGATCCGTGTCAGTTCCTGCGACCAGGATTGGATGCGGTCGGTTATTTACCGAGTTTTCAAATCGACGACGACCAGGCAAGACGTTTGATTAACGGATTGGATTTAAATCTTGACGCGTTGGACGATGCGGGCAACGTTGTGACATCGGGTGATGCGGCAGCGATTTGGAAAGGCGAGTTGTTTGCGGTGGTTCATCGCCGCAAAATCGAATCGCAGAGTTACCAGTGGTGGCCTAAACGTGTGTTCCCCCGCGACTAATCGTTACGACCGCTACATCTTGCTGAATTCTCTGATCGTTAAGGTTTCGCCTGCCGGAGTTTTTTGACTCGCACGGTTTATGGCATACGTTTCCAGTAAGAAGTGAGTGGATCGATGTTCGATCCGCTGCCGAGAGTTCAGCACTGGTTCGTATAGCGAGTGCAACGTTCTTTCGGTCAGCCTTGCTTTCCAAGACAAAGGCAAACCGTTTGAGAAAACGGGGCGCAAAGCCACGGATCCGTGAGTGACCCATTTGGGATAGCTTCAGGAACGCCGGGCTGCCAGGGAACCTTCCATCGCAAACTTGTTTGTTGATCGATTGAGCCAAGGCGAGTCGGACGAAAGTCGAAAGACCAGGCTGCCTAAAACCGGGAAATGGTTCGCTTTGAACTTGCCCCAATTAGTCAATCGTGTGCTGCGGTATACCAAAGCACTCATCTCACTCGCGAGGATTGAGAACTATGAAGAATTTCGCAACAAGCGTCGTTGAATTCCTTAAAGAAGAAGATGGCCCAACTGCAGTTGAGTACGCAGTCATGCTTGCTCTTATCGTTATCGTTTGCTTGGGTTCGGTCAGCTTGATCGGTACCAACGCAAACGTGAAGTTCAAAGAAGTTGCTGACAAGATCGGCGCTGGCGCTGCATCTTGATCCGCGTGCTGAGGAAATTTCCTTAGCAATTGTTTGATGTCGCCGGCACGCACTCCCGATTACGCGGAGTGCGTGCTAGGCGCTTCGAACGGAACCACCGACTGGAGACAATACAAGTCATGAACTATCCACTTATTCCTGTCGATGCTGCGGCTTATGCCTGGCAATTGTCTTGCTGTGTCGTCACCCTTCTGTTTGCCGTTTTCAGTTGGATGATTGGTCCCCGCTAACAGCCAAGTTGGCTGACGCGTTTTACAAAATGAACAACCGGCGATAAACCGAAAACCGAGTTTCGCACGAACTCGAACGAAATAGCGGGATCACGATTCCGCCCAATGATGCTCGCTTAACAAAACATACACGGGGAACACACAATGTTTCATTCCACTGCTGCCGCTGCCGCGGATACCTGGGTCGTCTGGTTCGTCACGATTGTCTTGATCGTGGCCGCTGTGATCGACGGAAAAATCTTGAAGGTGCCAAATTGGTTGACCTTCCCCTTCATCATCGCTGGCTGGATCCACTGGACCGTCCAAGGCGGATTCGGAACCGATGGACTGCTTTTCAGTCTTTCAGGAACGTTCGTCGGCATGATGTTGTTGCTTGTTCTTCGCAACATCGGCGGCATGGGTGCCGGTGACGTGAAACTGCTTGCCGGTGTCGGTGCATGGCTTGGAACCGTGATCACACTTTACGCATTCGCCGCAACTGCTGTTGTTGGTGGCGTCATGGCCGCATTCATGATTTGGAAAAGCGGCAACTGGCAACATCACTTCACGATGGCCCAACGCATCTTGTTGGAATGGAAGGACGTCCGCGAGCCCAAGAAACTCGCCGCGATCGCACGAGAGCGTAAGCCTGACATGTACTTGCTTCCCTACGGCATTCCCATGGCAATCGGCTCCATCGCCTACTTTGCCCTAGCCGGAATGTTGGCGTAAAGCAGCCATGCCAGCGTAGCTGATCCCGTCAGGGGTCAGTCCTACATTGGATAAGCTCAACTGAACCCTGGCGGGATCATCTACGATTCAAAACTGTTTCACAGGACAAGCCAGGTAATTTATTTCGATTAGGAGAGGTCGTGCAATTGCATCGACCTCTTCGGTCGTATCGGTGGTGCCCCCGGCGACGTGTGGGGTGTAGTTGTAACGTTAATCGCGTCGAAAGCCTGTAGAGAGTCGGTTCCCGAAATCGGCGAAGTTTCCATTCAACTCGGGCCGATCCGCCAACACTTTGCCTGTAAGGGGCTCTTAGAAATCATGCGAAAGTCAATGCTTCTCCTGATCGCTCTGGTCGTTGGCACGGTTGCAACCGTGGTTGCCAATCAGTTCCTAAACGCTTCGACCGGACCGGCGGAAACGACCACGACTGAGATCTTTGTGGCAGCCGCAGCGATCGACATTGGCGAAGCCATCACCCCGGAAAAAGTTCGCCTGGAACAATGGCCCGCGGACAAAATTCCCGAAGGCTCATCGGGCGACTTTGCACAACTCGAAAAACGATACGCCAAACAACGCTTCTTTACCGGCGAACCGATCATGCCGGTCAAGTTGATGGACGAAAACTGGACCACGGTCCCCAAGGGATACAGCGTCGTCGCGATGCGAGCATCCGACGTCAGTATCGCTAACTTGATTCAACCAGGCGATCGCGTTGACGTGCTTTCCTACTTTGAAAAAAGTGACCTGATCCCACAAACGATGACCAAGACCGTGTTGATGGGTATCCGCGTCTATGCTCTTGATGGCGATACCCAGCGACGTGCCGGTGAGGACCGACCAAAATCAGTTCGCAACATTCAATTGTTGATTAACAAGAAGGATCAACAAGCTTGGTCCTACGCTGGCGAACTTGGACGCATTCAATTGGCTCTCGGCAGCGACGCCGACTACACCAACGACGACGGATCCAACGAAGCCGCAGCAGACTTCCTGTCTTGGATCGAAGAGTTCCGAATCAAACAAGAAGAAGCTCGTTTGCGTGCTGAACAAGACAAGCGTCGAGGCAACCGTCCTTACGCTCAACCAACCAAGCCATCGAAGCCTGTTGAAGAAGGCTTTTCGATGTTCAAATTGGTCGAAGGCCGCATGGTCGAGTACTGGATCGTCCCTGGCAAAATGCCGGTTCGCGTTGGCGAAGTAGGTGGCGAAGACGAAGTGAACGCTGAAGGCGAATTTCCGCTGATCGGCGAACAACCGGCCAGTACCACGAAGTCGGGATCCAAAGACGCCGACGAATACAGCTACCTCAATGGCGAAGACAGTCCGCTGTTCCAGCCACCAACAAATCGACGCGGATCACGCGTTCGCACAAACTACCAATACTAGAAGTTGACCAGAGAAGATCTTTTCAAAGATCTACGCTCCAAAGACACCTTTTCCTTTTACTGTTTACCGCCAAGACCTGATTGATCACTGAGCAAAGGATTGCTCGCCGTGGTTGATTTTCATCGATTTGATTGATGAGCGGGTCGATTGCAAGGACGCATTCGCGATGGAAATGATTCGCCAAAAGGCAAACGCCGCTACTCGTTTTGTCGCCGCTTTCGTGGTGGTGACAAGCATGACGGCTGCCTCCTACACGCCCGTTTCGGCTCAGGGGAACGCGGTCAAGTTGACGAACAGTGAATCCACGGTCAACAAAGCGATTTCGCAGTCGATCGAACGAGTTCAGATGCTGGTGAAAAGCAGCCGCATCTTGACCTTGGAAGATCGAATTCCAAAGTTCCAGGTTCATAACGAAACCATCTTGGGCGCAACGCCCGTTTCGCAAAACCAAATTCAGATCTTTGCGAAGGCTCCTGGTACCACTCAATTGAATTTGTGGGACACCAACGAAAAGATGTACACGGTTGATGTCACCGTCACCGCCGACGCTCGCGAAGTCGAAGGCATCCTGGCTAACCAATTGCCCTTCGCCAGCTTGCAAGTCTTGCCGGTTAACAGCAGTGCGATCATCTCGGGAACTGTCACCAACGTTGACGACGTGGACCGCGCTGTCGCAATTGTCGAACAGTTTTATCCAACCGTGGTCAACAACGTTCAAGTGGTTGGCGTTCAACAAATTCTGTTGCACACGCGAATCATGGAAGTGTCGCGAACCAAGCTTCGTGAGTTGGGCATTGACTGGGGAGCGATCAGCACAGACGGCTATTTGACGTCGGCTCCTTCGGCTCTGTTGGACAATAATCTGACCGGAATCGAAGACGCGGCTGAAGGGCTCTTTTCATTCGCAGGAACCGGAACCGCGTACACCAACGAATTGGTAACAAACGATTTCTTCGCGCTGATTAACGCACTGCGTCAACAAGACCTCGTCAAGTTCTTGGCTGAACCTACCGTCGTGGCAACTCACGGTCGCCCAGCTCGGTTTAACGTCGGCGGAAAAACGCCCTTCATCATTCCCGGCCAAAACGGTCAGGTTCAAGTTCAATTCGAGGAATTCGGAACGTCGATCGACTTCCTTCCGTTTGTTGTGGGGCCCGGACGCGTTCGGTTAGAAATTCGTCCAGAAGTTTCGGAGCTGAATCCAGCTCTGGGTATCTTCACCCTGGGAGCTCAGGTTCCTGGCTTCTCAACTCGCTATGTCGAAACAGCGGTTGAAATGCAGGCTGGACAAACCTTTGCGATCGCTGGTCTGCTTCAAAGTCGCACCGAATCGCAAACTCGAGCGACACCGTTCTTTGGTTCATTGCCGATCGTTGGAAGCTTGTTTCGGGACGTTGTCGAGGAACGCAACGACATCGAATTGCTGATCACCGTCACGCCTGAATTGGTCGCGGCGATGGATCCCTACGAAGTTCCATCTGGCGGACCAGGCTTGAACAGCATGTCGCCCACCGACCACGAACTGTACATCAAGGGGCACATCGAAGTGCCAAACATGTTGGGCGATGGTACGGGATGCACCGTGAACGGCGGCCAGTCGTCGTGTGGTCCCGATGGTGGTTGCAACACTTGCAATGATGCGGCTAGCGGTGCCGTTCATCACCAACCCAATTACGGTGGCGGCGTTTCTTATGGAAACGAAATGCATGGCGGAACCATTCTGCCATCTTCGATCCCATCGGGTGCGATCGTTCCCGGTAATGATCCGATTGTTGTTGGCGAAGGAATCACGATCACTTCACCCTCGAATTAGTGCCAAAGTTTTGCTTTCTCGAGATTCCTGTCAGTTCATTCACACCACGTCATCGAAAAGAAACTCATGAGTAATGTCCTTCGTATCGCTTTAGTCGATCCAAACGACAAGTCTCGAGAAGCGCTCAAAGCGATGCTGGTCAGCATGGACACCATTTGGTTGGAAGCTGACTGCTCTCGATACGAGTTCTTTCCCGACGTCATCGAAACCACCGCGCCCGATGTCGGCGTCATCTCGCTGGATTCTGATCCCGATCAAGCGATCGCGTTGGTTTCGCGGATGGCCGCCGAAGCACCTAGTACTGCGATCTTGGCAGCAAGCGAAAGCGCTGACGGTCAACTCATCCTCCGCACCATGCGTGCGGGAGCCCGCGAATTTTTAACCTTGCCAGCAGTTGGCGAAGAGCTGGACGCAGCCCTTGCTCGTGTCAGTCAACAAAAATTCGGTTCCGCCGAATCCGGTGGACGAAGCTGCGAGATTTACGCGATTGCCGGTGCAACAGGCGGCGTCGGAACCACCAGCGCAGCAGTCAACCTTGGCTGTGTCCTGGCATCCGATCCGCAAAACAGTGTTGCCTTGCTGGACCTGGATTTAGCGCTCGGCGATGCTGACGTGTTTCTGGATTCCATTCCCGATTACACCCTGGCCGATGTCGTGCAGAACGTTTCGCGTCTGGACATTCAATTGCTAAAGCGTTCGTTGACCAAACACAGCAGCGGCCTTTACCTGTTGCCACGTCCGGTGGAATTGCAGGACGCGTTGACGATCACCGAAGACAGCATTCGCAAGGTGATCGGTTTGTTAAAGGCATCCTTTACGCACCTGATCATTGACCTGTCCAAGACTTACAGCCCCATCGACATGGCTGCGGTGGAAAGTGCGACCAAGGTCGTGCTGGTGACGCAGCTAGATTTGCCATGTCTGCGAAACGTGGTTCGATTGATGATGAGTTTCGAGGAAATTGACGACTTGTCCGCCAAGGTCGAGATCGTCGTCAATCGTGCTGGACTGGACTCGGGACAGATCAGTTTGAAGAAGGCGAAGGAAACACTAGGACGAGAAATCTTCTCGCTGTTGCCTAACGATTATCGAACGATGGTCGAAGTACGCAACAACGGTGTGCCCCTGATCACCCAGGCTCCCAAAGCCGCAATCACGTTAGCGATTCGTGACCTCGCAACTCGATTGCAAGGAAAGGCAAACGCCGCAGAAGCCGCCGGGGAACCTGGCAGCGAAGAAGCCATCGCAGGCGAAAGCAAGTGGAAGAAATTCTGGCCCGGTGCCAAGGCGTAGCGATTTGCTTTTGTAGCTTTTGTAGGCCGTAGCGAGTTGAGCGAGTTTCGGCATTGTGCTGCCCGCCGTAACTCGCTCCACTCGCTACGGCCTACGTTGCGTTATCGAATTATCGAATCATCGAATTATCCCAACCCAACCTTCGGGCTTGATTGGCGATCGTTGAAACTTTAGGCTTTGGGCACACTAGCGATAACCTTGCGAGCCCGGGCAAAGCCATGGATGTTCCCCCAGCCTTGACTGTAGCCAGTTGGCTGACGGACTGGTTAGATCAGCAAAAAAAACGTCTCATCGCCAATCCGCTTTGCGGGTACTCCAAGGACGAATCAGCGACCGCCGAACCGGTCGCCTTTGCTGCGATCACTGCGTGTGGCTTTGGCCTGAAAGCACCAGCCGAAGCAGCCTGCAACCGTCTGCTTGATGCTCAAAACAAACACGGGTCCGTGTCCGTTCGCCTGGATTATCAAGGCCCGTTTTGGCCAACCTCGTTGGCGGCCATCGCTTGGCGGCAATTCGAGCGGACTTGGGAGCCAACGGATTGGCGATATCGCGATGCCTATCGAAACGCTGTTGAGTTTTTAACCAGCTTTGGTGGCGCGAAGATCGATCCCGACCCGGAACTTGGACACAACACCCAACTGGTGGGTTGGCCTTGGGTCGATGGCACGCATTCGTGGCTGGAACCGACCGCAATGGCGCTGTTGGCGATGCGTCAATGCGGTTTTGCGAAGCACCCGCGTGCGATCGAGGCAGCGGAACTGTTGTTGGATCGTCAACTGGACTCGGGCGGTGCCAATTATGGCAACACCTTTGTGCTTGGCAAAAAACTTCGTCCCCACGTCATGCCCAGTGCCATCAGCCTGGTAGCTCTGCATCGATTCAAACCAGAACCGCAAACACGGCAATCAACGATCAACTACTTGCGATCCCAAATCAATCAGCCCATCGCCGCAATCTCATTGGCCTGGGCGATCCACGCGTTGGCCGCTGTGTCGTCAGAAACAACAGAACCAGGCGTTGAATCAGAGATTAGTTTTGAAACGCCGCTGAAGACAGCGATTGATCGGTTGCGGTTAGCTGACCCGAACCCGCACCGGCAAAACATGCTGATGTTGGCGAGCCTGCAAGATCAGTCGCCATTGCTGGATCTCGGTTATCACTCGTTGCCGAACTCACGCGAGGCGATCCGATGAATAACAATCAACCACCCGACAACCACACTCCCGACCGTCGCAAGTTTTTCATTACCGGTGCCGCCACCGCAGCGGCAGCCGTTGGGACCGCTTACGTTTCGTCCAGCTACCGTTCCAGCAGCGACGTCTTCATCGCAAAGAACCAAAAGTACTCGGGTGAACTGGTCCGCACAATTCGCGACGGACTATTGGCGTGCGAGTTCGATCCCGCGACGATTCGCGGAAAACGAGTCCTGTTAAAACCCAACCTGGTCGAACCGTCTCGGTTGGCTCCCCACATGACGACTCACCCGGTCGTGATTCAAGCGGCCGTCGAAGTGTTTCGCGGTTGGAAGGCTGACGTCACCGTCGGTGAAGGCCCTGGTCACGTCCGCGACACCGAACAGGCGCTGATTGAATCCGGCGTCATGGAAGCACTCGCCGACATCAAGATGCCTTTCCAAGATCTGAACTACCAAGAAATCAAAGCAGTCACCAATGCCGGCCGAGCTTGCAAGTTGAAAGAGTTCTTTTTCCCCCGGTCCGTCATTGAAGCAGACCTCGTCGTCAGCATGCCCAAGATGAAAACGCACCACTGGATGGGAATGACCGGTGCGATGAAAAATCTATACGGCGTGATTCCGGGAATCAAATACGGATGGCCCAAGAACGTGCTTCATTACAACGGCATTCCCCAAACCGTGTTCGACATCAATGCATCGGTCGGCAACCGAATCACGATCGTCGATGGCATCGACTGCATGGAAGGCGATGGCCCGATTCTGGGAACCCCCAAGCACATGGGATTGATCATGGTCGGCCAGGATTTGACCGCGGTCGACGCGACGATGGCGCGGCTGATGCACATCATTCCAGAACGTATCCCATATCTGGAACTGGCGTCCGGTCTGCTGGGATCGACCGACGATCGACAGATCAACCAACGTGGTGAAGCATGGCAACCGTTGGCCGATCCATTCTTGATCCTGGATCGTAAGCATCTGAAAAATATGCGAGATAGCAACGACAATTTTGTCAGTTAGTAGCTTTTTTAAAATGTAGCTGATCCCGCCAGGGTTCAGTCCACGATCGGATTCAGCTCGACTGAACCCTGGCGGGATCAGCTACGATTGGTGCGAAACAATATCTTCCGATCGACTTAGTGACATCGGCGTTAGAATGTTGGAAGGGTAGCTTGTCATCCTCACGCTACTCTTTTTTCCTATCTTCAAAAAAGAAACGCTCGATGACGCACCGACATTTATTGCTGATCGCTCTATTGGTTTCGTTTCTCGCCAATCAGAATTCCCCGGTCTGGGGCCAAGACAATCGCCAGCAACAAACCGGGGTGGCCGGTGGAGGTTCGTTCGCCGATTTCGCTTCTCTAATCGACTTGATTCAAACGACGGTCGTCCCAGACACATGGGACGCACTTGGCGGCCCCAGTTCCATGCGGGAATATCCGCAAGGCGTTTATGTCGATCCATCGGGAACGCTGCTGGCATGCGAAACGGTTGCTCAATCAGATTCGCTCGCAAATTTAGAATCGATGCTGCAAAGCAATTCCGATTCCGACGCAGGTCAAAATTGGCTCGCCGAATCAACGCTGCGATGCGTTTCTCTCACACGGCTCAAAGATGCGTGGATGAATCGACAGGCTGGATTTTCCAAGCCAACCGAATCGATGGTTCACATGGCTGGTTTATCGAAGGTTCGTTACGTCATGTTGACCGACGACGACATTGTTTTGGCAGGACCGGTCGGTGGCATTGAATCGCATCAGGGTTGGGTTCGCGATCGACAAACGGGACTGGCCGCGATTCGGTTGGACTTCCTTAGTACGACGATCGCGGCAGCACGATCGAAGGCTTCGTTTGGTTGCACGATCGATCCAACGAAGCAAGGACTGCAAAACGCGGCGAAGGTTGCCGCCAACATCCAGTCAAAGTCGATCCCGATCGGATTGGCCGCCGAAGAGTTGGCCAGCGCGATTGGAATGCAACGCATCGAAGTCTTTGGGACTGCCGCTGACACGCCCATCGGGTTGATGATGGTGGAAGCTGATCGGCACATGAAACAACTTGCCCTGGGCATCCATCCAATGCCTGCGGAAGTCGCAAACTATTTGGACGCGATTGACACGACGATCCAACAGAACGCTGCACAGGGACCGCCAAATGATTTGCTGTTACGTTTGTGGTTCACCGCGAACGCCTGCCAAGTTCGGTCAGACACTGACCGCCGCGTCTTTCAGATTGATGGCGATGCGATGCGTTTGTCAGGGCAAAACGAGCGTGCGATGGCCGACGGTCAACGCGGTCACGTCATCGATGATCCCAGAACCAAGATCTTTGTGGACAGTTTTAACGGCAACGCGTCAAAAATTCGGTCCAAGTATCCCATCTATGCGGGGCTGCAATCGATCTATGAATCCGCGGTCGTCGCAGCGATCGCGGACAAGTATGCCGCGTCAAAGTCTCACGAATCGTTGCTAGACTTCTTTGCCGCAACTTCGTCATCTGCAAGTTTAGGTTTGCCGATTCCAAAACAAGTTCAAACGATCGCAGTGATGCATCGCACTCGGTCTGGCAAACAGAGACACAACATTCTGATCGCCAGCGGCGGTGTCGCGGTCAAACCTTCCGGCACCGTTGCGATGGACCTAGTCGTTGATCCAACGCTTCGGTCTTTTCAGAATATGCCGGGCGATCGTCCCAAAGTTATCCAGCGATGGTGGTGGGACGCAAATTGATGCGGCCATTCTCTTAAGGCGGCTTCGCCGCAATTCGTAGTGGATCTTGTTAAAGATCCGATGCCGCAAGGATCTTTAACAAGATCCACTACAAAATCATCGCCCAATAACATCGCCTAATATCATCAATCGAAGCGATAACTGATGTAGGCCGGAACTGCGCTCCGCTTGTTCCGGCCTACGTAAACGGAACCTACAGCTCTAAAAACAATCGTGCTGGTTCTTCGATGACGTCTTTGATCGTTTTCAAGAAACCAACTGCTTCGCGTCCATCGACGATCCGGTGATCGTACGTCAGTGCGATGTACATCATGGGGCGGATGACGACTTCATCGTTGACCGCGATCGGACGTTTCTGGATCGAGTGCAAACCGAGGATTCCACTTTGAGGTGGATTGACGATTGGCGTCGATAAAAGTGAACCGTAAATGCCGCCGTTGCTGATCGTGAACGTGCCGCCCATCAAGTCTTCTGGCTGCAACCGATTCTCACCAGCTTCCTTGGCATAGTCGCTGATCGAACGTTCGATGTCGGCAAAGTTCATCCGTTCGACGTTTCGCAGGATCGGTACCACCAACCCTTTGCCGCCGCCGATCGCGATGCCGATGTCTTGATAATGTCGGTAAACGATATTGCCGTCGCGAATTTCCGCGTTGACGGCTGGGAACTTGCGAAGCGCTTCCACGGCAGCTTTGGCAAAGAACGACATAAAGCCAAGTTTGACGCCATGCTTTTCAGCAAACAAATCCTTGTACTGGCTACGCATTTCCATCGTCGGCTGCATGTCGATTTCGTTGAACGTGGTCAGCAGAGCCGCGGTCTGTTGTGCCTCGACAAGTCTTGACGCAATCGTCCGACGCAACATGCTCATCGGTTTGACTTCTTCGCCCCGATGCGGTGCTTGTTCGGTCATCAAAGACCCAAACGATCCGCCGCCTGGTGCGGGTGGTGCCGGTGCAGCAATCGCGGTGGCAGCAGGTTGCGGTGGGGCGGGAGCCGGTGGTGGGGCTTGTTTTTGAGGCGGATTGCGGATGAAGGCAACCACGTCTTCTTTCAACAACCGTCCGCCAGGCCCGGTCGCAGGAACATCCTGGGCGTTGATGCCGTGTTCATCCAAAATTCGCCGTGCTGCTGGCATGACGATGCCGCCACCACCGGAGTGGGAACCGCCGACTTTAGCGGGCGAAGGTGTGTTGGAAGCTGGTGCCGCGGGGGCGGGGGCTGACGGTGACGCTGACGAGGTCGCTGGTGCCGCGGATTGCTCATTCGTTGATCCACCGCCTGATGGTGCTCCGTTGGGATCAATCTGCGCGATGACTTCGCCGACCAAAGCGAACTCTTCTTGCTGTTTCTGAATGCCCTGCAAGATGCCGCTGGCCGGAGCCGGGATTTGCACCGACGCTTTTTCGGTCTCGATTTCGACTAGATCTTCACCGGATTCAACAAAATCACCTTCGGCTTTCAACCATTGGCCAATTTGGACTTCGCTGATCGATTCGCCAACGGTGGGAACTTCTACTTGGATCATTTCGCTCACGAGAACAGCACTGCTTCAGAGAGGGACAGAAATCTGGGATTCTTACGTTATACAAACGATACCAATCTACCGACATAATGTCAGCCACGAAGGGCTTGCGATTCGTTCGAATTCAAGCAGCTTCTCGCTGCGGTTCCTGTCGCTGGCCGATCATCGCCGGAAGTCCATCGATCGACCGAATGTGCAAATCTTGCTGAGGAAACGCGATCTCGATGCCGGCTTGGCTAAATTCGTCCGCGATCGCCAGATTGATTTCGTTGACCACATCAACATAGAGTTCGCGTTTGGGAATAAAGACCCGCAATTCCACATCCAGCGTGCTGTCACCAAAACCCTTAAACAAAACGTGAGGCGGCGGTTCGCTCATCACCGAACTGCTGTTTTCGGCGATCGTCAGCATGATTTCCCTGACCCTGGCGACGCTGGTGCCGTAGGCGACGCCGACCGGCAACGTGATACGCGACACTGGATCGGACAAGGTCCAGTTGATGACGCTATCGGTGATGAAGGTCTTGTTGGGAACAATCAATTCGCGGCGATCAAAATCCGTGATCGTCGTCGCACGCATTTGCATCCGCGTCACGTGACCAGTCACATCGCCAACGGTTACCAAGTCACCGGCTCGGATGGGCCTTTCAAACAGGATGATCAGCCCGCTGACCAGATTCGCAAAAATTTCCTGCAAACCAAACCCCAGCCCCACCGTCATCGCGGCTGCCAACCATTGAACACTGCCCCACGACAAATGGATCGCGTTGCACACCAACAACATCCCCGTCACCGTGGCCGTGTAGCGAACCAGGATCGCGATCGCTTGACGGGTGCCCGGTTCCAACGGCAACCGTTCCAACAACGTCAGTTCCAACAGACCTGGCAGGCGACGCCCCACCATGACCGTTCCCAAACCGATCACGAAGGCCATCAAGACATTGGTCAGCGTGGTTGGAGAGTTCCGTTCGATGGTGCGAATCGATTCGCTGCCATCTTTACCGATCACCGTTTCGGCGACGGTTTCAATGTTTTGCCACAGTTCAACCTTGTCCAGAATCCGCAGCGCCGGCAGCACGTCTGACCAGATAAACCAACCGCCAACGATCAACGTGATCACCGCGGCGTATCGCAACAGCTCTTTGAATTCCTGGTCGGCGGCCTCATTCATTTGTTTGCGAGACGTTTCCATCGATTGGTTTGAAACATCGATCACCGAAGCCGCCGCAGTGTCAATCGTTGCAAGTTTTGCCGGCGATCCAATCGGTTCGCTTGCACCAAGCATTTCTTCTCGCTTCTTTTGTTGTTCTTCTTTGCGTTGCCGAAGTTTTCGATTGAAACCTTTGACCTCCAACCAGCAAAGCGACAAAGAATGCAGGACAATCATTGCGACGATCGCTGCGCCGGTTTCCGCCAAGCGTCCTGATAACTGGTACGCCGAAAAGTGGAACCCGGCAAACGACATCAGCGCGAAACCAATCGGTGCTGCGGTCGCAAAAATGCCAATCGGACGGCGCAATCGGCACACCAAAGCTTTCGGCGCGTGAATCACCAACGCCCGCATCAGCTTGCCGTTGTTTCGAGCCAACCAACCGAGCTGAAAACCGGTCAGCATCAGCAACGTGATGAACAGAAAACGTTTCAGGCTTTCCATTTCAGGCGTTTCATCGAACTGGGCGAGTTGCAACAAAGCAAACAGCGGTGTCCCCAACAGCAGCATCGTTTCCAGCGAACCGCGGATCGAAGCGGAAACACCTTCGGACCAACCAAACAGTTTTTCGCCAACGCCACCGCGACGACTCATTTCGCGAATCAGTTCAAAGCTCCAGACAAACAAAACGGTCGTCAAAAGAGCCTCGCCAACACTGTGAGTCCATGGCGTTGTTCCACTAGCAGAAACCAAGCGATAACCAAACGCCGCCAACAGGATTGGCCAGCGGACTGAAATCACCAGGGTGATCACGCAGGCGAGTGCGTAGTCGCGAAAGCTGGCGCACTGGCCGGCCGAAGGTGGATTGGTCAGTCGCGTTTGCGTCGCAACCATTCGTGCACGAAACATCATCACCAAAAAGAAGGCTGCAATGACTGCGACGGCCACCGCGGGGCGACGCAACATATCCGCGCCACCGACCTTGGCGACTTCCGCGATCCTGCTGGGCGCGATCACGGTGCGAAGTCCCTTCGCGGCGTCGCGAATGTCCGAAAGACCAAACATGTCGTCGCTGCGAATCCACAGCACACGCTGGTCCAAGAAATTCTGGAACTCGTTGACCTGAGTCGCCAAGGCACCGTTGGCCAAATCAAGTTCGTTCAAATCGCGTAAGTACGTGTTCTGGTCAGGAATCACTTTGTCCAGAAAATCACGTCGATCGGACAGCAAACGTTTTACGACCGCGATCACGTTGTCGCGATTGTAGTCAGCCAAATCGTCGCCAACGTTCTGCATCACGATTTCTGCTGCGTTTCCCAAATCGGCAACTTCGCGCCGCCATTGTTTCATCTCCATCAAACGCAAATGCGCCTTTGGCATTTCCTGTTCAACCAGGGTTTCTCGTTTCAGGAACGTTGACGGTTGAGGCAATTCGCTGCGTTGCTTTCGCAGCAAGATCCCAGTCGATGTGGTCGCGCCCGCATGTTCGACGCGATCACGAAGATCATCAAACTGCTCGCGGGTTCGCGTTGACGATTCGCGAATGTCGTGAAGCATCTTTGCCAGTTTGTCGATGCCGGCGGCTGTTGCAATTCGGAGCTCGGCAATGTCAGCGTTCTGGCTGGCCAGCGACTTCAGTGCCGGGTGCGATTGCTCGGCGATACGGCGGGCTTGCTTGGCTTGGCGTTGTGATTCCTGTTTTCGCCAACGGCTGACGGCGTCCTGCCACAACGTCAATTGTTTTTCAGCAATCGACGCATTGCGGACAGCCAGGTCTCGCTGCATCGGAAGGATTTCGCTGTTTGCTTCCATCAAACGCTGCTTGACCTTCAACATTTCCAGTTGTTTCGTCAACGAGATTTGTCGGCAACGCTGCTCGGTCAACTTTGTCTTACTCAACAGGTCCGTACCCGTGATCCCGACGATGGATTCGGCCGTTTGGGTCAATCGTTTGTCGGTTTCAAGAATCTGTTTCGCCAAATCAGCGATTCGAAGCCCGCGAGATTCCGTGGCTTTTTGACTCGCTTGCGCATCGGCGTCGGCGGCTTCGACTTGCTGCCGCATGTCAGCTAGCCGAGCTTCCAATCCTGCGATCGTGATCCCTTCGGGGAATTCGGGCTGCAATGCGTCAGCGTCTTTGGCCAACTGTTGGCGAACGTCTTCGGTGCGTGCGGGTAAAGAGGTCAGTTCCGCTTCGATGGCCGTGCGTTCTTGGCTGGAAGCTTGGGCACTTTCCAGGGACGCCTTCGCCTTGCCAAGCCGATCGAGGCATTCTTTCTTCAACTCGTCCGCAAGGTCTGCAGCCGCCGTGATGACATTGATTTCATCGATCACCGATTTAATCGTCGGCTGGTTGCCGTCGGTTGACTCGTTGTCTGTAACCGCCGGAATCTGTTGCGTTGACGCCCCAGTGTTGGCCGACTGTAAATTCGCTGATTGTGAAACCGCTGACTGTGAAACCGCTGGTTGTGAAACTGGCAGGGGCAGTCCCGCGAACTGGCCGCTCGCTGGAAACGAATGCAGAAAAATCGTCGCAAAAAAGATCGAAAGCGAAGTGAATCGCATTGGAAATTGCATCAAGGTTTACACGCCAGGACTTGTCTAAGACAGGAAGAATCGAATCGAGTATTCGACGCTTCTTAAGTACCTGAGTGGCCGTGATGGCGTCAAGAAGATCAGGCCAACGCTACAGCACGAGATTGCGTTGCCGACACCATCTTTTTGACAATAATTTTTTTGTCTTTATCACGCCAGTTCCACACGGCCCACTTTTTCTAGTCCCGAAGTAAACCAAGGATCAATCTGGCGTGTCCAAGTACGGATCTTGGCCGATTTCGCGTTGCATTTTTTTGCGTTCTTTTTCGTGATGCATCAGGACCATGCGATCTCGAAAATGCTTGCGTTCGACTTTTCGCTGAGCCTTACGAAACAGCTTTGCGTAGCGGTCCGCTGAACCGCCCATCAACTCGCCTTGGTCCTTCAATTTTTCACCGCGTTTCAGACCTAGACCACTCTTCAAAATGTCATCGTCAAGCGACAGGTATTGGCGGTAGGAACCGCGGTCACCTTGGCGACCACAACGACCAATCAATTGGCGGTCAATCCGTGCCGCATCATGGAACTCGGTACAAATCACGTGCATGCCACCGATGTCTTCGACACCGTCGGACAATTTAATGTCGGTACCTCGTCCGGCCATGTTGGTTGCGACGGTGACTTTGCCCTCGCCACCAGCGGCAGCAACAATTTCCGCTTCTTGTTCGACATTGTTGGCGTTCAAAACTTGGTGTTGGATGCCAAGCTCGTCCAGCATTTTGGAAATGATTTCGCTTTTGTCGATCGACCGAGTCCCGATCAAAATCGGTCGCCCCTGGGCGTGAACCTCTTCGATCTCCTTCACGATCGCCTCGAACTTTCGCGTCATCGTTCCAAACACGCGGTCGCGTAATTGTTGGCGTTTTGGCGGTTTGTTCGTCGGCACTCGCAGCACGGGTGTTTTGTAAATGCGGCGTAATTCGCGAGCACTGGTGGCCGCGGTTCCCGTCATGCCAGCCAGGTTGGGATAACGCAAAAATAAATCCTGAACCGTGATTCGCGCCGCTTGGCCCGTGGGCACACTGATCTCGATATTTTCCTTCGCTTCGATCGATTGATGGATCCCGTCACGCCACTTACGGCCCTCGGCCAACCGCCCAGTAAACTCGTCAACGATCACGATTTCATCGATGCCTTTGTCGCCCGGCCGAACAACATACTGCCGATCCAACAAGAATTCACGATGCACCTTGATCGCTCTTTCGGTGTATTCGTACAGGTCCACCAAGCCCATCGTTCGCACCAGATCAGACTTGGGCAGCGCACGGACTCTTTGCCGACCGCGAGCAGTCAATTCAATCTGTTTGGTGTCCGGATCGATCGTGAAGTGTTCTTCTTTTTCGTAGTCTTTACCGTGTTCAGCCGCCCAGCGATACGTTTCAACAATTTGGTCACGAACGGTGTCTTCGATGCTGCCGATGATCAGCGGCGTGCGAGCTTCGTCAATCAGAATGCTGTCCGCTTCGTCAACGAGACAAAAGTGCATGCCGCGCATCACGATTTCATCTCCGCTGCCACCAAACCCGCCGCCACCGTCGCCGAGCATCTCGGTTTGAAGACGGTTTTGAGCACGCAGCAACAAGCGATCTCGCAAGAAGTCAAAGCCGAACTCTTTCGCGGTTCCATACGTGACGGCCGCAGCGTAGGACTTCCGCCGCGATCCCTGGTCATCGGCAGTTTGAATGATTCCCACGTCTAGCCCAAGCATGTTGAAGATCGGCTCCATCCACTCGGCATCACGCTTCGCCAGGTAATCGTTAACCGTCGCCAGGTGGGCACCCTTGCTGGTCAACGAGTGCAGGTACAACGGCAACGTCGCTGTCAGCGTTTTACCTTCGCCCGTTTGCATCTCGGCGATGTAGCCTTCAAACAATGCAACGCCACCGATAATCTGAACGTCGTAGTGACGCATCGAAAGCGTGCGACGACCGGCTTCGCGGACCAACGCGTAACCCTCGGGCAGCAACGTCGAAAGTTTCTCGCCGGCCATGGCTTGGTATCGCAGAGCCAACGATCGTTTTCGAAGCGATGCGTCGTCTTCTTTTTTAAGAACTTCCTCCAACGCGTTGACCTGCGCGAGTTGACGTTTCCAACGGACCATCTGAGGCCGAAACCCCTGACGCGAAAACATCGACAGCGTTCGCCCGGTGTCGTTGGACCGTCGCTTGTTGGCTTGCGAATCGGTTGCCGGGGCGGGAGCCGGAACTGGGGCCGGAGTTGCCGGTTCCGAAGTTGCCGGTGTGTCTGAATTCGGATCGTCAGAAGAGGCTGTTTCAGGAACAGGAACCGACAATTCGGAGCTTGCAGGCGTCGCTTCGCGATTGGGATCAGCGCCGGTCGACATGAAAGCCGCCTTTTTTGGAGAGAAACAGAGGACAAGTTGATCGTGAAACGGCTCGATTTGGCCGGGGAACTCATTCTAACGCGCAAGCCAGGAATGCTAGGCAAACTGAAACGCTTTGGTCCATCAAGATGGGTAGTTTGGCTTAGTTATTCCTCGGTTGACGGCTGTGCTGCATAAACCGGTCGTTTGCGTCGATCGTCTTATACCAGTCAATCAGTGTTCCCGGACTGTAAGAGACATTTTATGAAAATGAGATTTGGAAGACTAGCAATCGCAGCTATGTTGCTGACAGGTTCTAGCATGGTTGTTGCAAACGATGGTACCTCAGTGGTGGGCGATTTGCCCGGCTATGGCGAGGACGCCTACTTTGGCGAAGACGCTGCCTACACGGCGGTCCCAGAAAGCAACGAATCATACGATTACGAAGACGAAATTGTCGATGGTGACGAAGCCTATCAAGGCGACTCGATCATGGGTGACGTTCAACCCGTTGGACACACCCAGCGTGCAACCCAGCGAGCCAGCGGCCGCAGCGTGATGCGTCAAGCATCCGCCCGGATCAACCGCAGCAACGCGGCGATGCCAGCACGGCAAATGTATCCAACGCAGCAAATGCAACCTGTGTCTCATCAGATGATGGGATCAGGCTACAACGAAGGCGGTTACGTTGACGGTGGTTACGTTGACGGTGGCGACTGCGGTTGCGGCGACAACTCATGTGGCGGCGGAAGCAGTTGCGGTGCCGACATGAGCTGCGGTTGCGGTTCGTCCGCTTGCGGTGGCGGATCGTCTTGCCGAACGCACAAGCGAATGTGCAAGTTGTTCGATCGCAGTCAAGGAAACACTTGGGCTCAAATGGATTTGCTGTTGTGGTTCCCGCAAGGACGCAAGTCGCCGAGTTTGATTGCTGAATCCGATGCCGGCACGTTGCCGATTCTCGATCCCGCGATCTCACCTTCTACTCGAACTGTTTTCGGTGGCGAAAACGATGCTGAATTGAGTGCCGGTTTCCGAGCCGACGCAGGCATCTGGCTGACCGATAACGTCGGTGTGGGTGGACGATTTTGGACCTTGGCCGAAAACGGTCAATCCTACGCCTTCAGTGGCAACGGAGATGATATTTCCGTCGGACGTCCTTTCTTCAACACCAACAGTGCATTGTTTGCCGGCAATAACGGCGGCGAAGATTCGCTGCCGATCGCTTTGACGGGTGTTGCAGGTGGACCTGACCTCAGCGGCAGCGTCAACGCTGAAAGCGCGCTGGACATTTGGGCGGCCGAAGCCTACGCACGACTTCGTTTTGGTTGCACCAAGAGCTGCCAACTTGACTTCATCGCAGGTTACTCGCACTTCGACATCGCCGACAGCCTGTTCATTAACAGCACGACGACGATCGAAGGAACCGGCGGAGCACCGCCAGCGGGATCCGCAGTCGGCGATAGCGTCAGTTACCTTGATCAAGCGATGGCAGAGAACACCTTTGATGGTGGACAGCTTGGCTTTGAAATGGTGATGAACCGCGGTCGCTGGACAGCTCGTTCATTAACCAAGGTTCACTTGGGTAACATGAATCAAGCGATCGCAATCAACGGTTCATCGATCACGACACCTGCAACTGGTGCTCCAACGTCGAACCCAGGCGGCATTCTGGCTGGCAACACTCCGATCGCAGTCGAACGCGATGTGTTTGCTTTCGCACCGGAAGCCAATTTCAAGTTGGGTTACCAGTTCCGACCAAACGTTGCACTGACGGTTGGTTACAGCTTCATCTACTTCGACAATGTTGCTTTGACCGGAACCGGCATCGATCGACTTGTTGACGGAGCCACCCTTGGAACCGGCCTCAACGACAACGGATTCCTAGAAGACGACAGCAGCTTGTTCGTCCATGGCATCGACCTTGGATTTGTGATCGACTTTTAGGTTGAATGCACAGCAGGCCGGATGACGCCTGGGTGCATCAAGTTTCGGGAACACTGCGCCCGAGGCAAATCTGAAGATCTGCTTAAAAGCTCGCGAGACAAAAAGTCTCGCGGGCTTTTTTGCCGTTTAAGTTAGCGTGCTGGGCACGCTAACTCAAACGCGATAGCGATTGACGATCTCGATCGTGCGATGAATCGCTTCAACGGCTGCTTGATGATCCTGCGAAAAATTGATCCGAAAACTATCGCCAAACTCCGGGCCAAACTCGGTGCCCGGCGTGACGATCACATCAGCTTGCAAGCGAAGTGCTTTTGTGAAATCAGCCAGACTGATCGCCAGCTTGGGCATTTTCGGGAACAGGTAGCTGCCGCCTTCGCCCAACCGAAGCTTGAATCCATCAGCATTGCTGAAAACGCCATGGATGTCATTCCGAATCGCCTCGTGGTCTGCGACACGCTGCTCCATCCAACCGGCGGGCTCGGAAAACCATTGCCGCAGAACCGCCTGGCAATACCCAGCCGCTCTCAGCGAAACGATCGCTTGCAGCTTTTCCATCCGGTCGATCATTCGCGACGAACCAAAGCCGACACCGAGACGAAAGCCACTCAGGGATTCCGTCTTCGATGGACCAATGATCGTCAACAAGTTTTCTGGATTTAGCTCCGGCACGCTACGCAAATGCGTAAACTCGCAATCGCTGAAAATCTGTCGCGAATAAAGTTGGTCAACGATGACGTCAACGTTGTAGCGTTCTGCGAGGGTCGCGATCGAAACGATCTCCGCACGCGAATACACCGCGCCGGTCGGATTGTTCGGATTTGAAAACAGGAACAATTTCACGCCGGATTTAAAACTCTCTTCCAAACGTTCGAGGTCAATGCCACTGCCCGATTGAACACCAAAATAGTCCATCGGAATGGGAACCAATTCGCCGTCGAAAAATTCGACCATTTTACGGTTGGCAAAGTAGTCAGGTTCGATGATTGCGACCTTGTCACCGCGTCCGATGTTTGCACCCGCAGCCAAGAACAAAGCGCCCTGTGTCCCCGGAGCCAGGATGAGTTCCGTTTCGGCATCGATCGGGGCACCCGAAAACACCGATAGCTTCTCAGCAAGTTCTTCGCGAATGTCTTGTTTGCCGCGATATTCGGTATAGGCCTGAACCCCGCCAACCTGAAACCCCTCAGCAAATTTTTCAAATGAACCAGGGATCGGCGGATGGGCATCAATGTCGCCATGCGAAAAGTCAACCGGCGTTCCCGCGATGTTCTCACCACGCAGATCCATGTCGTCGATCTTCTGTCTCGACTCTTGCCCCGGCGCATTTGCGACACCCAGCTTGGAAAACTTGTCGAGTAAAGAAGTCATCGGGTTGTCCTGCGAACGTGGGCCAGAGTTGTCAATCAGTGCTGTATCGTGGTTAGAATATACTGCGATCAAGCACGCACGCGACACCCACAGCGAAACTCACATTTTTTGCAGACCGGTGCCTGACGCCTACTTTCTAGACGGTTAACCCGCGTGGGCATCGCCCCGCCTGATGAAAATCATTGCAACGCAGCAAATTGGGCAAGCTGCACCATGGCAGACAACAGAAACTGCAGCGCTGGGAAGCATTGTGGCAACGGCACATTTCCCTGATCGCCAGCATGTAGGCCGTAGCGAGCCATAGCGAGTTACGGCAATGTGCGCAACGCCGTAACTCGCTATGGCTCGCTACGGCCTACTTTCAAGGGTCGCTAGAAGTTGACAACGACACATTTTCATCAGGCCAGTTCAGCGCCGTGAGTTTAACCGAGAGGTGCTCCGATCAATACGAAAAAACGCCGGACTCCCTCAATTCGAGGATCGCCCAGCGTTTCGTAATGTCAGTTTATTGCTCACGGGGGCGAGCAGAAAAGGTATTGCTGCCGCCCGATGTGTCGTTGCTGCTAAGCAGTCTTAGCTGCGAAACGAATTTCTTTTTCGTCGCATTCCAACGACTCCTGCAACAGCAAGCAACATGGCAGTGCTGGTGGGTTCTGGAATCACAGTACCGGTGATAAGAATGTTATCGAAGCTGACGCTGTCGTTGCCGTCAAAGTCATCAAAACGGAATACCAACAAAGACTGGTTGTTTAAATCGGTGATGCCGCTTAGGTCAATTGAAATCGGTTCAAACAAGGCGTTGGTAGCGATCGGTTGATTGTTGAAAATATCTATATTTCCGTTGGAATCAAAATCCTTGATCGTTCCGACGACGTCACCGGGATTCGTAACATCGATAAGGGGATTGAGGGCGTACACAAAGTCGTACTCCGCAAACCCGCCTTCATCGTTCCCTTCGACGTCGAACCGAATCATGATGTCTTTAAAACCGAAGGTTGATGTCGTAATGAAAAACTCGGCGTCGTTGTCGCCTGACTTTGAAATGTCATCCCAAGTCATTGACTTTCCTTCAACGGCGTTTACCAATGGATCAGTACTGCTGAACGCAAATCCCCCACCGCCGTTGCCATCGGTATCCGCACGCTGCTGGTAAATTGTGCCATTGCCCAATGTCGCCGCGTGAACAATTTGAGGGATATTGTCATCTACGTCGAAGCCGTCGTTGAAGTCCCAGAATGCGATCACTTCGGCAGCACTTGCTGTTGTGGGAGCGATCGTCATGCAGGCGATCAATGCCGCGATGGCGGCGGAGTAAATTCGAGTGTTCATTTAATTACGGTTTCCTGTGGGAAATTCGATTCGTTGGATTCGTTGGGGGCGTACTCAGTTCGACACTACGCGTTCGACTTATACATAGGAACGCATTCAAACATTGAATGTACTGACGCTAATAAGGAATTCATCACTGGTTGGACGCTGGAGGCCGTTATTAACCATAATTTCACAGTTCCGCTGACTCAATAAAAAAACGCTAGGCCCCTCGATGGAAGGGCCTAGCGTCTCGTTTTGCTTCAATACTGATTCGCTAGTGCGAACTAGCAACCGCAATCGCTTGCTGGTGCTGGTGCGTTGCCGCATCCACAACCAGCGTCGCCACAACCAGCGTTACTGGCCGAGCCAGCTCCGCAGCCGCTTGCGACGGGAACTTCGATCGTTTGTGGGACCATGATGGTCTTGCAAACTTGAACTTCCTTTTGAACCTGAACAGGAACGCAGACCGTGTAGCTTTCGGTCTTGGTTTCTGGAACTTGATCCACAACGGTGACGCTGTAAGGAACTTCTTCGCTGACAGTGTCAAATTCGGTCACGGTGTACTCGCGAGTCTTTTCTTGTGGCACCATGACGGTGACATTTCGTTGGCGAGTTTCAGTGGTCATCGTGGTCTTTGGAACCATACGAGTACGAGTCTCGGCAACTTGCGTGCAAACTTGCTTGCTGCGAGTACGAGTTTCGTTTGCGTAGCTGGTTCGGCACTCGGTGCGAGTGCGTTGTTCAGCACGCATCTTGGTGACTTGGTACTCTTGAGTACGAGTCTCGGTGCGGCAACGTTGAACAGGAACTTGCTTGACGCGAGTTTCTTGACGTGTGCGAGTCACAGGAACGCTCTTGGTGCGAGTTTCCATGCGGCACTTGTTGATCGAAACCATACGAGTCTTGTTTTCGGTACGGTACTTGGTAACCGAAACAGGACGGGTGCGAGTTTCGCAACGAGTCTTGGTGACGGTGTACGTGTAAGGTTGTTGAACCTTTTGCGTGGTGTAAACGGTGTAAGGAACTTCTTCGCAAACAACGTTTGGAACCCAAACTTTCTTGGTGATCGTTTGAGTCGCTGGTGCACATCCGCCACAACTGCTTTCGCAACCGCAGTCGTTGCTGCATCCGCCGCATGATCCGCAACCGCCACAGCTAGATGTACCGCAACTGCTTGCTGCTGGAACTTCTTCGGTGATGCATTGGTAGCTGCCCATGTCTTTCGACACGGTGCGAGTCTTCGTCACAGGAACTTTTTGGCAAACGGTTTTCGTTGCGGTCAAAGTTTCGGTGTAAGGCACGTTGACGGTGTAGCTTTGCTCAGTCGTCTCGGTGTAAGGAACCTTAACGCAGTAAGTTTGTGCAACTTGCTCGGTGTAAGGAACTTTCACTGTGTAAGTTTGTTCGATGTTCTCTGTGTAGGGAACACAAACCGAGTAGGACTTTTCGACCATTTCGGTGTAAGGAACTTGCACGGTGTAGTTGCGAGTCGCAGTTTCGGTGTAAGGCACGTTAACGGTGTAAGGCACTTCAACTTGAGTGCGAACAGGAACGCGAACGGTGTAAGCTTCTTCGACCGTGCTGGTTTTAGGAACCATGACGGTGTAGGACTCTTGGACTTGCGTCGTGACAGGAACCTGAACGGTGTAGTCTTGAACTTGCGTCGTGGCAACCATTTCGGTGTACGACTGAGTCTTGGTGACTTGGCGAGGAACTTGCTTGGTCACGGTGCGTGTGCGTGTTTCAGTGCGTGGAACGCTCTTCATCACGGTGTAAGAACGCTGACGCGTTTCTTGTTTGTTTTCAGTCACTGTTACCATTTTGGTTTCAGTCACTTGTTGTGGGACCATGATGGTCTTGGTCGTCATTGCTGGTCCACAACCAGCGCCCGATGCGATGGCTTCGCCACCACCGACGATGGTGCCAGCTTCACCGCATCCACAGCCTTCGGCGGCGGGAGCGGGATTGTCACAACATTGAGCGTAAACTTGGGCTCCGCCGCAGACGGTTGCCGCTGCGATCGAAAGAGAAAAGAACAGCTTCTTCACAGGTGAGATCCTCTAGAGGTGCATTGGAGTGATTGCCACAGTTGGCGATCACCCAGGGAAACGAGAGTGTTTCCACGCGAAACTAGTTGGCCCAAAAAGCCTTTCTAGGAAAAGATCGCAGCTTAGAACAATCTGACCAAAGAACCGGATCGACTTTAGCAAGAGTGCAGGTTGTATCGGTTACAGGCTGCAAAACCGCATGCCGATCGGGCATTCGGGCACCGATGGATTCTCGGTAGGCCGGAACAAGCTTAGCGCAGTTCCGGCAATTGCATGGTACTACGTTGGATTGCCGGAACTGCGCTAAGCTTGTTCCGGCCTACGACAGTTCCGTTTGGAAAATTCCCATGCAACCTTGCATCGGACGAACCCACATTTTACCTCCTACAACTGAGCCGCGTTGAACGTATCGCCTTGGCCGGGGTCGCCGGTTTGCAGGCCCTTCATGAACCATCGGACACGCTGTTCGCTGGTGCCGTGAGTAAAGCTTTCTTGGTTGGCTTGACCACGCGAACGTTTTTGAAGTTTGTCGTCACCGATCGACGACGCGGCACGTAGCCCTTCTTCGATGTCGCCGGGTTCCAAAATGTTGAAACGCTTTTGCGCGTGATGGAACATAACGCCGGCGTAAAAGTCGGCCTGCAATTCAAGCATCACTGAATACCGGTTGTATTCGACTTGCGGAACACTGCGTCGAAGCTTGTCCAGTTCCGACGTTTTGCCTAGCAGATTTTGAACGTGATGACCGACTTCATGTGCGACGACGTAGGCCTGCGCGAAGTCGCCGGGGGCACCAAGTTGATTAGCCAATTGGTCAAAGAACGACAGGTCCAGATAAACCTTTTTGTCAGCCGGGCAGTAAAACGGGCCCGATGCCGCGGTCGCCGATCCACAAGCAGAAGTGGTTGTATCGGTGAACAATTCGAGCCTGGGTTTTTCGTAAACGAGATTGCTGCGTTGAAAGAGGTCCGTCCAGACGACTTCGGTGTCTGCCAATACGGTGGAGACGAACTCACCAAGTTCTTTGTCTTTCTCTGATAGCGGACCACCGGCACCTGCTTGGGGAGCCGCTTTTTGTTGTTGAGCTTGCTGCATGAATTGGCGAGGGTCGCCGCCCAGGAAACCGATCAACAACGCGATCAGCATCACGCCGATCCCACCACCGGCAACGGTGCGTCCCGAGACGCCGCGACGGTCCACCACATTTTCACTCTGTCGTCGTCCACGCCACTTCATTGCTCTGACCTCAACCCGATTCACGTCAATCAAAAATTCAGGCCGGAGACGTCTCCGACCGGCCCTTCTTTTTAAGGTCACATCAGTTCACTCGCTACGGGTGCAGGCAACCGAATCGGATTACTTTTTCGTAGGCCGTAGCGAGCCATAGCGAGTTACGGCACTTTTTGTGGCCCTGCCGTAACTCGCTTTACTCGCTACGGCCTACTTCAACGATCGACGACACGGAAACTCACTGGTTCAAAAAGCCGTAACTCGCTATGGCTCGCTACGGCCTACTTCAGGGCTACTTCGGGGCGTTTGCCACCTGGATTGCCCGCAACTGACCTCTTTCAAGCGCGAAAAAATTAATCTTGCGGGGGGCGTGGCAGAATCGATAAGTTCCTTGGCGTTCCTTGAAACGCTCCCTTTATCGATTGATTGTGCCATGGAAGGCCTTCGCCCATCGCTGTCGTTGACACGATTTTACAAGCATTTCTCACGTTCTCGCTCCCGCAGCTTGCCGGTCAGTGTGCCTATTTGGGCATTCGTGATCCTGCTGTCGCTGGTGATTCATCCGCGTGATGCCTCGGCGGCCGAGGCACAATGGATTTGGGCCACCGGCAGCTCGCTTAGCAAGCCCATCGCCACCGGCGAAACCTGCTATTTCCGCAAAGCGATCAATCTCCGCACGCCAGGCGAAGGGCGAATCGAGATCGCGGCAGACGATCAATACGAGTTGTATTTGAACGAGGAATTGATTGGTCGAGGCAAATCGGCTCGCCAATTAAAGCAGTACGACATTTCCGACCGTTTGGAAGTTGGCCGCAACGTCGTCGCGATCAAGGTCATCAATACGAACGGAAAAACGGCCGCATTGGCTGCTCGCGTTTCGGTGAAGCCCAACGTGAAAACGAGCAACGGACAAGCGAAGTGGTACACCTTCAGCACCGATCCATCGTGGAAAACCACCACCGACAAAATGGCGATGTGGGAAACCGTGGTCTTCAACGATCGCTTGTGGGGATCAGCGGCTTCGTACGGAAAACTGGGCGACACCTCGCCGTGGGATAAACAGGAATCGGTCGCCAGCACGCAACCTCCTGCACCACCAGAAGCTCTCAAGCCAAAATCGCAACTCCCCAAGGTTGCCTCCAACGAAAAAACCGCCGCACCTGATGCCGATGACTCTGCGGTTGAAAAAGAAGTCGAACAGCGCGAGCGATTCCAAATCCAAAAAGGCTTTGGTGTCCAACGAGTCCTTGACGATGACAAAGTTGGCAGCGTGCTGGCAATGGACTTCAACGAATTCGGTCACATCATCGTTTCGCAAGAAGGCGGCCCGTTGTTGATGGTGTTTGACCAAGACGATGACGGCATTCCTGAAACCGTTCGGACTTATTGTGACAAAGTGAATTCCTGTCAGGGCATCCTGGCACTTAATGGCGAAGTCTTTGTCACTGGCGAAGGCCCCGAAGGCAGCGCGCTGTACCGTTTGACCGACGCTGACCGAAACGGGTCGCTCGAAAAAGTCAAAGCGATCGTCAAGTTCAAAGGCCAACCCGGCGAACACGGAGCACACGGATTACGGCTTGGACCGGACGGAATGATCTACGTTGTCCTGGGTGGTTTTGTGCAAGCCGATGCCGAAGCCGGCCCTGGCGAAACACTGATCGATTCCTACGAAGGCGACTTGCTGCCTCGTTATGAAGATCCAGCGGGACACGGTCGCGGCGTCAAAGCACCCGGCGGTACTGTGATCCGAACCAACATTGATGGAACGGTTGTTGAGCGAGTCGCCGGTGGAATCCGCAACGCTTACGATTTGGTCTTTCATCCGTCGGGCGGCATGTTCGTTCACGATTCCGATATGGAAGCCGATGTGGACACCGCTTGGTTCCGACCAACCGCGTTGTTTGATGTCACCGAAGCGGCCGAATTTGGATGGCGTCCGGGTTGGGCAAAGTGGCCTTCGTACTACGTCGATCGCTTGCCCGATTTGTTAGACACCGGCCGTGGCAGCCCCACCGGTGCGCTTTGTTACGAACACTACATGTTCCCCGTCCGCTATCACAATTCGTTGTTCCTGGCTGATTGGTCGGAAGGCCGAATCCTGAACGTGCGTCTGAAACCCAACGGCAGCGGATATACCGCCGACAGCGAGGTGTTCCTGAAAGGGCAACCGCTAAACGTGACCGACCTTGCCGTCGGCCCAGACGGTGCGATGTATTTCTGCACCGGAGGCCGCGGGACTGCGGGCGGTGTTTATCGCGTCGTTTACAAAGGCGACATTCCTGATCGCATGAAGAATCTTGGCGTCGGAATCGCCGCCGCCATCCGTCAACCTCAACTCGAATCCGCGTGGGCCCGACAAGAAGTCGCGTCGATCAAGCGCGAACTCGGCGACAAGTGGGGCCAACTGGTCGCCGGTGTCGCCTACAGTAACGACAACCCGTCGCATTATCGCACCCGAGCGATGGATTTGATGCAGTTGTTTGGTCCTGTGCCAAGCGAAGACCTGATCATCGAACTCAGCCGCGCACCCAGCGAAGCCGTTCGCGGTCGCGCCGCACGCTTGATGGGATTGCACCCCGGCGACCGCAGTGCCAAGCGTTTGGTCGAGCTTTTAAGTGACAGCAACAAAGCGGTCCAACGTGCCGCCTGCGAAGCGATCCTTCGCAGCGGACAAATTCCCAAAACAGCCGACGAGGTTTTGCCTTTGCTGGGTGACGATGACCGAACGCTTGCCTTCGTTGCACGTCGTGTCTTGGAACGAATTCCTACACCGATTTGGCGAGGCGAAGTGCTGGCCAGTCCTGAACCTCGCGTCGCGATCGTCGGCATGTTGGCACTGGTCAATGCCGACACCACCGAAGCGACTTGTTTGTCGGTCACCGAACGAGCAAGCGAGTTGATGGCCGATTTCCTTAGCGACGCCGACTTTGTTGACACGCTTCGTTTGTGCCAGGTGGCATTGCATCGCGGCAAAATCAGCCCCGAAAAAGTCACCTACCTGCGTGATCAAATTGCCGCCGAGTTCCCAGCCGGCGATCACCGCATGAACCACGAAGTCATCCGGTTATGTGCCTACTTGCAAGCCGACAGTGTCGCCGAGCGAGCGTTGGACTACATCAACGATTCACAGAACCCAACGATGGATCGAACGCTGGTGGCGATGTGCTTGCAGTTCATCTCACACGATTGGACGGCGAAACAACGGTTCGAGATTCTGAAGTATTACGAGAACACGGCCAACGCGGCGACGACCGGTTCGTTGTCGATGTACTTGATGGCGGTCACGCGCGATTTCGCAAAATCGTTGTCACAAGAAGACGTGCAAGCGATCTTGGAACAGGGATCGGTTTGGCGTAACGCGGCACTGGCGGCGATCTACAAACTACCGCGACCTGTTGACGAAAAAACTGCCGAGCTGCTGCGAACGCTCGATCGATCCGTCGCCGATGATCCACGTCCTGGTGATTTGCAGCGAAGACTGCGAACGGGCATCATCGCGATGTTGGCAACCGCTTCGGATGAAAAGTCAGGTGCGTATCTGCGTAAGATGTGGCGAAGCGAACCCGAACGTCGGGCTGTGATCGCGATGGC
Organism: Rubripirellula obstinata; assembly: GCF_001642955.1. Taxonomy (GTDB): domain Bacteria; phylum Planctomycetota; class Planctomycetia; order Pirellulales; family Pirellulaceae; genus Rubripirellula; species Rubripirellula obstinata. Next base: position 36,127 of record NZ_LWSK01000008.1, on the reverse strand, counting down.
ACTGGCTCAGAATCCTGACGGCGAGAACTGGGATTACCTGGTGCGAAGCCTGAATGTATTGGACGAACAAACCGCCGACGAAGTCATTCGTGCTTTGTTGAGCGTTCAGATTGCGACCGACGACCCCATGGCCCTGCGTCAGTTGATCTTGGTCGGATTGCGTGCCGAAGCGGACCCGCACAGCACGAGTGAAATGGGTGCCGACAAAAACGGTTTCGAGAATGTTGAAAAACTGCTGGAACATTGGACCGGCATGGAACGTCCCCAGGGTGCCAAACGGTCGATGAAGCCGTGGCAAAAATGGTACGCCGAAACCTACCCCGATCGCCGGCCAGCGGAATTACCCAAAGCCGACGAATCGCGATGGGATTTTGATCAGCTGGTGACCTACCTGGACAGCACCGAAGGTCGTTTCGGCGATCCGGTTCACGGAAAATCGGTCTACTCCAAAGCTCAATGTGCGTCGTGCCACCGGTTCGACGATGTTGGATCCTCGGTCGGCCCCAGCCTGAGCAGTTTGTCGCGGCGGCTGAGCAAACGTGAAGTTCTGGAAGCGATCCTGTATCCCGCCCATGTGGTCAGCGATCAGTACGCCAGCAAGAAGGTGCTGACGCTGGACGGCCGAATCTTGGTCGGCATGGTCAGCCAGAGCGGTACTGAGGCAATCGAAATTCGTGATGCAAACAATCAAGTCACGATGATCAATGAATCCGAAGTCGATCAAATCCTACCCAGCACCAGCAGCATTATGCCGAGCGGTTTGTTGGATGATTTGAAGTTGTCCGAAATCAGCGACCTGATGAGTTACATGAAGCTGATCCCGGCCGAACAGGTTGCATCGCGGCCGTAAAAGACTGTTTTAAAACGTAGCTGATCCCGCCAGGGTTCAGTCCGCGATCGGATCAAGCTCGACTGAACCCTACGGCTCACGCGTGGGATCAGCTACGGGCAGGTCGTCGGCAACCTGCGAGGTCGTTTTAAAACAGTTCCTGAGATCGGAGTTCTTGGATCGGGCAACGCATCTGGACTGCAACGACGGTTTGACAAAAAAATTAGCGTCAAAAAAATTGTTAGCTTTCAATGGGCTCGATCTCCGGGGAAGTTGAATTATTGGGAACTGTCCCGAAACAACTTCCCGGTTTTCCCGTAGCTGATCCCGCCAGGGTTCAGCCCGTCAGGAACTGCATCCAACACCGTGAAGGGTTTACAATTCGTTTAACCGCGTGGGCATCGCCTGGCCTGATGAAAATCATTGCAACGCAGCAAATTGGGCAAGCTGCACCATGGCCGACAACACAAACTGCAGCGTTGGGAAGCATTGTGGCAACTGCACATTTCCCTGACCGCCCGCATGTAGGCCGTAGCGAGCCAAAGCGAGTTACGGCAATGTGCGCACCGCCGTAACTCGCTATGGCTCGCTACGGCCTACTTTCAAGGGTCGTGACAAGTTGACAACGACACATTTTCATCACGCCAGGCGATGCCCACGCGGTTAAACGATTTGGGCGTTGAGCTGTGACCGACTGAACCCTGGCGGGCCCAGCTACGAAAAATTTCGTCAAATACGGAACTTATTTTAGGGCAGTTCCTTGGCGGGTGACCTTGGTGGACACCCATGATGCGTGAGAGAACTGAATCGCTAAAAACCCGGTCCGAACGCCGCGTTTTTGCTTTCGGCTTCCCAAGATCACCGTTGGGCGGCAGAATACGCGTTCAACGAACCAAATTCTCGCTTTTAACCATCTTCCCCACCGGATCTGCTCGTGGAACGTCGTCTGCTCACCTTTTTCATCGCTTCGACGGCGTTCCTACTGCTCTATATCTCGCTGCAGCGACTCATCGGCCCCCAACCAGTGCGTCCACCCGCGGTCGCGGAAAATGCCGAAGCCGACAATTTGCTGGCCGATCCCGAAGCACTCGATCAAGACGAAGATTCAGAAAATGCAGACGCCTTAGGTGCTTCTGACGACGCGGCCGCGGCACGTCCCAAGTCCGGGAAGCTGATCACGCTGGGGTCGATGGACCCCGCATCAGAGTATCTGATGCTGATGACGCTCAATTCGGAAGGTGCCGGGGTCGAGCGGATTGAATTGACCGAGCGAGATGAAAAAGGCAAGCTGAAATATCACCGCGTCGATGTTCGATCGGGCTACCTCGGTTACTTGGCGGCTCAACCCGCCGCCGAAATCGATGGTGTCCAAGTCAATGTTGTCGGTCCGGGAACACCAGCCGACACCGCCGGACTAAAGGTCGGCGACATCATCGTTTCGGTCGACGCAAAACCCGTGCTCAATCGAAATGACATCGATGATGTGCTGCTCGAATCGAAACCAGATGACGAAGTCAAACTAGAAGTCGTTCGCGAAGGTTCTTCCACTCCAGTTACGATCACGGCGACGCTTTCCGATCACCCGCTGGATCTGGTCCGCCTGGCCAGCGATGCAGGCATCGATCAGATCGACGGCAATCTATCGCGACAATCTTGTTTGATGACGCTGGCACAGATCAATCGCAAGAGTATCCCGGCCAGTAAGCTGTCGATTCCAAAACTAGTCAATCCGACTGAGTTGGTTTGGACGTCGAGTGATGTCGAAGCCGGCGATGAACAGCAGTCGGTCGAATTTGATTTGGAACTTTCGGCGAAGGAAACCGCGGTCGTCGGCGGATCGCCGGTGCGACTCAAACGCTCTTATACGATCAAGCCTGGTTCATACGCGGTCGACATGGATGTGCAGCTCGACAACCTTGGCGAAGAAGCACAGGATTTGGCGATTCGCTTGGAAGGTGCCAACGGAGTCACGTTGGAAGGTTGGTGGTACAGCAACAAGATCAGTCCCAATTGGTCCGGTGCCGCCGCACGCGACATCATCTATCGCACCGCTGCCGATGGACACCAATTGATCAGCGGTTTCAATCTGCTCAAACGTGCTCGAAAAGAAGTTGACGAGCCTTTCCAAACCATTTTCGCACCCGACGGCAGTGTTGATTCGCGAAACCTAAAATACATCGGCGTCGATGCCCAGTATTTCACGGTCGGTTACATCCCGGCAGAAGACAACAATTCCTTCACGAGTTTTAAGCGGGCCGCAGTCGGCTTGATCGTTGATCCGGATGAGATCCCCAGGCACAAAGAACGAGCCGTCAACACGTCGTTCTTTCTGGATACCGAAACGGCGACCGTGCCGGCCGGCGGATCGATGCGTCAAAGCTTGCGGATGTTTGCCGGGCCAAAGGATCCCGATGTTCTTGCCAATTACGGCCTCGGTGACGCTGTTTACTACGGATGGTTCGCACGATTCGCAAGTTTGTTGGCCGGTCTGTTGCACGTTCTGGCCGGTTTCTTTGGCAATTACGCGGTCGCGATCATCGTGCTGACGGTGATTGTTCGTGGAGCAATGTTCCCACTGTCACGCAAAGCCGCCGTGAATGCTCAGAAAATGCAAGAGCTTGCACCGGAGCTGAAAAAAATCGCTGAACAGCACAAAGAAGACATCCAAGCTCGCATGGCTGCCCAACGCGACCTACAAAAGCGAGTTGGTTTCAATCCGATGGCGGGTTGTTTGCCGATGTTCTTGCAGTTGCCAATTTTTATCGGGCTCTATCGAGCTTTGTCGGTCGATATCGAATTGCGTCAACAACCGTTGTTCCCCGGTCTTGATTGGGCGTCAAACTTGGCTGGCCCCGACATGTTCAATTACTGGGGTGATTGGATGATGGACTACTTTGGCGGGCGCGGTACCGGATGGCTTGGCCCGTACTTCAATATCCTGCCAGTGGTTGTTGTGTTGTTGTTCTTGTTGCAACAAAAATTGTTCATGCCGCCAGCGACCGATGAACAAACCGCGATGACTCAAAAGATGATGAGCATCATGACGTTGATGATGGGCTTGTTCTTCTTCCGTGTGCCAGCGGGATTGTGCCTGTACTTCATCACCAGCAGCCTGTGGGGAATTTGCGAGCGAGTGTTGGTGAAAAAAACCATCCCCAGCAAAACCCACTTTGACCTCGCCACACCCGAAGGCGTGGTCGAGGGCACCGCCAAGCCAACCGAGAAACCCAAGGTCACGTTGGCTCAGCGAATCAAAGACCAAGTCAACGGTCCCGAACCCACCTTCGATCGCCCCAACAAACGCAAGAAGCCGAAGAGGAAGTAGAAGAGTAGGGGTTAGGGATTAGGGATTAGGGATTAGGGATTAGGGATTAGGGATTAGGGATTAGGGATTAGGGATTAGGGATTAGGGATTAGGGGTTAGGGGTTAGGGGTTAGGGGTTAGCATCCAGAAAGACGATTGAGGGGGAACGCCCAACGCCGTGAAGAGTTTGGTCCAGTAAAAGCCGATTGTTTTGTTTAACCGCGTGGGCATCGCCCCGCGCGTTTCGCCCCTCGCCTTACACCCCGCATGGACGCGCGGGGCGATGCCCACGCGGTTAAACAGTTTAGAAACCCTTCACGGGGTTGGGGAACGCCTGCGGTCGCATGGCCTCAGCACCGACTGCGGAGCGGTGTGCCACTTTTCCTAATGCCTAATCGCTAATACCTAATACCTGACGCGCAGCGTCGATCACTTGCTGGTCGTGGCCGTCGACTTTGACTCGCTTCCATACTTTGGCGATCTTGCCTTCGGCGTCGATCAGATAGGTGCTGCGTTGGATGCCCATTGATTTTTTGCCGTACATGTTCTTCTCGCGGTAGGCACCGTACTTTTCGCTCATCGCGTTTTTGGCGTCTACCAGCAATGGGAACGGCAACGAATACTTTTCGCGAAACTTGACGTGGCTTTCGGCACTGTCACCGCTGACGCCAAGCAACTGGATGCCCAGTTCTTGGATCTCGGCGTATCGGTCACGAAATGCACACGCTTCCTTGGTGCAGCCCGGCGTATCGTCGCGAGGATAGAAATAGACGACGACAGGCTTCCCTTTTAGGTCTGCCAAGCGAACCTTCTGGCCCTGGTCGTCTGTCAGGGTAAACGCGGGGGCTTTTGAACCGGGTTCTAACCAATCGGCCATCTTTTGCGACTCTTCTGTTGCGGGTGAAATGGTGGAAATGTCCGCAAAACGATAGTGTTCTGCCAAGGTCAGTGACAGAACGGACAAATTTACTAGACTCTGGTCACTAGCCGATCGCCATCTTCTGATAATCGGCTCACTATTGACTCCCCTTTTAGCCCCCTAAGCGGTCCCGTGGAATCCAGCCACAACCAAGAAACTCCAGTCGATTCAACCCCATCAACGGAACCCGATCAAGCTGCAGCAACGGACAAACCCGTCAGTCCGCTGGGCTGTGCCTCGCGCGCGATTAGACCTTTGGGTGTCGAGTATGGTCGCAAGTTGGCGACCGAAGCGGCGCGAGTAGCGCTCGACAATAACGGGACCGAAGTGATGGTCATCGACGTCTGTGCTCAATCCGCCGAGTTCGACTTTTTTGTCCTCGCCACCGGAACCAGTCGTCGGCAATTGCACGCGATTAGCGAACAGATTGATGACGCGTTGGAAAAAGGCTTGGAGGACAAGCGATTGGGCATCGAAGGTTACGACGAAAGTCGCTGGATCGTGCTCGACTACGGCAGCGTGGTGATTCATTTGTTCGATGAAGAAACACGCGAATACTACGACCTCGAATCGCTTTGGGCGGACGGCAAAGCAGTTCCGCTGTCCGAGCTTGGTTTGGAACAGCGGCAAGGTGAAAAGAACGATTCGAGCGATGAGTCTTAGAGACGCACCCATCCGTTTAGGCGGAAGCGGCTTGTGAATCTAGTGAGACGCGGGGGGCGGTCAAGCTTCCGAGCTTTCCGGACGTTCCGAGCCAGCCCAAGGCCTCACCATTCGTGTTCAGTTTTCGATAAAATCAAATGCACTTCACCCAACTTCTGCAAGACCGGTTTCACGAAGCTCTCAAGCCGCTGACGGATGCGCCGGAATCCTTTGCGTCGATGATTCGCCCCACCACCGACCCCAAGCATGGCGACTACCAAGCCAACTTGGCGATGCCGCTGTCAAAGAAGCTTGGCAAGCCACCGCGTGACGTTGCCGCGGCGGTGGTCGAAGCAGTCAAATTGGATGACGTTTGCGAGACGCCGGAAATCGCCGGTCCAGGATTCATCAACTTGAAGGTCAAGGATTCTTTCCTGGCCGAACAAATTCGTGGGCTGCTGGGGGACGCTCGTTGTGGCGTCGGTAAAACCGATAGCACTCAGCCCATCGTGATCGATTTCTCGTCACCCAACGTCGCCAAGCCGATGCACGTCGGTCACATTCGCAGCACCGTGATCGGCGATTCGCTCGCTCGAACGCTGAAGTTCTTGGGCTACCACACGATCACCGACAATCACTTGGGCGATTGGGGAACCCAGTTTGGCATCATCATCTACGGCTACAAACACTTTGGTGATCCTGAAGTCGTCGCGAAAGATCCGGTGCCAGAATTGTCGAAGCTTTACCGACGCGTCAACGGATTGATCGAGTATCGAAAAGCGGTTGCGTGGGTGCCGGACATCGAACAGGCAATCGAAACCGCTCGCGCAGACGCTGCTGATTTGGAATCACAGACACCTGACCCTGCCGATGCCAAAGCTGCCAAGAAATTAAAGAAGTCCATCGCTTCGGCGAACCGTCGCGTTGAATCGCTGCAGTCGGAATTGGAATCGCTTCGCAGCAAGATTGCTGGCGTCGAAGCTGACCCAACATCGGCCGCCGACGCGGCGGCGCATCCCGATATCGACAAGGCAGTGCTTCAGGAAACGGCAAAACTGCATCAGGGCGACGCCGAAAACCTGGAACTTTGGAAGAAGTTCTTGCCGTTTTGCAAAGACGAAATCAATCGCGTCTACGATCGCTTGGACGTTCAGTTCGATCATACACTCGGCGAGAGTTTTTATCATTCGATGCTTGGTGGCGTCGTGGAACAACTCGAAAGCAAAGGCCTGGCATCGACCAGCGACGGTGCGGTGTGCGTGTTCCTGGACGGTTTTGATGCCCCGATGATTGTCCGCAAACAAGACGGCGCGTTCCTGTATGCGACCACCGACTTGGCAACGCTGCGTTATCGTTTGGATGAATTTAATCCTGCAGAGATTCTGTACGTTGTCGATTCACGACAGAGTGAACACTTTGACAAGATCTTCGCGGTGGCAGGTGAGTTTGGCCTTGCCGAAGTGAAGCTGGTTCACGTCAACTTTGGCACTGTGTTGGGCGAAGATGGCAAGCCGATGAAAACCCGCAGCGGTTCTCTGATCGGCTTAGAAAGCTTGCTCGACGACGCCGTCGATCGCGCTAGAACAGTCGTTTGTGATCCGCAGCGTTTGGAAAACTTCGATCCGCCGATGGAAGTCGCCGAACAAGAAATGGTGGCTGAAACGGTTGGCATCGGTGCGATCAAGTTTGCCGATCTTGGCCACCATCGAACCAGTGACTATCGATTCAACTTGGACAAAATGGTTGCGTTGGAAGGCAACACATCCACCTATGTCCAATACTCCTACGCTCGAACGCAAGCGATCTTGCAGCGTGCCGAAAAAGCCGAGAGTGACGTGATCGCAATGATCGACACTCACGGTTTGTCGTTTTCACATGTCGCCGAGCGAACGCTGGCACTCAGCCTGTTGCGGTTCGAGGAAGCGTTGCTGGCAGTCCACAAAGATTACGCACCCAACGCATTGGTCGATTACTTGCTGGACACCGCGCGAGTTTATTCACGTTTCAACGACAGTTGTCACGTCCTTAAAGCAGAATCCGAAGCGATTCAGGCAACGCGTTTGGCATTGGTCGCACTCACCGGCCGAGTCCTACAACTTGGCCTGCGGCTGCTAGGCGTCGGCGTCGTCCCCCGAATGTGATAACAACAGTTCCAAGTCGTTTAACCGCGTGGGCATCGCCCCGCGCCGTGAAGGTTTGCTAAATCGTTTAACCGCGTGGGCATCACCCCGCGCGTCCACGCGGAACGAAACGCGCGGGGCGATGCCCAACGCGGCTAAACAAACCTATTTGCCGCTCTTCTCGTCCAACGTCAACATCATGATCGCTAGCGGTGGAATGTTTAGTTCCATGCTGTACTTGCGGCCGTGACTGGCGATGTCATCTGTTTTACGCACGCCAAGATTGCCGATATTGCTGCCGCCATAGACTTCCGCGTCACTGTTTAGAATTTCGATGTACGAACCTTTTTCAGGGACCCCGATGCGATAATCGGAATGCGGGGTTGGCGTAAAGTTGACCACCACGACAACCTGTTGACCGTCGCTGGAAGTGCGACAATAGGTATAGATACTCTTGGCAGCATCGTCTGCCGCGATCCATGAAAAGCCTTCGGGTTCACAATCCAATTCGTGAAGCGCTGGATAGTCTTTGTGCAAGCGATTTAGATCGCCAACAAACTGCTGCAGTCCACCGTTTAAGTCGCCGGATTGAGCGGCCCAATCAAGCTGTTCTTTAAAGTTCCATTCGCTCGCTTGTGCGAATTCACACCCCATGAAGATCAACTTCTTTCCTGGAACCGAGTATTGATAGCCAAACAGCAATCGCATGTTCGCGAATTTCTGCCAGTCATCGCCCGGCATTCGCGACAACAATGATCCTTTCCCGTGGACGACTTCATCATGCGACAGCGGTAAAACAAAGTTCTCTGTAAACGCATAAACCGATCGAAACGCCAATTCGTTTTGATGGTACTTGCGGTGGACCGGGTCACGCTTGATGTATTCCAACGTGTCGTGCATCCATCCCATGTCCCACTTGAAACCGAACCCAAGACCGCCCGTGTACACAGGCCGCGAAACGCCACCATAGGAAGTCGATTCCTCGGCGAACGTCATGATGCCGGGGAAGTCCGCGTGCAGGTTCGAGTTCATCTCTTTCATAAACTCAATGGCGTCCAAGTTCTCGTTACCACCATAGTTGTTCGGAATCCACTGGCCATCGTCTCGGGAATAATCCAAGTACAACATCGACGCGACTGCATCGACGCGTAGTCCGTCGATGTGATACTCGCGAAGCCAAAACCGGGCGTTGGACATCAAGAATTCTCGGACTTCGTTTCGTCCGTAGTTAAAGATGTGCGTCTTCCAATCAGGATGGAATCCTTGCTTGGGATCATCGTGTTCGTACAAACCGGTGCCATCAAACCTAGCCAAACCATGAGCGTCGTATGGGAAGTGGGCGGGCACCCAATCCATGATCACGCCAATGCCGTTTTGGTGACAATAATCAACAAACTTTCGGAACTCATCTGGTCCGCCGAAACGACTGGTGGGTGCGAAATAACCAGTCACCTGATACCCCCACGAACCGTCAAACGGAAACTCAGTCACCGGCATCAATTCAATGTGAGTAAAGCCCAACGACTTGACGTGCTCGACCAGCATTTCAGCCAGTTCTTGATAGCTGTGATACTCGCGACCATCCCAGGGCCGTTTCCATGACGGCAAGTGTACCTCGTAGATCGAAACAGGACTCTGCAATGCATTGATTTGGCTGCGTGCTTCCATCCAATCCGTGTCGGCCCATTCATATTGGTTTAGATCATGGACGATCGAAGCGGTCGCGGGCGGATGTTCGGCAGCAAAGGCGAACGGATCAGCCTTGCTTAAAATCTCGCCTTCCTTGGTTCGGATGCTGTACTTGTACCGAGTTTTTTCAGTAACACCGGATACAAAACCTTCCCATACACCGGAGTCGCTGCCGCCAAGCCAATCTGCGCCGTGGGACCATCCATTCCCATCGGTCAACACGCTGACTTCGGTTGCATTGGGTGCCCACACAGCAAACCTGGCTCCCGAAACGCCGTCGCGAGTTTCCAGGTGAGCGCCAAGCCAGTGATATCGTTCGTGGTTTTCTTGTTGATGTGTCATGTTGGTGATCGATTGATACCTTCGAGTAAACAGGAACAGACGTGGACGGTGACATGCCCTCAGTGAACGCCACCATATACCTCCACCGCGCATCGGGGGAAGTCGTGCTCTCAGGCCCGGGAGGGGGCAGCGTTGCTCGCAAACCCTCTCCTTCGCTTTGGCTCGACCTCTTCCAAGGGGAGAAGTCAATTCCGCAGCGTTCGCATAGAACAACGCGATTCATAATCAGGATCCGATGCGATAGAGATTACTTTTTGTTCGGATGATTAGCGAGTCGCCGATGGCGATCGGGCTGGCCGTTGTGTACGGTTCGTCATCACCGAGCGAGTTGCTGCTGATCACACGCGGTGATTCTTCATCAAGCGGGCCAATCACATGCGTGGTTCCTTCTTCGCCGGTGACGTAAACGTATTGACCAGCAACCAATGGCGAACTTGAAAAATCGTGACGCGTCAGTGGAACCTGCAACGACCACATCGTCTTGCCGGTTTCCAGATCAACACCACTAACCGTTCCACGTTGTTTTTTTGATCCGCCTACGAAGATCACTTGATCATCAAAAATCGCGGGCGTGGGAACATCGCTGCCAACATCATCTCGAAACCACACAATGGATTCATTGCCTTCACCGGCGACAAGTTTCTTCGTGTCGAAAACTGTCACCGTTTCGCCGCGTGAATAGGGACAGACGACGTAGTCACCTGAAACAACCGGGGAAGCGATCGAGCGAAAGTTTGTCCTTTGCCCCGGATTGAGCCCACCGATTTTGCCCATCAAGTTTCCGTCGGCGGCATCATGAAGCGTCAAGTGATCTGCACCCAACACCGCAATCGCCTCTCGTCCGGCGACTTCAACTGAAACGGGAGTGGCGTAACTGTCATTGGCTTCAGCGGGAGCTTCCAAATTCCGATCGACCTTCCAAAGCTGATCTCCGGTTTTGGGATCCAAAGCAAGCAGGTAGCTATCGCCTTCTTGGACAACCGCAATCACCAAGGCACGCTGGGTCATTAACAGCGACGTGCCCAAATCCCACTTTAGCCGGTCAGGTCCGTGCTCTTCCTGAACGTTGATTTGCCATTGGATTTCGCCCTCCGAATTCACGCAGCCTAAATCTCCACTTCTAAAATAAGCATAGACCAAATCGTCTTTGGTTACTGGCGAAGGATTCGCTCCACCACCTTTGCGATGTTTCAGGCCCCGATCCGCACCGATCGTTTTGGTCCACTTTTCGGTCCCATCATCGATCGAAATCGCCACCAATCGATTCTCGCCGTCGAATCCGGTGGTTAAATACGCAGTCGCGCCCGAAACGACAGGCGTGCTGCCGCCCTTGCCCTGAATTGACGTTTTCCACATCACATTGGTTTGCTCGTCCCAGCGGATTGGGTAGTCACCTTTGCCCGCATCGCCGTTCTGATTTGGTCCTCGCCATTGCGGCCAGGAATCGCCTGCCAAGGCAGAACCGGGCTCGATCCCAGTCAGCGATGCGAGCACCAGCCCGCATATGACTGCGGCTGGGCGAAGGTGAAAAGCAAAATCTGGAATTGGCATGGGCAATCGCAGCATGATGAAATCCATCTGAGAAGATAAAACACAAAAATCTGGGAAGAGAATCGACGCCCTTGAGGTTAGAATTCTACCGGGTTATCGTCCATCGTGGGGTCCAGACCATTCGCCTCTGGAAGGTTTAGATTTGGAAATGAATTCTTCAGCGCAACTTTCAACAGCGAATCGCGATCAATCAACGCAGCTTGGTGCCGTCGCGGGAAAAATCTTGATCGCGTTAATGGTCGGTTGCGGCTTGTTCTTCAGCACCACGATCGCGTTCGCACAGCATGCTGAATTCACGGACGAAGACTTCGCGAAACTTTCTGAAGGCGATTACGCGACCCGCCATCAAGCCACCATGAACATGTGGAAGAATCGTGATCGATCTCGAAACGCGGTTCAGCGAGCAGCCCGAAACGAGGATCCCGAAATCGCTGGACGTGCGAAATGGATTCTACGCAAGTGGCGTCTGGGAGCACTTCCAGATACTCCGCCAGAGCTTTCGCGTCTGCTAGATGATGGCGATGGGCAATCTGCGATCTTGCGTCTAATTGAAAATGGTCAGTTCGGTGCCGCAGTCGTCGCGGTCGAAGAATCCGCGGGCACGCCCGCGCGAGAAGCCATCAGTCGGCGGGTCACCGCAGCCGTCACGCAGCGGTTTCCTGTTTACGCTCAATTGGCGATGAAGAGTCAATCCGTTACGCAGCTACTAAAGCTGATCGATCTGGTGGCCGAGACTCCTGAAATGTCGCTTTGCCGCATCCGTTTGATGCAACATCTTGATCTGCCGATTGATGATGAGAACTTGTTGCCGAAGTCATCATCAGCGTGGCCAGAAATCCAACAACAGCAAACCCGGATCGCCCTGCTGGTTGAACTCGGCCAATTCGATGCTGCAATTGAGATTGGGATTCAAAGCAACAATCCAGAATTGATTCGGCGTTGCCAAATGATCGCTGGCGATTGGCAAGGGTTAAAGAACGACGCTTATCAGTCCGCCACTCGGATGGAACGAAACACAGACGAAAACGATAGCGTTGCGATGTGGAAACACTGGTCGGATGTTCTTGTCGCCGCTTCGCGAACAGGTGACACGGCCAAGATTGATGAAGCAGTCACGCGATTGACGCTATCCGACGTTGAACAGCAACAATTGCAAGCAGAGGGACAGGACGAAAGCACTGACAAAAGCACGGAAACACCGAGGCAGCGACCTTTAGAGCTGCGCTGGCGATCGCTCGCGCTGCATGGAAACCTGCAGCCTGCAATGAGCATCCTTTCGGCGGTCGACCAAGCCGATGTGGTGAATTTATGGTTGACGTTATCACGGCCTGAAAAAGCTTTTGCGTCGCTGGAAACCACCACGACCGAAATTGATCAGAACCTACATCAATGGATCGACCAGGCCATCAAAAAACAACGCGATTCATCAGAGAACGCGTTGGCCGCAGAAACACAGCGGTTGCTCTCGCTGATGCAAGTGTTGACGATCGTCGGTCGCGATGACGCGGCGTGGTTGATCGCATCGGGTCTAAGCAGTGGCCACGGCAATACCGTCGCAACGGAAGGTGCAGGCGAACTGGTCAGCAGTGCTGTCTTGGACGGTTTGTCGGGCGTCGGACGCTCCGATTGGGCTTTCAAGTTGGCGATGCAGATGGACACGCCATCGGATGCGGGAAAAGGTGAAGATTCAATTTCCGCCAGCCGGATGGCAGCCATCGCTGGATCCTTGCCTGAAACAAGCGAAGAGACGCTGGAAGTCGTCTTGGCGGCGATGAAATCGATGCAACCAAAATGGAGTTTTGCGAAACGCTTGGAAGCGGCAGGACAACTGTTGCGGGGAAAAATCCCAGATAAATTTGATCCGCAAACCGACTTTCGTCGCTTTTACGAATTCGTCGGCCGTCCAAGATCGACTCGCAATCTCGCTGCCCGTTTTTCTCGCAGTGCGACTCTGCGAGGAAACATGCAAATCGTCTGGATGCTATCGCGATTGGATCAACCCGATCTGTCGTCCTCGCTTCTGCAGTTGCTCGCCCAATCAGGCGACCCCGACGCCATTCTGGAAATCGCAAACCGGGCACTCGATTCAGGCGACCTTGATTCCGCGGAAATGATTTTCCAAACGATTCGCGAAAGCGCGACGCTCAATGGAAATCGCGGCGTCATGTTTGGGGGTGAAAAGGTGCATCGCATTGCGTCCTACCCAAGCCTGACCGTCACCGGAAAGGCATTGGTGGGACAATGGATAGTGGCCAAGTCACGACGCGATGAAGCAAACGCGAACGCATTGAAACGAGAAATAGAAGTCGTGCTGTGCGGCCCATCGGCGGCCCTCAGGCGATCAGTCGCAGACGCTTTGTCCAAACGCGGCGAGAAAGAATGGGCAGCCGAAGTCTACGAAGGCATGCTCGCGTCCAGTTGGTTTTCCCCCGAACAATCGCTCGACTTTTATCAAGACGCCAGACGATTCGCACTCCTGGCCAGCAAAACAGATCCGTCGTCCGCCGCCCGCTGGTTCGACTTGGCCATGATCCAAATCATTGATTCGAACCAGTTTCTACCGACGGCATTCGTCACTTTGCCCGTCTACGTCCATCGCTGGTACTTGGAAGCAGCCATCGAAAATGGTGACCCAGTCCAGGCCGAATACCGAGTCAATGAATCCCTAAAACTGGATCCGATGGACCTAGACCTGACCGAACGACTGCTTCCACCGATGCGGGATGCTGGGATGCACGATCTCGCTGATCAAACGCTGCTGAAAGTTCTTCAGCGTTGTGAATCGCACGCAAAGGAATTCCCAGACGACGCGATGACACTAAACAACGTTGCCTGGGTCGCAGCAGTCAATCGCAAGCACCTCGATCGTGCCCTCAAACTTTCACGACAAGCCGTTCGAACGGAACCCGACAGCGCGATCTACCGAGACACGCTTGCCGAAATACTCTTCCTAAAAAACCAACCCGAACAAGCCATTCAAATTGAACAAGACTGCGTCCTCGATGATCCAGGCCAATGGCATCTGCACGAACAGATCGAACGATTCTCGAAAGCACTTTGAGTATTGATGTAGGCCGCGTGGAGCCAATCACAAATACTTCAAGCCACAGATGTGAGACTCAAGACATTGTCGACGACATGCGTACCTGAGACTTTCAATTGGTGATGATGAAGAAGAATTTGGCAAGACAAACGGTTAGGCGTCATCGGCTTCAAAATTGAACAGATCGCCAGTGTCCAGCACGGCGGAGCGATGGCACAGCGGCGAGAGACTTTGCCCGCGAGGAATTAATCGCAAATCGCGGTAAGTTCCACCGTCTGGCTGGGCCATGACATGAACTCGACGGTTGGGAACATCGACGATCCAGTACTCAGCGATACCGCCAGACGCGTACAGGTCCGCCTTTTCTCGCAAGTCGCTGGTGAGTGAGCTGTCAGCGACTTCAATCAAGAGTCGAATGTCGCCAGCCGTCGGTCGTTGGGCGCGGCGGGTGGTCGGGGTCAGCCACGCGATATCGGGCTCAGGTCGGTTGTCGTCTACGACAATGCCACACTGCACGCGAATGCGAAATTCCGTTGCAGACCTGCTGGCGTGCGACCATTCCTGAAGGTATTCAATGAGATCGTCGTGAATCGGTCCAGCAGGATTCATGATGCGTATCTCTCCGTGAATGAGTTCGATTTTCCCTGGAGGAAAAGCAGCAAAGGCACCATGGTCGACCATCCGGTCAAATTGGTCGCCAGTGATGTAAAGCTGATCGGTAGTACTGGACATGGGATCGCCAATTTACGAGGGTGATTAAACCAAGCTTTCAATATCAATCGTAGCCAATCATCAATTTGGCTGCAGCCTAAAGATCGACTTGATTAAAAACTTTTCGTACCCCTCATCAAACTCGTTCGCCATTGTCAAAGCAAAATCCTGGTCCCCTTGCCATTGCGACAGGGCGGTTGTTGAGCAATTGGGCAAAACAATTAAAGGGCAAAACGATGGTGCGCTGGCTGCCTATTGGAGTTGACCATTATGACCGCGCACCATCGTTTTGCCCCTCCATCGTTTTGCCCGAAAAAGGAATCTGTGAGCATTCAATGTTGAGGAAACAGGACGCTTCTCAGTGAACGCCAACAAGTGGTCGGCCTGGAAAGTCATCCAAGAACTCTGGTGCACGATTCCATCGGATGAGCTGCAAAAGTCAGTCCTTGAGTGCTTGGACCAGTTTAAGTTTTTCGTCGCATTGTTCTCGGTAGGCATCGATCTTGGCGGTTTGCCGCGCGGCGGTGTAATGCTTCAGCGCCGGAGCTTTGGCGAGGTGTTTCAGGAACAGGTCGGCTAGCATTCGGTTCCAGTGATACAGGTCTCGGTAAGGTTTTGCATCCGGTCCAAGATTCGAAGCTTCGATGGCAAGCGAGATCGCCTTGTCGGGTTCGCCCGCACGCTGCCAAGACTCAGCCGCCTCGGCCAAGCAGGAAGACCGTTTGCTTGGTACCTGCTCGGCGAGGTCTTGATACATTTCTGCCGACTCGACTTCTTTGTCCGCGAGACGCAACGTGAAGGCGAGCTTGGCGACTCGATCAAAGTCCAGTGGCTTGCCATCGGCTTTATCGAGTGCAATGAGTCGCTGCAAAAGATCAGCCCTGCGAGGCATGTCGTGTCTTAGCATCGTGACGGCTCTCTCTAATATGATCAGCGTCGTGCGATCTTTGGGGCTTTCCTCCAGCCGAGCTTGGTAACGCTGAAGCAATGCGTCACCCATGTTTTTGCGAGTCGCGATCCCAACCATCGACGACAACGCAAGCGAAGCGAACGCGGGTGCAGGCGGGTTCTCGACAATCTGCTCGGCTACCTCGTACGTTTTTTCCCATTCGCCAAGTTCGGGATAAACGTAAATCAATGCTCTTAAGACTTCGTTTCGATCGCGATTGGACGAATCAAAATCTAACGCAGCCTCGTAGGCGTCTCGACTCTGTTCAAACTTGCCAGCATTTCTAAACTCTCGTCCCGCCGTCCTCGCCTCTTTAAAGCTTGGATACTTCGCTGGACTCGACTTTTCCGAAGCAGTGGTTTGGGCGAGTACGCACGGCGCGGAAAACCCTGCGACGACGATCATCAACGAGAACAGCGATAGCGATGAAAGAACACGTAAAAACACTGCGAGCCTCACACAAAGAACAAAGGTAGAAGTAACTCGATTTGTAAACCTGAACCGATCGAGTTCCTTAAGTTTAGTTGGATGCACTACGTTCGTGGAGTCCTAACTGAATATCGAACAGTTCTCGGGGCAACAATTGTGAGCTCAAAAAACAGACGACTTGTGGACATACGAAGCCCGACCGCTAGCACTTTGAGGGGAAATTGTCACCGCGTGCGAACAACAACTTCAAAACTTTCGCGTCATCGCGATTCGCTTGCGTTGCTCATCGACTTCGACGACTTTCACTTTTACCACATCGCCCACTGACACAATTTCGTTTGGATCCTTGACGAACGTGTTGGACAATTGCGAAATGTGGATTAGTCCGTCCTGGTGGACGCCGACGTCCACAAACGCGCCGAAGTGTGTCACGTTGGTGATCACGCCTTCCAAGATCATTCCGGGTTTCAGGTCGGTCATTTTGTTGACCTTGTCATCGAACTTGACCGCCCGGAACTCGCTGCGTGGATCGCGACCGGGTTTTGCTAATTCAGCAATGATGTCGATCACCGTGGGAGCACCAAAACGATCATCGACAAAATCATTTGGGTTCAGCTTTTGGCTCAGCGTCGCGTTGCCCACCAACGACTTTGAATCGGCACCAATTTGCTTGGCCATCTTTGTCACCACCGAATAACATTCAGGGTGAACGGCTGAATTATCAAGCGGTTCGTCACCACCCCGGATGCGTAGAAAACCGGCAGCTTGTTCAAACGCTTTCTTGCCTAACTTGGGCACCTTGGTCAATTGCTTGCGACTGGAAAAACCACCATGTTCGTTGCGATATTCAACAATGTTCTCGGCCAACTTTGGACCAATCCCGGCGACGTGAGACAGCAGCGGCACGCTGGCCATGTTCAGATCAACGCCGACTCGATTGACGCACGACTCGACCGTACGGTCCAAGCACTTACGAAGCTGAGTTTGATTGACGTCGTGTTGATACTGGCCCACACCGATTGACTTAGGATCCGTTTTGACCAATTCAGCGAGCGGATCCTGCAAACGTCTGGCGATACTGATCGCGCCGCGGACCGTGATGTCCAAATCCGGAAACTCCTTGCCCGCCAATTCGCTAGCGGAATAGATCGATGCCCCCGATTCGCTGACCATCACCTTGGATACGTCCAGCTTGTGTTGGCGAATCAGATCGCCAACGAAGGCGTCAGTTTCTCGTGACGCGGTACCGTTGCCGATCGCGATCAATTCAACCTGATACTTGTTGATCATCGCCAACAGAGTTTTACCGGCACCGACAGTGTCATTTTTAGGCGCGGTGGGATAGATCGCCGTGTTGGCTAAGTACTTGCCAGTCGCATCAATCACAGCGACCTTGCATCCGGTGCGAAAACCGGGATCGATTCCGATCGTGACTCGCGGCCCCGCCGGTGCAGCCATCAGCAGGTCGTTCAAGTTTTTTCCAAACACAGCAATCGCTTCTTCGTCCGCTTTTTCTTTTAGCATTTGCATCACGGTGGTTTCGGTTGCTGGCTTTAACAGGCGATCGTGGCAATCCTGCAAGGCACCTTTCAGATCCTGGTAAAAAGGAAAGCTACGATCGCGTATCAACTTGAGCTCGATCGTTCGCATCACTTCGGCTTCGTCCATATCGACGCCGATCTTAAGCACGCCTTCGGCCTCGCCTCGCAGCATCGCCAGCAATCGGTGCGAGGGAACTCGACCGACGGATTCTTGATGATCGACGTACAGTTCAAACTTCTCGACCGCGTCTTTCTTGCCGCGTTTGACCTTCGATGTGATCGACCCGCGATCGATCGCGTGACCATGCATCCAGGTGCGAATATCGGCATCTTCGGCCCACGTTTCCGCCACGATGTCCAGCGCCCCGGCGAGCGCCGCATCGGAATCAGGAACTTCTTTGTCGGGCGATACAAAGCGGCCCAGAATCGCTGACTTTGATTCGGACAATTGTGTTTGCGAGAGCAAAAGATCAGCAAGCGGCCCAAGTCCGCGTTCGCGGGCGATCGTGCCTCGTGTCCGACGTTTGGGTTTGAACGGCAGGTAGATCGCTTCCAAGGTTGGCAGGTCGGTGCAAGCTTCGATCTTCGCCCGCAGTGAATCCGTCAACAGTCCCTGTCCATCGATCGACTTCAGCACCGTGACTTTTCGAGCGGCCAATGCATTGGCTTTTTCCAACGCATCCTCGATTGCTCGGAGTGCGATTTCGTCCAGCCCACCGGTCGCTTCTTTGCGATAGCGAGCGATAAAGGGAATCGTGTTTCCATCGGCAAGCAAGTCGATCGCAGCGGAGACTTGCTTGTGGGGAATGCCAAGCTCGTCGGCGATGGCTCGACTAAAATGGTTACTGGAAGGCTTCGTTGCCATAGTGGTCGTCAAACAAAGGGTTCGTGGATTGAATCGGGGAATGGATTCTAAAGTTTGGTCGTTGTTTTGTCGGTGTTTTGCTTCAGTGTAGCGGAACCGCTCATCGACGCTTCAGGCGAACACGCAGACCATGCTTTGGCGTCATGGTTAAGTGTGCGGCCATCCGGTGACGATTGCTTTCGTCGATAATCACCTCAAAGCGTTTCGCAATGGACGACACCGCGACGGTAAGTTCCATCATGGCAAAATGGATTCCAATGCAGATTCTTGGGCCGCCGCCAAAAGGTACGGTGGCATAGGTGGATCGATTGTTTTCCATGTTTTCGGGATCGAACCGATTGGGGTTGAATGAATCAGGGTTCTCCCAAAACTGTTCATGTCGATGCAGCGAATAGCGACTAAACACCACCATCGACCCCATGGGCAGCGTTGCACCGCCAAGCGTCACGTCGGTCATGGCATTTCGATTTTCAAACCAAAAAGGAGGATGTAGCCGCAAAGCTTCTTCGATAATCATTCGGACAAACTTTAGCTTCGGGAGATCAGAAAGCTGAATTTCACGATTCCCGATAACCTGATCGAGTTCGTCATGCAGACGCTGCTGAATTGCCGGATTCTGTTGCAGTTCGTACCAGATCCAGGTGAGAGCACTCGAAGAAGTTTCATGGCCGCCAATGATCATCCCCAGTGTTTCTTCGACAATTTCCAGGTCCGTCATTGGTGGATCGTCATCACTTCCCAAGTTGCCTGCCGCCATCAACATCGACAGCAAGTCATGGTGACCGGCGGCATCCTGTCGATCAGAAATCATTTGCTTTAGAAACGTATGGAATTCATCTAACGCTCGGAAGAAACGAAAGTTTGTTCTCGATGGGAACCACGAACTGCGAATGATCGGCAACGGAGGTTTCGCGACGTAGTGATTGATGATTTGCGTCCAATGACTAATCCGTTCGCTGGCAGAATCAAAACCGTTGCTAAAAAGAGCACGCCCAGCAATTTGAAGCGTCAACTTGTTCATCTCTTTTGCAATGTCAAAGGCAACTGCTTCTTGGTAATCCTGGTCCCATTGATCCGTCATCCGGTCGGTCGCATGAACCATCAAATCAAAAAAATGCTGGATCGTTGTGGGACCAAAACTAGGCTGCATGGACTTACGGCGACGCTTCCATGGTTGCCCCTCCGCGACGACTAAGCCGCCGCCAAAAGCGACTCGAAACCGATCGTAGATCAAACTGTTTTTGTCAAACGAAGTGTGAGTGTCCTGAAGAACTTGTTTGACCAAGGATGGATGGTTAACCAAGTAGAAATCAAAGAGACCTCGGCAATGAACAAAGTCACCAAAGTCGTTGACCAAGCGGTCAAAGAAGTACGCGGGGTTCCCAGCCAGCATCCATTGGCGGTACATCCACGGTGCGCGGACCAATTGCCCATCGAAGGAATTTGAATTCACTGAATTTTGTCTATCGACCATAGAAATGATTTCGCAGTTTTCGATAGACGCGATAGGCCCAATCGATTGGCTTTAGAAGTAACAGCAAAGCGATCAAGGATGCAGGTAAATAAATCGATTGATCATCAACCGTGCAAAGTTGATTCGATCCTGAATGCGGATAATACCTTGTCGTTGCGGGCGTGAGTTGCTGTTTCCACCATCGCCACAAACCGCCCAAACGCGGCTTTGGCATGGTTCCCATCATCTTTGCGAGTTCGTCGCAATAAGGAAACATTTCGACCGGATAGATCGCGTCCAAATCGAGTGTTTTAAAACGATTACTCAAAGCTTCGATTTCATTTTGGTGCAGGGTCGCGATGTCTGCGGGGCGTTGATGCAAACCGGCAATCAATCCGACAACGTACCGTGATTGCATCTCGCTGATGGTGGGAATGTTCCCAATCACGGGACGTGCAAATCCAACCAGGAACAGATTCGGGTGTTCTACATGAACACATCCAAGATAAAAGTCACCAATGCGAATCGTTCCGTTGGACAATTCGTCTAGCGTTGATCGATAGCCAATCGCAGGAACAATCAAGTCAGGATTCACTTGCACGAGGTCTTCACCTGTGCGATCGCCAAACGCGCGAAAGACGTTCGCTGTTTCATCAGTGGGCGAGCCAACGATTTCCAAATCTCCGTTGGCGACCGCATCTAGGAAATCATCGCTTTTGTTATGAAACATGTCGAACAGTTGATCTTTCGCAGCCTCATTCAAACGCGTCGCCCAGTGTTTCCTGCGACGTTTCCTGCGACGTTTCCTGCGACTTTGTTTCCTGCGACTTTTCCAGGACGAGTCCGCCAAGGAACTGCCCCGAAATAACTTCCCGGTTTTCCCGTAGCTGGGCCCGCCAGGGTTCAGTCCATCATTAGCTGTACCCGACTGAACCCTGGCGGGACCAGCTACGAAAGATTTCGCCAAAGACGGAACTTGGTTCAGCATAGTTCCTGAACTGCCGGACGAATCTTGATGTGTTCCTCCATGCGATTTCGACTGCTCATGTTTCGGCGTGAATAGCTTTTCGAAGAGACTTTGGTAGCGAATCCTCGCTTTCACGAAACCGCCACCGATCCAATTCCGAATGTCTCGATGAATCGAAAGTAGTAAGCGGTTGCGCAGAAAGTCCGACGGAACACCTCGAATGGGATGATAGCGCGGGCTGACTCGAATTCCGGATCTCAACGACAAGTAGACCTGGTTCTGCTGACTGGGTTCAGCGAGCCGACGGGCGTAATCGACTGCCGATTCGCCACCTCCAAAAACGACAATCCTTTGATGTTTGATGGACTGGATTCCACCGTTTTCATTTAACTTCGCTGGTGATATCATCCGCGTAGAAGATTCGATGGTCTTTGGGACCGACGCCAAACCTGTACACAGGATGACTGCATCAAATTGTTGTTTAATGACCTCTTGCTGATTTCCATCGACCGACCACTTCAACTGCCACCCAAGTTTTGACTGATCGGGAACAATCGAACTGACGTTACAGCCGAACGAAATCCACCGACGCAAGTCAAATTCGTCCGCGAACGATTCCAGGTATTGACCATATTCTCCATCGCAAAAAAACTCGCTGGCGGTTGCGGTCCGATTGCCCTGAACAGTCGCGTTCTGAGTCGTCGCGTTTTGAACCGTCGCGTCCTGAGCCGTCGCGTCATAGGGCGCAAAGCATGCGAACTGGGTGGTGTACTTCGTCGAAGTTGATTTAAAACCTTCGAACGGGTTTCCCCAGCACCCCTGGATTGAATGCGATCTCTCCAGGCAAACAATTTCCCAATCACTCAACTGCTCAATTGCATTCTTAAGTGCAATCAGACCACTGCTTCCGGTTCCGACGATTGCTAGCCGTTTCATGTCAAAATAACTGCGGTCAGGCTGACCAGAACAAAATTGAATTGCCCTGATTCAGGAATGAACAACAGCAGTCGTTGCCCTTCGCGGATCGATTGACCTCGCAGATATTCGTCCAACATCACGTATGCACTTGCTGACCCGGTGTTTCCAGCGGTGGCAAGGTTGGTCCAGTAGGAAACCGGCGGCGCAGATTCTTTGGCAAATTCTTGCATGATCCGTTCCATGCGACGTCGAAAAAAGAATGATGAAAGGTGGGGCAAGATTTGGTCGTATTGGTCCAAGCTTTCACCATGTGTTTCCATGGCGTCCGAAAGAAACGATCGCGAACTGGTAAACAGGTGTCGGGACAAGACGGCAACATCCTGGCTTAGCACGGCCGATCGCGAAGGCATTTTCATGCATAGCTCTGTCGCATGAGCAAACGACAAGGAATGTGTCCAGTTGACGCGAAGCGAGATCCCATCGCTTGCGGGTTTGTTTTGGAACAGAAAAGCCCCCGCACCATCGGATAACATGAATCGCAAAAAGACAGACATGAACCATTGGCTGCGACGGACATCGTCGTGTTCGCTGCGGTCGTCGATGGGATGAAAGACGTTCGACTTTAAGACTTCGGAGGCATGTTCCACGCCAACGCTGATGCTTGATTGGTGGCTGTTGGTTTGAACTGCCCTTATCGCTGCGACCATCCCCGCAGCGGACGCGGTGCAAACGCCGCCATGGGAACTAATTTCGACTGGGTAGTCAAGCCAACCATCGCGGCGAATTCTGTGATGCAAAATCGATGCAATACCGGGTGCCGCTAGTGGCGCGAACGTTGTTCCAGCGGCAAGAAACGTGGGAGGTTGAAATGGCCCGCTGTCGGTCAGTGTCCTATGCACAGCTTGCGCCGCTAATCCATAGACGTCATCAGTCGGATTTTGATCAGTGTCCTGAGCGTAGTGCCGAGTTTGAATGCCGTTCATCCGCAGCACCCGTTGCTTGATATCGGCTTCCCCGTCGATGTCGCCAAGGAAACGTTCGATGTCCTGGTTGGCAATCGGCTTGCCAGGCAAGAAGGAACCCGTGTGCGTCAGGTAACACGGCATCAATTTAGGCATCTATCTGGTTTGGGCGTAGCGGAGGTTGGCGTCGGAGCAGATCGTAGGCGACTTCGTCGAACACAATGTGGTAATAGAGATACTGGCTAGGGTTCGAGAAAAACGCACTACTGTTGTAGTGCCCGCGGTTGTTCACTTCTTGCATGAAAAAATCCAAATCGATCAGAGATTTTTGATCTTCCAGATAAATGTGCTTGAGACACCAAAGTAAGATCGAATCAGAATCGAACGAACCAAGTGCCTTCATTGCAGTCCGCAGGTCCGCGAAAACGGTGATCGTCGTGACGATCAGCAACACAATGTTGGTGGCACCAAGAATCTGCCACGAATGGCGTTTGTTCTCTTCCAAGGCGGCTTTGCTGTACTGAGCGTGATCTTGCGGTTGTTGCGAACGAATCTGATCGAGGTTGTCGAGAAAGGTTTGGCGATCAAAGCGATCAATCAATTCGTAGGACAACTCGTCATGACCGATCGTCATGTTATGCTCGACCACGGTTGCGAGATCCTCCACGCTAAAATCTCCATCGATTCCATTGAGTTTCCGATCTTCATCGACGGAGGGTTGCGGATGTTGTCCCAATAGCATGTGCCGATAAAGCAGCGGTTCAATCTGAACGTGACGAAGCATCAGCTCGGCAGCTTCGTATCGAGCCAAGTACTTCATGCCCAATGACATGATTCGATCGATTACCTTCGCTTCAAATCCGTAGGGAACCCGATGCAAGACAAACTTGATCGGAAAGCTGACGGTTCTGAGAAAGAAATAGGCGACCAACAAAATGGGGCGAAGCAGAACGTAGTCCCAATGACTCTTTTCATCAGAAAAGACTTCGTTGATGTAGTCCGTGATGTACGGGAAGCGATTCGACGAAGGACTGGTCGCGGATTGATTTTGCTTGTCTTTAATCATCTGAATTTGGGCATCGGATTTTGGCATCGGATTTTGGGTGACAATGAGGCGTCAGTTTGGTCGCTAGCGAGAACGTCCTTCGGCTTGTTGCAAGAAATGCTTGACCGCTCGTCCGCTGATGGTCGTTTTAGCGAGCAACTCTTCAGCAATCCAGCGGATCGCTTGGGCGTTGGATTCGTCGCTCAGCAGGTGTTCGGTTTTGTCCAGCATTCGGCGTTGAACTTTTTCTAATTGCCGTTCACTTCCGGGTCGAGTCCGAATCAGCCGAGCGATCCCTTGCAGGTCTTGCCCCGCACCTGCCGGGCAATACTTACCCGTGAAATGAGCTTCGGCAACCATGCCTGAAAACAGAATCATGACCTCGTCTTCAAGCCAATCTTTGGACGACTTGATTCGCCCTTTTTGAATTTGACACACGCCCAGTCGCCCGCCACCGGTTTGCAGTTTTCCCGGTGCGATGGAAACTTTCTGAATCGGGCGGCCTACGATTGCTGCCATCACGGCATGCCCAGCTTCGTGGTACGCCGTCGCGGTTCGTTGCTGATCAGGTTGTTCCATCTGCGGCTATGATCCAATCCCGAGTTCTGTTTTGATTGCGTCGGGATTGAAATTTGGCGGTGGATCGAAGTCTTGGTTTTCTAGCAGGCCGCTGAACTCAATCGCTGTTTCCAATTTGGATCCATCGTCGGGGATGGATTGCACCGCGGTCCAGCGAATCGCGTTGGTGACCAAACGCAAGATATCTTGGTTGGCCCAGTTCCAATGGTAGTGGCCGCCGGTGAATCCAAATGATCGTCCAGAATCGGGTCGTTCATAAGCCCATGCAACTGTTTGCAGATCACCCGCGGCGACCTTCTTTCGCACATCCGGATTACCCGAATGTGGCCCGTCGCTGCGCCGCATGGTTTCAGCAGGCGCGATTGCGGAAAGAATCGGCGTGACCTTTCCATCGGATGCGAATCGCATATTGAAGTACCATTCGTCGTTCGCTTGGAACGGTTTGACTCCGCGTGTAATCGAATGATCGGGCAGGGCGGTGAACTCGGCGATCCAGTGGGGATTGACGCTGTAGTTGACCTCGAAATGTCCGCCTAGCAGTTTGCGGAACCGTTCCCCCATTTCACCAGGCACAGTTTCAACGGCGTAGTGCAAACAAACCAGTCCACAACCTTCGGCCAATTTCTGTTCCAATCGATCCATTTCAGCGATGGCAAGATGCCGTTTGCCACCGTCGCAATAGATCACAATCGTGTCTGCTTCGGCAATCAGCGAGTCTTTTTTTGGCCAGCCACGTACCACGTCCACATGCGTGTCTTCGTCGGCCATCGCTTCTTCCAAAATCTTCAATCCCGCGTAGTGTTCGTGAGCGCCGTAACCATGCGACCGGGCACCTGCAATCATCAAAACGTTGCGAGGCTGTGCGGCGTCGGCTATGCCAACTGCCATCAACAAAGCAGTCAAAATAACAAATCGAAGCATTAGGATCACCGCGACACAAGTAGAAACAGATCAAACGAAACGAGCACAACAATTGATCGTATCCGAAACTCACCGTCGTGTCTTGAAAGCGGACTGATGTAGGCCGGAACAAGCTTTGCGCAGTTCCGGCATTCCAACAAAGCACTATGCAATTGCCGGAACTGCGCCGAAGCGGCTTGTTCCGGCCTACAGGAGCTTGTAGGCCGGAACAAGCTTTGCGCAGTTCCGGCATTCCAGCGCAGAACCATGCAGTTGCCGGAACTGCGCCGAAGCGGCTTGTTCCGGCCTACAGGAGCTTGTAGGCCGGAACAAGCTTTGCGCAGTTCCGGCATTCCAACGAAGCACCATGCAATTGCCGGAACTGCGCCGAAGCGGCTTGTTCCGGCCTACAGGAGCTTGTAGGCCGGAACAAGCTTTGCGCAGTTCCGGCATTCCAACGCAGCACTATGCAATTGCCGGAACTGCGCCGAAGCGGCTTGTTCCGGCCTACAGGAGCTTGTAGGCCGGAACAAGCTTTGCGCAGTTCCGGCATTCCAACGAAGCACCATGCAGTTGCCGGAACTGCGCCGAAGCGGCTTGTTCCGGCCTACAGGAGATGTAGGCCGGAACAAGCTTTGCGCAGTTCCGGCATTACAACGCAGCACCATGCAGTTGCCGGAACTGCGCCGAAGCGGCTTGTTCCGGCCTACAGGAGATGGCGGCAAATAGCGATCAGGATCATTTCGCTAGGACGTCGCGGTAGACGGCGGCTGTTCCGGCTGCCATCGCTTTGTCCGAAAATTTGTCCGCGTGGGTGGTGAAGGCGGCTTCGGACATTTTGGTCCAGTCGTATTTGCCGGTGACCAATTCTGAAATGGCTTGGGCAAGTGATTCCGCGTCGCGTGGTTGGGCCAGTAAACCTTCGACGCCATGCGTTACCGCTTCGGGCGTTCCTTCGACGCTTGTTGCGATCACAGGCACCGCGGCTGCCATCGCTTCCAACACGACCATCGGCAAGCCTTCGCCAAACAGGCTGGGCAGCAACATCGCGTCAAGCTTGACCAACTCGGCAGGAACGTCCGTCGTGAATCCGACTTCTTCGATCCCTTCGTGCAATCGCAAGCGATCGATTTGGTCTTCGATCGATCGTCGGTACGCTTCCGTTTCATAGGGACCGATAATTCGCAGCACCACATCGTGTCCATTGCCACGAAGTTTGGCGACCGCTT
Source organism: Rubripirellula obstinata (assembly GCF_001642955.1). Lineage (GTDB taxonomy): Bacteria > Planctomycetota > Planctomycetia > Pirellulales > Pirellulaceae > Rubripirellula > Rubripirellula obstinata. The sequence continues at coordinate 9,140 of NZ_LWSK01000008.1, read as the reverse complement.
CCAGAGCAAATTCAAGTCCCTTGCGTGGTCGCTGCAGAGCGATCAATCCCATCACCCAGCGACCGCCGGGTTTAGGAGTATGAGTCCTTGGTGGTCGAACCGCTGGAACACCATTGTGGACCACCGAAACTTTTGCGGGTGCCGATCCACTGGCGATGCAGTCTTCACGAAGACTGGCCGAAACCGTGATCAGGCGGCTGCAGGTTCGCAGTGCCAATTTTTCGATCCAGGCATTCAAACGGTTCGTAAAGGCTTTGGCCGAATCACGTGCCGCTGGTGAATGAACGTGATAGATCCACGGCACGCCCGACATCTTCGATGCAAACGCAGTAATCATCGCGCTGCGAGGAGTGTGTGCATGCAACAAGTCATAGCGTTCATCATCAATGATCTTGCAAATTGACTTTGCCGCGTGCAGATCAAATCGATGCTTCATTGGCGTAAAGTACCCGCGTCCCCATGCACCACCTTGCTGCGTCACCATCTCGGCAAACTTGCCCGGTTTGACGCTGGCAAAATCTGCTGTCACGCCAAACTCCGGAAGACATCGTCCCAGGTGCGACTGCACTCGCTCGGCTCCTGAAAAGTGTTCGCCGTTGACGACATGCAAAACGCTTATCTTTTCAATCGCACCGTCGCTACCTACCGACGTCGATGACAGTTGCCCACTGGATGGCAGCACCAAATTTGCAGTAGCGGATGTCGTATCAACTGTCGTTGCGTCAGAATGAGAAGGCATAAAACTGGAACTGCTTGGGTGATCAACGGATGGTTGGCTGCGGGCCCGAGAACACTCGCGCGAGACCGTACGCTAAACCTTGCCATCCAAAGCGACCTCTTGCGCATCCAAAGCTCTTGGCTGACCTTATCAAAGACAGAAAGTGCATCGGTTGTAACGATTAAACCAACTGAGCTGCAGCTCAAAAAAATGGGTCGAGCAGAATACGAATTGGGGAGTTCCACACGGCCTACGCTTGCTAAGGAACGTTCGACTTTTATAGTAGCCTTTCGCGGAGCGAAAGGCGACACTGATTTCCCGCTCGTTTCTAAAGCACTTCCTACTGCGGAAATTGCATTGCTGGAGCTTGCTCGCGTTCCAATGAAGTGTTCCACAACAGGGGTTTCACCAACGCGATCGGCAGGCTGCCGTGTTGCATCACGCCGTCATGAAATTCGATCAACGGTCGTCCTTGGGAAACCCATTCTTGGCTTAGTTCACGCAGTTGCAGAGCGCCGATCATGTACGCCGCCTGATAGAGCGGCGGATAATCCGGTCCCACGCTGCGGCGAACTTCCGCGGTTGAATTGCGACGGTCAAAACCAACATTGGCGACCAAAAAATCGATGCATTGATCCGGTGACATCTGACGCAAATGAAATCGAAGTGAAAAGATAATTCTCGCATAGCGATGAGCACGCCAAACCAGAAAACCTAACTTCTGTGCCTCTGGACTTGCGCCGAAAACCGGTTCATCGGCGAACCCACTTTCATACAGAAGAAATTCCCAATACACCGCCCAGCCTTCCAACCAAAACGGGGTCGAGAAACCTTGTCGATGCGTTGCATGACGAGCCATCTGAAAATGTTGCAGATGGTGCCCAGGAATCAGCTCATGATGAACCGTGGCACGGACAAAGGGAATGTTGTTCCCTCGCATGCTCTGCTTCTTTTCGCTGGCGTTCATTTCCGCAGTTGGAAACGAGATGCTGATCACTTCGCCGCCGGTGAAAAACGGATTCACTCGTTGTCGCTGCGGGCTCATCATCTGCATCCGCCAACTTGATTGGGCCAGCGGGTCGATCGTAAGCCATTGATTGTCTCGTATGAAATCAATGGAATCCTGTGCAGTCTGATCAATCAGTTCTGGTTGCTTCCCCGGCGCGACATGAACGTTTTTCATCGCATCAACCGCTGCCAACCAATCGTCACCGTGCCCCATCTTGCGAGCCAACTCTTTCATCTCGCGATGGCATTCTTCCAACCCCTGCTCGGCCATTTCGATCAAACGCTCGGGAGTAGCGTCAATAAATTCAGCTCGCAGTTCCGTCAGCAATCGCTCGCGACCGACCGCGATTCCGATAATGCCCGAACCGTCAGACGATCGCACAACAGACGACGATGATTTATCAAAATCGATGCGTGCGAGTCGCGTTTCAATGTCCCGCAGAATCAGGTGATAGTCCACCTGATCGCTGACCGACCACCGCGAAAACTCAACGTCTTTTCGCTGCATCTTGGTCAGCGAATCCTGCCACTGCGTTAGGAACCCTTGTTTTCGCGAAGCATCCTTTTCGAGTTCCGCCAATCCGGTTTGGTAATCACGCAGGATGTTGGCAAAGATCGCCTCCGGTTCACCCCCCGGCTTTTCATTGGCGACGGTTACTGGCGGCAGCATTTGCGAGGACGTCATCTTAGGGAACTCAGATGCGTCGTTCAAAGCAGCAACACTTTGCCATGCATCAGCGATCGCCAAGGATTCGTGCTTTGGAATTTCGGCACTTTGTTGCTTTGCCCAGGCGGCCAATTGCTTTGATGCATCAGTTGCCACGTCAGCGCACCACCAATCGAACGATGGATCATATTTGGCGTAGAACGTGTTCCAGGAACGGAATTGCTGGGCCAGGTTTTTCGCCAGCGGCTTGGATACACGAGCCTTTTCGGGGCTGAGGCTTTTTAGCGATTCGCCCCATTCGCCCATCGTGGCTGCCAGGGCAGGGTAGTCGAGCGGTTTGCCGCGGCGAAACCAATCGCATCGTTCCACAATCTGACCCATCACCGCGGCGCGGTCGATCACGTCCATCGCCGCGACCGCGTCAGCGTCAAGTTGCCCGCGAAGCTCACCGACCTCGACACGAAGTTCGTCCAGGATCGGATCGGAATCAGACGAATCGGCGAGTCGCTTTTCCCATTCGCTTAGGAAGTGATTCAGTTGCGTTAAGCGATGGGGTGAAAGCCGTGTTGGCAGCTTTCGTGACAGGCTGCCCCAATCTGCTTGAAAGCGTGTTTGCCGTTTTTGCCAAACTGATTCAGGCGGAGTCAGGGCGAGCTGCTGCGGGGTTGGGACTGAAAAGTTCAGGACTGAAGGCTTTAGAACTGAAGGGTTCAGGACTGAACTGGGACTCTTTTTTTTTTCGCTAGCTGAACTCTGTTTCGATTCAGGTTGAACTGCCGCCGATGTCTCGGATTCTGGCTTCCCCATTTCTGGCATTAGTGATCGGCAGAAGAATTCCTTCGTCCGCCGCCATCCGTAGTCACCACCGCCGCTATGCCCCATTCCTGGGATCATAAGGAAGTCGAAGTCCTTGTCAGCTTTGATCAATGCATCGACGACTCGCAAGGTCGATTCGGGTGGAACATTGGTGTCCAGTTCGCCGACGATCAGCAGCAGGTCACCCTGAAGCCGGTGGGCATTATCGACGTTGCTGGACTGTGCGTAGTGCGGCCCGACGGGGTATCCCATCCACTGTTCGTTCCAGGACGCTTTGTCCATGCGATTGTCATGACAACCGCATGACCCCATGGCTGCTTTGTAAAAGTCGCCGTGGAACAACAGCGCACCCATCGCGTTTTGACCGCCCGCCGAGGTGCCGTAGATTCCAACACGAGTTAAATCCATGCCTGGAAATTTTTCCGCCGCTGCCTTCATCCAAGCGATGCGATCGGGGAACCCGGCATCCTTCAGGTTGTGCCAACAGACATCATGGAACGCTTTGGAACGATTCGCGGTGCCCATCCCGTCGATCTTAACGACGATAAACCCCAAATCGTTCAGGTCTTTGTAGGGCGGCGATCCACGGAACCGCTTTGGCACATGCGAACTGTGCGGCCCGGCGTAGATGGATTCGATCACCGGATACTTCTTGCCGCTGCTGGGATCGTAGTCATCTGGGAACGTGATAAATCCCCAGATGTCAGTTTCGCCGTCGCGACCTTTTGCTGAAAACACGGTCGGCAATTGCGAAAGCGTTTCTCCCGGATCAGCGATACGTTTTGCCTTTGAAAGAGTCGCCAACAATTGTCCGTCATTGGCGTTTCGCAGTTCGTGGATTGGCGGCGAATCAACGCGGCTGTACGAGACAACCACGTGATCTCGGTTTGGCGAAAACGACCATTGATGCTCGCCGTCGCCGTCGGTCAGCACGTCAAAGTTCTGACCATCGAAACTGGCGCGAGCTAAGTGTCGGTGGTAGGGGTCTTGGTCGTCGTGGTAGCCGCTGATCACGATGTCAACGGTTTGGTTTTCTTCGTCAACGTGAATCAGTTCTCGCACAACAAATTCGCCTGACGTGATCGCAGTCGGTTCGGCTTCGCCGCTGAGATCCACCCAATACAAATGACGCCAACCGCTTTTCTCGCTGCTGTAAATGACATGATCGGCGTCATTCAAATACGTTACCGGTCGCCGGAACGGGCCGTGGGCTGTCCAGATAAAGGTGTCTGTTTGCTCATCAATCGGTGTGGTGACTGTTTTGCTGTCTGGGTTGATCCGAAAGAGACGGAATCGTTGATGCCCGCGGTCAACCTTTTCAATCAACAAATCGTGGTCGCCGTGGAAACGTATGCTAGGCCTGCCAAAGTCAAAGACCGGTGTGTCCAGCGAAATGGGTTGCCAATCTTCGGTATCGCAGACGATCAATTCAAATTGATCAAAATCGTCTCCGGGCAATGGGTAGGGACGTTGACGCAGCACGGCCAAACCGCCGCCCTTGGGCGAGGATTCAATCGTCGCAACCAACGTTTTTTCTGCCGCGGTTTTCTTCCACATCACCAGGTAACGCTCATCCGGTGAAACCCTTGGTGTCAGTAGGCTGCAGTCCTCACCGACCAGACTGTTCACGGAATCGATTGAATCCCAGGAACTTGAATCTGCATCTTTTGAACGCTTTTGAAGCTGCCCGTCGTCAACTCGCAACTGCCAACCCTTTGCTTCCAGCATTGGACGCTGAGACCTACCCCGGGCTGACGAACGTTTCTTGAAACGCTTGGCTTCGACAAGCGGAAAAACTTCTTTTGCAACCGCGCGGCCACCGAGTCCCTCCGCAACGATGCTGCCGTAGAAATCACCGTTCTTACCCTTCACGATCCAGGCGTGTCCGACAAAGGTATGTTGAGCAGAAGTTTTGCCCGGCTGAATGGTCGCATACTGGACCTGTTCACCGCTGGAGGTGATCCAGAAGGTGGTGACGGGCTGTTCAGTTTTGTTGACAAACTTGATTTCCGTATCGTCGATATTTTCGAGAATCGATTTCGGGATCGGTCCACCGATTAAGCCCGCCGGGCGATCCGTCAGCCTGCCATCCTTACGAACCTTCATTGATCCGTCGTCAACATTAACGTCAACGACCTCTCGTTCGCCATCTTCGGTTTGACGAACGAACCAGAAATTGCCGTCGTCGGACCAACGAGGTTTGATCTGCAGGTTGATCGTTTCCGCTGCCATCGCGGTTGAGCCGTCGAGACCTATCCAACAGAGCATTGCCAACAAAGTCGAAAACAGAATCGCTGCCAAAGTTTTTGGAACGGTCATGGGCTTTGCAATGGAGACAGGCATTGGCGTTGGTATCAGCGAGCGTGGCAGGAATCAGATAGGAGATGGGTCTGCTAACATCATGCTCGTATTTGCCGACAAGAAAACAACGCGATGGGCCACTTTTGGCAATTCGGCCAAAATGGTGCGTCGAGCACTGCAAAATGCGCAGAATCGTGACGCTTCTCGATCAGCGTCACCTGATGGCCGTGTGGACCTTCACCAGAAGCCGAGGGTACTCGCAGGGGAACTCCTCAGCTACATTCAGTGCTTCGGTTTCTCATTTCCATCCGTCCGCGAAGCAAGTCCCTTGAAAGCCAAAATTGTCCTGTTGCCTGGTGATGGCATTGGCCCTGAAATTGTTGCCCAAGCTCAGCGTGTTCTTGAAGCCGTTGCGAGTCGCTTCGGGCACGAGTTTGAATTTTCCTCGCACCTAATCGGCGGCATTGCCATCGATACCTGCGGCGATCCGCTGCCCGACGAAACCGTGGCTGCGTGCAAGGAATCGTCGGCGATCTTGTTGGGTGCCGTTGGCGGTCCGAAATGGGATGACCCTTCGGCCAAGACTCGGCCGGAAGCCGGGTTGCTGAAAATCCGCAAAGAGCTTGGACTGTTCGCCAACCTGCGTCCGATTCGATTGTTTGATCAACTGATCGACGCATCGCCGCTGAAACGCGAAATCATCGAAGGCACCGACATTCTGTTCTTCCGTGAATTGACCGGCGGAATCTACTTTGGTGAATCAGGTCGCGAAGGCAGCGGCGATACCGAGTCGGCGTATCAGAAAATGATCTACAGTGTCCCCGAGGTTCAGCGGATCGTGCGATTGGCGGCCAAGGCGGCTCGTAATCGCGAAAACCGATTGACCAGCGTGGACAAGGCCAACGTTTTAGAACCCAGCCGTTTGTGGCGATCGGTTGCCGCGAAAGTGATGGCCGATGAATTTCCCGATGTCGAGTATGACGTCGTGCTGGTGGATTCAATGGCGATGCACTTGATCAATCGTCCCAAGGATTTTGACGTCGTTGTGACGGGCAACATGTTCGGCGACATTTTGACCGATGAAGCGTCGATGTTGCCCGGTTCGCTGGGGATGTTGCCAAGTGCGTCGCTCGGTGACGGTGGCCCCGGTTTATACGAACCGATTCATGGATCAGCACCTGATATCGCGGGCAAGGGAATTGCCAATCCGCTGGCAACGATTTTGGCGTCGGCAATGTTGCTGCGTCATTCGTTGGGCTTGGGTGAAGAAGCCGAACTGATTGAAACAGCGGTTGAATCGGTATTGGCCGATGGTCACCGGACGGCCGACTTGGCGCGTGGCGGAGCATCGATCGGTACCGAAGCGATGGGTGACGCCGTGATGAAGCACTTGGCCAACTAGGAAAACCAGTTTGTTCATTCAGCCACCGTTGGGATTGGCCCAGATCGTTTGGGCAGAGCCTCGGACGTACATCTTGTTGGCGGTCATCCTGGGTGCGCTCGGCATCGCTCAGATTGTCGGCATCGTGCTGGCACGCCGCGAAAAAGTCGGCATCGATTCAGCCCTGGTTCGACGTTACAACCACAAACTGCGCGTTTGGTGGTTAATGATCGTGATCTTTGCGCTCGCGTTTTTTCTGCACCGGATCGGGATGGTGGTGTTGTTTGGATTGGTGTCGTTTTGGGCGCTGCGTGAATTCATCACGATGACGCCGACGCGTCGTGGTGATCACCGAACCCTGTTTTGGGTGTTCTTTATCTTCACGCCACTGCAATACATCTTGATCGCACTGGGCAGCGATCCGCCCCCGCGTTTTGGCGGCACCAGCGGTGTTGATTACTACGATTATTACAGCATCATGATTCCGGTTTACGCCAGCCTGTTCATCCCGGCTCGCGCGGCGTTTGCTGGTGACTACAAACGTTTCCTGGAACGCAGCGCAAAGATCCAAGCGGGGCTTTTGATCTGTGTCTACTCGCTCAGCTACGCACCGGCGATCTTGGATTTGTCATTCAAACAAACCGGCGGTGATCCGTGGCAGGGCAGCGCCGTTAGTGTGCTTATTTTCTTCGTGCTGATCGCTCAATTGGCCTCGGTGTTTGAACGCGCGTGGGGCAAACTTGCCGGGCGTCACGTGATCGCTGAAAAGATTAATGCGTCGCGAACTTGGGAAGGGTTCTTCGGTTCGATGGTGACGACAGGCTTAGTCGCCGCGGCATTGTTTTGGGCAACGCCTTTCTATCCGTGGGAAGCTGGTTTGCTGGGCGCGGTCGTGACCGTGATGGCATGCGCGGGAACGATGACCATGAGCGCGATCAAACGCGACCGCGGCGTGACGGACACCGGCACGCTGGTTGAAGGTCATGCCGGTGTGCTGGACCAGATTGACAATGTTTGCTTCGCCGCACCGATTTTCTATCACCTGACTCGGTTCTTTTGGTCGGTCTAAAACACGATGACATTGACGCTGTTTGATACTCACGCACATCTAAATTCTGATCAATTCGTCGGCAAGGTCGATCAAGCGGTCGCCAACGCAAAAGACGCAGGCGTGATTGGCATCGCGGTCATTGGCGTGGACTTGGCGACCAGTCGCCGTGCTTGCGATCTGGCGAACGAGTATTCCGGTTACCTGCACGCGGTCGTGGGGATTCAACCCAACAGTGCGGGCGAAGCAGCCGAAACCGACTTTGATGAAATCGAATCGTTGCTGAAGCGACCGGGTGTTTGCGGGATCGGCGAAACCGGTTTGGATTGCTATTGGGACGACACGCCGATCGAAGTTCAGCAGGACTATTTTGACCGGCATCTTGAACTGTGTCGCCAAACAAAGCTGCCGATGGTGATCCACATGCGAGAGAGCTGTGATTTGATTATCGAGCAATTAAGAAACCAACCGTCGGTGCCCAGCGGAATCATGCACTCGTTCACAGGCGACCGCGACCAAGTTCAGGCGTGTCTGGATCTGGGCCTAATGATCAGCTTTGCGGGCATGGTGACGTTTAAAAAGAGCGATGATCTTCGCAGCGTCGCCGCGATGGTGCCGGAGGATCGGATCCTGGTGGAAACCGACTCGCCTTATTTGAGCCCGGAACCGCTTCGTGGTCGCCGCCCCAACGAACCGGCACGTGTGGAACACACGCTGCGATGCTTGGCAGACGTGCGAGGCGTGTCAGCCGAACACTTGGCGGAAGTTACAACAGAAAATGCCAAGCGACTGTTCGGACTTTAGGCTTAGGCAACTGAGACGAAATAAACTACCAGCCCACACTTTTGGCAGCGGACGAGACATCGACGATCCCCTAAACGCACGTTAGCCCGTGAGATGCAAGTAGAGTCAGCCTCGGAGAGGCGAAAGCACAGTGCCGGGTGCGCAGCACCCGGTCAGAATTGGTTCGCCCCGGTCCTCCGCACCCATGATCGGCGGCTTCGCCGCCGATCATGGGTGCGGAGGTGGTGAGCTTGCGAGTCTACCGGGTGCTGGGCACAACGCCGTGAAGGGTTTTGGTCCCGGAAAACACGTGTTAGGAACGTACGACTTTTTATAGTCGCCTTTCGCTCGGGACGTCGCATCAGTTACTGCGCAATAGGCCCGGAGGGCCGGGAGCTCCCTGCCGGGTGCGCGAGCA
>NZ_LWSK01000079.1 GCF_001642955.1 Rubripirellula obstinata | reverse complement strand
AACAAGGTAGCCGTAGGGGAACCTGCGGCTGGATCACCTCCTTTCTAAGGATTCTTAGATATGATTGTTGTGGTGACACGACAATCGGATCCGTGAGAATGATCTCCTAACAACTCAACAGAATAGAGGGCTTCGGCCCAAACCATCACTACGTCGTCAGACGAAAACCCAATCAGGCCCGTCGCCAGCCTGATTGGGTTTTTTCGTGCGCGCAGCGTTGAATCGTTATGTCAAAATACCGAAGCGGGCAAAACGATGTGGTGGCAAAACGATGGTGCGTCCGAATATGACGACAGCGCACCATCGTTTTGCCCCCTCATCGTTTTGCCCAAATATCTTGCGGTCCCGCCACGCTTAAGAATCCTGTAAAACCATGGCATTACTCATCGATCTCTTATCAGATAACAATCATGACTGCGCCCTCACCCGAAGTCTTTGAAAAGCTTGCGTCCTTCTACCTTGGTCGTCACTACGACTTAAATGGTGGCAAGCTCAAAGATGACTTGTTGATGTACGACGCCAAAGACCTTTGCACTCATGCGATGTGCGTTGGAATGACGGGGTCGGGGAAAACGGGGTTGTGCCTTTCTTTGCTTGAAGAAGCGGCCATTGATGGAATCCCCGCAATTTGCGTTGACCCCAAAGGCGACCTTGGCAACTTGTTGCTTTCGTTCCCAGATATGCTGCCAGAGGATTTTAAGCCTTGGCTGGAACCTCGCGAAGCTAGTCGCAAAGGGAAAACGATCGACCAGCATGCGACCGATACCGCTGCGATGTGGAAAAAAGGGTTAGCGTCCTGGGGGCAGACTCCCGAACGAGTCAAGAAGTTCAAAGAGTCGGTGGACGTGGCGATCTACACGCCGGGCAGCAATAACGGCATCCCAATGACGGTGCTGAAAAGTTTTGATGCGCCGCCGCGAACGATTCTTGACGACTCCGATGCAATGCGCGAACGCGTTACCGGTGCGGCATCGGGCTTGTTGACATTGATGGGCATCGAAGCCGACCCGTTGTTGTCTCGCGAGCACATTCTTATCTCGTCGATCTTTGATCATTGCTGGCGTGAAGGTAAGAATGTCACGATTGGTGATTTGATTGGACTGATTCAATCGCCGCCTATCAAACGTGTTGGCGTCTTGGATCTCGATTCATTCATGTCATCCAAGGACCGTGGCAAGTTGGCCATGACGCTGAATAATTTGCTGGCCTCCCCCGCGTTTTCGACGTGGCTGGAAGGCGAACCGCTCAACATTCAAAATCTGCTTTACACCGCCGAGGGCAAACCGCGGCTAACGATTCTTTCGATCGCTCATTTGACTGATAGCGAACGAATGTTCTTCGTCACGATCTTGTTAAACGAATTGTTGGCTTGGGTCAGAACCCAATCGGGCACCAGTTCGCTGCGAGCGATGTTCTACATGGATGAAGTTGCCGGGTACTTTCCACCAGTATCCAATCCACCATCAAAACCACCGATGCTGACGTTGCTGAAACAAGCTCGCGCTTTCGGTTTGGGCATCACGCTGGCGACGCAAAACCCGGTCGATCTGGATTACAAAGGTCTTTCCAACATCGGAACCTGGTTTCTTGGTCGACTGCAAACTGAACGTGACAAGGCGCGAGTGTTGGAAGGCCTGGAGGGTGCCGCAGTTCAATCTGGCCAGCCGTTTGATAAATCTGAAATGGAGAGAATTTTAGCCGGGCTTGGTAGTCGCGTCTTCTTGCTCAACAACGTTCACGACGACGGCCCCAGTATTTTCCAAACTCGTTGGGCAATGTCATTCCTTGCCGGACCGCTCGCTCGCGATCAGATCAGCCAATTGATGGCCGATCGCAAGGCAGTGATGCAGTCGAAAGCCGAGGCCAGTGGCGAATCGTTGGAAAAAGAACCGGCGGCTCCTTCGCGTCCGATTGCCCCGGCCGGAATCGAGGAATGGTTTATGGCACCTAGCATGATGCCCGACGATTCAGCCAAGTTGGTTTACCGGCCAGGCATCTACGCCGAAGGGAGTCTGCACTTTGTTCGTGCCAGTGCAAACCTGGACAAATGGATTGACGCCAAATACATGATCGGTTGCGGACGCGGAGTTCCAGACGACCTTTGGGAATCCGGAAAACCGATTAGCCCCGATGTTGAATGGCTCGAAGAACCTGAAGCAAACTACATCTTCAGTGAATTGCCAACCGACCTTCTCAGTAAATCAAACTTTGCATCCTACGAAAAGCAATTTAAAGACTATTTGTATCGCCACCGATCGATGACTCTTTACAAAAGTGCGTTGCTAAAAGAGTTCGCACCGGGCGGAAGTAGCGAAGTCGAGGCGAGAAACTATTTTAAGCAAGCCGCTCGCGAACAACTGGACACCGAAACCGAAAAGCTTCGGTCAAAGTACGCCGACAAGATGGCGAAGCTCAATTCAAAACTTCAAACGGCACAGGATCGCGTCGATCGGGAAGCCGAGCAATATAAGCAAGCCAAGATGTCGTCGATAATCTCCTTTGGCGCGTCAATCTTGGGTGCGTTCATGGGCAACAAGGTCGCCAGCCGCACCAACGTGTCAAAAATGAGCACCGCGATGCGAGGTGCCGGCCGAGCCGCTCAGCAAAAAGGCGACGTCTCTCGCGCCGAAGATCAGCTCCAGCAAATCGCCATCGACATGCAAGACCTCGATGCCGAGTTAAATGAAGAGTTGGAAGAGCTCGGCGAGAAGTTCAACGTCGACAATTGGGAACTCGACACCACCGTCATCCCACCAAGAAAAAGCGACCTAAAAGTCGACGACCCATGGCTAATCTGGACACCTTGGCAGGTCGACAGCACCGGCATTGCGATGCCATTGTTTGAGCTGGATCAGTAAGCCCGTCTGTCACTTATCCCCAAACACTCTTGCTGTTCGTGAGATGCTTACTTTTTACATTCATGTTCGGGATGGTTTTAATTCCATCGTTGTCCTCGGCAGATCCGCTCGATGTCATTGAAGCTTCTTGGCAGAACTGTTTTGAGAGGGCGACCGTCGAAGGCGGCTATCACTACCAATGCCGAATGACTCAGCAGGTCGTTGCTGAGAATGCTGAGTTGGTAGCGGACACTCCCCTCACGTCGATACAGTACGACATCGAAGTGGCACGACTCGGCCAGGCTCATTCGATGCGCCTTGAATCTGATACGCGTCGCCATCCATGGATAGAAGTATTCGACGGAGATGCGAAGTATGTCTCTCAAAGTGACTCGGACTGGTCAGTGCAACCGCGAAGCTATTTGCTGACGAAAGGACGCGAAGCATCACAGATTCTGGCAGATCCGTTGGCGGATGTACTTGGCCTAAGCAACACGACGCTGCCCGCTTGGTCCCTCAGATCCGGGTTCACGCACGCTGTATTCAATCTTTCCGATGGTCTATCGAACCGCAGGTTTCGCGTTCTCGAAGAAGATGAAAACGAAGTTGATTTAGTTAGCCTCGACGGTGAAACGGTCACACTGAGCAAACAACATGGCCATGCGATCGCCCGACGCAGTTGGTCTGAGAATGCTTTAGAACCAATCGCTTTACGTCTCGAGAATCGAGATTGGAGCCAACTTGCAAATGGGACTTGGTATCCAAAGACTTCGGCGATCCTCTGCGAGCTTGAAGCGGATCGGTCCCTGCTCTACCGACTTGATTTTGCATTTTCGGCAGGCGATCGGCTCCGCAAAGCCGATTTCGCAATTCACGTGGAAGAACCTGGCGCCGAAATCACTTTCTTTGGTGGGACTTTCGCAGACGGAAGATCGGACATTCGACACCGGCTTCTCAACGAGGGAGAACGTATCGACTTAAATCAAGTGGCAACCCGACCCGGCAGCATTCGATGGAGTTCTCGGCAATGGCCGACTTTTACTTTCTTGGAGTCGTGGAATCTTACACCAATCTTTTGTTTGGCAATTCTTCTTGCAGGTCGATCAGGATGGTTGGCACGGATTCCTATCAGTCCCAGCACGCCAACGCTGCTAGGCTTGTCGGCTTTGCTCGGCATAACCCTTCTCGTATTGATCCACCTCGCCATGGAATTTTATGCGGGCGGAACAGCTTGGGACCGTTCAACATTGGGGTATTCCTGGTCCCAAAACTTCCTTAGTGATTTGGGACGCGAGTACTTGCCCGATCATCGTCCCAACCGCGTTGCCAGCCAAGTCTTTCAGCTTGCGATGACACTGGGCGGTGTCGGGCTTGCCTTCCATATGGCGTGTCTTCCTCGACTTTTTACCGTACGCATCGCTCGCTATTTTGCGCTGGCTGCATGTGTGTCCGGATTTATTGCGGCGTGGTTCTTCGTTCGCGTCGGATGGACTCCGATTGACTGGCACTACGAAGCGCATCAGCGGTTTGCCATGTCAGCGTTCATCTTGCTTGGCTTCACAGCAGGATGCTATGCCACCGCACTGTTACGTCAGAAGGACTATCCACGAAGGTTCGGTCGACTACTACTGCTGCTGTGCTTTCTGACGGCGATGCAGATCACGCTCCGAGTTCTCGATGATGGTCGAATTGTCCTTGGAACCGACTGGTTGCTTCGCCAAGTGTTGATGCAAAAACTACTTTTCTACTCAGCCGCTCTAACAATGCTGTATCAAATCCGCGGAGCAATCTTGTGGTTGAATCGACACAGACCCGCTAACTGAGAAAACAGGCAGTCGAAATACGTGATTTCAGAAGTGTGGCCAGCGTTGGCTCTCGCGGAAAAGGGCACGAACGGCTCGGCACGCAACATTCGAATCAGTTCACTTCTCAATCCCAGAGTCCTATCTGACTAAGTTGCTCGAGCCTCGGCGCTGCCCTCGAACACTGCCAGTTCTTCATTGATTCGGGCAATCAACTTGCGGATACCTGCTTTGGTAAAACCTTTTTCACCAATGGGGTAGTCACGCTGCAATGCATCGAGGCGATCCTGCAATGAACGCAATTCGGCGATTGCCTTTTCGTATTCCACAGCATTTTCTATCACAGTAAAATCTCCACGATCCCTTTACGACGTTCATCAAACTCTCGAGTCCGAATAAAGAAGTTTACCCAGTCGTCCCAGTCACGTCCATCTTCAGCGGCAAAAAGCTCTTCTGGACGGCGTGTGACTAGCATGGAATCCAGTTCGATCGCGTCAATATTACCTCGCTGAAGTTGAGTAGCGAAATCGGAAGGAATCCAAATGACGGCATCCACGTCGACAGGATTTCGCTTCGCGGTAACAAAGCTTCCATCGACAAGGAATCGCTTCGCGTTCACGCAACGAGCGAGCACCAGCCAACGACGCAACCGAAGAGTTAATCGTTGTCTTTGGCGAGTTGCGGTTCCAAAGCGAAATGAAACCTCCGCTTCGGTCGCGGGGTGTAATCCGATTGGAAGGTAGCCGTCATCACGAAATTCTGGAATCATTGTTCAATCGTTTTCATCCCCATCAAAAACCAATGCCCTACCTCGCTCCGCTCGCTACGGCCTACAAAAAATAGCCATTCAGACCTGATGTTCGTGATCGCGCAAATGCGTTTCGCAGTAGGCTTTTTCGCCGTCGCATTTGCTGCAGTAACGGAAGTCCTCGAATGGGTCGTCGTTGCTGTTCTTTCCGCATACGGCGCAGGTATGTCGGGCGAGGTGCGTGGGGCGTTTTTCCTGCATCTGCATTCCAGTGAATTTTGCTCGATGCTTGATTCGTTTGACTTGCTGAAGCAGATCGCCGCCGAAGAAAATCAGAAAGTTCCCGATCGCGGCAGTGGCCATCAGCGATGCTGAATTGATTCCCGTCGATAAGGTCAGCAGGTAAAAGAGCCCTTGCAACAACGCTAGCCATTTCACCTTCACGGGGATCACGAACATGATCAGGAATTCATAGTTCGGATTGATGACTGCGAAGGCCAAAAACAAACTGGCTTGAAAGAACAGTCCCGTCACAAATTGATCTGGAACAATTAATCCAGCGACCGCGGTTAGGATCGCACCAAGGTAGAAATAAACGTTGTAGCGAATGATTCCCCAGTACTGCTCCATCGACTTTCCGATCATCATAAAGATCAGGAAGTAGAAGATCACCAAAATGCCGATCGGCGGTGGATAGAACAGGAACGTGATCAGTCGCCACACTTCGCCTTCGAACACTTTGGTCCAAACCAGCGCCGTCTGCTGAGACAGTCCTGGTTGCATGAATGAGGCCAACATCATTCCGACTTGGCCGAACACCAGCACTTCGGTCAGGTTGGGGATCGCGATCGGTCGAACGATTCGGTCAAGTTTGTCCAGAAGTTTCATGTCACCAATGTAGGCCGTATCCAAGGGAGTGAAATAAGGTAACGGCTTTTGTTGCCGCGGGTGCCGTAACTCGCTCCACTCGCTACGGCCTACTTTGACAGTGTTCCGACGCAATCGGAAACCGCGCTGCATCCAATTTCTGCAATCGCCGCAGGTAACTGGTCGATCAAACGCGTTGAGACGGTTGGGTCATAGTAATTTGCCGTTCCAATTTGGACCGCCGAAGCTCCCGTTACCAAGAACTCCATCACATCATCGATGTTAGCAATCCCGCCGATTCCAATGATCGGAATGTTAACCGCAGTGGCGGCCTGATGCACACAACGCAGGGCGATTGGTTTAATGGCTGGTCCCGATAATCCACCCATTCCATTACCAAGAATTGGTTTTCGCTTACGCCAATCCACCGCAATTCCCAGCACGGTGTTGATCAAGCAAACCGCATCGGCACCCCCATCAGCGGCACCTTTGGCGACGTCAGCAATTTTGGTCACGTTCGGTGTTAACTTCGCCAGGATCGGGACGTCGGTTGCCGCTCTCGCAGCAGCCACGACGCTTCGGCATGACTCCGCATTAGTGCCAAAGTCGATCCCACCGCTAACGTTGGGGCACGAAAGGTTCAATTCGATTGCTGATACGCCTGGTTGCGAACCGACGCGTGCGGCAAGCGACACAAAGTCATCTTCGGTTCGTCCGGCAACACTGACGACGACCGCGGTACCGATCTTGGCCAAGTAGGGCAGGTGGTTTTCTAGAAACGCATCAACACCGTCGTTGTCTAACCCGATCGCGTTCAACAATCCGCCGGAGGTTTCCACGGTTCGCCAAGGCGCATTGCCGATTCGCGGTTCCGCCGTAATCGTTTTAGGAAGCACGGCACCCAAGCGAGGAACATCGACAATTTCCTGCATCTCGCGAGCGTAGCCGAACGTGCCTGACGCGACCATGATCGGATTGGCCAGTTTCAAGCGGCCCAGCGTTACTTCAAGGTTCAAGACGGCTTCTCGTAGTTTTAAGTTTTAGCCGTAGCGGAAGTCGCCAAGACTTTCGGCGTCACCATAAGGCCGAAAATCTTGGCGAGTTCCGCTACGTTTTGCGGATTAGTAACGCATCAAATTGCGACAGTAGCCGGTTAGCAACATGCGATTTGTTGCCAGAAATAGATTCAATGACTCTGCCACCCGGGCCAAGTAATTCAACAGAGTTGTCATCCGAATCAATCGCAGTGGGACCATTGCTGACGATCAGATCACAATGCTTCTTTTGCAGTTTAACCGTTGCACGAAAACGTTGATCTTCGGTTTCCAATGCGAAACCAACCACCCATTGTCCAGGCTTCTTGATTTGTCCCAGCATCGCAACAACGTCGGGAGTTTCGATAAGTTCAATCGAAATGGGATCGCCGGTTTTTGAAATCTTTTCAGTCGCAACACGTTTTGGCATGTAATCACAGGGTGCCGCCGCCCCGATCGCACCCTCGCAATCGGCGAATGTTGCGGTAGCTGCGTCCAGCATTTCGTCGGTTGTTAGAATCGGAATGACCTGGGCCGCCGATGGATAGTCGATCGCGACTGGACCGCTGATGATCACCACCTCATGTCCAAGGTCGATCGCCGCTTCGGCAAGCGCCGCGCCCATTCGGCCGCTCGATGCGTTGGTCAAATACCGGACCGGGTCGAGGTATTGCCGCGTCGGTCCAGAGGTAATCAAGATTCGGGACACGGATCGATTACTCTCGAAGTGCCGAGTCGATCAGTTTTTCGATCTCGGGAGTATCGATTGACATCTTGGCCGCCGCGAGAGCAAAAAGACGTTTCTCGCCTTCGTCCAGGACGCCATCCGCCGCCATCATGCGAATCAAATCGAGCATCAATTCGATCTGCTCGTCACGAACGGTTGGGAGTTCAAGTGCCGCGTCATCACCCAGCCCGAATTCGACCGCCTTTTGCAAGTCATATTCGTCTAAGCCAAGTTCGGCACAGCGATCCGCAACCAGATTGACCTCGCGTTCGCCAAGCGAGCCGTCGGCAAGTGCCATGACGACCAAATTGCGAAGATGTAAACGGCGTTTTGCGAGTTCTTTATCGTTCATGCCCGTAGTTTAACCGACGCAATTGGCCGGTGGGAACCGGCCCTACGATGTATGTGCCCCTAAACAACTTCCGGCTTTTCCCGTAGCTGGGCCCGCCAGGGTTCAGTCCATCAGGAGCTGCATCCAACACCGCGAAGGGTTAAACGGTTTGAGCTTTGAGCTGTACACGACTGAACCCTGGCGGGCCCAGCTACGAGAGATTTCGCCAAGTACGCAGCTTGTTTCAGGACAGTTCCTACGACGCTGTATTCCATGTCAGCTTGGTTTTCAGGCGCAAAACAAAAGCTGCGGAGCGGCGACGCATGCCAGGACGTAGGCCGGCAACGAGCCGCTTCGGCGCTGTTCCGGCATGCAGTGTTGGCAGACAGTTCCGGCATGCAGTGTTGACGCGGATTGCCGGAACTTCGTCGAAGACTCCTTGTTCCGGCCTACGTAACGCTACGCGAACATTTAGCTGACACGAACGACTCGCCCTAAGCTCAAGCTAAGTTCCATCGCCGACGTAGGAACCATTCTGTCGAGAGGCAGCCGGCGAATAGTAGGAACATTGGCCACCCGGTTCGCGGTCCATCGCCGAGGCGGTTCTTTTCGACGATCGGCGTTTCCGCTTTTTTTCGTCGTTGGGATATTATCTCCAAAAGCTCGTTCATTTCTTCGGGTCGGAAAGACCTTCCACCCTGGTCGGCGGTTTGACTGGCTAGTTGTTGTAAAAAGACCGGATCCGCGATCGGTCGGAGCAATTCGATGCTTTGGTCGATGACTTGGAAAGCAATTTCCGCTGGTTCAACTTTTGAGTTGCTCGGCTGTCCAGCGACATCTGCAGGGGACACTTCCAACCGATGCATTCCCGGTTCCAGTTTGGGAATTTGTCCGCGGATCGAAACTGCCGAATCGTCCGATTGCGATACGGTGGTGTTGATTCGAGTCCTGACACCTTTTTGATCGATCGCATGGGCGACCAACGGTAATCGACTTGCCGAATTGAGGCTGGCTCGGAATTCTGGCATCTCATCAGCGGTAAATCGACGAGCATCCATTTCCAAGATGATCTTTTCGTCGCCGGATTCTTCTCGGGACAAAAGCCAGAGCATTAATTGTCGCCAAAATCGACGATGGACTTCGCTTTGACCGGCTCGCCACCACCGGTAGGTTGAATCAAACGCCAAGGCCGCGACTCGACCACGACCGTAGCTTCCCACAACCAACATTGGCTGCTGGGTTTCGGATTGCAACAGAACCTCAATCCCCGGTGCAACCTTTGGTCCTGCGAACTGGTTCGCGCCCAGTTGTGGCGGCAAGTCTTTCCAAATCTGTTCCGGTCGATCGCCGCCCAAGTCGGTGATGGGATGATTCCGCGTGAGATTCAGAGCAAACGGTTCAGCGATCTGGTTGTTTCGGTCGTCAGTATTAAGATCAACGGGCAAGACTTCGGCCAGGATCGAACGGGCATAACCGCCACGACCGAAAGTGTCTCCACCGCCGATCATCACCAAGCCCGCGCCGTCGTTGACCGCGTCTGCCAACTGTTTTAACTGGTCTCGCCCTAGTGCTGCGGAATCAAGATCACCAATGATGAAGACGTCGAACTTCCCTGATTCAAACACACCCGACAAATCGACCGGCCAAGATTTTTGCGTGTCTTCGGGGATCCAGCGAGCGACGAGATCGAGGTCGGGAAAACGTCGCAGAGAGCGGCGAATGAAGCTGTATTCCTGACGCAGGGCACCTTCGATGTACAGCACCCGTCCGCCACCCTCGCGAACATCGACGAATGAGATTTGTTGATTGTTGGTGAGGATCGTTTCACCGTCCTGCGTTTCTGCCTCCACGACCAACCGGTAAGTGCCCGGATCAGGAGCGGCAACGACTATTTTCATCGCAACCGTGTCGCGGGATTGCCTGCTGTTGGCTTGGCGAATTGCAAATTCTTCTGATTTTCCATTCTCGTCGATCAATGACAAGCGAACCGGAACATCGGTCCCCGCAAATCCTCGGGTGATGACTTGGAAATTGATTTCGACTTGGTTCCCGGCGAACCATTGATAGCTGTCGGGCAAGGATGCAATCGCCACATCACGGTCTTCGCCAGCACCCGCCGCCGGCCCGATCGGCACGGTCCAAAGTGGGACACCAAGCGAATCCAGCGTGCGTGCAACTTGCGATGCACCGCCTCCGCTGACAGGTGTGGTTTGGGTGCCGTCGCCGTACATGACAACACCGGCGATCGGCTGTCCCTGGGCTGCCGCAATCGTCGCCAACATCGCCGCATTCAAGTCGGTTGACTCGCCAACCGGTTGCAACTGATCGATTGCGTCTTCTCCGCCGCCGGGTGCAAGTGAAACGGGTGATGCATCATCAGCGTAAGCGATGACTTCGACAGAGAGCGAATCGTCAAGAATGTTCAATCCCTTCAGCAACGTTGCAACGGATTTTTGCTGAGTATCAAACCGTGGATTCCCGCTTCCATCCGATAGCGTCATGCTCTTTGACGAATCCAGTGCAACGACAACGGCGGCATCAGCGGCGCGATTGTCGGTGCGGATGATTGCGGGACGTAGCATCGCCAGCATCAACACGGCGGCGGCAATCAATCTTAGCCCCACCAACCAACGTCGTCGTTTGCGATCAGGCGTTGGCGGAGTGACCCAAAGCGTGATCGCGATTGTGATCACCACCAATACGACCGCCAATGAAAGCGATCCGTAAATCGGTTCCAGTGCAAACCCGCTCACTGATCAATTCGCACGTGTCCGGGAACGATCAATACGGGATGCGGACTGCGGCGAATTCGATCCTGCACAAAACCTTGCGTGAATCGGTCATCGACTTCAATCGGCATCACTAGCAACTGCTTTGTTGCGTTGCCCAGCGCGTTTGGCGGTGCGGCTTCACTGGCTTGGGGTTGCAGAGAGTAGCTTAGGCTAAGTGCAGTTGCCGTTTTCGCCATCGCTCCGTGCAACAAATGGTGAGTCTTGGTTAACGCATCTGCGAATTTTTGCTCGTCGATCGTTTCTTCTGGATGAAGCGCTTTCAAGATGGATCGCAAGTTCTGGTATTGTTCTTTTTCGACCACCAAATTCAACGTGATCGAACCGGCTGGTTCAATCAGCCCAAACGCCCAAGCGGCAGCACGATTTTGCACTTCACACTCGTTGCTGATAATGAAACGCAGCGACTTCAAGCACTCGCCGACAAGCTGGTCCGCACGACGAATGACCAGCATCGGCTTGGGGCATTTCGATAACAAAACATCGATCACGGTTCCGGCACTATCGGTACCAATCTTCTCGAACGACCGACCAAAGGGACAGGGAACGATCAACAAATCAACATCATGCTCCTTCACCGCCGACAGAATCGCGTCGTAAGAATCACCGACAGCTCGCAAGATCGGCCGGCTTCCAGTGACCTGGCCGGCGCGAGCGATCGCTAGATCTTCTCGCAAATGAGCAAGTTCATCGCCGCCATCTTCGCTTTGTGGTTGATCGCGAGCATCCAGGATTAACGATTCGACATTGAATCGTTCACGCAGTGTCGCCGCCGCTGCAATCGACGTCTCATCCTGCTCGGTGCCATCCAAGACGACCAAAACTCGTGCCGGTTTAATGGGCGTGAGCGCGGACGACGGTCCGACGTTTGATTTCTCAAACATCCGCATCGATGCATCGACTTCGCGATCCAGTTCGCCTGATTCTGATTCAGTGCTCATATGATTTTCATGCTCATAGCGACGGTATCCAGCCTTGGTTGTAGGACAGCATGACGTACACGATCGCGCCGGCGACTTGCACCAGCATGATGCTGCCGCCTAATTTTAGGAAGGTTCCCCAGCCAACGTGAACACCAGCTTCTCTTTTCAGAGCATAAATTGCGATCACGCAAGAAATTGATCCGATCGGCGTGCCGTTACCGCCCAGGTTGCAGCAAATGATCAGCGTCCACCAAAGCGGTTCCGCCGGAACACCGCCGTCGGAAATGTCTTTGACGATGGGGATCAGCGTCGCGGCGACGGGAATGTTGTCAACGATCGAGCTGGCGACGGCCGAAAAACCGCCCAGCAACGGAATCAACAGTCGCAGGTCGTTGCCCGATAGCTCCACCACTTGCTGAGCCACAACGCCAAGTGCTCCGGTTTGCTTGACGCAGCCAATGATGACGAACAGGCCCATGAAGAACATGATCACCGTCCAATTCACTTTGCCGATCGCGTCTTCGACGCCTTTGCCCGCAAACAACAACGCAGCCGTCGCGCCGACCATCGCGACAAAATCCATGCCGACGCCAAGCTGTTGTGCAAACACGAAACCGACGACTGTCGCCATCAAGATCAGCCCGCTTCGATAAAGCACTTTGCGATCTTCCACCATCGCCCATGGATCAAACGATTCGATTTGACTCTTCAGCGCCGCCTTTTCTTCATCGGACTGTTTCCAGGGAAGCTCGTTTCTAAAAAAGAATCGCAAGAAAGCGACCGCGATCACCAAGCTGATCATCGCGTAGGGCAGCGAGACTTGGATGAAGTGCATGTAGGGAATTTCGGCTGCCGTGCCGATCATGATGTTGGGCAACCCGCTGGCGAAAGTTGCGATCGCACCACTGTTGGCACAAATCGCGACGCTCAACAACAACGGCATCGGCTTGTAGTTGAGCGATCGGCAGATCACCAGAACAAGCGAGCTGAGGATCAACATCGCAGGAACGATGGTCAGCACAGCCACGAAGACAAAGGTGACGACGCAAAGAGTCAGAAACAATGTTTGAGCTTGGCCGCCGGTTAAGCGGACGATCCACATACTGATGAAGTGGAACAGTCCACTCTTGCCGACGACGTCCACCAAAATTCCGGTACCAATGATGACGCCGAAGATGTTCAAGTCCTCTTTCAAGAACTCATAGATTTTTGGGTATTCATAGACACCCAGCCAAAGGCTTAAGGCCACCAGCACGACCGCGCCGCAGAGAGCGGCGACCGTTTTGTGAAAGCGTTCGACTGCAACCCCGACGTAAGTCGCCATCATGATCGCAGCGAACAACAGCATGATGCCGGTCGAAGCCGGTTCGATGGGCGTTTCTTCGATGGCGGAGGCGAGCAGGTGCATCATGCGAAGCGGCCTTAACAAGAACGTTGAATCATCAAGCTGCAAGGATAGCGAATGATTACGAAATGGAATACCAGTTCGTATGTCCCTGGATTGTCCCCCGATTTCATCAATGACGTTTTGACCTTTTATCAGCCCTGGAAGGCAACGCCGTGAAGAGTTTTGGCCCCGGAAAACACGTGTTCGTTCGTTTAGCCGCGTGGGCATCGCCCCGCGCGTCCACGCTGAACGAAACGCGCGGGGCGATGCCCACGCGGTTAAACGATTTGGAAATGCTTCACAGAGCGCCCGAGGCCCGGCCGCTTACGCGCCCGAGGCTCACTTTAGTCGGCAGGCTATCGCGTTCGGGTTGGGATTTGGGGGGAATTGAATCTCATGAAGTTATTTCGGGACAATTCCTAAACCAACCCGGCTATGCCGCGTGTCGCATCTAGGTTGATAACAGGCTGTTCAAAGCGTCGGCATCGCCAAAGATGTCGTCAAGTGCTTCGACTCGATCGGAATCGTCGTCCACCGTTTCTTCAGCATCGTAAACGACAACCGAGGTTGGCTCGTCGTTTTCGGTTTCGGTAAACGAGGCTAACGCTTCGGGCTGCTCGACTGGGATCGATACCGATTCGTCTTCGGTTTCAATATCGCTTTGCACGCTAGGTGTCACGACATTGAATTGAACCTGAACCGCTTCACCTTCCGCTGAAACAAATTCGTCAGCACGGCGGCTGAGCGTGTTGATGACCAACAACGCGTCCAGGGCTGACACTTGACCATCACCGCTGACGTCAAGGAATCGTCGTTCGCCATTCGCAGTCACCGCGATGGGAGCTTCTGCCTCGGCACCGTTGGCACTGGCAACGCTTAACTGGTTGATGACTTGCAATGCGTCCAGAGCCGACGTTTCGCCGTTGCCGTTAACATCAGTTGCCTCTTGCGGGTTGCGAAGCGTTCCCTGTCCAAGCCTCAACACTTCTTGCCCCGCCGACGATCCAACTCGAAAGATCCGCGTCTCAGTCGAAGCATCAAAGAACAGCAAGTAAGATTCACCAGCCACCAAGTCCGCCGTCTCGACGCCTTCAACGGACGAAGATATTGGATTGAATTGACTATCCAGAACACTGAACCCACGATTCTGGGCACTGGCCGATGCAACTGGAATGATGCTAACGGTCGTATCAACCGTTGCTACAAACGGAACCGCTGTGGGGGCATCGGGGCTAGGCGGTGCAACCAGCGGGCCAGTGACCGAACCGACTGCAAACAATTCAAGCCCGTCCAGATTGACGAACGCGTCAATGATGTCGTTGCCGTTTCCGCCATCGAGCGTGTCGCCTCCTCCGCCACCGGCCAAGTTGTCGTCACCATTGCCGCCGCGAATGATGTCATCGCCGGCTTCGCCACGCAGGAAGTCATTGCCGCCATCGCCTTCTATCAGGTCGTTGCCGTCACCGCCGGCGATTCGGTCATCGCCGGGACCACCGCTAAGAGCATCGTCGCCGCCGCGGCCTTCGATGAGGTCGTTGCCTGGGCCACCGTCAATCACATTGACCCCGGCGTTGCCGATCAGGACATCGTCATTGTCGCTTCCGATCAGACTTTCGATCCCGGCAAAAGTTTCGCTCACCGGACCATACGAAGCGGTGCCCGAACCGTCATCGTTGATCTGTGCAGTCACAGGCAAGCCAATTCCGGTAAAGGAATTAACGTCGATTCCATCGCCGCCATCGATCGTGTCGGTTCCGCCGCCACCGGCTAGCAAGTCATTGCCATCGCCGCCTCTCAATACGTTGGCTGCTGCTCCCGTCGCAATTAAGACATCGTCGTTGTCGCTGCCGGTTAGGTTTTCAATGCCAGTGAACGATTCATTGACGCTTCCGTAAGCGGCCGTACCGGTTCCATCCGCATTGACGATCGCGTTAACACCAAGCCCGATGCCCTCGAACGAATTGGTGTCGTTTCCTGAACCACCAATGATTGTGTCACTACCGCCGCCACCAGCCAGAAGATCATCACCTTGGCCGCCCGACAAAGTATCGTTTCCTGATCCACCGCGAAGGATGTCGTTGCCGTCAACTTCGATGGTTTCAACAAATACGTTGCCGTCGCCTGTGTCGTTGGCTGCGTCCAGTGCGACACCGTTGATGTCACCGCCTGCGTCTTGAACGATATCAACAATCACGGGACCATTCACGCTGGCCGGTGCGTTGTGCAAGTGAATCGAGCTGACACCTGCAACCGGCAACAGATCGGCAGTTGTCAAACCAACGATTTCAAGTGTTGACGAATAGGTCGCGGAATCGCCATCGAGAACAATCGTCACGGTGCCGTGGCCCAACGCGTCGGACGTTGACGAATTGCCAGGCTCTTGCAAACTGTTCAGCGAAGCAGAAAGGGTCAACGTCCGCACGCCATCAACGACTTCATCGGAATCCAAAATCAACTGGCCGCGAATTTCACCGCTGGGGAAATTGCTAGTGTGAACGTTGAAGTACAAGTTGTTCAGCGCCGCCTGATCGACTAGCTCGGTTGCCGTTTGATCCGTCGTCAGTGATGCGAGCGGCGCGTCAGTGACGCTAAGCGAGAAACCTGATTCGCTTGAACCGTTGACCTCAATGCTCAAGATGTTGGCGTCTGGGGCAGTGAAGTCGCTGTTGGGTCGTGCTGACAACACATTGCCAACCGGACCACCGAAGCGTTCAGAACCTTGGAATCCTTCGTGTTGACGAATGACACCACCTTCGGTCACGCCCGTGTTCGGTGAACTTTGCGCCAATGCTGCGGTGTTCTCAGGCACTTCGTCGTTCGCTTCTGTTCCCGCGTCTAAAACATCGTCACCGGTAATGATGAACGCGTCATCGCCAACTCGCTCGATCAGTTCTCCGTCGTTGAATAGGTCCAATGCCAGCGGGTCATCATTGGCAACGAACGCGTCATTGCTGGGGATCACCATCGACGCCCAACTGAGATACTGCGTTAGCGGATCGCTTGGATCAGCAAAGAAAGTCACCGTGCGAGATTCGCCGGGTGCCAGCGGTCCGCCCGCGGTCGCCAAGGCTTGGCCCACACCGCCGCTGGCAAGTGCCGCCGCGATGCGTGGTCCGGTCGTTCCGTCTTCGGCTAATCGTTCCAAGCTGGTTGACGATGCACTGCCGACATCAAAGAAGTCATAGACACCGTCTTGAGTTGCCAAGAACACAGGCGTCAGCAAGCTGCCATTTTCAGTTTGCAGGTTTGTGACCGTTACCGAAATTTGTCCACCACCGACAAGCGAATCATCACCCGCACCACCGCTTAGATCGTCCGCGCCGAAACCGCCGGTCAGGCGATCGTTACCATCGCCGCCTGAAAGTGTGTCATCACCTGAACCGCCAAACAGAACATCATCGCCGGCACCACCGATAATGGTGTCGTCGCCTCGGCCACCGTCGATCACGTTGGCCAGTGCATTGCCGGTCAATGTGTCGTCATTGGCACTGCCGGCAAGGTTCTCGATCCCCGCGAAGGTTTCATTGACGCCGCCGTAGGAAGCAGTCCCAGTGCCGTCATCGTTGATCGTCGCCGTGACGCCCAATCCGATACCTGCGAACGAATTCGTATCGTTGCCATCACCGCCGTCGATCGTGTCGGTTCCGCCGCCACCAGCCAAAACGTCATCTCCATCACCACCAAGCAGAATGTTCGACGCCGCACCGGTTGCCACCAGCACGTCGTCGTTGTCTGAACCGGTTAGGTTTTGGATTCCTGTGAAGGTTTCGTTGACTCCGCCGTAGGAAGCTGTTCCGGTTCCGTCTGCATTGACCGTCGCGTTAACACCAAGGCCGATGCCTGCGAACGAATTGGTGTCGTTGCCGGTTCCACCGCTTAGCGAATCGGTGCCACCGCCGCCGGCTAGCACGTCATCGCCCGCACCGCCCAACAACGTGTCGTTACCGGCTCCGCCAAACAATTGATCGTTTCCGATGCCGCCCGATAGCGTGTCGTCGCCTGCACCGCCGATCAGGATATCGTCACCATCAACCGCGATTGTTTCCACAAAAACGTTGCCATCGCCGGTGTCGTTGGCTGCGTCCGTTGCGACGCCATTGATGTCTCCACCGGCGTCTTGGACGATGTCCACGATTACGGGGCCGTTCGTTCCAGCAGGTGCATTGTGCAAGTGGATCGAGCTAACGCCTGCGACGGGCAATAGGTCCGCAACTGTCAAACCGACGATGCTTAAGTTCGTCGAGTAAGTCGCGACACTGCCGTCCAACACGATCGTCACGGTTGCTTCGCCGATCGCTGGCGAGTCCGATGAATCGTTGGGTTCTTGCGAACTGTCCAGTGAAGCGGTCAAGGTCAATGTCCGCACGCCACCGACGACTTCATCGGAATCTAAAATTAGTTGTCCTCGAATCGCGCCGCCGGGGAAATCGGTGGTGTGAACGTTGAAGTACAGATTACCCAGCGCTACTTCGTCGACCAACGCTTCCGGTGTTTGATCGGTCGTTAACGATGCGAGCGGTTGATCGGTCACGCTGAGCGAAAAACCGGCTTCCACCGACGCATCGACTTCGATGCTAAGGATCTCTGCACCGGGCAGCGTGAAGTCACCATTGGGACGGGCGGTCAACACATTACCGACGGGATCACCAAAACGATCGGAACCCTGGAAACCTTCATGCTGGCGAATCACGCCGCCTTCGGTTTCGCCGGTGTCGGGAGCCGCCTGAGCAAGTGCGGCTGTGTTCTCGGGAACCTCATCATTGACTTCGGTACCAGCGTCGTAAACATCGTCGCCGGTAACGATGTGCGCGTCGTCGCCAACTCGTTCAATCAAGTTGCCGTCTTCGTCAAACAGGTCCAGTTCTAACGGATCGTCATTGCCGATAAATGCATCGTTGCTGGGGATCACCATGCTGGCGTAACTGAGATAACGCGTTAACGGATCACTGGGGTCCGCGAACAGCGTGACAGTTCGTGTTTCGCCCGGTGCCAGTGGGCCGCCGGAGGTCGCGACTGCTTCGGCGACACCGCCGCTGTTTAGTGCTGCCTGAATTCGATCGGCGGTGATGCCGTCTTCGGCTAGGCGTTCCAAGCTTGGTGACGCCGTTCCACCGACGTCAAAGAAATCGTACACCCCGTCTTGGGTTGCCAGGAACACGGGTGTCAGCAAACTGCCGTCTTCTTGTTGCAGGTTCGTCACGGTGACTTCGATCTGACCGCCACCGATCAACGAATCATTGCCTTCGCCACCTTCAAGTCGGTCAGCGCCAAACCCACCGATCAACTGGTCATCGCCCAGACCACCGATCAACGTGTCGTCGCCGATGCCTCCGATCAGGATGTCGTTGCCATCGCCACCGGTCAGAATATCGTTGCCCGCACCACCATCGATCAAAACCGATTCGGTCACGCCAACCGCTGATAGCACATCGTCGCCGTTGCCGCCGATTAAGCGAATGGTTGGCGCAGTTGCTGAACTCGCAAATGCGACGCTGGATTGAAGCGAGATTTGATCATCGCCTTCGCCGGTCTCGATGACGATGTTTTCCAGACTCACGCCAACGGTTTCCAGATCGACTGTTAGGATTTGGCCGGACGCATCGAGTGAGAACCCTTCGGTTCCGAGCGTGCCGTCGCCGAGTTCAATTTGCTCTTCGCCTGAGACTTCAATCTGCACGAGGCCCGCGGTCGGGGTGGAAACCTGTACCGTATCAGCGCCTTCGGACGCCTCGAATCGCAAGGTCGCACCGTCAAAAATCGCGGCCGCTAATAACGCACGGGCTTCCAGTGTTTCGACGCGTGGAGTGAAGCCAGTGCTTCGGCGTCCGGCACGGTCTAGTTTGCGGCGGCGTGAGCGGAGGTTGTTTTTGTTTTTTGAAATCATGATGCAATTCGAGATCCGAAGCGTCTTAAGCAACGTTCAGCAGGAGAGGGAGGAAACTGGCCGACATAAACGATTCAATCGTTCCCAGTTCCTTCTCGATGTGCATTAAGTCAGACGGCCCGCCAATTGACGTGCATCACTGGTTAAGAAGTCCTTTGCCGGTGTCCAACAACCGGTCCAACGGCTGCTTTTGAGAAGGTTCTAGCGATTCACGTTTCCGCGAAGAACAAAAAAAATGCCGGACGGTTAAGTCCAGCATTTCTAGGTCCTAGCGAAAGTCGTGTCAGACGACTACTTGCGTCGCCGGCGGGTCACGACTGCGCCTGTCAACGCAGCGATCAAAGCAAACGAGCCGGGCTCAGGAATCGCAGCGGTCACGATTTCTGCACGTCGGATTTCGATGTTCAGGCGGTCTGTGCCACCGAAGGGGCTTTGGATCTGCCATTGGCGCAATCCAAAGTTGGCAACTCCGTCTCCGATGTCAGCAAATCCAAAAGAGGTTTGGCTGAAACCGGTCACATCGATCGGAACAGACAGCTCTGAGTAGCCGCTGCCGTCGCTCAAGGCGATTGCAGAGGAGTTGCTGGCGGTAATCTGGAAATCTTGAGCGCTGTCAGCGTCATCAATGTCGCTGAGCAGGATATTGAAACCGGTAGCGGCATTGTTACCCAAGACTCGGTATTCCATGCGGAAAAAAGTGCCCGGGTCAGTGTGATCAAAGTCGGCAATCGGTCCCACGTCACGCCCAAGGCCGCCGAAGAGACCGTTACTCATTGTGGTGTCATTTGCGATATCGATGAGTAGGGAACTACCAGTGTCAGTGACCTGCCCACTGAAGTCGTCAAATGCAAAGCCTGCTGGTCCCGGGTCGGGGTTAAAAAAGTCGTCGCCTGCCACGCCGTCGTACAGAACGACTCCGGCATCGGCGGTGGAGACTGATTGTGCGACCGCAAGCAGCAGCGCGATCGCGGTCAAAGTTAATTTCTTCATCATGGGGTCCTGTCGCGAGTTAGTGAAATCAAAAATACAAATGAACCGACGAGCGATTCGCGATCATCAACTCTGCGTTCGTGCTGTTGCAATTTACGGCCTCGAGCACGCAAAAACGCTTTGGCAGCTCATTCGCTCGTGTGGCCCAAACGGTCACCCAACAAGCTCCTTTCGCATGCGAAACACGATTTCCCACAACTGCCAAACTCCCGGAAGGCACCAAGTCCTTCGCTTGCCACATTTAACGGGATAATTACATCCGCAGAATTTGATTAGTGCGAGTCTAGCTAATTGAGGGGCGGATGCAAGCGTTTGCAAGGTTATTCACCGTGCTAACAGGTATTTTGCAAAATCACTGTTTTTTAAGGCCTGTAAATGCAAGCGATTGCACGACGCTTCGTTTCGTCGTGTTCCATAAGCAGCTAGTCCCTGGCTGTTTGTCAATTTAATCAGCTGTTTTGGCGAAAGCGGCTTGCTGATTTCGCAGCGAACTCAAACTTATAGTCGCCTTTTGCTCTGAAAAGTCGTCACTCGGTGCCTCATCTTTCCCGGAGCGAAAAGAGACGATGACGAGATCAACCGCGCGATAGCCAGGTTTCGGTACCACAGACTAGGGCTACCGCCCAAGCGGATCACATTGGATGCGAAGCCGATTCAATCGTTAAGCCGCTGGCAACTTGGGCACACGTACAGCTTCCTTGCTGCGACCTCGATCGTTTCGATCTTCGCGTTGCAACGCGGGCATCGTTGTTTTCCGTAGACGCGAAAACGATCTTTTCCTTCGATTTTTGCGACCGGCATGCCAGCTTCCTTTGCGGTCACCGAAACAATTTTGCCGTACTTCAAACCGACCTTCATCATCTTGGTTAGCGAACTCCACAACGCATCGAACGATTCTTTGCTCAACTGGTTGCCGGCAATCTCTGGATTCAGTTCTGTCTCGAACAGCACTTCGGCGCGAAAGATGTTGCCGACGCCAGCAACGATTGACTGATCCAATAGCAATGCGCCGATCGGTTTGTTGCTTTTGGAAAACGATGCCCAAACTTGCTTCTTTTTTGCGGCGTTCGTTCCACTGGAAGCCAACGGGTCAGGACCAAGTTTGGATTCGATTTGTGAACGTCCATCACAGTCGATCACACGACACGTCGTTGGCCCGGTCAGATCAACTGTCTGGCCATCACCCCTGATTCGCATGCGAACTTGTCCGACCGGTGCAGGCGGCGGCGACGGTAGTTCGCGATACTTGCCGTAACGTCCCAGGTGAACGTTGATCATGTGCCCTGATTCGAACACGTAGAACAAGTGTTTGCCGACCGCTTCGACTCGTTCCAAGACTTTCCCGTTGACTTTTCTTGCATCGGTTGTGAATCGACCCTGCGGGCTGGTGACCTTCAATTTTTGGCCGGCGAACTTCTCGGAGTGCTCGCGAGCGATGAAGTGTGTCTTGTGTCCTTCGGGCATCGAAATCCGATCTCATTTGTTTCGGGCGGGCGTTTGTTTGTCGTCCTGCTGTTTTGCCTGTTGCTTCGCGTTTGCCATGAAGGTTTGCAGGTTCTGTTTGAGTTGCCTTTGCAGCGGGCCGCGAGTGATTGCGATCGCGCTGCGATAATTTGCACGCGCCATGCGGACGTTGCCGCTTGATTCGGCTTGGCGAATCCGTTGCAGAAAGGTTTGCAAGCGGCGATCTTGTAACTGTTGCTGAGATTGTCGCAGCTTGGCAAGTTGCCGCACGTTCTGAACGGATTCTGAATTGTCGGGCTGAGGAAAGTCAGAGACGACAGGAATGATGCCAATGACAAACGGGCGAATCGTGCCCGATTGGATGCTGCCGGGGAAACCATCCATCGTCGTCACGCCCGCGGACGTGGAAGTGCTGGTCCGCGCCGATCCTTGCGAGAAGTTGAACCCCAGGCCACCCGATACACGACCGCGATTGAAACGGCCTCGACCGGACAACCCGCCACCGTTTGCGACACCGGCACCGCCAAAGGGAGTCAGCAATGGACCTTGCCCCGCAAACCCCTGCCTTGCAACACCGGCACCGCCAAAATTGAAAAACCAGTTATCACCTTGCAGAAACCCGCCCACGGAATTGGATTCAAAATAGCTTGATCCAAATTGGTTGTTGGTGACATCTTGGTAGATCATTTGTGCGACAGCGGATTGCCGATCGAACCTACCAGTAACGACAACGATGGTCGCAACGATCGAAAGTACGAATGCACGTGACATGGTTTTCTTTTCCCCCCTCGTTCGCGGATTAGTCCCGTTGGTTTATTGTATCGCACGAAGAAGGATCAGAAGGATCATGCCAACGAGCAATCACCGAACACGCCCGAACCAGCGAGCACCTTTCCTGTGAAAAAAGTCAGCCTTTATACCGACGGTGCCTGTAGCGGTAATCCTGGGCCAGGCGGATGGGCGTTTATTCTTCGCTGCGAAAAAACGGGGAAAGAACTGGAACGAAGTGACGGGCAGCCCGAAGCGACCAACAATCAGATGGAGTTGATGGCGGTGATTCGCGGCCTGCAATCGCTGAGCGAACCGTGCGAGGTCACGCTGTACGCCGACAGTGTTTATGTCTTGCAAGGGATGAAGACATGGATGGCCGGTTGGAAGAAACGCGGTTGGAAACGCAAGGACCGTTCAAAACTGGTGCCAGTGAAGAACGTCGAACTGTGGAAAGAGCTCGATGCCGCGATGCAAGTCCACAACATCCATTTCGAGCACGTCAAGGGGCACGCTGGCCACGTCGAAAATGAACGCTGCGATGTTTTGGCGGTCGATGCGTACCAGCGATATCTGCCAAAGCGTTGAGGGGCGGTCTACGCTGAAAAAAGGTATTGAAAACTCAGCGAATTCCGCGCATCGCGAAGCCGGTGCCAGCACGTTTGCCGAGCTGGATGACGGATCGCAGCCGAGGGGGAAATACGTTAGAATTTGGGGCTTCGCACAGCGACGTGTGATTCCCTATTCCTATGGTCTTTTTGCGAATCCTTCATGAGTGACGCTCCCGCGGCCCAGCCAGCAGATGACAGCAGTGGTAATGTCCCCCTTTCCGCCATTCCAGCCGCATCGGCGGAATACACCGACAAGGATCTGCAGCGACTTTCCGACCTGGAACACGTCCGGGCTCGCCCCAGTATGTACATTGGGGACACGTCCACCCGCGGACTGCACCACCTGGTTTACGAAGTCGTCGATAACTCGATCGACGAAGCGATGGCCAAGTTCGCCAATACGGTCACGGTCACCGTCCACACCGACGGATCAGTCACCTGCGAAGACGACGGACGGGGAATTCCGGTCACCCAGCACGACCAACTGACCGAAGAACTCGGCCGCGAAGTCACCACGCTGGAGGGCGTGATGACAATGCTGAAATTCGGCGGCAAGTTCAAAAAAGGTGCCTACCAAACGTCCGGCGGTTTGCACGGCGTCGGCGTCACGGTCGTCAACTTCCTAAGCCAATGGGCCAGCGTCGAAGTCAGCCGCGATGGTTTCACCTGGACTCAAGAATACGAGCGCGGTGTTCCCACCGGCCCGGTCCAGAAAGGTCGAGCCACCAAAAAATCGGGCACGAAAACGACGTTCAAAGCCGACGGCCAGATTTTTGATACGCTCAAATACAATTACGACACGCTGTACAAACGCCTTCAAGAATTGGCGTTCTTGAACTCCGGCGTTCACATCAAGTTCCTGGACGAACGCAACGGCGAATCGGGCGACTTTAAATACGATCGCGGGATCGTTGAATTTGTCGAACACCTCAACCGGGCTTCCGACGTTCTGCATTCTGATGTGATTGCGATTCAAGGCGAAAAAGATGGCGTCCAATACGACATCGCGCTGCAGTACAGCACCGAGTACACCGAGAATGTCCAGTCGTATGTCAACAACATTCACACGACCGAAGGCGGAACCCACGTTTCGGGTTTCCGATCAGCTCTAACTCGTACATTGAACAATTACGGCAAGAAAGAAGGCCTGTTCAAGAACACGACTCCGTCGGGCGACGATTTTCGCGAAGGCATCACAGCGGTGCTAAGCGTGCGTGTTCCTGAACCAAAGTTTGAAGGGCAAACCAAGACCAAACTTGGCAACAGTGAAGTTGATGGCATCGTCAGCGGTGGCGTTGGCGAGCACCTTGCCAAGTACATGGAAGAAAATCCAAAGGTCGCGGTTTCGCTGGTACGCAAAGGTTTGTTGGCGGCCGAAGCACGCGAAGCGGCTCGCAAGGCAAAGGATCTGCTGCGGCAACGTAAGAGTGCTCTGTCGGGCGGCGGTTTGCCCGGCAAGCTGCGTGATTGCATCAGCAAGAATCGTGACGAGTGCGAACTGTACCTGGTCGAAGGTGATTCGGCCGGTGGTTCGGCCGAAGGCGGGCGGATGCGAGACTTCCAGGCGATCTTGCCGCTGCGAGGTAAGATCATCAATGCGTATAAATCTCGCGAAGCCAAGGTGCTGGAAAACACCGAAGTTCAGTCGATGATCCAAGCGATCGGAACTGGAATCGGGATGGACCAAGACCTGACAAAGCGTCGTTATGACAAGATCGTCATCATGACTGACGCGGACGTTGACGGAAGTCACATCCGTACGTTGTTGCTGTGCTTCTTTTACCGCCAAATGTACGAATTGGTTGCCCGCGGTCACGTCTACGTCGCCCAACCGCCGCTGTACCGAGTCCAGCAGGGCAAGAACCGGTACTACATTATGTCTGACGCCGAAATGAAGGCTCAGTTGCTTGATCGCGGTTTGAAAGACACGGTGTTTGAGGCCGAAGACGGTCGTCGTGTCGAAGGCGAAAAGATGCGAGCGTTATGCACGACGCTGGCAACGATGGAAGAGGCTTTCAACGCTTTGGAACAACGCGGCATCAGCTTGCGAATTCATGCAGAACGTTTCGATCCCGTCGCTGAAAAGTTGCCGCCATTGTTGGTGACACATGGCAACATCGAACAGTGGTTCCTGAAACAAGAAGACGTTGAAACTTTCCTGAACGATAACGGTTTGATTCTTGAAATTGAGGAAGAGGAAGAAGAGTCGCCAAGCGGCGATGAGGCCAGCGCTGAAGGTGCCACCGCGGCAACGGATGCACCCGCAAAACCGGCCGAGCCGGTGGAGCCACCGGCCAACTTGGCGCACCTGACCGAGTTGCATGAAGTTCGCACCATCAACAGTGGATTGAAGGACATGCAAACGCTCGGTTTCTCGATCGACGATTTGACGCCGATCGAGCGAACCGGTTCAACCACCGCACGATTCGAATTAGTCCGCGGCGAAGACATTCGACGTCCGCTGGAAGACCTGCGTGAATTGCTGCCCGAAGTTCGTGCTGCGGGTGAAAAAGGTTTGCAAGTCACACGCTTTAAAGGTCTTGGTGAAATGAACGCCGAAGAATTGCGTGAAACGACACTGGACCCGGCCAACCGAACCCTGTTACGCGTCAACCTAACCGACGCTGGTGCCGCCGATGAAATGTTCCGTTTGCTGATGGGCGACAAAGTCGAACCTCGCCGCGAATTCATCGAAACGCACGCGTTGGACGTCCGCAACCTGGACGTTTAACTGGATTAGCTACGCATTAAAGTGGCCTTTAAGAACGTACGACTTTTTATAGTCGCGTTTGGCTCGGGACGTCGCATCAGTTACTGCGTCTTAGGCCCGGAGGGCCGGCAGCTCCCTGCCGGGTGCGCGAGCACCCGGATGGCTGCCCCACATCAATTTCTCTGGCTCGGTTTCGCGGCGTAGCCGCGAAAC
>NZ_LWSK01000078.1 GCF_001642955.1 Rubripirellula obstinata | reverse complement strand
GGCTACGCCGCGAAACCGAGCCAGAGAAAAAGTGAGATATAACGCTGCCATCCGGGGATTTACATCCCCGGCAAAGAGCTTCCGTCCCTCCGGGCCTAACTCGCAGTAATTAATACGACGTCCCCTGCGAAAGGCGACACTTATTCCCCGCTCGTTCCTAAGTAATCCTAAAACGATACTTTGGGAGCCGCTTGAATCTCGGCACTGTCCTCGAACTCCAGCAAGTTTGCGTCTTGGGTATGTCCGAACATTCCAGCGAAGATCACCGGCGGGAAAGTTTCCTTGTAAACGTTGTAAGCAGTCACAGAGTCGTTGTAGGCTTGCCGCGAAAACGCGACCTTGTTTTCCGTCGATGTGATTTCTTCACTTAACTGCGCCATGTTCTCGTTGGCCTTCAAGTCGGGATACGACTCCGACAGCGCGAACAGTTTTCCGAGTGCCCCGGTCAGGCCTTGTTCGGCACCAGCAAGCGCCTGCATGGCAGCCGGATCGGTCACGTCGGCGGAGGCTTGTTGAAGACCGGTGACCGCCTGGTTACGAGCCTGGATCACCGCTTCCAGCGTATCCTTTTCGTGCGCCATGTATCCCTTGACCGTCTCGATCAAATTGGGAATCAAGTCATAGCGTCGCTTTAGCTGGACTTCGATCTGCGCAAAAGCATTGTCGACGCGGCCTCTCGACGTCACCAGCTTGTTGTAAATGCCGACAATGATCATGACAGTCATCAAGAAAAAACTGACAACCACCGCCAATACAATCCAACCCATCATCCAGCTCCTGTTCTTATTGTGAAATGACGCCTCACAGCCCACTACTCGGCGGAGTCAAGCCAGTGGCAATCGCAAATCGACATTTTGCTCGCATCGCAGCATTATCATAGCGTGCAGCACGATTTTGTATGGGCCCAGCAAACCGTTTTCGCAATCCCACCGAAACGAAAAGGCCCAAACAATGTCAACGTCGGGCGCGCCGTAACCCAATTTGCATCTTGGGGGTCGAAAATAACCACGGATGGCTTTCGCGGGACCACGGATGAATACCGATCTGGAAGAATTTTCAAGTTGACCGAAACGTGTCAAGCTGATCTCTCACCTTGTTGGTCATCCACTTTCCTGGTGAATCAACTAAGGACGCCCAAACGAATTTCGGAAGGCAGCGAAATCGACCAGGCCAACCACACCGTCTCGATTGTCATCCAAGTCTGATCTGAAACCGTTGTCACCGACATCTAATCCAAAACCAGATCGGAAGGTAGCAAAGTCACTCAAGTTCACATCACCATTGCCATCGGTATCGCCATACTTCGCAAAGAAGTCATCCGCATCCCTAGAAGTCGGGATGTAACCGTCGCCGCGGAATTCAATCGTATAAGAATCGCTCTGCAGTTTAGATGGCACGCTGGATTGGCTATCGACAATGCCTGTTCCAGATTCAAAACTTAGGATTGCAGTCGTTTTTCCGTCGTTGATTTCTGATGCAATCCTTAGTCCGCGGACACGGACACCGGTATCGACCGAAATCAATTGAATTTGACTTAGCCCGAGATCAATTACTGAATCAAAAGTGATTTCAATCGTTTCTATCGCAGATCGTGTTGCAGAGTTTCCATTGATGGACACGGACTCGATTTCCACCGACTGAGGCACATCATTAGGCGTATCTGCGATCAGGACACTGAGATCGTATTGTGCCTGGACTCCATCGCCGGCTTCGGCGGTTACCAATAGCTCGTAATTACCATCGGCTGGCACCGACGTTTGAATGTAGTTTGATGCCACGTAGGTCGTCGATTCGAGGACCGTTCCCGCGGAATCCCGAAGCTCGATTCGCAGATTGGCAAAGGACCACTCAGGTCGATTAAGCGTAGCGATCACCGAGGATCCAGCAGTGATTGCCGACAACCCAAATCGGTCTTCATCAACGTTTGCCGAGGGGGCATAAGCGGTCGCAGAAATTCTACCTCGACGAACTTCTGGGGTACCAGTTTCTTCGTTAAACAGAATCTCTTGAGCCTCGTTCGAACTGGATTCTGATTCAAGTTGTCCACCGCCAAAGGTTGCAATCTCGATGTCGTAGGCAATCGATCGAATTCCATCAACTAAAACAAAATAGGTGCCTGTTTCAGTAAGTTCCAGCTCACGAATTAACCGTATGTTGTGATTGCTGTTCCCCGAGACAAAAGGGATCGCGATCTCTTGAAGTGAAGCAAGCTGTCCCGTTCCGCTGGGGTCAAAATAAACTTCAACACTGGGACGCTGGTTCAACGTGGCGCTATCATGCGACACAAAAATATCTGCTACGTCACCAGCCTGCCCGTCAAATTGCCACCAATCAGGCCCGAAGTCAGGATCGATTCGTCCCGAACCGATTTGCGATCGCGACCAAGCCGTTCCGTCGCGATCCTCGATTAAAGGCAGGAACGCGCCGTCGATGGGATCGAAATCGCCAATGGTTTCAGGGACCACGTCACCACGTATATCCGCAACATTGAAAGAACGCTGCGCTGCGATTCGTTGATCTCCAAAGCTCGCTGCATCTTCCTGGGCTTCGATCAGGTTTCCCACACGATCAAAGAGTGCATCGGTGATGACGATTCGATTGGCTCCCGGCAGCAAAAAACCATCGTGAATGCTTGCGGTCACGAAATGTTGCTGAAGAGGCGAATGGATATTCAAAGATTCCAGGGAGCTAACCAAGTCGAAGTCGTAGTTGTAATCATCCGCGGTTCCGAATGTTTGGTCCGCACCAGCGTGTTGAATCACGATTGCATCACTCGGTAACAACTCAGAAACGATTTCCTCGTTGAATTCAATTTTCAACTCACTGATTTTATTCGTTGAGGTTGCTCCCTCGGCCGGGACACCTGAAAAGCCAAAGACTTCCGGCAAGATGGTTTCCGAGATCGTTCCACTGACAACAACCTGAGCATCAAAACCGCTTTCGCCAGCATCTTGCCTAATTTCTATCTCGACGATTCCCTGGTCCGTCGTGGTCCCCTGAAAACGGCTTGGGCTCGGGTCAGTGTCCACCAAACCAGCACCGTCGGCGAAAATTCGCGGAGCAGCACCCGACCAATCAGGCGCGCCGGTGATTTCGGCGACGATCACAGTTCCTGGTTCGAACCATCCCAGGCGAGGACTTTGAGCTGCTGTGGTGAACTGCTCAACGGTTGCAACGTATTGGAATGTACCTTGGGATTGATCAATTTGGTCTTCGACGGTCGAACGGTCCGCGAACGGTCCAATTGGCAAAGTATCGGAAACCAATACAGCGAGCTTCAAGGAGTCTGGCACGATTGCATCGAGTTGGCCGGGCGGCGGATTCATCGAACTACGAATGAAATAATCAGCATCCTGATCCGCGATGAAGGAAAGTAGTCCTGTACTAAACTCGTTGTTTAAGGCATCAAATATCCGCGTCAGTTCACCGCCAGGTTCCTGCCGAAAGATAACAACATCAGCTTGGTTGTTCGTGGGTCGTTCAAAACGAACAGAGATACTCTGCCCCTGCTCCGCAGAGAACACCCACCAATCTTCGTCGTCCTCGTCAGCGGCAAAACTGACCGCAATCTCCGAACGCGCAATGTCTTGCCCACCCGGATCATCATGGATGGTTAATCGTATTGCGTTGTCCGCATCGATGTTCTCGCTCGTTCCAAACAGGAAGCCTTCGGGAGCCCCCGCAAAGGTAAATGTTCGCACAAGTTCGCCGCCAGGAAATTCATCCTGGTTTCCGTCGATTGGCGTGCCAGATTCATCCGTCAACAAACTGGTCAGCGTGAAGCGATGCAGCCCCACTGACAAAGGTTCATTGGCCAACTGGTAACGAAGCGCTGTCGCGCCATCGATCAATTCAATGCTTAGGTCGTACTCTTGATCGTCGGCGGTATCAAGGATTCCGTCTGCACCCGCACCAACAAGCTTCACGACATCTTCTGACAACGATCCCGCGAAAGCTGGTGTATCGAACCGAATGGTATCGCCAAGGAACATTTCGTTGAGGGTGTCGCCATCCTGAATCGAACCAGCGTCAGCGATAGAAAACAAGCTGCCACCGGCGATTGAAATCGTTGCATCGTAAAGAGACGCAAGCGAATTGATCGCGAAATCGGGATCCTCTGGATCAAGTGGTCGCTGCGTAATTCCTGGTCTTTGATTGCTCGAGGAAAACCATTGACCGGTGTTCAAGATTCGGATGCCGCTAAGCGGATCGGCATTCTCGATATCAAAGCCGTTGGCGAAATCAACTTCCTGACCATCATGCCAACGCGGTGGGTTGGCGGTGTGATCTAGCCCAATCCATTTCCCCGCGGATCCCGCATACTGGTCGGCAAGAATGACGTTTAGCTCTGGACTGTCCACCGTTGCGAGGAACTTTCCATCAGCAGCGACTACATCTAACACTTCAGGATAAAAGTAACTCAGGTCAGTCAGTTCAAATTGTCGATTGTCGAAGATCACGGAGTCCACCGACACGATCGCCTCGTATTGTCCATCGGCTGGTATTTCAGCACTTAGCGAAAGATTCTCGGGATCCAGATCAGCGACTACCTGGCCAGTTGAATCAACTAGGTCTACTCGTAGATTCGCTTGCGAAAGAGGCGAATTGTTGACGACAATTTGTACCTGTTCACCTGCGGCAAGGGTGCCAAGATTCAGTCGATCCTGGCTGGTGGCGGTTTCACTGATGCCAGTAATCACTGCCTGCCTTAATCCGCCACTGGGCGAGAAATTCAGTGACTCAACAGTCGAACTTGCAAAGTCCAAGTCAGGATCGGACAACGCAATCGACAATCTGGATTCTCCCGGGATATCACTTCTAGATCGAAATCGGTAGGTCGCTGTTCGAGTAAGATCGATGATCCGACTACTAGTGTTTCTGAAAAACTGGTTTACGCCATTTTCATCTTCGTAGAAAAACGTGAATAGTCCCGCAAAATCGCCGAGCAAACGAAGCTGCTGACCGGCTTCTGCCTGGAAAGAGAACCAATCATTATTCCCAGAGCTCTGGTTCGCTACAATGACCGGCGTTTGGCTCCACTTGCTATCGGCAGATTGAAAAACCGGCAGCGCGGTTGCGTTTTCAATCTTGTCGTTATCAATGCCTTCGCCGATCTCGCCCGGAAGCAACGCTGCGACCTGGAACGCATCGACAAAGATGCCGCCAATCAATTGGTTGCCGTCACCGTCAAGCAAATTCCCAGCTAAGTCGGTAACCGAATCCTCGACCACGAATCGATAGTAACCATCCTCCAAATACTCTTGCTCGATGTCGACGTGAAGCCTCGGTCCATCAAACTGGTTCGCACTTTGTATTTCTGCTGTGATTTCGATCCAGCGGTCATCCAAAGTGCCAAAGTTGTTATCTGGACCAGCGTAAAGCAAGGTCGCATTTTCACTGGTCAAGGAATCCGAAAGGATGGGTTCGCTGAAGTCGTAAAACAACTCGGCGATCAAGTCGCGATAAACACCAAGGTGGTCCGATTCTTCGTCATCAAGCGTGAGCGTTGGGCCTGATCCATCTACGATCGTGACCCTAAAACTGTATTGGTACTCGTTGGATCCTTCTCGGACTCCAGCGCCAGACTCTTGCTGTGAAAATTCAAACTCCAAAGCCGTTGATTGCGTTACCGTGGCTTCAAATATGTTTTCTGCGGGATTTGTGTCAACCAATCCGGCCGTTTCGTTAATCGGAACGAACGTTGGAATGGCACCAGACCAGTGTGGATTGGGCAAGATTTCCAGCCGAAAGGTGTCGCCTGGATTGAGATTGGGGAATTCGAAGGCGTCAACATCATCTTCTTCGGCAAAGGTTTCCCCAACAACGGATTCAAAGGTCTGGTCACCTACTTGCTCCGGTGCAATCGATTGCGTTCCACCGGATTCATTTTCCAGAATTGCATCTTCGTGAATCAGAGCTGACAAGCGATAGGTATATTGCTCACTAGAAAAAACAGGACGAACGCGTGCAAAGTAGGTACCTGTTTCCTGTACCTGGAACTGCTCTTGGGTAAACCCCGTCCCCAGGCCGACGAGATTTG
The DNA here is from genome assembly GCF_001642955.1 of Rubripirellula obstinata. GTDB lineage: Bacteria > Planctomycetota > Planctomycetia > Pirellulales > Pirellulaceae > Rubripirellula > Rubripirellula obstinata. The sequence continues at coordinate 20,225 of NZ_LWSK01000078.1, read as the reverse complement.
AACCATCATGCCGAAACAGAGCGACTGTCGGGTCGAAGCTGCCACCACCGTCGCGTTCCACACCGAAGATAACCGACTGTCCCTCCAACAATTCAAGGCTCCAGAAGTCGTCATCGCCCACGATCCCCAGCCCCACCGCAGATCGGCTCCATTGCCCCGTCACACCATCAGCTTCAATGGGCAAGACCACTGCTTGGTCGAAAGTATTGTTGGGTTCGATTTCCGTAACCGTAGGTTGGCCGCCCACTGATGGAAGGACGCTGAATTGTTGAATCAAAGTGCCCCCGGCAACACCATCTCCATCGACATCAACGCCGACCCCGTAACGATCGGTGATGTTGCCATTAACGACCAACTGATAGTCGCCCGCACTCAACGTCGCTGAGGCTAGATTGACGCTAATTTCTGGTACCGCAAAAGGATTGGTGGCCTGCGGAGTGCCGAGTGCATTGGTGTAAATATCGTCCGCAGTTCCAAACTGACCATCGACACCGCTGGTCCGGACTTGGAAGGTCGATTCGCTCAGGGAGTTTTCATCAAAAGGCTTGCTCAATTGGATCGTTACTTCATCCAGTGCCCCTTGCGAAAATGATCGCCCCTGCAACTCCGGTGCAATGGAGCGAATCGATGGAATCACATTGTCCTGGATCTCGATCCTGGCCGCATACGTCGCCGCAAAACCGGATCCTGTCAGGTCCGAGTCATCTGCACCGAGAATTCTTTCGGTGATGCTTGGAATCTCGGAAGTTCGTGCGGGCGTGATCCAATCGCCTCGGCTAAAACAAAAACACTTGTGCGAAAAGTCTATCGCGCCAAACGGGCTGCGCGATGGCTCGCTGTTACCCCAGTTTCGGTAGACTGACGCTTCACCATCAGTCCAGGCATAGGAATCGTCTTGGTCGATGTCTTGCAGCCCGATCCAAGTGGAAGACCAATAATCACCGAACTCCTGAATGATTCTCTGGTTCAGAGAAGCCGACTCGATCGACACCAATTCGGCCCCGTTGGCGATGGCTGCCTGTCGAGCGTCTTCCCATCCCTGGTGTACCGGATCGTACTCGTAGATTTTTCCGTTTAGCCTGAACGAGGCCGACGCGATCGTCGCGGAATAGTAGCCATCCGAAGGAATCGTCCCACGGAAAACAGACGGAGATGGGTCGGTATCGACAATGGGCTCGACGTTGGATCCCACCGTAACGAGCGGCGGCAATGTCGAGCCTTCCGGAATATCGCTAGCGTCAACTTCAACGACGGTGCCAGCAGAAAAATATCCGAGTCCAAAATTATCCTTGTCGCCAAGAATGATAGAACCGCCGACGTTCGCTCGCAAAGTTGAATTTGCTAGATCCACATCCTCAAAGACTACAAAGTCTTCGATCAATGCAAATCGACCTTCGTCATCATTGATTTTTTCTAGCTCTGGGTTTTCCTCCAACTGAATGTCTGTCCCAACATCAATGCGAATTTGAAAGTCACCGAAAAGACCACGGTTTGGTTCGACTGCCAATTCATAGGTACCTGTGTCAGAAAGATCCTGCAGGTCGATCAGATTCGGCCGAGAGTTATCTAGGTTATTGTCATTCCCAAGCCGAATCACTTCACCGCTTGGATTGCGAAGAAAGAGATCCGGAGCGTAATCAATCTGGTCAGCTAAAATCCGCAACCGCTGGCCGGCAACGATCTCGATATCCAAGGTTTCGCGTGCACTCGCACCATCCAGCGTTCCAGAAAATACGGAAGTTTGCAGTAGGTCAGACGCCAGCAACTGTCGAGCTTCCAGGTGTTCGACAGACAACCGACGCCCGAACTTCCGTGACCCAAGACGAGTCTCTCGCCGTTTTCTTGTTCTCGCTTGGGAATGGCTGCCCAGCTCATCTTGTGAACGACACATTCTATGGTTGACTCCGATGGATCGAGAGATGTCTCAAACTGCTGTCGATTAGTAGTTTAACACGTCAAAGACGAGATTTATGATCACATCCGGCGAAATTGCCAAGACCGATCAAAAAGCCGAAAAACCGTCAAATGCATCTCGGCGATCGTTCGGCTAACACGTAGGAACTTGTATGGGGTGCGATCGAAGAAAACCACGGACGGCTTTCGCGGGACCACGGATAAATACGCATAAATACGGATAAATACGATGCCCGCACCACCACCACAACAACATCCGTGGTCCCGCGAAAGCCATCCGTGGTTAAAAACCCTATCCCCAACCGATCGCTCCCTACGTCCACAAATCGCGATCAAGGTTTCGGTGTCGGATCTTTTGACGGTACCGACCAACGTGCCGCCATTGCCCCCGTAACAACTTGATCAGCGAATATCTTCAGGTTCATCTGAGGTGATAGAAGAGAAGACTATTGGCGGAGCTTTCTTTGCAGCCCATCGTAGCCATGAACATACTTGACAGTGCCCGCCTTCGTGATTGTCGCGATAAACGGCATTGGTTTTCGCTGAATCATCCGCACCATGTCAGTGTGAGCCTTTGCAAACGCCTGCCCCATATCCTTGCCTGTCATATCTGCTGACTTCAAAATAAATGATGCAGTACCGGAGCGGAGAAGCGCTACTACTTCGATTTGGTTGACAAGAATATGACGATCTTTCGTCAATACGATCCAGCCACGCTGCCCAACAATTGGTAGCCAGTGTTGATCTTCAGCGTCTTGCTCAAAGTGATCGGTGTGCAGTTGAACGATTGCACCCACGTCTTCGAGCGCAGTCCTCACATCGTGATTTCCCAAACACTTGTCGAGATAGAAGACCGGATTCGTAAGATCAGGCTGCGACTTTGATTTGCAACTCGCAACGGAGGCCTTCTTCGATTTCGAGTCGCGTGCAGCCATAGTCCTTCTTTAAAGTGTCAATCGAATCCCCCGCTTTGTAGCGTTCGGCAATGACCGCCGTTGCGATGTGCATACTTGCCAATGCCGGGCGACCGAATGCGAAGTTTGGATCAATGAAGACTAATTTAGGACTCTCCTGAGCGCGTTGATGTGTGAAGGGATATAAACGAGAAGTGAGATTATCCTTCCATTCAAATCTTTGAAAGTAGATTTCGATTCCGTCTAAAAGAATTTGACCACCTCCAGCAGCATCAACGTATTTGCCCAGGTGTTCTACGAAAAGTTGCGCACCACTTATCCGGAAGTCTTGCTGAATCAGCGGACGCTCCCAACCAAACTCTTTGCGAACAAAGCCAATCGCTTTTCGGATATGCCCGAGATCAATTTGATGATGTTTGCGAAGGACGCTGAGGACGTGGGCTTCACAAAGGTTGTAGAACGAAAGCAACGGAACATTCTTGTTGTGCAAATCAACAATCGGCCTGAATCGTTTTGCTCCATCCTGCGTTTTATACGACCTGCCCAATACCCAAGAACGCAACGTCGCCACTGGCATCTGCAGGTAGTGGGCTGCGGTGGGAACAGAATACGCAGGAATCTCTCTGGGGTCAGAGAAATTCAATGCAGCTTCGAGATTGAAACGGAGTTTAGGCACGGGTTTACCAATGTGGACAGGAATATCCGAAATTAGACATTCAAAAGCTGGCGCGTCAATGTCGCGTCCTTGACACGATTCTCCATTCTCACAGGACTTGATTCTACACTGCGACTGAGGGTCCGACATTTGGCAATCGCAAGAGATCCCGTGAGTTTCTTGCTTGCACGCGCTTCCAAAATAATCAAGCACGGACAGCAAATAACCTTGCAACAACATCCGTGGTCCCGCGAAAGCCATCCGTGGTTAAAAACCCTATCCCCAACCGATCGCTCCCTACGTCCACAAATCGCGATCGAGGTTTCGGTAGCCGATGGCTTCGGCTAGGTGCATTTCTTCGATGGATTCGTCGCCAGCGATGTCGGCGATCGTTCGGCTGACTCGCAGGATCTTGTCGTGGGCGCGAGCGGATAGGCCCATCTCTTCGACGCTGTGTCGCAGCAACCAGGGCTCTAATCCGATCCCATTGCTATGTCACGATTTCGTTGTCGGATTGCCCCGTTTTCGATCCACGCAGATTCTTAATTTTGGATCTGCGATTAAAGAACCATCCAATCGCAGCGAGTACGATCAACCAGGGTGTATGTGATAGCCATGGTCGAAGATTGAGCGAGGGTTTAAGTGGATCACCGGAAAATGTGAACCTAATATCTGAATTAGGTAAGTCGCCTCGGATAATTTTTCGGTGAAGTAGCAGATTGCCGTCAATCAGCCCAGCAGATTTATCGATATCGCAAAACCGTGACGCCACGTACTTTGAACGTATCAAACCCGTCGATTTGTCTTCGACATTTGAGTTTTCGTAGCCAAACACCTTGCTGTCCAATCCAGCGTGTTGCACATACAAGATGTGATCGAATTTTTCGGATTCGTGAATCTTCCCATCATGAATGTGGATCGTTGGGAAGAACAGGTCGCTTGCTACGGATTGAAACTCAAAGGCCATTGGATGCGGTTTGAGAGAACCTGCAGCTAGTTGAAAGACGGCGAACCCAAAGTTCTGGTACTCGGGAATGCTCTCCCAGATTTCATTTGGCAATTTGAATCTGGAATCCAGCAGATCGAAGTCAGGTAGGGTCGGCACGAAAGACGCGATGTAGTTGCCAACTTCGAATACCTCAAGATCGTGCCTCGACGCGGGATCAAACGGCGCAGAACAACCGATACTGGGAGGTGAGCTGAATGGGAATCCATCAGCCAGATCATCAAAAAACGCGTCGTAATCTTTCAGGTTAATGAATCTGAGTGATTCTCCATCGGAAGGTTGTTTGACGGGCAACGGCAAAATCATTGCATTTTGGTTGCTGGATTCGTAGTTCATTTGATACGCCAAAAATTGCGTACCAGTTCCGCTGGGCCTAGCGAATATCTGCGTGTTGCTAACAGAGATTACAGGTTGAGTGAAAATGCACATGCAGGTGTCATTCAAGCGACGTAACAAAACAAATTAACGAATTGCGAGAAATCAAATGGTCAGACCTCTTTTGTTCAAACCAACCAAACCCTCGCTTCATAGCTCTGGTCGATTCGACCGACGATCATTTCAAGTTGTCCGGGCAAACCGATTGACTGTAGGCGTGAAAAGCTGCTGCGTGACCGATGCGGGTCACAAACACTTGGGCATCCGGAAGATGATTCCACAGTTGATCGCTTGAGTTTAGACTCCGAAGCGCCTCCTACAGTCGATTGGCAGATATTGCCGCCGCGTTCACAAATTTCGTCGCGTTCAAGTTTTCGTATTGCCAACAGAATCTCCCAGGTTTGACGAACGGCACTCATCGATTGTATCCGAAGAATCCGGTCCAACGATCGCAATTTAACTTTCGAGTTTGAATTACTCTGATCGAACTCTGTGATTTCAGCGGTCGAAGATAACCACGGATGGCTTTCGCGGGACCACGGATAAATACGGAGGAATTCGATAACCGCACCACCACAACAACAACATCCGTGGTCCCGCGAAAGCCATCCGTGGTTAAAAACCCTATCCCAACCGATCGCTCCCTACGTCCACAAATCGCGATCGAGGTTTCGGTAGCCGATGGCTTCGGCTAGGTGCATTTCTTCGATGGATTCGTCGCCAGCGATGTCGGCGATCGTTCGGCTGACTCGCAGGATCTTGTCGTGGGCGCGAGCGGATAGGCCCATCTCTTCGACGCTGTGTCGCAGCATTTGCTGGCAGCCTTTGTCGAGTTCGCAGTACTTGCGAACGTCGCGGCTGCTCATTTGTGCGTTGTAACGAGTGGATGAATTGGCAAAACGGTCGGCTTGTCGCTCGCGTGCCCGTTCGACTTCGCATCGCATTTGTTCGCTTGATGTTCCGATTTTAGTTTTTGAATTGCCTTGTAATTCTTCAAAGGGAACCGCCGGCACTTCGATTTGAATGTCAATGCGATCAAGCAGCGGACCAGAGATCTTGTTGGTGTACTTTTCAATTTGCGGCGGCGTGCAATTGCAACTTCGTCTTGGGTCAGACCGGTATCCACACGGACACGGATTGGCAGCGGCGACAAGCATGAAATCGGATGGGAACGTGGTCGATCGCATCGCGCGGCTGATGGTGACGTTGCCGTCTTCGAGTGGTTGTCGCATGACTTCCAATGTCTTGCGATTGAATTCGGGAAGTTCGTCAAGGAATAGAATTCCGTTGTGTGCCTTGCTGATTTCGCCGGGTGCTGGTGGACTGCCGCCGCCAACTAATCCAGCGTCGCTGATAGTGTGGTGGGGCGATCGAAATGGACGGCGAGCCAGCAGCGGTTGCCCGGCCGGAAGCTGACCCAGTGCCGAATAGATGCGAGTGGTTTCGATTGATTCAGCGGCTGACAATTGCGGCAGGATCGTTGGCATTCGCTTGGCCAGCATCGTTTTGCCGCTGCCGGGCGGACCGACCATCAGCAAATTGTGCTGAGCCGCTGCGGCGAGCGTCATCGCTCGCTTGGCGGATTCTTGTCCGCGGACGTCGGCGAAGTCCAAGTCATAAACGCTGAACTGTTCAAAGAGTTCTTGGATCTTGCTGGGGTGTGGATCGATGTCGATCTCGCCGGCAAAGAAGGCGACGGCTTCGGCCAGCGATCGAACTGGGATCACTTCCAGGTCTTCGACGACGGCCGCTTCGGCAGCGTTTTCGGCCGGGACCACGATGCCGCGAAGCTGTTTGTTTTTGGCAGCTTCGATCGCGATCGACAGTGCTCCTTTGACCGGGCGGGTTTGTCCTTCTAGGGCTAGTTCGCCAATCACGGCGTAGTCTTCCAACCGATCGGCCGCCAATTGCCCGCTGCCCGCCAAGACTCCGATCGCAACCGGCAGATCAAACGATGCGGCTTGCTTGGGAAGATCGCCCGGTGCCAAGTTGATCACCACGCGGTCTTGCGGGCGAATGAAGCCGCTGTTGACGATCGCGCGTTCGACGCGATGAGTGGACTCTTTGACGGCAGCATCAGGCAAACCGACCAGGATCGTTTTAGGCATCGCCGCCGGCGATATATCGACCTCAACATCCACTGCCATCGCTTCGATGCCCAGCAGCGTAAATGTCTTCAATCGAGCAAGCATCCCAATAGTTCCAGTGTTGCAGCGTAACGGATGTCCACTGCAATGGTGACGTCTCGCTGACGGCCGTGCAACTAGTGAACGCCAGCGGTATTGGCTGAAGCCAACTTTAAAACTTGAATTGAACCTTGCCGTCGACCAACTTCAATTTGGCATCGAACTTTTTTCCAGCCTTGGAACGAAACCCTTTGATGATCGGTGTTTCACGTTTGCTGAGCAATTTCTTGACGTTGGTGATGGAGATTTTTTTTCCAGAGATGGTTTTCCAAATCGTCATCCCACAACCGTCTTGCCATTTGCTGCATCCGAATGACCTTGGCGTTTCAATCACCGGGCTGCCGCAAAGGGGGCACGGTCCGAGCCCATCGGTGCTTTTCTGAGATGATGTTTTTTTGCCTGACGGATGTTTGGATTTGGATGCGGGAGAATCGCTTTGTTCGTTTCCTTGAGGCAGTGGAACTTCAGCTATTTTTCCCGACTTGGTCAGGATCAGTAGGCACTGATCACCATCGCCTGTCGTGATCGGCTGGGCCAGCGAACCCAATTGCAACAGTTCGCGAAGTTGCGTCATCGTCAAAGTTGTATCGGCATAGTTTGGTGACAAGACGAACTGGCATCCTTTTCGCCACGCCGAACAACCCAGTGCCTTTTTTCCGGCGATCACTTTCTGGCCACAACGCGGACAGTCGCCGTAGACGCTTGGATCAACGATGGACGCATGGTCGCTTTGAACGATGCCGCGAGTGTACTGAGCGATCTCGTCCATGAACGACTTGGATGACAATTGGCCGCGTTCGATCTGCTTTAGCTTTGCTTCCCACTCACCCGTCAGTTCAGGACTGGTCAGGTTTCGGTCGGTAACGATCGCGATCAGGTAGCGTCCCAGATCGGTAGCGACGATGTTCTTTTTCTGTCGATCGATGTACTTTCGTCGCAGCAGAGTTTCAATGGTGGCTGCCCTGGTCGCTGGCGTGCCCAAGCCCTTCTCTTTGAGAGCTTCGCGAAGTTCCGCTTCTTCAACAAACTTGCCCGCCGTGTCCATCGCACCCAGCAACGTGTTTTCGTTGAAGTGTTTTGGTGGAGAAGTTTGCCCCGCTTTCACCCAAGGTTCGTGAGGTCCTGATTCACCTTTTTTGAACTCCGGCATCGATTGCGAATCATCGGTCTCTTTTTCTTTTCGCGGGTAAAGAATGGTCCATCCTGGAATAACAACACGAACGCCACGAGCTTTGAATTTGATCTTGCCGGCCGACGCATCGATCGTCGTAATCTGTTTCTCGCAAGCCGGATAAAATGCGGCAATAAACCGGGTCACTACTGCCTCGTAAACTCTCTTCTGCTGATGGCCAAGTCCGCCCGCCGTCGCTCCGGTGGGAATGATCGCGTGGTGGTCGGTGATCTTTGCGTCGTTGATGATGCGAGAATTAAACGCAAGCTTGTTCAAATCCAGCTTACCAATTTCGCTTGGTTTGAACGCACGCAGTTGCCCCAGAATTTTCGGAACCTCCTTTCGCATGTCTTGGCTTAGATATTGCGAATCGGTCCGCGGGTAGGTGATCAACTTTGCTTCGTAGAGTGATTGGGCGGCAGCCAGAGTATCGGCGGCTGAAATTCCAAAACGGCGGTTCATGTCTCGTTGCAATTCAGTTAGGTCATATAACTGCGGCGGCAGTGATTTCTCGGCACGGGCGACGATCTTGTTGATTTCTAGCGAGTATTTTGCGGCGGCTTGTTTCTGCTGTTCAGCTTTCTGCTGGTCCTTAAAACGGTCACCCGTGTGGCGAAACTGCACGTTGCGATACTTCGTGAACAGTTCCCAAAACGGTTCAGAGACGAATGTCCGAATCTCGTCATCGCGTCGAACGATCATCGCCAAGACCGGCGTCTGCACTCGGCCAAGACTCCATAGCAAACCTTTGGGCTGCTTTTCATCCGATGGGGTTGATCGCCCGCTGGATCGATGACGAACCGTGTAATTTCGAGTCGCGTTTAACCCGACGACCCAATCCGCTTGGCTGCGGCACTTCGCGGCGGCGTATAGATTGTCGTAATCTGAAAGTGGGCGGATCGAATCGAACGCTTGCTTGATCGCTGAAGGTGTCAGCGAACTTAACCACAACCGTCGGGCCGGTTTTCGACTGCAACCGGCCAGCGTTTGGATGTAGCGAAAAATCAGTTCGCCTTCACGTCCGGCATCGGTGGCACAGATCAGCGAATCAGCTTGTTTGAACAAACGTTTGATGATCGCGAACTGCTTCTTTGCTCCATCGTCCTGACGCAAACGCAGTTGAAAATTCTCTGGAACGAACGGAAGCGATTCCAACGTCCAACGTTTCAGCTTTGGATCGTAATCACCCGGTTCTTTCAATTCGACCAGATGCCCAAACGCCCAGGTGACCTGATAGCCGCCGCCTTCCAAATACCCATCACGCCGGGACGTCGCGTTCAGATACGCGGCCAAATCGCGGGCGACGGATGGTTTTTCGGCAAGGACAACACGCATGCAAAAACGATCCTTACGCTAATTTGTTGAGACAAGATTCGTAGACGGACTCCATTTCTTCATGGCCTTGCACGGTGATGCCAAGATCCTTAATCAAACCATCGCCCAATCCATAAACCCAACCATTGATTGAAAGGAATTGTCCTTTCCGCCAAGCGTCGCGAACGATGGTGGTTCGGCAGACGTTCTTTACTTGCTCAATCACATTGAGTTCGCACAATCGATCGACGCGGTCCTTGGGGCTCTTAATTGCATCAAGTCGATGTTGATGATTGATGGCGACATCTTGGATATTGCGCAACCAGTTTTCGATCAGGCCAAGTTCTTTGTGGAATAGCGCCGCTGATACTCCACCGCATCCGTAATGCCCACAAACGACAACGTGCTTGATCTTCAAAACCTCAATCGCAAATTGCAGGACCGACAAACAATTCAGATCGGTGTGAACCACTAGGTTGGCAACATTTCGATGAACGAATAATTCACCTGGATCCAGACCGACGATTTGGTTCGCGGGCACGCGGCTGTCGGCGCATCCGATCCACAAGTATTTGGGTGCCTGGATTTCCGAGAGTCGCTGAAAGTAATCGGGATCGCCTTCAACGATATGCTGAGCCCATTCCTGATTGTTCTTGAGAAGATTAGGGAGTGACTTCACGGAATCGTTCCTGAGTTGAAGGTGAAACGGCGACGAAAGCAAAGTTTCGGTTCAAGCGTCTGCTGTTCCAGTGTGACTGACCAGCGGTCCGCGTGCCATCATGTGATCGGACGTCAAAGCAATTCTGCGAATCAAAGGGCGTCTGCCAAACATGAGGCATTTCGGAGATTGTCACAGAATTCTTGATCACCATTCACCCAGCGTGCCGATTATTACGTCGAAAGCCGTCTCAACCGGGGATGTGCATCGCAGTTTGAAGGCTGGGCATCGTGTTCTACAACTTATTGAAGTATTCGAATCATAAACACGGGCGTTTCCAGGCAGCGTTCTTGCTTTTCGCCATTGTTTGCGTGTCCCAATTGACCGGATGTGCGACTGTGCTTAGCGAAAAACGCTATCCCGTCACCATCGCCAACTCTCAAACGCCCACCTTCTTTTCGGTACACGACCGCAAAAACCAAATCATTCACCAAGGCGTGACGCCGCAGCAAGTAACGTTGGACGCAAAGTCGTATCCGTTCTGGCCGGCAAAGTATTCCGTGGTCTTTGCCGGTCAGGAATCAACCAGCGAATCGCATGAATTGAAAGCTAGAATTGACCCATGGGTTGCCGGCAACATCATCGTGGGCGGTGGGCTTGGTGCGATCGTCGATGGGGCTACCGGTGCGATGTTCAAGCTACCCAAAACCATCACCGGAAACGTGCCACCGCAATTCGCCGTTACCGATTCCAACCAGGGATCATTCCTGGCATCGTCGATGATGAATGGAAAAGGCAGTCATGCGACTGATCCAACAACCGTCGCCGCATCCGAACCGGCCGAAGTCATCGCGGCAAATGCAAACGGAATGAGCGGAAGCACCGCGAAGGGTGATCCAACGCAAACTGCCGTGATGCCGGTATCAGCATCGACGCAATCGCCAAGCTACACACGTTAGCCCCAGCGAGTTGGCGCAGGCAGATGATTTTATGCGTCTAAATTTCGCGGCTTCGCGTATCGACAACTTTGTGTTTTCTGTGCCCTTTGTGGCTAAAAAAACATCAGCATGCATCAGAGTTTCTCTTCAGTTTCAATCCACGGACCTGGCAACGGGAGATTTTTCTAGCCATAAAGGGCACAGAAAACACAAAGGGAGGCTTCGTCGGGGGTGTGGGTTGGGTTGTGATTTTTGGGCAAAACGATGAGCGGGCAAAACGATACTGCGCGGTGATGATGATGGGTTTTGGATAGTCGTTTTTGTGTCGATCACTCGGTTGAGGTGAAAATCGATCTACTGCAGCAGGTCGATTGCTGCGGCTGACATTGTCTTGACGGAGATTCGCAGCGTTTCGGGTGCGTCGGGGTAGTAGGCGGCTGAGTGGAGTGATGGTGGTGGGATTTCCATTTTTTCGAAGCGTGCCAAGCGGTTTGCGTTTACTGATCCGACGCTGTACATCAGGATTGGAACACCCGCGATTCCGTAGCGGCTAAAATCTTCGCCGCCCATCGACGGTGTGCCGTCTTCGACATGGTCAGCGCCGATCAAATCTGAAAAAAGGATTCGCATTCTGGCGGCTAATTTTTCGTCGTTCTTCAGCGACGGAGTGCCTTCGCTGAATTCTAGAGTTGGCGACGGCGCACCGTAGGTTTTTGCAACGCCTTTGGCGCGGCGACCGATTGCGGCGAGTAGTTTTTGACGCGATTCGTCTCCGTAGCTACGAACCGTCAGTTGCAGTTTGCACTGGTCGCCGATGATGTTGTGCTTGGTGCCACCATGGATCGATCCGACGGTGATCACGGCTGGTTCCTGCGGATCCATTTCGCGGCTGACAATCATTTGCAACGACATCACCAAGTCGGCTGCTTGGACGATGGGATCAATTGCGGTTTCGGGAGCAGAACCGTGTCCACCGCGTCCGATCATCGTGATGTCAACGCTATCGACATTGGCCTGCGAAAAACCGGATCGAATGACGACGTTGCCGGTCGGCCGGTCGCTGCGAACATGCATCGCGAGTGCGTAATCAGGTTTCTTGAATCGCTCAAACAAGCCGTCGTCCAGCATCGCTTTTGCGCCCTTACCTTTCTCTTCCGCCGGTTGAGCAATCAACATCAACGTTCCTTTCCATTTGTCGCGATTATCGGAAAGGTATCCAGCCACGGCGGTTAGATTGGTCATGTGGATGTCGTGACCGCAGGCGTGCATGACGCCGGTTTCGGTTCCATCTTCGTTGGGGGCAACCACGGTCGACGCGAACGGTAACGGCGTTGCTTCGGTGATGGGCAAGGCGTCCAGATCGGTGCGCAGCATCACGGTTGGACCCTCGCCATTGTCTAAAATTGCAACGACGCCGTGACCACCAACATTGGTCGTGATTTCAAATCCTAGCTCTTGCCATACTTGGGCAATTTTGGCGGCGGTCTTTTCTTCGCAAAGTGAAAGTTCGGGGTTTGAATGCAGCCATCGATACAGTTCCATGTGCTTGTCGAGATGGCTGTCGAACCATTCGTCTGGATCGGCCGCCATGGCTGGGTTCAGATTCACCAATAGCGTGCAAAGGAAAATGAAACCGGCGGTCAATAAGAGTAGATCAGCGAGTCGTGAATTCTTCATCGACGTTTTCCTTACAGGATTAAAGCAAAGTAGCAGGGGGCAATCACGATTGGTCGGTATTGAATTGCGGCATGGAAGAAGCCGTTGTTTAGACTCTAACAGCTTCGCACGGAACCGTTAGCCAACCAGGTTCTGGTTTTTGTAGGCCGTAGCGAGTGGAGCGAGTTACGGCATATTTCACAGCCCTGCCGTAACTCGCTTCGCTCGCTAAGGCCTACTTTAGGGGCTGTTCAGCTAATTGGTAGTTTCTTATGAATTCAGTAGTTCGCCAATCGGCGAGTTGGTTTAGAATTGCGGGGCTTTCGACACCATGATCGAAAGGGTTAACGCACAACAAACTGGTGTTCCTTTGAATCGAATAATCTCTACCGTTTTGGTTTGTTTTCTTGGCACCTGTTGCGTTGCCAAAGCCGACGATTCGATTCAAATGAAATTGGATTCGCAGGGTGGCGCGATCGTAACACGCAGCCAGCTTAATCCCTATCCACGCTTGGTTGCTGAATTCGAGCCGACTCAGGTTTTGCTGTTTGGTGTTAGCGACTGGCAACCCGCGCATCGCGAAATTCTGATCGAGATTGCGAAGAAGACAGCGGGTCATGTCAACGTGATGATTCTATGCAACAACACTTGGCAGATCAAAGACACGACGGAGTGGTTGCTGGAAGGTTCTAACGATTTCGAGCATATCTATTTTCGAGAGATCGCGCTCGACACGGTTTGGCTTCGCGACTTTGGACCCATTTTTTCGCAGACAGCGACGGGCGCGCAGGCACTCGATTTTTACTACGAAGGAACACGCCCCAAAGACGACGAGCTGCCGAGTGTTTGGTCGCGTTTGACCGGTACAAAGTATGTGAAAGTTCCTTGGACGATTCAGGGTGGGAATTTGATCTGTAATGGACAAGGAACCGCGCTGGTGACGAACCGGGTCTTTGAAGACAATTTCATCACGTTTCCGAGTCCAACCGCTGGCCAGAATCCTGAAGTCGAACGTCGTAAGATGGTGGTCGACGAATTGGTGAAGTTCACTAATCTGTCTCAATTGGTGGTGTTGGAACCGTTGGAATCTGAATCAACCAAACATGTTGATATGTTTGCGACTTTCTTGTCGCCCGACGATGTGCTGGTTGCCAAGCTGGATCCATCGGCGGACCCAATCAACGCTGCGATCTTGGATCGCAACGCGGCCAGATTGCAGGCGGTACGCGTGGGCGAAGGTTCAATGCGAGTTCACCGAGTGGAGATTCCGGTTCGGCAAGGCACGTCGTGGAGCGCCTACACCAACGCGATCATTGCCAGCGATTTGGTGCTGATCCCGGTCTTCCAAAGCGACCCGATTGCCCTGGTACATGCTGCGGTTGCGACCTACCAGCGATTACTGCCGGAGCATTCTGTGAAAACGATCGACATGACTAGCATGAAAGAATTGCAGGGTGAATTGCACTGTCTGTCGCTGCACGTTCCCGCCTTCGCGGCGGTTCCTGATAGTATCTATCCATTCAAGAATTCCGTGCGAGCGTACTTCCCGGAGAAAATAGAAGCGAGATAGTCAGGTAGTGTAGATCTATCCCAACCCGAACGCGTCAGCGAGGGATTCAGGTTAGGGTCAATCCCTCGCTGACGCGTTCGGGTTGGGACTTCGTTAGATAAGCCGCCGCCCGATACCTTACCGCGTGAGAATACGTTGTGAACGAATCAGAACTTCCAGAGGACTTTGATCCTCAATCGTCTGCGTCGTCTTGTGGGGCGACTGATTGCGGCAAAGTTCGCGAGCAGAACCAAGACCAATTTTTGATTGCCCAGTTGAACAAATCGATGCAGGTGACTGCGACGTCGATGCCTCTGGAAAATCGGTTGTACGGGAGCGTGCAAGGCGAAGTGTTGTTGGTTGCCGATGGCATGGGCGGACACGCGGCTGGCGAAAAGGCTAGCCACTTGGCGATCGAGCATTTTGTTCGCCGACTGCTAAGCAGTGTGCATTGGCATTTCCATGACGATACCGATCGTGAATCGGAGTTCATGGAAGATTTGCAGAAGATGGTCCGAGATGCGCACGCTAGGATCGTCGCGGAAGGGCAGTTGCACGAGGACCAACGGGGCATGGGGACGACGTTGACGACGGCGTACATTATCTGGCCAAGGATGTACGTGACCCACGCGGGCGATAGCCGCTGTTATCTGATTCGCGGGAAAGAAGCCAAGCAGATGACGACGGATCACACGTTGGCTCGTCAGATGGTGGAAGCTGGTGGGCTAAAACCCGAAGAAGAAGCCGGCAGTAAGTGGAGCAATGTGCTGTGGAATGTTCTGGGTGGTCGGACCGATGGTGGCGACATTGAAGCAGAAGTGGTGCGGGTTGATTTAGAACCAGGTGACCGTATCGTACTCTGTAGCGATGGACTGCATCGCTACATCGATGCAGAGCGATTGGCGGCCATCATCGATGAATTCGATCAGCCTGATGCCGCATGTCAACGTTTGATCGAGATGGCCAACGAAGCCGGTGGCGAAGACAATATCACGGTGATCGTTTCACAACCGATGCCAAGCGAAACCATCAGCACGACTTGGGTTGAAGATCACGATACAGAAATGCGAACGTCTGCTGAATTAAAAGATACCGAGGTTCTTGATGCGTTGGATGGAGACGATTTCGGAGATGATGGAGACTATGATCCGCTTCACGACACGTTGCCTGAATAGGGTCGCTGTCGATGTTTGTGTTACCGGGGCATTCGTCTGAGCATTACGAAATCCTCTTCGATCGATTTATCGCCTGGACATTCCGCTAGCGTCGTGGCCGGAGCGGTGTTTGGTGCCGGGTCAGCCGTTCTTTACACGGCAGCCAATGTGGCGCTGCGGAAATGCGTGGGCGTGGATCCCTTTTTGGTGGCCGCGGTCAAAGCAGCTCCGACCGTCATCGTGCTTGGGCCGTTGTTGGGTTGGATGCTATTTCGTGGCATGACCGTGATGACCAGCGGCCGAATGATTCCACGATTCATTGCGGTGGCATTGATCGGTCAGTTTGTTGGCAACGCGGCGTTTCAGGTTGCGTTGGAAGTGATTGGTTTGGCGGCATCGGTGCCGATTACTTTGGGCGTTTTGATCATCGGCGGTGCCGTTCTGGGGCGAGTCGTTTTGGGTGAACCGGTTCGTGTGACAACCATTGTGGCGATTACCACGCTAATCGCCGCGATTGTTATTTTGTCATCGCCAGGTGAGTCAACGATGCCGCCGGAATCAACATCCAAGCTGTCGCCCTTGGTGGGTGCGTTGTGTGCCGCTGCGTCGGGTGCTGCCTATGCATTGTTCGGCGTCGTGATGCGACAAACGATGAACGGTGGTGTGACCGCGACGCTGACCATGTTCATCAGCGGTTTGGTTGGAACGATTTCACTTTGGTCTTTTACCATGTTCCGGCTAGGCCCCGAAGTGATCGCGATGACTGATCCCGATCAGTGGATCATCATGTCGTCGGCAGGCTTCTTGAACTTTGCTGCGTTTGTTGCGTTGTCGTATGCACTGAAGGCGTTGCCGGTGGTCGCGGTCAATCTGATCAACGCTTCACAAGTTGCGATGGCGGCGATTGCCGGCGTGATGATTTTTGCTGAACCGATTACCAGCTCTTTGGTCACTGGAATCGCACTGACGTTTCTGGGTCTATCGATCTTGGCGACTGGACGAAAGAAGAAATTGTCCATCCAACGATTCAAAGGAAACCAATGACGTCAGCCGACCGGTTTGCTTTTGGCAAGAATTGGCAAGCTTTTTTGCAGTCGATGGACGAGCAACGGATCGATCGCGCGATTGATTCCCTGCGAACTCGATTGCAGACCGATGATCTATCGGGAAAACGGTTTTTAGATATCGGTTGTGGCAGCGGACTGTTTTCGCTGGCGGCCCATCGGATGAAAGCGGATGTGCGATCGATCGATTTTGATCCACAGTGTGTTGGCTGTACCGAATCGTTGAAACAGACTTATGGAAGCTCCGATCCATCCTGGACAATTCAGCAAGGTTCGGTCTTGGATGAATCGATGATGCAGTCGCTTGGCACCTTCGACGTCGTGTATTCGTGGGGCGTGCTGCATCACACCGGACAAATGGAACAAGCGATCGAGTTGGCGAGTCAGAGGGTTGCCGAGAACGGTATCTTCTTCATCGCGATCTACAACGATCAAGGCCTTGCCAGCAGGCGTTGGCTGCGGATCAAGCAAACGTATCATCGGTTGCCGTCGCCGCTGCGAAGCGTTTGGGTGGGATTCATTGCTGCGATCTACGAAACCAAATTTGCGTTGGCCAGGGCCGCTGCATTTCGCAACCCATTGCCGCTTGCGGACTGGCGAGCCAAGAAGGATGACCGCGGAATGTCGGTGTGGCATGATTGGGTTGATTGGGTCGGCGGGCTACCGTTCGAGGTCGCGACGCCGGACCAGATTGTCAATCAAATGAAAAAGCGCGGCTTTACACTGGAGAATTTAACGACGGTCGGAAAAGGCTGGGGATGCAATGAATACGTGTTTCGGCGAGTGCACGTGACATAGGCTTTGGGTTAAGACCTTCGATGGTGACACCGAATAAAAACGGCGCAAGCCGTTAACTCCACAACCCCAAACCTTCCGCGGCTTAACCGCGTGGGCATCGCCCCGCGCCGTGAAGGGTTTTTATCGTTTAACCGCGTTGGGCATCGCCCCGCGCGTCGCGCTGGTCCCGCAGCGCGACGCGCGGGGCGATGCCCACGCGGCTAAACAAAACAATGGGTTTTTACTGGACCAAAACTCTTCACGACGTTGGATCCCACCTCCCCCGCTGCGCGGTGGAGGTGGATGGTGGTGTTCACCGAGGAATGTCAACCATTCCAATGAAACCCGGCCTTTTGCCATGAAAGTGGCGTTGTCCAGCTATGCCTCCTTTGCAAGTCATGTCCAAAGACTCACACGCGATGCTCGCTCCAAAGCCCTAGCATTTCTACCAAGTGCTCGGTCGCTTCGACCATTTCGTCCAAGCATGCGAATTCGGTGACGGCGTGAATGTTGTGTTGGCCGCTGGACAAGTTCGGTGTCGGCAAGCCCTTTTCGGTTAGCTGACTTCCATCGGTCCCGCCGCGAATGATCTCGCGATTCGCTTGACGGCCGAGGTTTGCGAATGCTTGTTCGGCAAGCGAAACCGCTTCTGGGAAATTGACCAATCCGTCTCGCATGTTGCGGTACTGCCGGCGGATTTCTACCTCCGCGCGAATGCCTGGTGTTTGCTTTGCGATGCTATCGGCGACGCTGCGAATTTGATCGGCATAGACTTCCAGATCATCTGATTCGAACGACCGCAGAATCAGTTCCACCGTTGCTTCACCGACGCCGCCGGTGATTGAATTCGGGTGGATGAAACCGTCTCGATTGTCGGTGGTTTCTGGTGTTTGCCGATCACGCGGCAACGCCGAAACAAAGTCGCTGGCGGCTCGCGCCGCGTTGACCATGCGACCTTTGCCGATCGATGGGTGAATGTTGTGGCCGATGAAACGTACAGTCGCGCCGTCGGCTGAAAAGGTTTCAACATCGATCGTGCCACGACCGCCACCATCGATGGTGTAGGCAACCATGGCATCGAGTTGGTTCAAATCAATCTTGTCGGTTCCGTGACCAATTTCCTCATCACAAGTAAACAAGACTCGCACCGGTCCGTGTGGCAAATGAGGATTCTCGATCAACGTTTGTGCCAGTTCCATGATGATGGCGACACCGGCCTTGTCGTCGCCACCCAGCAGCGTCGTTCCATCAGTCGTGATCAGCGTCTTGCCCACCAAGTCGGCAAGCGAGGGCGATGAATCAAGCGAGATTACGACGCCGGACGATAGTGTGATGTCACCACCGGGATAAGATTCAATCACATCAGGTCTGACGCCGTGCCCAGGTGCTTCGGGTGACGTGTCGACATGCGCGACCAGGGCAACGGTCGGACAGGTACCATCGATGCTGGCGGGAACCGTTCCCCAGACCAACGCATGTTCGTCTTGCCGAGCGTCGTCGACCGACATCGCCGCAAGTTCTTGTGCAAGCATCCGACCGAGTTCCCGTTGGCATTCGCTGCTGGGGTAGGTAGGACTGTTTGGATCAGCGGGCGTTCCTACACGGACATAACGCAGAAAACGCTCGAGCAAACGATCGCGATTGATGGTGACTTTGGCGGTGGCGGTCATGGAGCGTTCTCAGTGGAAGTGGTGATGGAAGAGTGGGTTTGGCAAGACGATAGGTGGCAAGACCATTTCAGGCGTCGTTTCCTGCGCGGGGAAAGAAAACTGTTAAACTGATGGCTCATGTAAACGGCGAACCTGAATCATTGCCTGGTGCGGATTGAGTATTAAATCGATGGCTGAACAAATTTCGTATCTCATCTTTGACGTTGAAAGTGTCGCCGATGGGGACCTGATTTCCAAGGTCCGCTATCCAGGGATGGACAAATCGCCTGACGAAGCGATCGCGACGTTTCAGGACGAATTGATGGAGACTCGCGGGACGACGTTTATTCCCTACACATTTCAGGTGCCCGTTGCGGTCGTGGTCGCCAAGGTGGCCGTCGACTTCAGTCTCGTTGATATCGTGTCGCTCGACGAACCGGAATTTCGTCCTCACGTCATCACAAAACATTTTTGGCAAGGCTGGGAAGCCTACAAGTTCCCGACGTGGGTGACGTTCAACGGTCGGTCTTTTGATCTGCCGATCATGGAATTGGCTGCGTTTCGTTTTGGGATCTCGATCCCCAATTGGTTCCGTGGCGGCGGGTATCAAGCACCACGAAATCGATTCAATGCGGAAGCTCATACGGACCTGCAAGACGTGATCACCAACTTTGGCGCAGCACGTTGCAACGGAGGACTGAATCTTATCGCCACGCTGCTGAACAAACCGGGGAAAATGGACATCACCGGCGACCAAGTTCAAAAGCAATTTGATGCGGGTAACAAAATGGAGATCAGCGATTACTGTCGATGCGATGTGCTGGACACGTACTTCGCTTTTCTACGAATCCAGACGTTGAAGGGAAAAATCGTCCTGGACCAAGAATTAGAATTGGTCGCGACCGCCAAACAATGGATTGAAGATCGAGCCGAAGACTGCGTGGCGTATCAGGATTACCTAAAACACTACGGCGATTGGGAAAATCCCTGGGTTGATACGGCCGTTGATCCAGCGGTTGATACGAAAACAGACAAAGAAGTTGAAGAGAAGGACAAGGACATTTCTGCTTAGATGGGCCGCACTAAGGAACGAGCGGGGAATAAGTGTCGCCTTTCGCAGGGGACGTCGTATTAATTACTGCCGGATTGGTGTCGTCACTCATCCCGAGGGAAGTCGAACAAATAAATGCAAATTGTCGTTGATCGATCCGCGATCATAACGCTGGTGAATAGTCCCAGCGGGAC
>NZ_LWSK01000077.1 GCF_001642955.1 Rubripirellula obstinata | reverse complement strand
GCGCGGGGCGATGCCCACGCGGTTAAACGAACTAACCCGTATTTTTAGGGACCAAAACCCTTCACGGCGTCGGGTAGAGCTCCTGATGGTCTGAACCCTGGCGGGCCCAGCTACGGGAAAACCGGGAAGTTATTTCGGGACAGTTCCAAAAAGTAGGCCGTAACGAGTGAAGCGAGTGACGGCAGAGCCGCGAATTTCGCCGTAACTCGCTTGATGTTCTCCGGTATTAACGACGCTTGATTCTTCGTAAGCTAACCCGGCACCGACGACATCTCTCCTTTCAGTTGTTCTATTCGCCCGCAGGTTATCTTTGAGCTCCGTTAGCACTCCCAAAGAAGATGTCGGATCAAAGCTCATTGATCCGACGTTTTTGTTTCGATTTGAACTCGATCTAAAACAGCAGAAACTTGGCTGGTCAACCAAGGGCCTAAAGTTGCCCACTTCCTGCCGCCTGCCTTCGTTTGGCGGGTTGGCTGGGCGGCCAGTGTTTGCCGATGTGCGAATGGCTTGGTCGACCGAGGGAATCGGAGTCCATTTGCTGGTCAACGGAAAACGCCAATTGCCATGGTGCCGTGATTCCAGACCCGAAGACAGCGACGGTTTCCATTTGTGGATCGATACGCGATGCAGTCCCGGCATTCACCGTGCGACTCAGTATTGTCATCGCTTTTTGTTCATGCCGTCTGGTGGTGGACCGCAACGAGATCGATGTGTGACCACGATGGTGCCAATTTCGCGTGCCAAAAACCTGCCCAAAGCGATCCCCGCCGGACAACTAAAGGTCGCAGCAATGCCGCGGCATGACGGGTATGAATTGTCCGGGTTAATTCCGGCCACCGCGTTGACCGGATTCGAGCCCAAGCAACAGCCGCGGATCAGCCTGTATTACATGGTCGTTGACCGCGAACTTGGATGGCAAACCTTGTCGTTGGGGCCAGAATACCCCGTGATGGATGACCCAAGTTTGTGGGCAGAGGCTTGTTTGACAAAGTAGGTGATCGTTGATTGGTGGTGTTGGTCGTAGGCCGTAGCCAGCGAAGCGAGTTACGGCGTTTTCTGAATCGCTGCCGAAACTCGCTACCCTCGCCACGGCCTACAAAAAAGTCGCGATTTCTTGTTTTTCTGCGATTTGAACTGTCAAAATCAACCTTGGGTTGCATGCCGCTAAATCGCTAGACTATCGCCAGGACTTTTAAGCCCCCAATGTAATGGGGCGGTTGTGGCGGCAGCCTCGATGCTTCGACAATGACGCGTGCGGACAAGGATGATCCCTTGAGTAAAGAACAAGATTCGCACGCCGACAGCGATCAATTCCTGCGCGAACAAACCCACCGGCGACGCCAAGGCAGGTCCAGACGACGCAATGTTGTCTCAATCGCCGTCCTGGCGTTAATTGGGCTGCTGATCCTGGGCGGCCCC
Source organism: Rubripirellula obstinata (assembly GCF_001642955.1). Lineage (GTDB taxonomy): Bacteria > Planctomycetota > Planctomycetia > Pirellulales > Pirellulaceae > Rubripirellula > Rubripirellula obstinata. The sequence continues at coordinate 25,047 of NZ_LWSK01000077.1, read as the reverse complement.
AGCCTGATCAGTCACTCGTCGATCGGACGATCCATGATCACTCAAGCGATCGATGGCTATGGCCTTGATAGCCAAATTGAATCGATGCGGATTGGTTGGGTCACGCCCCTTCGTCTGAAACAGTTGCAAGTGCGTGGCCAAAGTGGTGCCACTGAATTGTTGGTCGAACGAATCGATGCTGACGTCACCGTGATGGACTTAATCAGAGGTGCATCACCGACGGAGCATGTGATTGTGCGCGGGGTTCGACTTGCATGCCAAGTGACCGACGGTCGTTGCAGTATCGAAGACGACATCGCTGGGTTGCTGGAAGGTCCAAGCAGTGACGAAATCACGACGGGACACATTGAACTGACTGACGTGACCGCCACGATCAAAGATTCCATTACCGGACAAATCTGGCAACTCGCTCAGGCATCTTCTGAGATTGATTTGACGGCCGTTGAACTAGAATCGGGCCAGCAGCTGGCTCGGACCGTTGCCGGGTTCACTGGCGTGCTGACCGAAGCAGGTGGCAGCGGAGGAACGCTGCAGGGTTCCATCGAAATGGATTCGTCGCAGTGGCAAGTCAGCCTGCAAAGTGAATCGCTACCTTTGTCAGTCGCTTCGATTCTGCGGCGACGTTTCCCTGAATCGGCAGCGGCGTTTCCAACCGTGGTCACCGGTGACGCGACGGGTGAAATCGTTTTGTCCAGCGGTCGTGACAACGATACCAGCGCGTCGATTCGTAAGTTGCGGATCCGCAACCTTACCGCAAACGATAATTCAGGGTCCGGTCAACGTTTCGATGAAGCGACGACACCGAAGCTGCTTTGGAAGAACTCGCTGGCAACGCTTGATGGCGATTTGTTGCTTACCGAAACTCGACTGATTGGAAAGCGATTAGTAGCGACGACCGACTTCGGAAAAGCGTCAATCGATGGTGCGTTTTCCAGAAATTTTTCTTGGACCGGTACCGCTGACAATCCACTGCATTGGTTGGAAGGGATTGATGGCGTCGCGGAAGTCGAGGTGGACCTACCCAAACTGCATGCGTCACTGCCGGGCATTCTGCCGATCCGCAACGGAGTTCGGTTGGCGTCCGGCCGCGCAATCGCCAGCGTCAAATCGCTTCCAGTGCGCGGACCAAACGATATCCAACGCAGCGAATTGATGCTGCACAGCGATGTCATCCGAGCAAGTTCGGGTGCCAATGATGTCTTGATCGACCCGATCGACATCAGCGGAATCGTAGCCAGCAAGTCATCAGGAGTTCGCGCCGAACGTTTTCAGTGGAGCAGTTCGTTCGGGAAAGCGATCGGACAAGGCGACCTGAAAACCGGCAGCGCTGACATCGAAATCGACTTCGGCCGATTGTTCGCCATGCTGCAGCCGATCGTCGATTTGAGTGATTCACAATTGTCTGGAATTGCCAAAGGCGACATTCGTTGGAACGCAACCAACACAGGACAATGGCGACTTACCGGCAGCGGGGACGCAGAAAATTTGCTGGTCACGCTTCCGACCGGACAACGTTTTAATCGCGATTCCATCAACGGCGAAGTCGAAGCGGTTGGCCGATGGGGAAACCAAACTCTGCAAACACTTAGCCAAGCCGTCGCAACCTTCAACACCGGCCGACGAGGTGCAGATTCATTGATGGTGAAGGCTGAATTGCTGCAATCGGTACAAAACCCAGACTTTGACGTTCCGATGCCGGTTGGCATTCGATCATCTGGCCGATTGGAAACGCTCTACGAAATCGCATCGCCCTGGTTGCCGGCTGACCTTCGACGAACCTCCGGTGAATTCGAGGCTTCGGCGCGAACCGAGGTTTCGTCGTCTTCTTTGAAACTCAGTCGTGCTCATGCAAAAGTCAGCGAAGCACAGATCGCATACTCGGATCGAATCTTCCGCCAGCAAGAAATGACGATGTCGCTGGTCGGCGAATTGACGTTGCCGGACATGAAGCTGTTGGCAGATGAACTAACCATCCGAAGCGATGATTTGGATGCCCAGGCCCAAGGTCGCGCTGACGCCGATGAGGTTGAAATTGCGATTCAATGGAAAGCGAATCTGCCGGGGTTGCAAGGAGTGACTTCCAAAGCGTTTGCTAAAAACCAAGCAAGCAATCAGACGATCACGCAAGTCAGTTTTGAATCGGACGCACGCGCGTTCAATGAAAGTCATTGGGCCATGATGGGAGTTTGCAGCGGTGAATGCAAAGTATCCAAAGATGGTCCGTGGATCGAAATTTCACAGACCACCGATGGCCAGAATCTTTCGCTAGTCAAACCTGTCGCAAATGTCGGAACCATTGCGAGGTCGCGTTCCCCCGGTGCCGCCAAGCGAGCCACACGGATCGTTTGGTCCGAGCCGAACTTAAAGCTAGGCGGAACCGTCCGCATCAACGCTGCTGATGGAACCTATGTTGCCAACGGTTTGGAAATCGCTGGCGATTGGTTCGCCGCGGCGATCGACGGCGAAGTTCAATACGATGACGATTCGATGTTCGCCAAGTTTGGCGGGCCGGTTCGTCTAAAGATGGATCAGGTCGGAAAGTTGATAACGCCTCTGGTCGGTACCGAGATCAATTTATCTGGTGTTCACGAAACTCCTTTTTCGGTGGACCTGAAACAGTCGTTCCGCGAAAACTCGCCGCTAGAATTAAACGCCAAAGCTGATCTTGGATGGGATTCTGGCGAGGTTGCTGGCGTCCAGTTCGGCAGTACGCGTGTGCCCATCGAAGTGACGCAAGAAACGATCAGCGTCATCCCAACCAAGATTCCGATCAAACAAGGTTTTGTCCGTGCATCCGGTTTGGTGTACTACAACGCGGAATCACCTTGGATGCAGTTGGAACCCGGTGTCATTGCGGACTCCATCGAACTGACACCGGAACTGACCGAGCGGTGGTTGAAATACCTGGCACCGGTCGTCGCAAATTCAGCAAAGGTCAAAGGAACGCTTTCAGCGCAAGTTCGTGAAGCGGTCATCGTATTCGACAACACCAACCAAACTCGCGTTTCGGGGCAGCTAGACATCGGCGGTGCCGAAATGTCAGCGGGTCCGTTGGCCGATCAGCTTCTTGGCGGGATCAATCAATTGTCATCTTTGGCGACATTGGTCGGCGGTCGTGCCACCAATGCAAAGGCCGGCCAAACCCTGATCACCATGCCGGCGCAAACGATCGACTTTTCGGTCAACCAAGGGATCGTCAGTCATGATCGAATGTATTTCAACATCGATCGGGCATCCGTTGTTACCAGTGGTCAAGTGGCAATGGATGGTCGGCTAAACCTGACTGCTCAAGTGCCATTGGATTCGCGATGGCTGGGACGAGACCTGCAGGGGTTGGCCGGTCAATCGATTACGTTGCCCATCGACGGGACGATCAGTCGCCCTAGCGTCGATTCAAGCGGAGTCAGCCGAGTTGCGACTGAATTGGGTGCGAAGGCGATTCAGCAAACGACTGAAAACTACCTGCAAAAGCAACTCGAACGCGGCTTCGAAAAATTCTTGGGCCGATAGAGCATTCTGGGATCTGCTTTGTTTCTGTGCTGCATCGCACATCAAAACCAAAGATGCTCTAATCCCGCCTTCTGCTTAGAAGTTGTTCCAAACAACAACCTTGGAAATCGCCTACGGCTTGCTCGTAGCTGATCCCGCCAGGGTTCAGTTGAGCGTTGGCCGATCAAGGGACTTGCCCCCAACGCCGTGAAGAGTTTTGGTCGCAGAAAACACGTGTTAGCTCGTTTAGCCGCGTTGGGCATCGCCCCGCGCGTCCACGCTGAACGAAACGCGCGGAACGAAACGCGCGGAACGAAACGCGCGGGGCGATGCCCACGCGGTTAAACAATTTAGAAACCCTTCACGGCGTTGGACCTGCCCCCTGGCGGGATCAGCTACGAAGCGACAGCACTGAATTTCCTCCCCACCATTCTTCCTCCCACCATCCTTACGACGAGAAACATTGATGAGCGTCAATCCGATTGATTTGTCCGGTTATGGCTTGCACGTTGACGACGTGATCCATAATGCCACGCCTGCTCGGCTTTACGAGTTTGCGATCGTCAACGGTGATGCGGTGATCGCAGCATCGGGTGCGCTGGCGACTCGTAGCGGCGACAAAACGGGTCGCAGCCCAAAGGACAAACGAATCGTCGATCATCCCGATTCTAGCGACGATATTTGGTGGGGCGACATCAACATGCGGCTGACCGATCGATCGTTCGCGATCAATCGTCAACGCGCGGTCGATTACCTAAACACACGCGATCAGATTTTTGTTTTCGACGGCTACGCGGGTTGGGATCCGGATTCGCAGCTCAAGATCCGCGTGATTGCTGAAAGTGCTTATCACGCATTGTTCATGCACAACATGCTGATCCGGCCCGACGATGAACAGCTCGCAGATTTCGGCGAACCCGACATCGTGATTTACAACGCAGGTGCCTTTCCGGCAAACCCGTACACGTCGCAAATGACCAGTACGACCAGTATCGATTTGTCGATCGAAAGCGGCGAGTTTGTCATCCTTGGGACTCAGTACGCCGGCGAGATGAAGAAGGGTGTCTTCACGGTGATGAATTACCTGATGCCAAAACAAGGCATCTTGAGTATGCACTGCAGTGCGAACACGTCCGCCGATGATGACGTGTCGCTGTTCTTTGGACTATCCGGTACAGGAAAAACAACGCTGTCGGCGGACCCACGCCGACAATTGATCGGTGACGATGAACATTGCTGGACCGACAACGGCGTCTTCAATATCGAAGGTGGATGCTACGCCAAGGCGATTCACTTGAGCAAAGAAACGGAGCCAGAAATCTTCAGTGCGATTCGTTATGGTGCGGTACTCGAAAATGTTGTCTTTGACGAAAAGACGCACGTTGTAAACTACGACGACACATCGATTACTGAAAATACTCGAGTCGCCTATCCGATTGAATTCGTCGAAAACGCGAAGATTCCCTGCGTTGGTGGTCATCCATCGAACATCATCTTTTTGACCTGTGACGCGTTCGGCGTGCTGCCTCCGGTTTCCAAACTGTCGCCCGAACAGGCAATGTATCACTTCATCAGTGGCTACACGGCAAAGACGGCGGGCACGGAAATGAATATCGTCGAACCGACGGCAACGTTTAGTGCCTGCTTCGGAGCCGCGTTCTTGATGTGGCATCCAACCAAGTATGCCGAGTTGTTGGCTAAGTTAATCCGGCAACACGACAGCCGCGTGTGGTTGGTCAACACCGGCTGGACTGGCGGTGCGTATGGAATTGGCAAACGCATGAGCTTGAAGGCAACACGAGCAATCATCGACGCGATTCACGATGGTTCGTTAGATCAGCAGCCCACACAAATAGATCCGTTTTTTGGCTTGCAGGTTCCAACGGCTTGCCCAAACGTGGACAGCAAAGTGTTATGGCCTCGCGAAGCATGGTCCGATGGCGAAGCTTACGACATGAGTGCCCGTCGCTTGGCTGATCTGTTTCACCAAAATTTCAAGCAATTTGAATCCGGCGCAACCGACGAAATCATCGCCGCAGGACCGGTGGTTTAGTAGAAATGATGTAGGCCGGAACAAGCTTTGCGCAGTTCCGGCAATCCAATGCAGTCCCATGCAATTGCCGGAACTGCGCAAAGCTTGTTCCGGCCTACGTTGGGGTTGCCCCACGCCCCAATTCATTCGGTTGGCGTGATGACCAATTCAATCGGGCGGTGATCACTCGTTTGATCATCGTCGGGGAAGTCGCCTTCGCGTACGATCACCTTCGAGATTGGGTTCCATCGCTTTGCTTCACCGGCAACAAAAGCGAAGTCCAAAATGGAACCGGGATAATCGTCTTCGCCGTCACCGTTTCCATCGAACCAGTTTGAATCAATCAGCGGTTCAGGTTTAACCCAGACAAACGTGTCGTCTGACATAAAAATATCGAACGCCGGATTTCCCTTTTCTGTTTCAAAGACGTAGTCAAAGTTGTAGTCGCCGATCGCGATCACCGGCAGCGTCATCGAAGCGGCCCACTGGCGGAGTCCTTCGGCTTGCTTTTGCCGAATTTCCGCCTTGCCGCGAGCCAGATGGTTCAGCACGGTCGCAAACTTGATGTCCGTTTGTCGATCTCTTAATTCGTAAACATGAGGCGACCGATAGTTGCCTGGGTTGATGACGATGTCGCCGAATTTCCCCAGTTCATACTTCTTGATGACTTCAAAACGTTCTTTGCTAATCGCGTAAGCCGTCCGGTCGTTGTAGCCAGTCTTGCTGTACCAAAACACAAATCCATCACCGAGCGCATCTTTGATCGCGCCCCATTCTTGAGGTCGCACTTCGGTAAATCCGTACAAGTCGTATCGATCCATCGCAAGCAATTCGTCCGCAATCACGTCAATGTTCGCTCCTTCGGATTCAATGTTCCAAGCAAGAATTCGAATCGCGGGTGCGGCGGATTCTTGCGGCTCAACGGGAACCGTCTGCTTTTCAGAATCGACAGCTTTGATTGATTCAACGACAGCTACCGGTTCAACCGTGGCGGTTGATGAATTAGAGCGATCGCAACCAACAGTGGCGAAAGTGATCAGCAACAACAGGAAAACGTTTTTCATCGACTATTAGCTTTTGTTAAATCTACTGGTTTGCCCAGCGTTTTAGTTTTCGATCCAGAGTACTTCGTTCGATGCCCAATACCTTCGCCGCCTGACTTTTATTGCCACCGGTTTGTCGCAGCACCTGTTCGATATGACTTTGTTCCAGTTCAGCAATTGTCATTGTACCGGTTGCCGATGTCGATGCGTCAGGCGAAGAACTTGGGTTGGATGTTGCAGTAAGCATTAGGTGTTGGGAATCAACGGAGTTGGTCGTGTTGAGAACCACGGCGCGTTCGATCACGTTTTTTAACTCGCGGACGTTGCCGGGCCAATGATAGGCGGTCAGTTGATTGCGAGCCTGATCGGTGAAGCCGTCGATCTTTCGCCCCGTTTCTTTCTTGAACCGATCCAGAAAGAACTTGGCCAGCAGCATGACGTCTTCCGGACGACTGCGAAGCGGTGGAACGACGATTTCAACGACATTGAGGCGGTAGAATAAATCCTGACGAAACTTGCCTTCGGCGACCATCGCTTGCAGGTCGCGGTTGGTTGCCGCGACGACTCGCACGTCTACCTTGATCGACTTGTTACCACCAACTCTCTCAAACGCATGGCCTTCCAAGACACGTAAAAACTTGGCTTGAATATCAGCACTCATTTCGCCGATCTCATCCAGCATCAACGTGCCGGTGTCCGCTGCCTCGAATTTGCCGGTTTTCTTATCCGTCGCACCCGTGAAGGCTCCTTTTTCGTGGCCAAAGAGTTCGCTTTCCAGCAAAGTTGGTGACAAGGCGGCGCAATTCAGGCAGACCAACGGACCTTCGCTGCGATCACTGGCGTGGTGAATCGCCGATGCAACCAATTCTTTCCCGACACCCGACTCGCCCCGCACCAAAACTGTCGCTGACGTCGGAGCGGCAAGTTTGATCTTGTTGGCGACTTCGACCATGACTGCACTGCGGCCGATCATGCGGTTGTTCTGCCCGACTTGTTGCTGCAGCAGTTCTACTTTTCGACGACTTTGTTTTAGCGACGAATTCAGTTCGCTGCGTTGGTGAACGCCGCGAAGCGATTCGGACAGTATCTGAGCAACCGCGACGATGAATTCCAGGTCGTCACTGTTGAGCGGTGGCTGCTCGGCGGTGGTGGTCAGGTGGATCAGTCCGATCAGTTTTCCGTCGGAACTGCGGACGGGAGCCAGGATCAAGCTTTCGACTTCGATTTCGCCACGACTGTTTTCAGTCGCCAGGTTCGAATCGCCTAAAACATTGCGAGCGAGCGTCGCTTGTCCTCCATCGGCCGAAACAATCGCGATCAACGATTCGGGGGCCCGGCGATAACTGCGCGGACCATGTTGCCGGGTTCCGACCAATGGCAGTTCGCTTTCCAGATTCGCATGATCGGCTTCGCGGATCGCGTAAACGCCTGCGGTGTCGATTTGTCGGTGGTCGTCGATCGCTTCGAGAGTCCGTTCGATCACTTGATCAAAATCGGCGGCGCGAGCCAGTGCGAATGCGAGACTTAGCAATCGCCCGCTGGTTTGCGAGGCCTGACCGTGCGTGTTTCCATCGGCCACGTCCAGGTATCGACTCTCGGCGCGCCGGTCAGTAATCGCTGAGGCGTCAAATTCGGATGTAAGATCGTCGCTGGTCGCCGATGCATCGGCACTGACCCGCTTACCGTCACTGTCGATTCCGCCAACATCGATTCGATGCGAAAACGTGATTGAGAAACCCGCCAGTTCGATCGTCGATGGATCAGAAAGCAGGACTGGCGAATCGATCTGCTTTCCGTTGACCGTGGTACCGTTTCGGCTGCCCAGATCTTCAATCATCCAACCGGAACCCTCGCCGTCGCGATCGCCGCTATTCCAAAAGATCCTTGCATGCCGGCGACTCGCACGTTCGCTTTGCAACACAATCTGATTTGACGAAGAACGTCCCAGCACGGCCTCGCCGACTCCGTCGCCTGACTTGTTGCCTGAAACATTTCCCACGCCGGGGGGAGCGAGGCGGAAAACGTCACTCCATCGACCGGCCGAGCGTAGGATCAGGTAGGCGGACAAGGCGGGAATCGCTGGTTTGAGTGGAAATACACCGAAATCGGTGAGCATCGGCCAAGATTTCTTCGGTTGCCGTGGTTCACGGTGCCAATTATCCTAACACTTCGCTTGGACCAGGTCATTGTGGCCGACGCTCTTTCGCCTTCGCCCCCCCGGAGATCCAATTCAATGGATTCCCTTCGCTTTTCACTTCGTCCGTTCGTTCGCCTGGTTGTTTGTGCTTCACTGTGCATTCTTGGCTTGGCTGTTTCCGTCCATGCAGGCTTGCTGGGTGGTGGTAATCAACGAGCCGTTGGGGGTGTGATCATTGACGGTTCCGGCATCGTGCGAGACGCCAATGTCGAAGAGAAACGAGAGCTCGCCGAAATGCTGCGAGCACAGATGGACGCGATCGGCGGCGACCTGCAGCAAGCTGACGAGATGCGAATGATCTCGCTAAGCGGTTTGCAGAACGCGATCACGGCCGCCGCGGGTAAACCGTTGCCAGCGGAAATTGCATTCTTGGCTGGGCTGCAACGCGTCGAGTACGTTTTGGTCGATTCAGAAAACAACGACATCGTGATCGGCGGCCCGGCTGAACCTTGGACCGTTCGCGAAGATGGCAGCGTCGTTGGTGCCGTTTCTGGACATCCAACGATGCGGTTAGCGGATCTGGCAGTCGCGATGCGAGGTCTGGAACAAGCGTCCGCCGAAGGCATCAGTTGCTCGATTGAACCCACACCCGAAGGACGTCGCAAGCTGCAACAGTTGCTGCGCGGCGTCAAGCTTCGCCCCGGTCAAAACCCGGCTGCGATGGAAGAGTCGATGAAGTTGGCGTTTGGCCCGCAAATGATTCACCTGACCGGCGTGCCAACCGATAGCCGTTACGCTCGCACCATGGTCGCGGCCGACTTTGAAATGAAACGAGTCGCCATGGGACTGACCCGTTCAGGCGTCGACGATTTACCCAGTTACATCGCCATGAGTCGCAACGCCGCCCACGGTGCCGGTCAGAACCCACGTTGGTGGATGGCATGCGATTACGAGGAACTGACTCGCAGCGAAGATGGCATGGCTTGGAAAATGTCCGGCAATCGCATCAAGACGATGACTGAACAGGATTTGATTGACCAAAACGGTGCGGCCAAAGGTTCAGGCAAACAAGACAAACTGGCTCAGGCTTGGGCCGACAGGATGAACAGCAACCTGGACAAGCTTAGTGTCCAAATGCCGATCTTTGGCGAACTGCAAAACGTGATGGACATGACCGTTTTGGCGACACTGATTCGCCAGGAAGGTTTGGCTCAGAAAGCCGGCTTGGATCTATCCGTTTTGAAGGGCGATGACAGTCCCGTGAAATTGGCGTCCTACGAAGTTCCTCGCAGTGTTGCACCACAATGCAGTTTCATCCGCGGTCGCAAAGGATGGATCGTGACCGCGTCAGGTGGTGTCGATATCAATGCGTTTGAAGTCGTTGAAAAGCAACGCGTTGATGATTCGATCAGCGAAAAGACCGATGCCAAGCTCGCGTCGAAATCAGATCGTTGGTGGTGGAACTAGAAGTCGCGCCATGAGTAGTTGGGGACATCGAACGTTCGAGGACGACATTGCGCTTGATTGGTTGGAGGATTTGTATGAATCCGAACCGTTGGCGTTCTTTCGTCATTGCCTCGACTTAACGGACCAAGAAGAGCTCAGTTTTCTGGCCAGCATCGGTGTCGTTTGCACTTCCGAGATGATCCATTCAATCTTGAGTGAACCAAGGTCCGGGATGCCCGAAGCGGCTCGCGTCTGGGTGGCTGACCAAGAAGACATCGAGATCGCGCTGCGCGGTTTGATACCGGACGCCATCGAAGCTCTCGATCGAGTGCTGTGCCCTTCGTCTGAAATGACCATCCGCTGGCAAGACGCAGGCGAAACGCATTACGGGACTTGGTACGGTGAAGTTGAATCGCTAAAGAATCAGCTAAGCCTGATCGCCGTTGGCGGCGGGTAGTTTCTGCATCGCTGCCGTAACTCGCTTTACTCGCTACGGCCTACAAAGAACACCGCAAAGTGCAGGTAGGCCGGAACAAGGAGTCTTCGACGCAGTTCCGGCAATACGCGCCTAGACTCGCTGCCGTAACTCGCTTTACTCGCTACGGCCTACTAAGAAAACCGCAAAGTGTAGGTAGGCCGGAACAAGGAGTCTTCGACGCAGTTCCGGCAATCCGCGCCCAGACTCTCTGCCGTAACTCGCTTTACTCGCTACGGCCTACAAAGAAAACCGCAAAGTGTAGGTAGGCCGGAACAAGGAGACTTCGACGCAGTTCCGGCAATCCGCGCACAGACTGCCTGCCGTAACTCGCTTTACTCGCTACGGCCTACAAAGAACACGGCGAAGTGCAGGTAGGCCGGAACAAGGAGTCTTCGACGCAGTTCCGGCAATCCGCGCCGCGCCTGCCTGCCGTAACTCGCTTCACTCGCTACGGCCTACAAAGAAAACCGCAAAGTGCAGGTAGGCCGGAACAAGGAGTCTTCGACGCAGTTCCGGCAATCCGCGCCCAGACTGTCTGCCGTAACTCGCTTTACTCGCTACGGCCTACAAAGAACACCGCAAAGGGCAGGTAGGCCGGAACAAGGAGTCTTCGACGCAGTTCCGGCAATCCGCGCACAGACTCGCTGCCGTAACTCGCTTTACTCGCTACGGCCTACAAAGAAAACCGCAAAGTGCAGGTAGGCCGGAACAAGGAGTCTTCGACGCAGTTCCGGCAATCCGCGCCTAGACTGCCTGCCGTAACTCGCTTCACTCGCTACGGCCTACAAAGAAAACCGCAAAGTGTAGGTAGGCCGGAACAAGGAGTCTTCGACGCAGTTCCGGCAATCCGCGCCGCGCCTGTCTGCCGTAACTCGCTTTACTCGCTACGGCCTACTAGTGGAATCGAATCGTTGGCAACGAGCGAAAGGCGACATCGACTACTTGCCGGCGTTGTAGATCGCTGGATTCAGCGTTGGATCGTTGTACATCTTCATTTGACGATACGTGCGATGTTGTTTTCGTCCCGCAAAGACGTCGTCGATCAATTCTTGCAGCGATTTGGAAAGGTCAGCGTGCTGTTGTTCGCACAATGCGATTCGGTCCAGCACTTTCTGCTTTTGTTCCGCATCGATCCCGTCGCGATCGGCTTGTTCGCGGTAGTGGTACAAACGCAGCGACATAATCGACAATCGATCGATCGCTGAACCGGGCGTTTCCGTATTGATCGGTGCATCGGTGTTGGGCTGGTCGATCATCGCCGTGATCGCATCATCAAGCTTTTCGATCATGTCGTTGCGAGCTTGATTGAACCCGTCAATCGCACGTTTGACGTTGGCGATTTCCGTGTCACCCGCCGACGGGCTGCGAGCGGTGTCCTCTTCGTGCCACAACCGATAATTAAATTCATGCTGCTTGCAAACAAGTTGCTTGAACCCATCGTCATACGGATTCGCGATCGGCTCGCGATGCCATCGCTCGACCGTCTCGATTTGCAACGCGGTGATTTCAGAGACTGGCGGCAGTGGAGATTTCATGAATGTAAACCAGTGAGTACCGAAGAAGACGGAAGAACCGTGCCGAGGGCGTCACGATATTTTGAGTGTCGCCTTTCGCTCCGCGAAAGTAGCGAATCCGCTGCTTTCGCGGAGCGAAAGGCGACTATGTTCCTAAGTGAGCCGCGACGCGTAAGCGGCCGGGCTACGATGCGTTATTCCGCGTCAAGCCCGAGGCCTTACGGCCAGCGGCTCACTGAAACTGCCGCAACCCAGGATCAAACTTCTTTTTCGTCGATCCAGGTCATCATTCGGCGGAGGCTGATGCCGATTTGTTCGACGCCGTGATTTCGTTCGCGACGTTGAGTCGTCTTAAAGAACGGTGCACCAGCTCGGTTTTCTGAAATCCACTTGCGAGCGAATTCGCCGTTTTGGATTTCGTTGAGCACCTTCTTCATTTCAGCCTTCGTTTCGGCTGTGATGATACGCGGCCCGGTCACGTAATCACCATACTCGGCTGTGTTACTGATACTGTAACGCATGTAAGACAAACCGCCTTCGTACAGCAAATCCACGATCAGTTTCAGTTCGTGCATGCACTCAAAGTACGCCATTTCAGGCTGATAACCCGCTTCGACCAGCGTTTCGTATCCGGCCTTGACCAGTTCGCTGACGCCACCGCACAGAACGGCTTGTTCGCCGAACAAATCGGTTTCGGTTTCTTCTTCAAACGAGGTTTCGATGACGCCGGCACGTGTTCCGCCGACACCCTTAGCGTAAGCCAATCCGATTTGCTTGGTCGCTTCGGAAGCACCTTCGCCGAGTGCGATCAAGCAAGGCACGCCGCCGCCTTTGACGTATTCGCTGCGAACCAAGTGGCCGGGGCCTTTCGGAGCAACCAACAACGCGTCGATTCCCTTGGGTGGTGTGATTTGGCCAAAGTGAATGTTGAAACCGTGGCTGCACATCAACACGTTGCCAGGCGACAAGTTGTCACGAATTTCGTTGGTGAACAGGTCAGCTTGGACTTCGTCGGGCAGCAACAAGTTGACCACGTCGGCTGCCTTGGTGGCCTCGGCGATTGACACTGGCTTGAAATCGTGCGACACGGCCAGGTCGTAGTTTGCGGACCCTTCGCGTTGGCCGATGATCACATCGCAACCACTGTCGCGAAGGTTTTGTGCTTGAGCGTGACCTTGCGATCCGTACCCCAAAATGGCAACCGTTTTGCCTTTGAGGTGCGAAAGGTCCGCGTCGTTTTCGTAGTAAATTGTTGCAGCCATAGCCGAATTTTTCTGGGGGCCAAAAGGGGTGTTGAGAGTGAAATTAAGTTTCTATGAGTTCGCCACGAACTTCCGAGAAGCACGTGACATGGTGACATCCGACAAATCTTCGCTACGGACCATCGCAATTCGTCCGGTGCGAACTAATTCGGTGATTCCGTACGGTCGCATCCGTTCAATGAACGCTTGAACTTTGTTTTCGCGGCCGCTCATTTCGATCATGATTTCGTCAGGACCGACATCGACGATCCTGCCGCGGAAAATGTCAACCAATTCGCGAACTTCGCTGCGAGCGTTGCCGGCGGGAGCTTGGATTTTGACCAACAACAGGTCTCGTTCGACGAAATCCTGGCTGCTGACGTCCAAAACCTTGACGACGGTGACGATTTTTTCGAGCTGCTTGCGGACTTGTTCCAACACACCATTGTCGCCGACGACGACAAAGGTCATCCGAGAAAGATGGGAATCTTCGGTTTCGCCGACTGCAAGCGAGTCTATATTGAAACCGCGAGAAGCCAGCATGCCCGAGATATGGGCAAGCACACCGGGCACGTTCTGGACTAAAGCCGAGATGACGTGTCGCTGCGTGGAATTTGACATGGCGGTGGCTGAAAAGCTTAAATTGGGGTTGGTAAAGTCTTCGGGGCGGAGCATGATAATTTTGAGGTGTCGTCAGAACAAGGGCTGACGCCATTTCTACGTTCCCATTGGCGTCACGACGCATCTTTTTCCTCCTAGGTTCGCCATTTCATGTCGTTTCGGATCGAACTGCCAGCCTACCGAGGTCCGCTCGACCTGCTGCTTTACCTGGTCCGCAAGCACGAAGTGGACCTGCGGGAGATGCCGTTGTCCAAAGTTGTGGACCAATACATGGACGCAATGGAGCTGTTAAAAGAGCTCGATTTGACCGGGGTTGCCGATTTCATCGACCTTGCCAGCACCCTGTTGGAACTGAAAAGCCAGGCCGTTCTGCCCAAGATTGTCGACGACACCGAAGAAGAAGCGATCGACGACCCGCAATCCGAATTGGTCGAAAGGCTGCTGCAATACAAAGAGATTCGCGACGCAGCAGCCGTGCTGGACGAAATGGGTGGCCAATGGCAATCGCGTTACGAACGGATGAGCGACGATTTGCCCAGCCGCCGAGTCGATCCGGGTGACCAGCCGATCGTGGACCTGGAAATATGGGATTTGGTCAGTGCGTTCGGTCGAATCATGCGAGAATCCAGTGGTCCGCCGCAGACCGAAGTGATCTACGACGACACGCCGATCCATGTTTATATGAAACGAATACACACGCGGCTAAAGATCGACGAAAAAGTGCCGCTGTTCGATTTGGTCGAAGGCGGGCTGCACAAATCAGCCGTGATCGGATGGTTCTTGGCAACGCTGGAACTGACTCGCCACCACGGTGCCGCTGTTGAGGAAGGAACCGCGGGCGATATCTATGTCGTCCGAACAGCGAACTACAGCAACGACCTGAGTGTCAACGAGGTCGATAACTACGGGACAGACGAAGAGTTCGGTGCCGCCGGAATGCCTCAGTAGGTCACCGATCCAAACTTTTCGCTCGCTCTGTTAAGCTCTGCCGCATGGTTGAAAATGTTCCGATTCTCTCGCACGTCCACGATGGTTTAACCATCGAAGGATACAGTCGCGCCGCCGTTCAAACTTGTTGGCGCATCAATGAACTAAAAGTCTTGTTTGATTGTGGCGTCCAGCCTTGGGATTTCATGGGCACGCCAACCATGTTTATCTCGCACGCGCACCTCGATCACATCGCCGCACTGCCGGCGTATGTGTCTCGACGTCGCATGATGAAAATGGATCCGCCAGTGATCTACATGCCCGATACCGCTGTGGATATGGCGTGGGACATGTTGCAAATGTTCCGCCGCTTGGACCGAGGTGCAATGCCCTGCGAATTGGTCGGACTGAAACCCGGTGACCAACATGACCTCAGCCGCGAATACGTCGTCACCGCATTGCCCACCAAGCACACGATCGATTCAGTCGGTTTCGTGATCCATCAACGCCGCCACAAACTGAAACCAGAATTCACCGACTTGCAGGGCCATGAAATCCGCGACCTAAAAATCGCCGGAACCGAAGTCACGACCGAAACCAAAGTGCCCGTCGTCGCCTACACTGGCGATACCAACCCCAAGGGTTTAGACGAGAACGAAGTCTTTTACGAATCGCGAGTACTGATCAGTGAAATGACATTCGTGGCACCGGAACATCGCAAAGAAAAGATTCACAAGCACGGCCACATGCACTTGGACGACATCAAAGCTCGTGCGGACCGTTTCAAGAATGAACTGATCATCGCGTCGCACCTCAGCACTCGTTACACCGACGTGCAGGTCAAAAAGTTTGTCAAAAAAGGCTTGCCCGGTGCGTTGGACGGGAGGCTGAAGCTATGGATTTAGTCTTGCGAGTTGATCGACACGCCCAATGCAGGTTCGATCATGATTGATTGGTCCACCCTGATCGGGCATCAGAAAATCGAGCGATGGTTTTCATCCGCGATGCGCAGCGGACGGCTTGGCGGCAGCTTCCTGATCGTGGGATCGCCGGGAATCGGCAAGCGGACGGTCGCAAACCTTCTCGCACGCACGATCCTTTGTTCGCGCAGCGACATGGCCGACATGAAACCCTGCGGTGTTTGCGAATCTTGCCAACAAGTCGTCGCCGGATCACACCCCGATTTGATTCGCGTCGCCAAACCAGCAAACAAGTCTTTGATCCCGCTGGAATTGTTGATCGGTCCACCTGACGCTCGCATGCAAGAAGGTTTCTGCCGCGACATCCGACTTCGCCCAATGCAAAGCGATCGCAAAGTTGCCATTTTGGAAGACGCCGACTTTCTAAACGAAGAAGGCGCAAACTGTTTGCTCAAAACGCTCGAAGAACCACCGTCGGGCGCGATCGTGATCCTGATCGGGACCAGCGAACAGAAACAACTGCCAACGATCCGATCTCGCTGCCAAATCCTACGGCTGGGGCCGTTGTCTAACGAAGACGCGGCAAAACTGCTGCGTCAAGAACGCGAAGTGACCGCCGATGACCAAGCGATCGCAGCCGCGATGGATGTGTCCGGTGGCGACATTACCGCGGCGGCGCGTCTGCTTGCTGGTGACGGCAACGAATTGCGGACCGCGGTCACGAACCAACTTTCAGCCAATCATCCCGACCCGATTTCACTGTCGCGTTTGATCAGCAAGTACGTCGATGGTGCCGGCAAAGAAGCCAGCAAGCGTCGTTCGGCGATGCGAGATGTGTTTGCGATTTGCGTTCAGCACTATCGATCGAAAATGCGGCAAGAGGCTAGCGAAGGAATGACAGGATCCCAAACATTGAATCGCTTGGACCGCAGCTTACGAGCACTTCGCGAGGTCGATCGCAGCGCCAACCAATCAACGTTGATCGAGTGCTTCGCCGCCGACATTGCCGCTGCCGTCACAGGCGATCGCGGCGACATTGGATAACAGTGGTAGCGTTGCTTCATTTACAGAAACTTTCCAGCGAAACCTTCCAATGCAAGAAGCAACCGAGTTAATCGACGCCCTCAAACAATCCAATGGAAAAATTGTTTTTGCGGAAAGCTGTACCGGAGGGATGGTGGCGTCCGAACTTGCACAGGTTCCTGGCGTGTCCGACGTGTTCTGCGGTTCGGCGGTCACTTATCGCGAAGCAACCAAACAGTCATGGCTTGGCGTTGACGGCGAAACGATGCAGGCCTTGACGGCTGTTTCCGCACCAGTCGCTCACCAAATGGCCGCTGGTGCGCTGTCGCAAACTCCCGAAGCAACGATCGCGGTTTCGATCACCGGGCATCTCGGTCCAAACGCACCCGAAGGATTTGACGGGTTGGTTTTCATTGCTGTCGCTAAAACCGTCAAGGGAAAAACGCTGGTCAAAGTCGCTCACCATCAACTGACCCAAACCAAACGAGTGCAACGACAAGTCGAAGCAACGCAACTTGTCCTGACAACAGCGATCGATGCAATCGGGTAGCATGACTGGGTTCTAATTGTCGCCGTCTTTTCAAGAAGTTGTCTGATGAGTTTACGACCGAGTGTTGTTGTCTATGCGTTGATCATTTCCGTGTGCATGCCGACCGTCGCGGCGGTGGCGCAGCGAGGAAGCCTGATCGAGGATCTGTTCCGCACGGTTGCCGAAGCTCAGATGCAAAAAGAGCGAGCGAAGCAGTTGGAGCGTTCGCAGGCACGGCGGCGTCCCGTTCCGCAACCTTCCCCTAACGCTGTTCCTCTGCCTAGACAGCCAGGGCAGATCAACGTTGGCAACCGTCAACTCGCGGACTTTGCACAAACGCTTTCCAGTTTTAACGAAGAGATCGGATTCCTCATCACTGACCTGCAGCCCCACGCGAGGTCTCATTCCGAAATCCGACCGATCTTGCCCGCTGTCTATCAAATTTCCAACCAAGCATCCGCAGTGCTTCGGGCTTGCGATGGTCAGAACGGTTTTGACCCGATCATTGACCGCTACTCGGCTTTCGATTCGCAGTGGCGGACGCTCTCGTTTCAATTGCGATCGGCTGGCAGCCTGACGCCTGAAATGCAATCTCGCGTTCGAGCTTGCGATCGTTTTGTTTCCAGGATGGGAAACCAAATGGGCGTGCCACCGCAAATGGATCGACACGCATTGCATGACCAGATGATCATCGCGGCAACGTACATGCAGTCGCTGCTGGATGACTTCGACGCGGCGAATTTGCCAAGACGAAACGCTCATCGCTGGGCACACGATGGTCGTCTGCTGCGTCAAGAATTACTCCGAACGGCTGATGACGTGGAACTGATTTCATACGAAGAGATGACGACACGGTTCAGCGACTTTGCGACTCGCTGGGGACAATACAGTGCTCCGATCAGCGAACTTGGCAACCCGTATTTAAACCGGCGACTCGATCGTATCGCCCAATGCGGCGAAGAAACCTACGCCCTGCTATGGATGCGACCGCCGACGAACACCAGAGATTTGTCGATGACCGTCGCCAGTCTAAAACGAGATTCGTCCGAATTGATGGACCAATTAACGCTGCGAACTCTGACGTCGCTGGACCGCAATACGCGAGAGCGAATGGAACAGGGAACGCGATCGATGTATGACGAAGTCAAACACCTAGAAGATGCGATTCGCGTCGGTTCGGGAACAGCGGAATTGCGAGAGCATTTTGTTCAATACGATCGTGCATGGTTATCGATACGAGAAACCACCGGACAGATCAGCCGAATCAACGACCGTCTAGTCGAAGCGATTGACCGGAACTGTGCCAAGATGCGGCGAACGTTACGAGTGCAATCGCCTGGTCCTGCGCCGGTTCGAGCCGACGAGCTGGTCGGGATCGCAGCTTCGTTGGAAGGATCGGCAGAGTATTTCAAGGCGGACATTGATCGTTACGAACAGTATTTCACACCAGCAGGATTCCGGCGTTCGATCACTCGGGCTGCCGACGATTTCCACGAAGCTTCCAAGCGGTTACATGCCGGACTGTACGACCAAACGGACATGCGTTTGTTGTCGCGAGATGCGAATGACTTGGTTGACGCATGGCAACGCCTATCGCGCGACGTCGCCAATTTACGAAACCAAGGCTTAACCGGCCGCCGCGCCAACAACCTAGAAAACGCAGCACAAAATCTAGCCCCGCTGGTCGCGAAGGTTGGGGCAGCATTGTTGTAAAAGGTGAATCGCCGCGCACGGCGACAGCCAACGCCGTGAAGGGTTTTTAATTCGTTTAACCGCGTTGGGCATCGCCCCGCGCGTCGTGCGGCACCGAACGCGCGGGGCGATGCCTGGGCTGATGAAAATGCGACGTTGTCAACTTGTCACGACCCTTGAAAGTAGGCCGTAGCGAGCCAAAGCGAGTTACGGCGTTGCGCAGATTGCCGTAACTCGCTATGGCTCGCTACGGCCTACGTGCTGGCGATCAGGGAAATGTGCCGTTGCCACTGTGTTTCGCAGCGCTGCAGTTTGTGTTGTCGGCCATGGTGCAGCTTGCCCAATTTGCTGCGTTGCAACGATTTTCATCAGGCCAGCTTCCGGCCCACGCGGTTAAACGGTTTAGAAACCCTTCACGGCGTTGATCTGTACCCGACTGAACCCTGGCGGGCCCAGCTACAAAAGATTTTGCCAAATACGGAACTTGTTTCGTGACAGTTCCTAAAAAGCGTGGGATGGAAACAAGGGACTTCGTTGCATAGCTTAACGATAAAGCTACCGTGGATCGCTCCTCCGATCTTTCACCGAGTCCATTGAATGCGAGTCCATTGAATGATTGGTGGAGTGATCAACCTGTTTACCCAATCCAAAATCTTGAATGATCCCTTTCCATCCTCCGGGCGCATTGCCGCGATTGATTTTGGTTCGGTCAGAATTGGGATCGCGGTTTGTGATCCTGATTGGATCTTGGCCAGTCCGCTTGAAATTCATCCAGCGAAGGATTGGCAAGATGATGGCGACTATTACCGCCAACTTGCAAAGCTAGAAAAGCTTGCTGGCTTTGTGGTCGGACTGCCGATTCACTTGGACGGCGGCGAGAGTCAAAAGAGTGCTGAGTGTCGTGAGTTTGCCAAATGGTTGCATGAAGCAACCGGCTTACCGACGCGGTTGTTTGACGAACGGTTCACGACCGCGGATGCAAACCGACGCATTGCGTCGGCGGGCTACAGTCGCAAGAAAAAGAAAGACCGACTAGACGCTGTTGCAGCGCTAGTGTTGTTGGAATCTTTCTTAGAGGCATGTCGTTACCGTGACGAAATCGCTGGCGAGGACATTGATGCCGATCCGGTTGGAGGTGACGGGATCGACGACGAGGGGTGAGGCGGTGCGCTGGCGATGTCGGAAATAGTTCCAATACCATTCGTTCCGAAATTGCAAATTGCAAGATGAACATTGCAAATTGAAAGTTCCGGGGCTTCGCTTCTCGCGGGCAATGTGCAAATTGCAATGTTCATCTTGCAATTTGCAATCCTCGCGATTCGTGAATAGATCTCCAGTACTACGCGGCTTCGGCAAGGCAGAGAGCATCGATCAGATTCTCGAAACGCTCTTCAGCGGCACGACGACGTTGCAATTTTTCGCTCATGGTCCAATTGCTGCGGATTGCATTGACGCGACGCATGATTTCGACGTCCGACGGAAGTGTCTCATTTTGAGTGTCGGTTGTCATTTGTGCGACGGTTGATTCAGTGGCATAGGTCAACATGATTCGATCTTCCTGATAAGAGTGTCATGCCTGAGTGCGTTTCCCGGAAATCGTTGAGGGAAAAGTTTCGCGGTCTCTGGCCAAACGGTCGTGACTTCGATGATTGTTGGTTAATGCAATCAGTGTGCCAATCGATACAGCCGACAGGATCCGGTGTGCCGAAAACGCTCGAAACCTTATGGAAAACGCGGTAAAACGCTTTGGAAAGAAGTTTTCCGCGAAAACAAACGATGCTGTAGGATCGTTTTAATTCTGCTCAGGCTGCCAAATCAAACTTTCAAAGCTTTGAAAATCTTGCCATTCGGATTCTGGCAATCGCATCAGCTTGAGCAACGGGGCCTGATCGGGCCCGAAAAGCGTTTTCGCACCGATGATGGTTTGGCAGACGGTCTGCCAGGTTTGCAGATCGCATTGACCCTGCAATTCACAGTATTGAATCGAACCGGCGGCGTCGTACATCATTCCAAACACCTTTTGCTCGCCGCGGTCTTTCGCCCACACGAACGATCCATCCCACTCGAAACCAAGTTTTGGCAGTTCTTGTAATCGCGCGGCGGCGTCTTCAAAGCTGACCGGCAAAGGCCCACCGTCGGGACCGTAAAGATAAACGTGGAAAGCTGCGATCATGGTGATTTGGCGGCCAATTTTTGCTTTTCAACCAAGACGTTTGCGTTGACGACCGTGTCGATCTGCTGGCTTTTGGGGATGACGACCCCGCAACTGACGATGAACTGGATCGCTTCGTCGATGGTGATATCCAAGTCGATCGCTTCGCTGCGGCGAATTGTGACGGTGAACCCGGTCATCGGCATCGGGCTGGTCGCCATCAGGACGCTCAGCATCGGTTCGCCGGTGGCCTCGGAAATTCCCGCCATGCTGTTGCCGGTGACAAATCCAAGCGACCAAATGCCTTCGCGAGGATACTGAATTGCGACGACGCGGTTGAATTCAATTTCCCGCTCGCTAAACGCAAAGTCGGTGACCTGTTTAACGCCGCCGTAGACTTTGTTGACGATTGGAATCCGCAAAATGGCTTGGTCGAAGGTGTGAACAAGCCAGTGGCCGATCCCGAACGTGAACATTCGGCCCAGGAAATACAGCACCGTTGTAAAAATAAGCAGGAACACAGGCACGACAATGCTGCGCGGCATGTATTCCAGTTCCACATAGCGATGCCAGTATGCGGAAGCGGTCGCGGGCGGCGGTGCGTAGGGACCAAAGTATTCGGCTCGTTCATCGACCAGCTTTTTGACGTACTGGGGAAACCAACGCCGGCCGGTCGGGTCAGGCGTATAGCGATCGCCTTTGAACGTAAAGCCGTTGAGTCTCTTTTCGCCGCTTTCCAGTGGCAACGCTGTCTTGGGAACCTCTTCTTTAATGTCCTCGACATACCAAACGACCGCGTGCCGAACGCCTGATTCAATGGGCCGCAGCACGTAGCTTTCGATCGTGTTCCAAGCCCAGATCAGCACCACGATCGTCAGCAAAGGCGGAAGAACGACGCCGAGTCCGCGCAGGATCGCCCGGCGAAAATTGGATCGAGATTTCTTGGGCGGGCCTTTAGGAGGAAGGTCCGCTGTCGAATCGGGTTGCATATCGTTGTTCAAAACTTGGGTCAATTCTTGGAGTTGTCAATCTAGCTTTCCCGCCGCATCAGCGGGTCCGAACCGCCCGGGAAACCACCGCAAACGTTACACGACCGGCACCGGCGTCTTTCAAGACCCGTGCCACCTCACCAGCCGTCGCGCCGGTGGTCAGCACATCGTCCACCACCAGAATATGCCGGTCGTCCAGGTTGGGTGGTCGGGCGAAAGCATAGCTTTTTCTGGCTGCGAACGCACCGTGAACATTCTGTTTTCGGTCATCATCATCCAGCCAAGCCTGCTTGGCGATCGGTCGAGTCGCCTTCAACCGCCGTGTTAGCGGGATTTTTAATTCAGAAGCGACCGCCTCCGCCATCGCTCGAGTTCCAATCCCGCCTCTGGAAACTTGGCGAAACAGGTGTGACGGCACAAATGTGACCTCCGATGGAAGGTTATCTTTCAATTCGACAGAAAGCCTGCGACCAAGTTGCTGTCCCAATGCGTTGGCCAGCGGCGTGTTGTAAGCAAATTTCGCAGCAACAATCGCATCACACACCTGACCGCGGTACATCCACAAAGCGATGACCGCATCAAAGTCGAATTCTTCATCGCGACAGTTCTGGCAACCTGAATCCTGGGAACTGAGATCCTGGGAATTGAGGTCGGAGTCAGTTTTTGCCGGCAATATGCCCGCCGGTGGCATTCCACAGCGAGTACACGCCTGACGCATCATCGGCTCGCTGACGGATAAGCGGCGGTAGCAGTCGCGGCAGAAATACTGCAACGGTTCGCCCTGCTGCGGGGGTTCGGAATCTCGATCGCTGTCAATGATCGGCAGGCCATCCAGCGGGCCTTCGCAAAATCGGCAAGCCGGCGGCAGCACCAAATCGACCATCCCGGACACCAATAGCCGCGGAAACATAACTGTCTGGCTGAAAGACCCGCGAGAACTGGAAAGCTTTGCCATCTTTTTCTCCCTTTCGCGCGAACCTTCACATTGGCGATGCGTCTACAGTGTCGATGAAAGTTCGCGGGCGTTCACGTCGGTTTGGTTTTGTCACCGATTGTCGGGAAACGATTCGCCCAAAAAAGCAATTCGTTTTCGGACTGATCGTTGGTATACTAACGACGTCATCGTAACGAATCGTTCGTCACCATGATTTTTCCTCCGTACTGTTTTCCGCAGTACTGATTTCACTCTGTACACCGCAGCCACGTGCTCGGCCGGGTCCGCTCGCAAGAGAATAGGATCTGAACGGGCAACGTTACCGGAGTCTTCCAATGCGTATTGAACAACCTATCGCCGTCATCGCTCGCAACGTGGTCAGCACCATCGTCCGCGAAATCGAAGCCGTCGTGTCGTTGGCAGTCGCAGTTGGCTATCAGGCTCTCGGCAATTGTCTCTTTGGCAATGATTCGCTGCAGGCGATGCAAATATCAGATTTGCACAGAAGTTGGGGGAGCCATGCTCCCACGCGGACAACCGCCGTGTTGACGGTAACGACCTGTTCGTTACCGGTCCTACGGCACCAGCATAAACCGATGCTGGTTAGTTGTCTGACAAGTTCGCAACTGCCGGAGAATCAGCGCAACCGCGCTGCTTGCTGAAAGCCAAACCGCTAACAGCTTCGGGCGAATGATCCAGATCCAAACGGCTCTGGTTCAACCGTCTGTTTCTTCCCCTCGCGAACTCATCATCCAACTTGTTGGCCCAGGCCGCCAGTGAATGTCCACTGCTTTGTCAGTAATCATTCCGCTAAGCGACTTCGGCAGATTTGTTGGATGCGAACCATCCCCCAACGATCATCACACGCCCCTAGCGAATTCAAGCTTGCCGATTTTTCGGTCAGCGAACGATTCGCCAGAATCCTGGCAAGCGTCGTACCAGAAAACTGGTGCTGCGTCCGCAAAGGAAGCGGAGGAAAACAAAATGAATTTCACTGAAAACACGATCCTGGACAACGCAGCACTTTTAACCAAGGAGCGAACCGTTGGCGAACTTGTTCGCGCGGCACAGTCGGGTGATCGCGAAGCATTTGGTTTGTTGTTCGAGCGATATCGATCAACGATCTTCATGCTGGCGATGCGCCGAGTTCGTAACGCCGACGAGGCCGACGAATTGACGCAAGATGTGTTCATCCAAGCGATGCAAAAGATCGACCAACTGCGAGTGCCCGAAGCATTCGGCGGATGGTTGCGTCAAATCGTGCATCGCATGGCACTGAACCGCATCACGCGAAATCGAAACGCATTGGCGTGCGATCCTGAAACGCTCGAAGCAACCTGCTTGGCAACCGGTTCGCCGGAAACCGAAGCGGAAGATCGAGAGCAAGCTGCGACGATCCGAGTTCACTTGGGTCGCCTGGGTGCGATGGATCAAGAAACCTTGACGGCGTTCTATTTGCAAAGCAAGTCGCTTTTGGAAATGAGCAACGAGTTTGAAGCGCCGGTCGGAACGATCAAGCGCCGATTGCACGTTGCACGAAAGCGATTGGCCAAGGAAATGGAACCGCTGCAAGCGGTTTAGATCATCGGTGCAGTGCAGTTCCGGCAAACAAAAATGCCGGAACTGCGCTCCGCTTAGGCCTGTCGATGAAATCGATATTCCAACGGTAATGGTGAGCCGCTGGCCGTCAGGCCTCGGGCTGACGTGGTGGCCTGATGAAAATCATTGCGACGCAGCAAACTGCAGCGCTGTAAAGCATTGTGGCAACAGCACATTTTCCTATACGCCATTATGTAGGCCGTAGCGAGCCATAGCGAGTTACGGCAATTTGCGCACCGCCGTAACTCGCTATGGCTCGCTACGGCCTACTTTCTGGTTCC
>NZ_LWSK01000076.1 GCF_001642955.1 Rubripirellula obstinata | reverse complement strand
GTTAGTAGTAGCTTCCAGTTGCCGCTCCGTCCGGGGCAAGCCCGGCGGAAGCACTCAACGTCGCGGTGAGAATGAAACCTGCGCAAACGAGAACTGATGCAATCCCAAAGATTTAGCGGTCCAGGCGTCGCCCCGCGCGTTTCGCCCCGCATGGACGCGCGGGGCGATGCCCAACGCGGTTAAACAGTCCAAAACTCTTCACGGCGTTAAGCGTTAAGTCTACATGGACATTTCCTGACAACGCGCCAGAAAACCCACCAATCCAATGGCACATCCAATTGCCGATCAGTTGCATGAACCTGGAATTGCAACAAATTTCATGGCATTTTCCTGCATCGATAGCACTAACGCAACAAAACCAGCTATTTTGACGACTTGTCAAATCTAAGCTTCCAACTACCGTTTCCCTATGACAGAAATCTCGGCCAAGCAAATTGAAATTCAGCATCGCACCAGGGATATCCTGTCCGCGGGCTATCAATTGCTTGCCGAAGATGGACTCGATGGCGTGAAGTTGGAACGGATTGCCAAGCTGGTCGGATGCACCCGAGGGACGTTGTACAACCATTTCAAGAACCGCGAAGAGATCTTGGTGGCGATGGCCCAGCGGGCGGTCGCGCGTCGGTTGAGTCTTTTTCATAAAGCGGTCGATGTAGCGACGACGTCCCGCGAGAAGATTGCGTCGATCTGCTTTGCGTCGATGGTTTACGCCGACGAAATGCCGCTCGCCTTTGCGATTGAACAAGCGATCCGCAACGAATCGATTTGGCAACGGACATCAAAATCACGACAAAACCTGTTTCGCGAAAACGAGATGGCGTGCATGAAATTGGCGGGCAGTTGTATCGACCAAGCCATCGCCGATCGTGACCTGCCGCTTCCGGCCGGCCTGACCGCCGAGCAGATGATCGAACGGGTTTGCTTTGGTCTTTGGTCGTTATCGTTTGGTGGTCTCATCATTGATCGCAGCAGTCCGTCGCTCGAAGAGATCGGCATCCGCGATGTCCGATCAACGATTCATCATAACTGCAATGCGCTACTGGATTCTTTCGGTTGGCAACCGATGTTTGATCCACTGGATTACCAAGCGTACCTACGCCGAGTGGGGCCAGTTTTGAAAGATCATGCAAACCAGCTATCCGGAAACACCGATGCGGATACGCCACCCCCCAAATCAAGAACAGCGATTCGCAGCGAGGCCGGAACATGAGCACCATGGAAGCTTTGGACAAAAAGCAGAAAAAACCACGCGAAACATCAGAGCCCGGTAAGCAAACCGGCCAGCAAACCGGTCAGCAAACCGGTTCGGTCGATCCGAGCGACGCAATCAAGCTTTCCGATCAATTAAAAAAGTCGCCGCGTGGCGAATTACGTTGGTGGTTGGTGATCTGTTTGATGCTTGTGCCGATCGGAATCGCGATGCTGGTTTTTATCTTGGTCAGTACGTCAAGCAAAGGCAAACCAGCCACTTCAACTGCATCGACGGCGGTCAATCGTGTTCGCGTTGGCGTCCAACAAGTCGGATCGATTGCTGCGCCGGATGTCGCGACACGATATCGCGGTCTGGTCGTTCCGCGACGCGAAAGTTCACTGTCTTTTCGCCGTAGCGGCCCCGTCGAAAATGTGATGGTTGACGCTGGCGACGCATTGAAAGCCGGCGATACGATCGCGGTGTTGGACACGTCGGACCTGATCGCACAAGCCGACCTAGCCGATAGCGAACAACGCGTTGCGAAGGCTCAATTTGACGAAGCGATCGCGGGGCCAAGGAAGCAAACGATCGCCGCAGCGGAAGCTCGCGTCGAACAATTAGAAGCTCAATTGATCGCGTCTCGAAACCGACTGAACCGGCGTCAACGACTCGTCAAGGCACGCGCCGCCAGCATCGAAGAACTGCAGGACGAACAACAGGCGACCGATCGTTTGACCGCGGCGACGAACGAGGCCGAGTCGCAATTGCAAGAACTGATCGAAGGTACTCGCAGTGAGCAAATCCAAGCCGCCAAGGCTCGGTTGGATATGTCGGCGGCCTCGCGGCGATTGATCGACGTGCAATTAAGCGACAGTCGCATCGTGGCTCCGTTTGACTGCGTGATTACCGAGCGTTTGATTGACGAAGGCAGCGTTGTCGGTCCAAACCAAGCCGTTGTATCGATCGCAGAACAACCGCCGCTGGAAGCAAATTTTGGCGTACCGGCGTCAACGGCATCGACGCTGAACATTGGCGACGAAGTGCAGATTTCTGTGGGTAAGAATGGTGATCGGCGACAAAGCGGGACCGTCGTGCGGATGCAACCTCGCGTTGATCCGATCACTCGGACACGCGAAATGGTGGTCGAGTTTGATACCGACGAAATTTCGTTGATCGGGCAACCTGCAACGCTTTGGTTGTCGGCGGATCGCTTGCGAGATCGTCAGGCGTTGGCTTCGACGGTCAAAAAAGATACTGAAGCCAATTTTTGGATTCCGTCGGGTTCGCTCGTTCGAGGTGTGCGCGGGTTGTGGGCAATCTACGCGGCTCGCCCAGATGAAACGAATGCGTCATCCGGTGCAACGAAGGGTTTTGATGCGACAGTGTCTTTGCTGGATGCCAAAATCATTAAAACCGCCGGGCCGATGTCGTTGGTGACGGTTAGCCTGAGTGCGGACGATTGGATCATCACTGACGGCGTGCATCGTGTTGCGCCCGGTGTGCATGTGACTGGAATCGTTCGATGAGGGGCCCAGCCGATAAGCCAAGCCTGATCCAGCAGTTTGCGGCCGGTTTTTTTCGCGACAAGCGATTGTTGACGATGGTGTTGGCGTTGATCGTCGTCGCGGGAATCAGCAGCCTGGCAATCCTGCCTCGGATGGAAGATCCCGTGCTAACGCCTCGCGTCGCCCTCGTCGTCACGCGTCTGCCCGGCGCGACGGCCGAACGAGTGGAATCGTTGGTGACTGAAAAGATCGAAGATTCGCTGCGCGACATCGAAGAAATCAAAGAGTTGCGTTCGACTAGTCGAGTTGGCGTTAGCACGATCAATATTGAACTTCGTGATGACATTTACGAGCCCGGCGTGGTCTGGGCCAGAGCACGGGGGAAGGTCGAAGATTCGATTTCTTTGCTTCCGCCGGAAGCCAGTCGTCCGCTGTTCGATGATCTCGTCACACGTGCCTACGCGCTGATCGTCGGTGTCGCTTGGGACGATCCCCGCAAACCGGATTACAGAGTTTTGCGTCGGTTGGCCACCGACTTGCAAGACAAATTGCAGAATATCGCTGGCACCGAGGTTGTTGATCGCTTTGGCGATCCGGGGGAAGAAATCGAGGTACGCATCGATCCGGTTCGCGCCGCGTCGATGGGGCTTTCCGCCGCGATGATCGCGCAGCGAGTTGAAAACTACGACGCCAAGGAAACTGCTGGGCAGCTTCGCGATCAACCGATGTCGATGCTGATCGAAGTCCAGAACCAACTGGACGCGGTTGAGGGCATCGCAAACATTCCGGTCGCCTCGCTTAATGGTAAAGATGTGCGATTGTCGGAAATCGGCGACGTGTCGTTGGGCGTTCCGAATCCAATGCCGCGATCAGCAAACTTGGATGGTAAGGAAGCAGTCGTGCTGGGCGTGCTGGTCCGCAACGACCAACGAATCGACGCTTGGACCGCCAAAGCGATGCCGGTTCTGGACGAATACGCGAAAACGTTGCCCGAAGGAATCGTCTTGGATCGCTTGCTGGTGCAAGGCGACTATGTCGAGGAACGTCTGGAAACGCTGAAAAACAATTTGCTGTTTGGGGCCACGGGCGTTGCGATCGTGATCTTCGTGATGATGGGTTGGCGCAGTGCTGTGATCGTGACGTTGACGTTGCCACTGGCCAGTTTGATGGTTCTATTTGGAATGCGTTTGATCGGTATTCCCATTCACCAAATGTCGGTGACCGGTTTGATCATTGCGTTCGGTTTGTTGATTGATAACGCGATTGTGGTGGTCGATGAAGTCAAAGGGCGACTGCGTGACGGTGCTTCGGCATCCGATGCAATGGTGGGCAGTGTCAAGCATTTGGCGGTGCCTCTATTCGGATCAACGTTGACGACTGCATTTGCTTTTGCACCGATCGCGTTGATGCCCGGTGGTGGTGGCGAGTTCGTCGGTGCGATCGCCATCAGTGTGATCATGGCCATCTTTGCATCTTTCATTTTGGCGTTGACCGTGATCCCGACGATGGCGTCGATGTTGGTCAGCGGTCGGTTTGAACAGGATGAAAACGAAGTTCAGAAACGGCCTAGCTTTTTGATTCGTTTTTTCCGAGATGGACTATCGATCCCTTGGTTGTCGGCATGGTTCAAACGGTTTGTGCGAACCTGCTTGACGCATCCCAGCCTGGGCGTGGTGACTGGAATCTCGTTCCCAATCCTGGGATTTGTCCTTGCAGGATCGCTGAAAGAACAGTTTTTCCCGCCGACCGATCGAAATCAATTTCATGTCCAAGTCGATTTGCCAATCACCGCTGCGATCGGTGAAACGCGACAGACCGCTGATGCAATCGGCGATGTGATTCGTGAAGCCGGTGCAGCTCGCGTCGATTGGTTCTTTGGTGCTTCGGCACCCGCGTTCTATTACAACGTCAACGGCGATCGACGCGGCCAACCCAATTTTGCTCAGGCAATCGTGACGATGGACGAAGGAGTCAATCCGAAACCCATCATTCGTCAGCTACAGACCGAACTTGACGACGCATTCGTCAAGCCACGCATTCTGGTTCGCCAACTGGAACAGGGGCCACCGTTTGAAGCGCCCGTGGAAGTCCGCATCTTCGGGCCTGATTTGCGACAGTTACGGACCCTGGGTGATGAAGTTCGGCAACGATTAACCAACCATCCCGACGTGGTCGCCGTCCGCAGCGATTTAAGCGAAGTCTTGCCGCAGTTGTCATTCAACGTGGACGAATCGATGGCGGCTTCGGCAGGCATCACTCCTGCGGAAGTGGCGATGCAGTTGGCAACGACGCTGGAAGGAGCTCGCGGCGGAAAGGTTTTGCAGGACAACGAGGAATTGCCGGTCGTCGTTCGCGTCGGCGATGCAGAGCGAAGCAGTTTGACGCGAATCGAAACGCTTGACTTGATATTGGATGGCACCGACGCAAGGGGTCTGCCACGAATGACGCCGGTTTCTGCAATTTCGTCGATTGACTTACTGCCTGAATCGGCGGCCATTCCGCGTTTGGATCGTAAACGAATGAACGAGATTTCTGTCTACATCAAATCGGGTGTGCTGCCCAGCGTCGTGCAATCTTTCATCGAAGAATCATTGGAAACAAAGCCGTTGGATTTAGGTTCAGGTTATAGCCTCGCGTTCGGTGGCGAAGCAGCTAAGCGAGACGATTCGGTGGGTAATTTGTTGTCCACCGTTGGGTTGTTATTGGTGATGATGGTGGCGACGTTGGTGTTGTCGTTTGGTTCGTTCCGGATGGCGGCGATCATCGGTTTGGTTGGGTTCTTATCGATGGGATTGGCAATGTTGTCGTTAGCAATTGGGGGATACCCGTTCGGTTTCATTGCGATCATTAGCACGATGGGTTTACTGGGCGTAGCGATCAACGATTCGATTGTCGTGCTGGCCGGCATCCGAACCAATGCCGATGCGTGCAAGGGCAACATCGAAGCCGCGGTTGACGAAGTCATGCACGCTTCGCGACACGTGATCTCAACCACAATCACAACGATCGCCGGTTTTGCACCACTGATTGTCAGCGGTGGCGAATTCTGGCCACCGCTAGCCGTCGCAATGAGCGGCGGCGTGCTGGGTGCTTCGTTGTTGGCACTGGTCTTGGTGCCAAGTTTGCATCAATGGCTAATCGCCTCGCGAGTGCAGAAACCAAGTCTCATCAGCCGAATTCAAAACGCGTTCCAAGCGGTCCTGTGGAAGCAACCCGTCGGAATTTAGTGTTCACAGATTTCGATCTTGGTGGCAACGGCACATATCTCTGACCACCAACATGTAGGCCGTAGCGAGCCATAGCGAGTTACGGCAATTTGCGCAACGCCGTAACTCGCTATGGCTCGCTACGGCCTACTTTCAAAGATCACGAAAGGATCGCGAAAGAACCCCTGCTAGGCTTCCAGTACAACCCGATAGCGAGCTTTGCCCGATTCAAGTCGCTCCATCGCTTCGTCGATGTCGGACATTGGATACTTTTCGATCATCGGTTTGATGGCGTGACGCGAACAGAAGTCCATCATTTGTCGCGCCGGCACGATCCCGCCGGTCGGTGATGCGCCGATCGATTTTTCGCCCATGATCAAGGGAAAGACGGTTGCCTTGATCGATTCAGCGGCCCCAACAAGATGCAGTTTACCACCGGGTTTTAGCGTCGCGACATAAGCGTCCCAAGGAAGGTCCGCGTTCACCGTGACGATCACCATGTCGAACTGATTGGCTGCCGACGCAAGAGCTTGTTCGTCTCGCGAGTTCAGAAATTCGTGAGCTCCCATCGACTTTGCTTCGTCTTCTTTGTCAGGCGATGTCGAGAACGCGGTGACGTGACATCCCCACGACTTGGCGAACTGCAACGCCATGTGCCCAAGTCCACCGATTCCGACAACGGCAATGCGATCGGTTGGCCGAATGTTATTTTCGATCAAGGGAGCGAACACGGTTAGCCCGCCACAGAAAAGTGGTCCGCAATCGACCAGTTCGACATTTTCGGGAACCGGAATCACCCATTCGGATTGCGCGCGAACGCGATCCGCAAACCCGCCATGCCGTCCGACGATCGTGCCTTGAGCCTCGGCGCAGCGGTTGTGATAACCCGACAGACATTGGTTGCAGTGCATGCACGAACGGGCGGTCCAGCCCACACCGACACGCTGCCCTAAATTCAAATGCTCGACATCAACGCCCGTTGCAACGACTTTTCCAGCAATTTCATGACCACCGACAAACGGATACTCCGTTAGCTGCCAATCGTTTTTCTTCATGCTCAGATCGCTGTGGCAAATCCCGCAATACTCGACCGCGATCTCGACTTCGTCGGGATGCAAATCACCCGGGTCGTATTCGATTTTTTCAAATTTAGATTCGGGTGAACTGGCGGCGTAGGCTGTGATCATGGCTTATCGTTTCATTTAAAAAGAGGACAGTTTGTTCGACACTTCGTTTGTTATTCGGTGGTTTTATTCGGTGGTTGTAGGTGCGAGGCCGTTTGGCAATGAATGAACCACGGATGGCCTTCGCAGAACCACGTATTTTTGCGGCGGTCAAAAACTCGATCGGGGAAACGGTTTTAATCTTGGCTGCCGTATTTTTGGCTGCCGTATTTTTGGCTGACAGGGTATCCAACATCCGTGGTTCTGCGACAGCCATTCGTGGCTCGCATCCGACGCGCATGCTGGCTGGATCGGTTTCTTCCTCCGTTTTCTATTCCGAATTATCAGCGAATTTCGTACCGTTCGCGACGTATACCATCACTCAGGCTGCATTGAGGTCAATTGCAGGCGTTCGCCAAGGGCGGCGAATTGATTAACATCTTGCAAGCCTGTCCACCGTGTACATTTAACGGCCGCTAGTCGCTTTTCATCCGCGATCGCAAATTCTCCTGATCTGATCGAACATTATGCGTCTTGAATTTGAAACCACTGACTCATTTAATAATCAGTTACGAAACATGACCCGCACTCCCATAATTCTTTGCCTTTCCTTCCTGTTTGTTGCATTCGCTGGTGACTCAGCATTGGCGGCTGGTGGTGGAGCCCCCGCGGCGTCGCCTGTCGTCAGTGCCGCGGTGCAGGCTTTCGACACCAATGGCGACGGACAAATCGATGGTGCCGAATTTAGTGAGATGCCCGAAGCGTTTCGAGATCTTGACCGGGATGGTGATGGGCAGCTTTCCAGTGAAGACTTGGGCAGCGGTGGTGGCAGCTACGACCCAAAGGATTTGTTCCTCTGCGTGATGTACGCGTTGATTGCGTTGCTGTTTTCTTCGTTGTGTTCGGTAGCCGAAGCGGTCTTGTTAAGTATTTCGCCATCGTATGTCGCCAACCTAGAAAAAGCGGGAAAGTCCAGCGCTGCGAAAGTGAAGAGCGTGAAGTCCAACGTCGATCGATCACTGGCCGCGATTTTGACACTGAACACGATCGCGCACACGATCGGTTCGGGCGGTGCGGGGGCTTACGCGGCGAAGTACTGGGGTGACGGTGCTGTTGGAATCGCGATGATCATTCTGACGCTGTTGATCCTGTTTGTTTCGGAGATTATCCCCAAGACCATCGGAGCACTCTACTGGCGAACACTCGCGCCAGTATCGGCGAGCTTTATCAAGTTCCTGAATTTCATTTTGTATCCGTTCATCTTTGTGTCGGAGTTGATCACGAAATGGTTGGCCGGTGGTCACAGTCACCACGGGTTTAATCGTGACGAGTTCGCGGCGCTTGCGGGCATCGGTGCCGCAGGCGGGCACCTGGACGAAAAGGAATCACAGATTCTGCAAAACCTGTTTCGATTTCCTGACCTGTGCGTGGAAGACATCATGACGCCCAGCACGGTCGTGTTTGCACTGCAGGAAAACATGACTGCCCACGAAGTGTTGCAAAAGCACGAAAAGATCCACTTCTCAAGAATCCCGATCTACTCTGAAAATCGCGACAACATCACCGGCTTCGTTTTGAAGAACGAGTTGTTGATGGACGACATTCGCAACAACGGTGAAACACAATTGAAGGACTTCACGAAGCGAAAACTCAACGCGATCCTCGACAAAACTCGCGTAAGCGAGGTGCTGGAGAAACTGCTGGACAATCGCGAACACATTTTGATTGTCGTCGATGAGCACGGCGGACTTGAGGGCGTTGTGACCCTGGAAGACGTTGTCGAAACCCTGATCGGAATCGAGATCGTTGACGAGGCTGACATCAACGTCAATATGCGAAAGGTGGCACGTGAAAAATGGGGTCGCCGCATGAAAGCCCGCGGGATCGACGTCAATCAAACCACGACGAAAGAAACGCCAGAATCATAGGTCGCGATTCGCTTTACTGCCCATGTTTTTCAACCCCATGTTTCGTCAAAGACTTCTTCGCGGAAGCCTACGGTGACTTTGTCATCGCCCAGGCAGATTGGGCGTTTGACAAGATAGCCATTCCCGGCCAGCAACTTCAGCGCATCCGCCGTAGGCATACCGGGTAACTTGTCCTTCATGTTGAGTTCCCGGTATTGGCCGCCCGATTTGTTGAACAGGTCCTTGGTCTGATAACCGGCCGCCAACGCTTGTTTCAGTTCGACTTGTTTGGGTGGTTGCTCGGTGATATCGATGAAATCGTAAGCAACGCATTTTTCATCGAGCCACTTCATCGCCTTCCGGCAAGTTCCACATTTCTTGTAACCGTACATTTTCATCGCGACTGCCTTTGTGATGATCTTTGTGATGATCTCTGTGATGATCGAGGTGCGTTGGGTCGGCCGGTCTCACGGGACGCACTTCCAGTGACGACGTTGCTGTTGATCGCGTTCGCCGATTCCGCCGGAAGTTTTCTTGCGTGAAGTGCCGCTGTTCAGCTAAGCATTGAATCCACAAATCGACTGATCCTAAAAATTGCGGAATTCAAAACGGCTTGCATCGGGAACAGATTAGATACAGTCAGCGAAAAAAGAAACGCCAGCAACCGTGATCGATGCTGGCTTCCGAAACATACTCGCCGGATCAAGCGGCAAGCGAAAAGAAGCGTGAACGAGGCGCGGTGTTTGCATGTGTTGATCTGGATCTGTGATCGCCACAGGCGTTCTGTGGTGGTCATTGCAGTTCCACTTCAAAGGAGTATCGAATGTTGAAACGAATTTTCACGACCACCTTGCTTGCGATTGGTTGCTGTTTGATCGCTGATCAATTAGAAGCGTCCGCTGGTTGGGGGCATCACCGCCATCACTGCGATTATGCCGCGGTTGTGCCCGTGTATTCTTTGCGTCCAGCGTATCATCGCACGCCGTATTACCGGACTCCGTACCGTGCCCCGGCGCTGCGATATCGAGCGCCAGTTCCGGTTGGCATCGGCATCGGGTCGCCGTATCGAAGTATGTATCGGTTGCCCTATCGTGGTTACGGCTACAACCTGGGTGGCTACCACCGCGGAATTTATGGACTGGGTAATTTCGGCTGGTAAATGCCCATTGAGCTGAATGAACTGACAAAAAAACCGGTGGTGTGCTGGATTGCAGCAACACCACCGGCAGGCGGCTTCGACAAGCGAAAGTCGCTTCTGTCAACTCAGCGAATTAGTTATCGCGTTTGTTGTCACGTTCCGACTTGCTCTTCGGCTTTTGACGCTTGATCTTCTTCGTCTGATTATGCGACGTGACTTCGTCAGCCATCATCACTTGCTTGTCCTTGACCTGCACGACACGTCCGGTCGTTTTAATTTGGTCGCCCTGGCGTACCTTCAGCGACTTGAGGTTTTTCACAGGACCGAGATCGACAACGCGGGTTACGGTGCGATCGCTGTTGGGTTTCTTCATGTCGATCAACACGACCAAGTTCTCGATCGTCGTGCCAGGAATCTTCACCTTCTTGCTGGCGCGGACTTGGCCTTCGCCGGTTAGCGATTCGCTGGACTGCTTGGATCCATTGGCCCTTTCGTTGGAATCAGACTGCTGGTCTTGGTTCCGATTTTGGTTCTTGGAATTCTTTTTTCTGCTATCGTTTTGCGACTGGCTTTGTTTCGACTTGCTGTCGCTCTGCTGCGCCGAAGCTGTTGTCGGGCAATAGGCAAACAACATGGCAAAAGCCAACGCTGCGGTCACGGTAATTTGTTTCAACATGGTTAAATTCTCGCTTAAATTTAGGGGTCAGATTAGATGATTATCTAAATCGGTGTGAACGTCTTTCGATCACATCGGTTTAGATCAGATCGTAGTCGTACGCTTCGGCGTAGTCGTAATCATCTTCGTAGTAGTCGTAGTCATAGTCGTCGTCGTAGTATCCGTCGTCGTACCAGTCGTAGTCGTCGCCGTACGAGTCATAGAACCAGTCGTCGTCAGCGTAGCCATCGTCGTAGTACGAAGCTTCGTAGTAGCTGTCGTCGTCTTCGTACTCCCATTCATAGTCGCTGCCGTTGAACCAGTCCGACGGGTCATACCACTCTTCTTCTTCCAAGTAGTAATCGCCCATCGCAGTGTTCATCAACGTGGGAGCTTGCAGCAGCGCGACGGCCGCGAACATGGCACAGAAGGCTTTCCAGAATTTTGACGTCATCGTATTGCACCTCAGAGATACAGGGATCGGCAGACAAAGTGAGCGGTGAACTTTTCCGCATCAGAAAACTTTGCCTGCGAGTTGTGGCAGAGCTTCTGCAAGAGACATGCCAATGAGGCGACGTTGATGGAACAGAAACGCATTAGACGTCTCGATCAATTTCCGTCCGGGCTTACGGCTCGTCGATTTATTCAAATAGTCATTGCGTTTCGTTTAACAGTCAGCCGAAGGCGTACTCGAAGGGTGGGTAGTACGCCTTCGGCTGACTGTTAAACGATCAAATCGACAGCCTGCAAGCCCGGCGGAAGCAGTCACCATCGCGATGAGAATGAAACCTGCGCAAACAATAACTCCACAACCACAAACTCTTAGCGTCCCAGGCTAACGCCAAAACGGCCAAGAAACTGTTTGGAAACGTAGCTGATCCCGCCAGGGTTCAGTCCACGATTGGATTTGGCTCGACTGAACCCTGGCGGGATCATCTACGGGCAGGTCTTCGGCAACCTGCGAGGTCGG
This sequence comes from Rubripirellula obstinata, assembly GCF_001642955.1. Lineage (GTDB taxonomy): Bacteria > Planctomycetota > Planctomycetia > Pirellulales > Pirellulaceae > Rubripirellula > Rubripirellula obstinata. The sequence goes on along the minus strand of NZ_LWSK01000076.1, from coordinate 14,888 downwards.
TTTAAAACAGTTTCGAATGCGCTCGAACGTTGGACGAATCACGATTACACGCATTCAAAGGAACGCTGTCCAGTTTGCAACGAGCGGTTATCGATCGTCGCCGTATCGATCCTTAGACAAACGTCATCACGCCAAGCAGTCCCAAATAGATGACGATAATGCCGACGGATTCAAAACCGATCCCCGCCACTCCGCTTTTCTCGCGGTACAACAAACCGCCCAACAGAAGCGAGGTCATCGCGATCGTTGCGGCGATCAACGTCATCTCGCTTGGACCGGATGAACTTGTTGCGGTTGCGGCGGCGTGATAGATCGATCCGTCGCGGTAGGCAATGTCGGACACCGCGGCGAACAGCGTGTCAAAACAGTTTCCGCCGACGATCCCGCCAACTGCCAGCGTTAACGCTCCGCGACGAACGGCGGCAATCGACGTCACCAATTCGGGCAGCGACGTCGCGACGGCGGTCATGAACGCACCGGCAGCCGACTCGCCGAGCCAATCGTGATGATCGACCATTGCGGAAACAGAACGCGTGACGACGATGCCGCACACTACGACGATCAACGCGAACCCTGCAAAGCGAAGCCACAATCCCCAATCTTGCGACGCCGGCGTTTGTTTTTCGTCCGGTTGGTCGGTTCGCGTGCGATCTGTCGAACGTGGCTGCCACATGGGATATTCCTTGGCTCGCTTGACCATCACCAATCCGGCAAAGTAAATCACGAACATCAATGGCGATACCGGATGGATACCGAAAAAGGCGATCGCAGGGGTCGCCATCGTGATCAATAACAGCGACAAGATGAACACCAACAACACTGCTTGCAGCATGTTGGCCAAACTAGCTGCCGCGTGTTCCAAATTCGCTTTGCGATAAGTCAAGTCGGCGATGGCCAGGAACATCGTTTGTGCGGCAATGCCGCCGATCGCGTTGGACAATGCCATTTGAGGTTTGCCATCCACCGCGGCAGTGACCGACGCGGTGATGCCCGGCAGACTCGTCGCCGCTCCCAGCAACGTGGCTCCCACGATCGCTTCACCCCATCCGGTGCGATCGGCCAACCGGTCGGCCACCGCCGTCATCCGACTGCCAACCGCGGCGATCACGACGGCAGAAATTGCGAACAAGCACCAGGCGGTAATGATGGACAACGGTTGACTTCCTTTGGATGAATCATCGGCGAACCAGACTTCCCACGAATCGCGGCTGCGGTCGACCAGGCAACATGCGATCGATGAAGCACCTTTTGTGCCGTTTGATCGCCCCCGAAAAGGCCCCCGAAATGAACCCCGAAATGGCCCCGTGGGTGGCCCAGCAATTAGTCCAGCGCTTGGCACAGTGATTGCAAAGTTAAACGACCAGTTGAAAACACTGCTTCGAGGAACGAATCCACTTTTAAAGGAGACCCCAACAGATGAGTAGCCACCAAAATTGCATTGATGCTTGCCAAGAATGCGCGATCGCGTGTGAGCGATGTCTCAGCGCAATGATTGACATGGATAGTAACAACGATTGCCCACACTGTTGTCGTGAGTGCATTGACATCTGCCTGCTCTGTTCGCAAGCGATGGCACGGGACAGTCGGTTCGCGGAAGCGATCTGCAAGCTTTGTGCGGATGTTTGCCAATGGTGCGCCGAGCAATGTGAAGCTCACGAGCATGACCATTGCCAAGCTTGTGCCAAAGCATGTCGCGAGTGCGTTGAAACCTGCCACAGCATGGCGGCATAACGGGAGGAACCGCTGAAGCAGTGCAGCAAGACGGCAGTGCAGCAAGACGATTGCGCAGCAAGACGATTGCTTGGGCCATTAGTATTCCGCGTCACCTCAATTTTCGGGTAGCGGAACTCGCCAAGAGTTTCGGCTACGAGGGGGGACGCCGAAAGTCTACGCGACTTCCGCTACCTCCTAACCGAAGATTGAGCTGACATGGGCCACTAGTAATTCGCTGTCATCACACTACCGCTGTCGACACGATAGTTGCTGCCGTTAACAAAACTGGCCCGCTCACTGCACAACAGGGCGATGACCGATGCAACTTCCTCGGGTCTGCCGCGTCGGTTCGCGGTAATCCCGGGACGTTCTTCCTCCAAAAACGTCTCCACCGCTTCATCAACGTCAACATTATTCTTGTCGGCACGCTGCTGCATCATCCCGTCGGTCATCGGCGTCTTGATGAACGCGGGAGCTACGGAATTGATCAGCACGTTGTGCTCGCCTTCGGCTTTGGACAGGCTCTTGACGAAGCATTCCAACGAGGCTTTTGCGCAGTTGTAAACCGCTTCTTCGACGTACGGCTGCACCGCGTTTTCGCTGGTGATAAAAACGCATCGTCCCCAGTTCCCTTTCCGCATCGCCGGCACCGCGACTCGGCACATTCGGACGGCCGTGAAAAAGTCGATCTCCCAGGCTTCTTGCCAAGCTTGGTCGGTCACTTCCAGTGGATGACCTTTTTGACCCGTTATTCCCGCCGTGTGAACGAGGATGTCACAACCACCAAGGTCATCGGTCGCCTTTTCGATCACTCGCTGGCAATCAGATTGGCTGGTCAAGTCGGCTTCAATCGATTGATAGTCACTGAGTTGTTCTTCAACGTTCGACCAATCCGTTTCGGGCTGGTCGGTCAGCAGCAAGCGTGCTCCCTCATCAGCCAAGACCTTGGCGGTTTCTAGTCCGATCCCGGTGGAGGCACCAGTGATGATTGCGACTCGGTTTTGTATTTTTAGATCCATGGGAACACGTCGTAAGAGTTGTGAAGTTTGAAGCGGTTTGCACCGCGGTTAGCAAGCAATTCGCGTGCCCTTCGGAATGCCTTTTCCTTGACGGCCTACCGACGTAATGGCAACAGCATGCATGTAGAACGGAATCGATTCCGATAAAGAATTGTCCTGAAACAACTTCCGCATTCTTGTTAAACCGCACGGGCATCGCCCAACGCGTCTTGCGGTCCCGAACGCGCGGGGCGATGCCCACGCGGTTAAACAATTTAGAATCCCTTCGCGGCGCTGGGCGATATCCCAATGGGACTTTCGTTAGCCCCGGATGGGGCGACAGCACGGTGCCGTGGGTCTTGACCCACGGAATCAAACGCAGCAAAAAACGAAGCCCCGGCTGGGGCGAAAGCGATCAGACTTTGGCTTGATTGCCCCTCCGAGACGTCGCATGAATGGCTGCACGATAAGCCTGGAGGACCGGCAGTTCCCTGCCGAGTGCGCGCCAGCGTGTCGTTAATCGACAGGCCAGCAGCAATCAAATCGATGTCCCCCCGGCAACGCCGTCTTATCGAAGCGTTGTTAAGAAGTTGGTCGGCTCATCCATGTCAGAGCGTCAATGGCGCGACGTTTGCAAGCAGGATCTGCTGTTAACCGACGTCCAACAAGATGGATGGAACAACTTCAACAAAAGGATTCGCTCATGGAAACCTACTCAACCTCTGCGCCGCGTTACGACGAACTGCGAGATGCAAGCTCATGCAACTCCAGCACGGGCTGTCGCAACGTCGGTCACAACGAACAACTCGGTTCGATTCTTGCCGGCGGTGGCTTGCTGGCGTATGGCTTGATGCCCAACGCGAAACTGCGGCTGGTCAGTTTGCTGGCCGGCGCTTCGCTGATTTACCGCGGCGTCAGCGGTCAGTGTGAACTCTACAAACGCATGGGCATTGATACGACTGCCGAGCAAACACCAGGGGTCGATCACGGTCGTGGACGCAAGGTCGTTTCCGCGGTCCATATCAACCGCGATCCACGCGACCTGTACGGTTTGTGGAGGAATCTGCAGAACCTACCCAACGTGATGAGTCACTTGGAATCGGTCACGCCGCTGGACGATCAGCGATCACGTTGGGTTGCGAAAGGGCCGTTGGGTCAGTCCTTGCAATGGGACGCCGAAATTATTTCCGATCAACCCGGTCAGCTTCTCGCTTGGCAATCGCTTCCCGGTGCGGACGTCGACAATGCGGGTTCGGTTCGTTTTGAACAACCATCGTCCGGCGAAGGCACCGTCTTGCGAGTCACGATCAAGTACGACCCACCGGGCGGTTGGCCGGTTGCCAAGCTGGCCAACTTGCTGGGGCAAGGATTACAGCAGGAAGTCGACGAAGACCTGCGTCGATTCAAACAATTGATGGAAACCGGAGAAACCGCAACCGCCGCAATCAATGGAGCCCAACGATGAAAGCGATCACATGGCAAGGTAAAGAAGACGTTCGAGTCGAAAACGTTCCCGACCCGAGCATCGTCAATCCGAAAGACTGCATCATCCGAGTGACATCGACCGCGATTTGCGGAAGTGATTTGCACTTGTACGCGGGGCGGATTCCAGCGATGCAGCCGGGTGACGTTTTGGGTCACGAGTTCATGGGCGAAGTCGTCGAGGTGGGTTCCGCCGTGGAACACACTCGCGTCGGCGACCGTGTGGTGATTCCGTTCACGATCGCGTGCGGCAATTGTTTTTTCTGTCAAAAAGATTTGACGTCGCTTTGTGACAACACCAACCCGGACGCGGCAAAGCTTGAGAAGATGTACGGCTACGCGGGTTCCGGACTGTTTGGCTATTCGCATCTGTATGGCGGCTACGCGGGCGGCCAAGCCGAATACGTTCGCGTTCCGTTTGCCGATGTGGGGCCATTGAAAGTGCCCGAAGGAATGAGTGACGAGCAGGCGTTGTTTCTGTCGGACATTTTCCCGACCGGTTACATGGCGGCTGACAATTGCGACATCCAAGAAGGCGACACGGTTGCCGTTTGGGGCTGTGGTCCCGTCGGGCAGTTTGCGATCTGGAGTGCCGTCAAGCTCGGTGCGGGACAAGTGATCGCGATTGATCGCTTCCCCGAACGTTTGCGACTCGCCAGCACCCACGATCGGGTGAAGACGCTGAATTATGAAAACGTTGACGTCTTTGAAACGCTCAAGCATCTCACCGGAGGCCGCGGACCGGACGCTTGCATTGATGCCGTCGGCAGCGAGGCGCATGGAACGTCGCTCGATCATTGGTACGACTTGGTGGCCAACAAATTGATGCTGGAAACGGATCGAGGCCATGTGCTGCGACAAGTCATTCGTAGCTGTCGCAAGGGAGGCACGGTTTCTATGCCCGGTGTGTACGGTGGGTTCTTGGACAAGGTGCCGATCGGGGCCGCGTTCGGTAAAGGCTTGCAGTTTCGCATGGGCCAAACCCACGTCCATCGCTATTTGCCGAAGTTGCTGTCGCACATTCAAGATGGCGAAATTGATCCGACGTACTTGATCACGCATCGCATGGATCTGGCCGATGCACCGGAGATGTACCGAACGTTCCAGGACAAACAGGACGAATGTGTGAAGGTGGTTTTGACGACTCAATCGCTCTCACGCAAGTCGTCGGATGTCACGAACACCGCCGCCACCCTCAACGCTTAGGAAAAATCCGATGTCTCAAGTTCATATTCAATTTCGTCATCAAGCGTTTTCGCGTGACGCGGGAATGCGAACCAACGACGATGCCGCTCGGACCAACGTGGATAGCACTCGCACCGGCGTGCTGACCGACGAATATGAATCATCGTCGGATCAGGTTCCGTTGTTGGTGGAAGACGTTTCGGGTCGGGTCTACCGGGCGGCTGACCTGCCGTTGGGTACCGAGATCGTGATTCCCGAAGCGGCGGAACGTCACGCCGACTTGGTCGATCGAGCCAAGCGGTCTGGGTTTCAGATCCGCTAGCCAATCTACGCAGGTCCTTTCATCGTTTACAATCAGCACTTATGACAGCCAACGCGTGACGGAATAACAAACCTCAATGATGCCAATCGATCTATTCGTTGCCACGGTTGTCATGATGGGGTTGTCCGCATCGGCCGGTTTGTTCACAAGTTTCGTTGCCTATTCGTCGAAAGGCCAGCGAACGATTCTTGGTTTGGCGATCGCGACATTGGCGATGGTCTATTTCTTGTTCTACGGATCAGGTCAATTGTTTTGGGCTAGGTTCGTGACGGACTCCGCCGCAATCGTGTACACGAACTTCGCGGCCATCTTTGCGGCGATGGCTGCTGGTTGGGCTTGGCGGTTGCCCAAAACACCGGCTTGGCGACGATCGATGTTGACGATTTTGTTGGCGATCGGCTCGCTTGCCGCAATTTTCTGGCCGTTTTTATCGATCGCCATTCGCCCGCCGCCAAAAGGTGGTGACGATTGGCAAAGCGGTGTCGCGATGCAAACCTCTTGGGCGACATGCAGCCCCGCCGCTGCGGCAACGCTTCTGCGAGCCGAAGGAATCGACGTCAGCGAATCCGAGATGATCCCGCTTTGTTTAACCGATTCAAGCGGCACGCCGACGTTGGGGTTGTACCGAGGAATCAAGATCGTTGCCAATCGAAACAATCGACCGGTGGCCGTCATCAATGAAACGCTTGACGAACTGATTTCGGCCGACGACTGGCCCGTCTTGTTGGCCGTTGAATTACCATTTGGAACCGATGATACCCGCTACGCGACGCAGTGGGGCTGGATACCGGGAATGGGGCACAGTGTCGTTGCTTTGGGCAAAACGCCCGACGGACTCGGCCTGATGATTGGCGATCCATCGGTCGGTCTGGAGGCTTGGTCGATGGCCGACATGCAAGTCCTGTGGCACGGCGACGGGATTCGACTTGATTGATTTAGGAATCAATCCGCTTACGGTTTGCGGAGCTTGAACATCGCTACAGTTCTTCATCCACAAAGATGACGTGCTGGAAATAGTTTTGCGATTCAAAACTTGCACCCAAGGCACCGATCAAGATCCCGAGTGAACTGCAAAAGCAACTCATCAGCCATCGGCTAGCCAGCCCTACATTGTCGGCATTTAGGTCGCCCGACGTCGCCCAACTTGCGATCAGGTTGGAGGAAAAAAGCATGGTTGCGACCCACATGCCGGCCACGGCCAGACACACCCAAGTGGTCGCCATCCCGAACGCAACGATCAGAACCGCTGACAATGCTGTCACCACATTCTGTTCGCTTCGATTGCGGCGACGCCGAATCAATAGTTGCTGCCTGACAGCAACAAATCCGGTTGTTGCAATCGCCACAAACACGCCCAGTAGACTGACGGACAGCTTGCTTTGCGAAAGTGCTAGATCCCATGCTTCAGCCGTCATCAGCAAAATTAATAACGTTGACACCGAACCAATCGTCAGCCCAGACAATCGGCGCGGGAACTGCCACGGACGAGCGGCGTAGACGGCTTCGATGATCTCCAGCCGATTGATCCACGACGCTCGAATTATAAATGTCAGTCGGTTGCCAACGTCCCCGTTTTGTTCTTCCAAACGCTGATCCGCCGTTTCGACTAAAGCACGCTGAATCTTCGACTGTTCCGCCTGACTAAACACGGCAGGCGAATCAAGATGCCCGACCTCGGTTGGCCGTGCCATCACGCGGTCACCGCCGTCGACTTGTGGCAAGCCCGAAAGGTGGCCGATTGCGTGCAACATCAACCGCGTCAAACGCATCGTCAGTCGTTCGATCCGCTGCGAGGCAGCGCTGGTCTGGTCGCTGGCCTGCGGATCGATGAGCGAAGTTGAAAACACGGCGGCATCGAGCGGGCGACTCAATGCGGCGAAGCATGACGACGATGAATACCTGCCAACCAATTCGGCTGCTGTCACAACGTAAGCAAAATCCCAGCCTTTGACATCGCGTTCTTCCTGAGCCTGTCGCAACAATACGCTTGGTTCAACTCGCGCGTCCGAAACCAATTCTCGCCGCTGCGTCTGGACAAACTGAAACGTCAATCCAGCGGTTGCAAAGGTGCTTTGCAGCGTCGATCGGGCGGCGTCAATCGCGTTTTTCAACGCCTGCTGGTCAACCGCGTCAATCTCGCCGGCAACGACAATGCCGATTTCGATCAGCAGCACTGGATGATGCACTGTATTACCCATCATGCGAACCGATTACCAATTCCATGCATGATTCGGCGACCGTGGGATCGATGCCTTGAAGCTGCATTGGATTATCAGACGGCAGCCAGTGTGATGCGGCGGCTTTTCGCGAACTCTGCGAATCATTGCTTCAGAAAGCTCATGGGCTAGGATCGTTGGATGTCGTATGTCTTGGTGTCTTCTCAATGACTGTCGATGCAACCTTCGTGCCACAGGTTCACCGTCGCTAAGTCGTTTAACCGCGTGGGCATCGCCCCGCGCGTCCGGGGCCGCACGACAAGCCACCGACAAGCCACCGAAAAGCGATCCCGTTGCGATCGTCATCGCAAAGTCAGACGACGACATCTTCGAATCTTCGAGAAACTTCGCAGGCCAGCGATGCGGGTATGAATCAGAATGCCCGCGTAAACGACAAACGCCGTCAACAGGATCATTCCGAACTGTGCGGCTGACGCGGCGATCCATTTTTCAATCATGACGTGGCGATGACTCTTTTGCTGTGAAGGGACTTGTCGCTGCGTCCGCTGCGTTCGGATCCGTTGATTGCGCGTGCTTGATCGACGCAAAGACGTAGAACGCTGGATAGGCGAGCGATACGCAAACGAACCACATGGGCGTGCGTGGGTAATCCCAGAGCAAAATCGCTGCCAAGCATGCTGTCCAAATCAATCCACCCACAAAGACAGGCATTTTCCATCGCCTTGGAGCCAAGTTGGGATACAGAACCCAGACCGGGGAAACGGTCAGCACCGTCAACACCCATAGTGTGGTTGCCGTTAACCAGGGACTGATTTGGGTGCTGAATACGCCAGCATAGATCGCGTACAGATTCCAATAGGACGGAAAGCCGCGAAACACGCCGCGTGATTCGTCTTTGGCATGTCGATGTGCAAACCCAAGCAGGCTGGCGACCATGGCAAACGTCACCGTGAACCCACATCCAGCGGCCATCCAATCCATTCGCCAGATCAGCATCAACGGAATGAAGGCGAATGTCAGGTAGTCGAGCAAGTCGTCGATCACACGCCCGTCAATGCTGCCCGCGTTCTGCTTGACATCAAACCGCCGAGCGAGCGGTCCATCGACGGCGTCAATCAAGGTTGCAAGCAGTAGGTACGCAAACACGATTCGCGGATCGCAATCGGGCTGAACCAGCTCGCGGACCGCCAGCGCCGCCGGGATGACACCGGACGCGGTCAACAGGTGAACGAGATAGGCGGGGTTCATGTTCGCGTTAAACACTTTTCTGATGGAACCACAGAGTCACAGAGGAGCACAGAGTTTCCACTTCCTAGAAAACTCTCTGTGTCCCTCTGTGGCTCTGTAGTAAATTCTCACACGTCGTTTCAAACAAAAAACCTCGCCGGGGTTACCGGCGAGGTTGCGTGAAGTCAGAAGTTTGGACTTACCTATTGGAAGTTTCAAACAAACGAGTAGGTTCTTCGCCGATGACTTCGCTCTGCAGCATCTTGCTGGTCAAGGCTGCTTCAAAGCGAGCGTTGCCGGTTCCCGTTGGCTTGGCCGTCACGGTGTACTCGGCACGATCGCCAGGTTGCATCGACTTGATCGGCTCGAAGGTGATCCTGCTGCCGTCGTTATTGACTTCGGTCGGTCCATCGGCCGAATCGAACTTCAAGTTGTTGGGCAATTGAGCGACCAACTGGACGTTTTGGTCCGGCGCGTCGCCTTCGTTCCAAACGTTGATCGTGTACTGGACTTTCGATCCGTTTCTAACCGGATCTTCGTCGTCGATCACAGCCAATTGCAACGCTGGTAAGCGAACGACCTTTGCAGTCGCCATGGCCATCGCTGTCGCCCTTGCAGTTGACTTCGTTTGATCCTCAGCAGCATCGACGGTGCAAACGTAGCGAGCTTCGATCTTGGTCGGCAACTTGTCCAAGTTGTCGGTGCGGATCGCGTAGGTGAACTGGGCCGATTGGCCAGCTTCCAAACGCTCAATCACGAATGAATCGCTTTGCATTTGGACCTGCTGGCTGTTGCTGCCGCTGCTATCCTGTTTCGACGAATCTTGCTTCTTTGCCATCGTTGGTTCGCCTTGCGAGTTCGATGATTCCGATTGCGATTGATCGGACGAGGTCGATTTCATCAATCGATAGTTGCCCATGTCGACAAGGTTGGAATTGCTGGGCCAATTCACACTCACGTTCACCAAATCTGCGGCGACGTTACCCGTATTGGTGATGGTGGCTGTGAATTGTGCCATGTCGTCACCGTAAATTCGCGATGGCCCATTGACCTTGGCGATCAAATCGGCGGCGATCACTTTGGTGGTCGTTTTCTTGCTGCGGCTATTCAATTCGCTGTTCTCAGCTTTGGCCATCGCACGACTGCTGAAATCACCAGGCTTCTGTGCGTAAACCCGGGCAACGAATTCGCGTGATTCGCCAGCGGCTAAGCCATCGACGGGGAATGACAACTCACTGCTGCCTTCGATCGTCGCTAGGCCTTCACCCAGCGAGTCGGTCACGGTGAAATTACCAACGTCACCGCTGCCACCGTTTTTGACCTTGTAAAACAGCTCGATGACGTTGCATAGGTTGGCCTTCTTAGGCGCGGTCTTGGTCAGCTCGAGTTGTGGTTTGACGATTTGGCTGGTCAAGCACATCGCGGGTGTGTAACTGGCAATCTGCAAACAGCTTCTCAGTTCGCCCTCTTCGTCGGCCGAGGCATGGACGACAAAGGTGCGGCTTTCGCCAGGGCCAAGCTGCTTGATGATCATCGAGTCTTTGGACTTGCCTTTCGATTGCGACTGGTCGCTACCCGATTGCTTTTCGCTGGTCGAATTATTTTTGCTTTTGCTTTCTTGCTGTGAAGATTGATTTTGGTCTTCGCCGCAATCTTCACAATTCCCTGACTTGCCCTGCATCGAAACCGATTCGATGATGAACCCCTTCGCCTTGCTTTGTTTCAATTTGACGTTGTGGAGAACAACGTTGTCCGAAGCGTTGATGACTTCGACGTTATAGGTGAATGATTCGCCAACGCGAGCTTGCTCGGGCATGGCGGCTTTGATCATCAGCAATCCGTCGCCGGTTTGCATGCTGTCGTCTGCGCCGGCGTGACCGAATCCACTGGCGACGGCAACGATGGCTGTGCAAGCGATCGCCCGCAGCGTTCCTCGCAATGAAGGCAGCGTGCCTCGCAATGAAGAATGAATGGTTCGTAACATGATCGTGTCCTGTTCTGGTGTGAGGGGTGAAGATGGCGAACAAGTCGTTCGCTCGATGTCCAATGACAATGGAAAGCAATGGGCGTGCCAAAATATCTCAAACCTCTCCAGCTAAACCGCTTTCGCAATTGGTTCGTCTTCTTTCACCGGCTCGCACTCTTGCCCGGGGCGACACGGGTCTTCACCGAGCACAACGGCAAGCGGGTACGTTGCGTCGAAACAAGAACACACTTCCCGCATCACGATTAACAAAGGCACCGATAACAGAATGCCAGGCAGTCCCCACATGAATCCCCAAAAGGCGACAGCAACTAACACGACCAATGATCCGACTTTCAATGTCTTGCCAAGAATGGTTGGCGTCACAAACTGACCTTCGACCGCGGTGGTTAGCCAAAACGCTGCCGCAATCATCAACGCACGCCAAAACGAATCGAACACGCTGCCCGCTGCAACAAAAACGATCAACGTGCCGCCGATCGGACCAATGTACGGAACGAAGTTCAATAGAGTTGCCATCACGCCCCAAAGATAAGGTGTCGGCATTCCGACCAACCACATCACAATCGTGATCGCAACGCCCAACCCAATGTTGATCATCGTAATTTGACCAAGATATCGACCGACGTTGTCTTGAATATCGCCGATGGCTGCCAACACTTCGCTGCGTTTTTTCTCGTCAGGCATCACCGTCAGGACTCGATTCAAAACGTCGTCGCCGCCGCATAGCATGAAGAATGTCAGTACGCCAATCGCTCCGATAAATGCCAGCAGATGACCGGTTTGATTAATCAAGTAAGACGGATTGATCAGACTTGGTTTTTCGACGGCCACAGTCATGTTTCGGGCAGGCAGGCCACTAACCGGCGCGGTGGCTCGATCCAATTGGTCGCCGGCCCGATCGACCGTCGTCAGCGGCTCGGCAACCTGGGTCACTTTCTGACGCAAACGAAGAACGCTTTCGGGTGCCTCAGCGAGCCATGTCTGTAACGGACTGTAAAGCACGGTTGCGATGACGGCGATGATCGAAAAGAGGCCGATGATGATGACCGCCGCGGCCGGTGTTTGGCCAAGCCCAAGGTGACAGAGTTTGGCAACGACGGGCCGCAGCGTTAAATAGGCAATCAACGCGATCGCAAGCGGTATCCAAAGACTGCTGGCAACATACAAAAGCCCAAGCAACAAGATGATGGCGATGCAAATAATCCACGGTGACGTTGCCCGCCCGTCTGATTGCTGGTTTGCGGAAACTAGATTTCGAGAGGAACGGATCTCGTAGCGATCGAGCCTGGACGGAGGCGAATTGGCAGGAGGTGAATTGGCAGGAGGTGAATTGGCAGGCGACATCATGCGTCTCCCAAAAGGCTTCGGACCTGGACCTTGCCGCCAAAACCGTCGAACCGTTTGTCGTGTTCATCCATCATCCTCTCCCTAAGCTCGAGTTTTCTTTCGTTAGGAACGTGCGACTTTTTATAGTGGCCCGCTCGTTCTTTAAATTGGAACTGCCACAAAACAAATTCCGCATTTGGCGAAATCCTTCGTAGCTGGGCCCGCCAGGGTTCAGTCGGGTGCAGCGAATGATCAACTGAACCCTGGCGGGCCCAGCTACGGGACAACCGAAGAATGATTTCGGGACAGTTCCCAAGTGCGGCGAACGCGGGTCGCATGGGTTGCGAAGTAACGCAAACGCTGTTCCGGCGCGGTGTTTGCAATCGTTGGCCACTCGAAGGCGTCGTCTTTGAAGACGTCGTCTTTGAAGACGTCGTTTTTGATCTGCGGCAAATTTTGCTCAGTTCAGCGACAGACGCCCGACATCGCACGCCTTCCTTTGAATCCTATTGTCAAAATGCATTGAGTTACGGATGAAACCCACCATCGAAGTCCTGTTACTCCTGCCGCTGTTAGCATTGGTGCTAGGATCGCTGTTGAACCTCAGTTCACATCCGCACTGGTTCATTCGCGGCTGGGATTTCCCGCGGGTCCAGATCATCATGATTGGTTGGTTTCTGACCGGCGGGTTCGCCCTTTGGTGCTATTTCGCAGGCCCTCCCAGCCTTGTTGGAAAATGGTGGTTCATCATTCCTGCGACTGCGTTGACACTTTGGCATGGGTTCCGGATCGTTCCCTACACGCCGGTTTTTCCTCGCCAGGCCAAGTCGACCGCTGCGGTCGATCAACATCACCATCGCGCCGATCCCCGGACCATCCGTGTGGTGGTTTCCAACGTTGAAGAAGAAAATGACCAATTTGCTCGATGGAGAAACACGGTCACTGACGCCAATCCGGACATCCTGGTCGTTTTGGAAGCAGATCAGCGATGGGTCCAAGCTGCCAATCCACTTTTTGATCGTTATCCGTATCGCGTTCTTTATCCACAAGACAACTGGTACGGAATGATGATGTTGTCGCGATTGCCGATCGTGGATCACGACATTCGATTTTTGGTTCAGGATGACATTCCGTCGATTGACGCCATGGTCCAGTTGGACGACTGCGAAACGATTCGGTTCGTGGCCGTTCACCCTCGCCCGCCCGAACCATGGCGAGGCAATAACGCGACGGCTCGCGACGCCGAGTTGACCATTTGGGGACAGGAACTCGCCGACGTGACCGGCCCGACGATCATCGGCGGCGACTTGAACGACGTTGCTTGGTCGGCAACGACGCGTCTGTTCTTGCGAACGAGCGGAATGCTGGACCCGCGTCGCGGCCGAGGATTCTTCAACACCTTCCACGCCGACCACTGGTTCCTCCGATACCCGCTCGATCACATTTTCCATTCGCCACACTTCACAGTCAGTGAAATTCATCGTTTGCCCAACATCGGCTCAGATCATTTTCCGATGTTGATTGATTTGCGACTAGAACCGTGGCAGAAAGATGAACACACCGTCTTGGAAGAAAAGGCGGGCGACGAAGAAGAGGTCGACATTCGCGTCGAGCGGGCGCGGGAGAACAAGAAAAACAACGGTGATGCAGTCCAGCGGGAGCCAGAGAATGCAATCCGCGACTGGTAAGCGTTCCTCGAACAAGCTCATCCTCATTCCCGGTTTTATGTCGCCCGCCTGGATGTTGTATCCAATGCAACAATACCTCAAACGCGATTTCGATACCGTGGTGCGTTGGGATTACCCGAGGATCTTTAGCGACCTGGACATCGTCACCGACTCGCTCGCGAAACTGCTTGACAGTAGCAATTGCAAGAGTAGTGGCGAGAGTAATAGCGAGAGAAATGGCGAGCGAGTTTCTATCGTCGCTCATAGTTTTGGCGACTGGATCACGCGATCGGCGCTGCAAAAGACTCGTCATCAAAACTTTGGTGCATTGGTCTCTGTCTGCCCGGTAACCACGGCGGTGCCCATCGTGCGGCACACTCGGTCGCTGTCAGCAAAACTGACCTGTGAATTGGCCGTGATGGCGTCGGCTGATCGCGCAGAGGTGTCGATTCCCGACCACATCCACATCAAACGGTCGATCGTTTGGGTCAAAGGCGAGATACTCGTTCAAGAAAAATCGCACGATCCCCGAGTCGCCCGTCAACGCCATGTCTGGGCATTCCATAATTCGGTTCTGTTCCAACGCAACGGCTGGCAAGTCATCCGCGAAGAACTGCAGGCCAACCTTTTTCAGTGAACTTTCTCAGGAACTGTCCCGAAATAACTTCCCGGTTTTCTCGTAGCTGGGCCCGCCAGGGTTCAGTCCATCAGGAGCTCTACCCGACGCCGTGAAGAGTTTCTAAATCGTTTAACCGCGTGGGCATCGCCCCGCGCGTTGTGCTGGCCCGAACGCGCGGGGCGATG
>NZ_LWSK01000075.1 GCF_001642955.1 Rubripirellula obstinata | reverse complement strand
GGGCCCGCCAGGGTTCAGTCCATCATTAGCTGTACCCGACTGAACCCTGGCGGGCCCAGCTACGAAAGATTTCGCCAAATACGGAACTTGTTTCAGGACAATTCCTAAATCGATCTTTCCCGCGATCAGGAGGTTTGCGAATAGTCCCGTATTGGGATCAAAACCTCTCGATCAAAACCCCGACGTTTTGACCGCCCACCCTGAAGTAGGCCGTAGCGAGTGGAGCGAGTTACGGCAGGGCTGCTGCGGAAAATGCCGTAACTCGCTCTACTCGGTACGACCTGCAAAAACGTCTGCCGATTCGCGTGCCTGCAAACGATCGTCAGTCACCGACGCCGATGTCATCGCTTAACGCGTCTAGGATCAATTCCAGTTCGGCTTCTTCGTGACGCTCAAACTGGTTGCGAAACTTCTTCAGCTTTCTTAGGAACTTTGCGATCGGTTCGGTCTCATCCGACGGAACCTCTGCGACTTCTTCGGCAAGGCTACGTGCAAGCTCGAACAGTTCGGTGTGTTCGCCTCGCAACAAACCCGCCGTCATGCTTAACTGAGGTTCGGTTTCGATGGCGTGGTCAAAGTAACCATAGGCCTCTTCGAGCGTGAAATGAAACGCGAGTTGATCGCTAAGGTCTGATAGCAAACCAACAATCTCGCCCCAATGATTGACCGCAATTTCGGGGTGACTCGTCATCGGCGTCAACTGATCCATCAAGTGTTTCAGTTCACGGTTGTCGTCCTTGATGTCTTTTAAGAACGCCGCGTTGACGGATAAACCGCGGGTGCTTGATTCTTGACGCGAATCGGTACTCTGACCTGACTGAATGATCGACATACAAATCTCCATCTGAGCAAAAGGGTCTCCGCATTATAGTCTTTTCCGATGGGCCAGGATGGATTTGAAAAATTGTTTCGCGAATCTGTATTTTAAACTTGACCAACAGTCATCGGCATGGTTTGCGAGATTGATTGCATTTCGTCTGAACGAATCATCAGTAACCGATCGACTCCCATCGCGACACCGGCGCACTGGGGAAGCCCCTGCCGCATCGCTTCGATCAAATCGGTTGGCATGGGCAGCGATGGTCGTCCCAGTGCAGCACGTTGCGACTGGATAGCATCGCTCCGTTCCCACAGCACGTCGGCGTCGCGAAGTTCGTCGTAGCCGTTGGCCAGTTCAACGCCGCGATAGAACAGTTCAAATCGCAAAGCACATTGCGGATCATCTTGCGACGCTTTGGCCAGCGCGGCTTGCGTGATCGGGTAGTCGTGAATGATCAGCGGAGCCTCTTGCCCCATGTTGGGTTGCAATTTCTGTGACATCAACACGTCAAGCATCCCATCACGATCCGGTGCAAGTGATCGTGCTAGCGATTGATCAATCATGCCTACCAACTGAACCAGATCTTCGAGTGGTGCATCGATTGGATCGATCGAAAGTTGCTGTGCAAAGAGATCGCGATAGGATTGCACATCGCAGCGATCGACGGCGAAGATTTGCTTGGCAAGTTCCCCCAGCAGGCGGATTGCCGCATTCGCGTCCGCGCCAACTTCGTACCATTCCAGCATCGTGAATTCTACGTTGTGCTGATCGCCGATTTCGCCGCGACGAAAAACAGGCACAATCGCGTAGATCGATCCGGCACCTGCGGCCAGCATCCGCTTCATTGCTAACTCGGGGGACGTTTGCAGGAAAAAAGTGTCTTCCGCGGAAGCTTTAGCAGTTCGCCCGGTCACCGCTTGCCCCGCGATGGTGATCGGTTCGATATGAGTGTCGGCGATGCATTGCCGCATCAGACAGGGCGGTTGGACTTCATGGAATCCTCGTTCGTCAAAAAATCCCCGCAGCTTTCGCAGCAGGTCGGCGCGATGATGGATGTGTTGAATGTTGGGTTTCTGATTCACGACCTGATTGGCTCCTCGCGTGTTCAATGGCATCGATCAGCGTTATCCTTGGACGCATGAAAGACTCTTCCGACAACCGCTATGCTCGCCAGATTCGCTTTGACCCGATAGGTGCCGATGGCCAGAAATTAATTTCCGAAGCAACGGTTTCGCTGCTCGGCTGCGGAGCCTTGGGGACAGTCGCGGCAGAGATTCTGGCACGATCGGGTGTGGGCCGTTTGCGAATCATCGATCGCGACGTCGTCGAATGGAGCAACTTGCAGCGGCAGGCTTTGTTTGATGAGAATGATGCGAAGGCAGGACGATCAAAGTCCGCTGCCGCCGCGGAACGGATTGCTGAAATCAATTCTGAAATTCATGTCGAGCCGATGGTCGCTGACGTCACGGCTTCCAATATCGAATCGCTTTTAGCGGGCAGCGATTTGGTGATCGACGCGACCGACAATTTCTCGATTCGTTTCCTGCTAAATGACTGGTCGCTAAAACACGAAACCGCGTGGGTGCATGGCGGCTGTATCGGTGCATCGGGCCAAGTTCGTTTATTCGACGGCAAAGGAAAACCGTGTTTTCGATGTCTGGTTCCAAGCCCACCGCCGGCGGGCAGCGTCGCGACTTGTGACACCGCCGGCGTCGTTGGACCTGCAACTCATTTGATTGCCAGCTTGCAAGCGACTGAGGCGATCAAGTGGATCAGCGGCAATCGCAACCACGTTCGATCGAAGGTGCTGTCGATTGATTTGTGGGACAATCGAATTCGCGAAATCGACATTCCTGAATCCTTGTCCAAAAACTGCCCCGCCTGTGGACAGCGTGAATACGAATTCCTCAGCGGTGAAATGTCTAGCGTCGATGATGGAACCACGGTCCTGTGCGGGCGAGACGCGGTTCAGATCACGGCAACCTCTGGCGAGAACAATCACTCGATCGACCTGGAATTGATAGCCGATCGCTGGGCGAAGATCGGGCCAATTCAACGTACTGCGTTTTTTGTGCGCATGCAGTTAGATGAACCGGAAGCCGAGCGAATCACTTTGTTCCGAGACGGACGCGTGATCGTCGATGGAACCGAAGACCCCGCCATCGCAAGAATCATTCGAGATCGATACTTGGGTTAGCACGCGTGGCTTTTAGGAAAAGTCTTTGCAGATCTTCGCACACTGGTCCACGTTTCCCTCGATTGATCGTGTTCCCATCAACTTGATTGGCGAACCAGATTCCCGTGTCAGTTCCCATCAACAAAACTTCATCCGCAGCACGCAAACGATCCGGCGTAATCCGGGCTTGCGTCCAACCAATCGATGCCTCGGCGGCAATCTCCATCGCAACGCTTTGCGTGATGCCCGCAAGAATCTGCGTCGGTTCAGGTGAAACGATACAGCCCGATTCCACGATTGCGATATTGGCAACGCTGGTTTCAGTCACCGAGCCATCACCATCGATCAGCAACCCGATCGCCGATGAATCCTGTTGGCGTGCAAGATGGTCGGCCAGGTAATAATGAATCCGCGATCGAACTTTGGCGGTTCGCGGCCAGCACTGATTTGGTGGTTGCTGGATATCGGTCACGACCACGGCCTGACCTTGATGCTGCTTACGATCAACCATCGCATGATCGATTGGATTCAGATGCAAACAGAGCGTTGGATTGGCGGCATTCTTTTCGCCCGGCGTTGCGAACAAAGTGATGCCGACGTCGCCTTGGCTTTGAATCAGCAATCGATTCTTCACGACCAGCGTATCAAGCAAGTCCGCAACAAGGTTGGATGCATCCAAGTTGATTTGCAGGTCTGCGAGTGTTTGATTCCAGCGACTCAAATGCAGGTCAATGCAAAACACATCGCCGTCGTAAGTCCTTAGTCTTTCGACAGCGGTAACACCTTGCCGGAAACCAACATCGTCGATCGACAGACGGACTTGGTCACGCGGCATCCAACCGGCGGTGTGATCACCGGATTGGAAGTAACACAGATGGCTAGCGAAGCCATGTCGATCGGGCTTGGAATCAGTTGGGGAAGAGTTCATCGATCAACGCAGACATTTTCTCACCGGCTCGGCAAGAATCCGAATAGTAATCCATTTCGCTGTGGTGAACCCCTACGGTCGGAGCGCAGTCTTTGGAGATGACCGGCAACGGTGTTCCATCGATTCGAGCAGCGAATGATTTTGGGCCACTGTAACCGAGAGCCGATTCGCCGCGAACACGATTGATTAACCAGTACCGTTTCAGTATGACGTCTCTGCGGTTGTATAACAAAACCAATCGATTCAGGTTTTTGGTTGCTTCGCTGTGATAGCCGCATCGTTGCATCCAATCGTCTTCAATAGCCGGTGCAACCAGGCCTGCATTGATCTGCATCCCGGTGACGCCTGCACCCTGAAGCGATCGCCCCGCCAACTTTCCGCCCGCGGCTGCGTGCAAAGCGCCCGTGACAACACGTCCGCCAAAACTGTAACCAATCATCGCAGTGGGAACTGCAATCTCAGCGTGACGCCGAAGGATCCAAGCCATGTAGAGACCTTGTGTATCGGCGCGGCTTGCTTTGATTCGAGCATCTTTCGCCAGAAGGCCTTCTTTTTGCGAAGGCCAGCTCCAAATCACCCAATCGATTGGCGTTCTGTCGCGAAGTTGCCGTGTGCGTCGGTAAACGGTCAACCCACGACCAATCGCTTCGCCCGATTCCAATCGATTGCCGTGTGCATACAGAACTACTGCTGGCGACTGAGAAATAGTCGCCAGGTATTCATCGATCGAAGACGGCGACGCTTGGCCGCACGCATTGAGTCGAGAAATCGAGAGTGTGGGCGAAACCAGGTCCGCGCAAGCGGCATTGGATGTGATCCTGCGAGTATTGATCAGCCAAAGCCTGTCTTCTGCAGTTTCTGCTGCGCCACTGTCTGCCTGAACTGAGGAAAATTCATTCGCTGGTTCCAACTGAAAGAAATCAGCCTCGGCGTTGGGAGCAATGAACAAACCAGCGGCGACGAACATCACCAACATCAAACATGACAATTGGCTGCGAGTTTGCATCGAACGAGCGGCTTTGTGATTTAGGTGCTGCATCAATTGATTCCTATCGGATCCCGGTCAAAAAAACCAATGTGTGGCGTTCTGTCATCAAATTGTTGCTCAAAAATAGCGACGTTGCGTTTGCACAACGCAAATAGCGTCGTACTTTTGTGCAGACCATCATCAAGATGGCGGAATACGCTCGCTATGCATTTCAAGGAAACAATAATGAATACTCGTTTTTGCACGGTTGTGACGGTGGTGACACTCGTCTGCCTAAGCACTGGTTGTTCGGGGATGAAAAACTTCATGTTCGGCCGTGGTGCCCGCTGTGGTTTATGTACCAAACTCGGATCCTGTTTACCGGCACCACGCTTCGGCAACATGATGCAAGCACCGGTCGCGGCACCAACTTGCCAAGCACCGGCTTATGCCCCCGCACCGGCCTACGCTCCTGCCCCAGCCTACGCTCCTGCACCAGCATACTCAGCAGCACCCAGTTGCGGTTGCAATGATTACGCAGGAATCCAACATGGCCAAGAATCCTACGCCAGCGGAATGTGCGGCACCTGCGGTGATTCATACGCCGGCGGCGACGTTTCCTACGGTCCGCAATCCTACGGTCCACAGTCGTACGGGCCACAGTCGTACGATCAAGGCAATTACGGAATGGGAAACATTGATCCCTACATGAACCAACCCTCCGGGAATACCTTGGTGCCTGGCCAGCAAATCAATGGCGAAACCGTTGTTGGTGTTGGCCCCATGCAAGCAGCTCCCAATTATCCATCGGGAACTTCTTACCCCGCTGCACCGTCATACAACGGAGCACCGACCTATAATGGAAATCCCGGCCCGTCCGATAATTTTCAATCCCGAAAATTTGATACCGATGGAAACAAAATCCTCTGGGAAGAGCCTTTGTCGCCGGGCACCAAAGCTCTATAGAAATGATGACGACTTCATTGAAATAGCGAGCGACGGTCGGAGTTGCGTTTGCCCTGACACCAGGACGAACTCGGCTCCGGCCGTTTCTTTTATTCTTGCATATCAGAAGATAAGATCATGACGCTTAAGCCAACCAACAACAATTCGTTGACACAGGTCTCCCGCCGACAGATGATCGCGGCGTCGGTTACGACCGTCATGCTATCGGCGAGCCGCGTTAGTGCTCAGGACACCGTCGCGGCAACAGACACCGACAGCGAAACCGCAATGTCGGTCGTCGAGGAAGCACGCCAGCTAAACGCCGATAGCGTCCTGCGTTACGAATCACCGCGGACCGATCGTTGGAAGTTCGGGATGATTTTAGAAACGCCAACGACGCTATCCAACGCCCTGGCCACCTTTGTTGTCCCAATGGATTGGCCCGAACAAAAGATCACACCGGTTCAGAAAAATATCGACCCGTTGGTCACCGGTTGGGAAATTCGATCGTTGCAAGATGGTGCA
The DNA here is from genome assembly GCF_001642955.1 of Rubripirellula obstinata. Lineage (GTDB taxonomy): Bacteria > Planctomycetota > Planctomycetia > Pirellulales > Pirellulaceae > Rubripirellula > Rubripirellula obstinata. The sequence goes on along the minus strand of NZ_LWSK01000075.1, from coordinate 20,526 downwards.
AAACAGGTCGCGCTGCAGATGAACCGAGTGAACGCCGGATCCAGCGTCGAGGTTTCTTTTGAACTGGACGTCGAACGAACACGGATTCTGCCGGCACGATCGGTTGATGGACTGGTCATTCCCCAGCGACTGCCGAGTGAACTACGTGTCTACATGGGCAACAGTCCCGATATCGACACCAGCAACAGTCGGATTAAAAAAGCGGCACGCGACTTGGATGCCGAAAATAAGTCCGCCGAAAATGATTGGAAACGAGTCGAACGAATTTACGACTACGTCCGCGAACAAGTTCAATACGTCGAAGGACCGATTCGCCGCGCATCAGATGCTTTGCGGCGTGGCGAAGGCGATTGCGAAGACATGACAAGTCTGTTTGTGGCGCTGTGCCGAAACCTTCGCATTCCCGCACGCATGGTCTGGATTCCAGACCATTGTTATCCAGAGTTTTACCTGGAGGACGCCGAAGGAGTTGGGACTTGGTATCCCTGCCAAGCCGCCGGTTCACGTCAGTTTGGTCGAATGGATGAGTATCGACCGATCTTGCAAAAAGGCGACCGATTCAAAGTCGCCGAACGAAAACTGCCGGTCCGCTATGTCAGCGAATTCTTCCGCTGCGATCGAAAAAGCAACAAAAAGCCATCACTGACCTGGATCCGCCAAATGATCGGTGCTTAGCGAGACTGATCAAGAAAAAACAAGCAATCCAGCTTGTTTAGCCTCGGAGAGGCGAAAGCTCTTTGCCGGGTGCGCAGCACCCGGAAACGAGCTTTCGGCCCTCCAGGCCTAGCACCGAGCGCAAGACCGTTCCTATGGTTCAAGTCGGACGTGCTCCATCGCGTGGCGGCGGTTCAAAGCAACCACGTCTGCTCAAAAGCCAATCAATCGGTCTTTTCACGCTTGTCGTTCTCGATGAACGCGTAGGCATTGTGATTGTGAATCGATTCAAAGTTCTCTGAAAAGCACTGATACCATTCGATTCGGTCGTCCGCATTAAGCGTCACCGCCATGTCGCGAACAATGTCCTCGACAAACTTTGGGTTTTCGTACGCACGTTCGGTCACCCACTTCTCGTCGGGTCGCTTTAAGACCGAAAAGACCTGCGTTGAAGCGCACTTTTCTATCATCGCAAACAGTTCTTCGATCCAAAGATGGACGCCGTCTGCGATGCGAACCTTCACTGTCATTTCACAGCGTTGGTTATGAGCACCGTACTCGGAAATTTCTTTCGAGCATGGGCACAAGCTGGTCGCGGGAACTTTCAGCGTCATGATGAAATCGTCAATCGTTCCCGCAGCGATTTCAAACCGCACGTCAAAGTCCAATTTGCCGCTCTGGCCGGTGACCGGTGCTTTCTTGTCGATGAAGTAGGGAAAAGTTAAATCAAGGAACGCGTCTTGTGACTTCAGTTTCTCACGCATCGACGCGCAGATCTCGACCAACGTGTCACTGCAAAGTTCCTCGTGGTACTCGTTCAACACTTCCAGGAACCGCGACATGTGGGTTCCTTTTTCGTGGTGCGGCAACGACACAAACATGTTGATCGTTGCGACGGTGTGCAAAAACGTGTTGCCCTCTCCCTCGCCGGGGGTGCGTAGCGAAATCGGATAGCGAACGTTGGTGACGCCTACTTTGTTGATCGCGACTTTGCGAACATCGCCAGTGGATTGAATGTCGGGAAGTTGAGTGGTTTCTTCAGAGTTATTAGTTTGGATCATTCGTTTGATTCTATCGTTTGATTCTATCGTTGGATTTTCAGATTCGGAATTGGAGAGTCAGTCTTTGGCCAGCGCGTTTGACGACGGTTCCCGCGTGGCTGCCAACGTTTCTCAAGCGTCAGCGCTCCCCACTGCCGAATACGATTCCACCTCACCCGAACCTGAATCAATCGATGCTTCGGCGAACGCTTCTTCGGTTTCCCAAATCCGCACCCGCGTGGCCCGAGCCCCGGTTCCCGCAAGTGCTTTGGGGCACATCTCTTCCAACAAGTATTTGGCCATGTTTTCGGCCGTCGGGTTGTACGGCATCACAAAGAAACGTGACGGGATGACAACTTCCAACGCCTGGCGTGCGTTTTCGTCACGATGGCTGATCAGGAAGCTGTGGTCCCAGTGTTCGTCGATCCAGCCTTTGACGCGTTTTTTGAGCTCAGAAAAGTCGATCACTCGGCCGACGTCGTCTTGTTCGTCGCCGGTTACGAAAAAGTCGGCGACGTAATTGTGCCCATGGAAGTGCTCGCACTTCCCACCGTGTTCGAAAAGGCGGTGTCCGGCGCAAAATTTGATGCGCCGCATGATCGTGAGACTCATAGCGTTTGGATTCTGGAGTAAGCTTTTGTTGAATTAGGTGACGCGAATGTCTGATCATTGTCACCAAAATTCAGCCTTCCCGCACCGGCTGATTATAAGCAGGTGTCCAGCAGAACACTGACAGAACGTAGAAAATGACCCGTTTTACGGCACGAATCGAGAGAATCACAGCTTTTCTTGTGATGGTTTTGACCATTTCTTTGGTCGCTGGCTGTCGATCAAGAACGGATGCAAACGGATCTGGCAATCAAGCCGACGTGGCCTTGGCAACTTTCTCGGGCGATCACCCGATCAACGTGGTCGGCACCGTCGGAATGGTCTGTGACCTCGTTCGCGGTGTCGGGGGTGAACACGTGCAGGTCACCCAGATTTGCGGCAGCGGTGTCGATCCTCACTCGTTTTCACCGTCCAGTGAAGACGTCAAACTAATCAGCAAGGCCGATATCGTCTTCTACAATGGATTGATGCTGGAAGGCAAAATGGCGCAGGTTCTTGGCACCGTCGGTCGTCGCAAACCGGTCATTGCCGTCGCCGAAGAACTCGATCCGTCGGTGCTTTTGAAGCCAGATGAATTCGAGGGACACTTTGATCCGCATGTTTGGATGGACGTGTCCGCGTGGAGCAAGTGTGTCGGCGTGATCGCTGATCGGCTTTCCAAATTCGATCCTCCCAATGCGGAAGAGTATCAAGCCAATGCGGAAATCCTTCAAACCAAACTCGATTCGCTGCACCAATACGCAATCGGTGTCCTCAGCAGCATTCCCGAAGAAGGCCGCATCCTGATCACCTCGCATGACGCATTCAATTACTTTGGCCGCGCCTATGGAATTCAGGTCATGGGCGTTCAGGGAATCTCGACTGAATCAGAGGCAGGCATCCAGCGGATCAACGAACTGGTTGACTTGTTGGTCGAAAAGAAAGTCCAGGCAGTTTTCACAGAAACCAGCGTCGATCCTTCCATGATCCAAGCGTTGATCGAAGGAGCTCGCAATCGAGGGCACCAAGTAAAGTCAGGCGAAGACCTGGTTTTGTTTAGCGATGCGATGGGAGCCAACGGAACCTATCGTGGAACGTACATCGGAATGCTGGATCACAACATCACGACGGTCGCCATCGGTTTGGGTGGCGATGCGTCGCCGAGCGGATTTCAGGGCAAGCTGACCGGCGAGGAAGTTGCCAGTGAAACTTCCAGTGAAATTGGCAGCGATTTGCTCGAGGAGTCGTCACCGTGAATCAGACTGAAAACGTAAACCAGGTATCTCCGTTGTCGGTGGATGACCTGACGGTTGCCTACCACCGCAAGCCAGTGATTTGGGATGTCGCATTCGATCTTCCCGAGGGCCAATTGATCGGGGTGGTTGGTCCCAACGGTGCCGGGAAATCGACACTGTTAAAAGCGATCATGGATCTGATTCCCCGCGCGTCGGGGCGGGTCCGTGTCTTTGGCGACACCTATCGCAACAACCGCCATCGCGTGGGCTATGTCCCGCAACGTGAAAGCGTGGATTGGCAGTTCCCCGTCAACGCTCTCGATGTGGTCACGATGGGGTTGTACGACGAAATCGGTTGGTGTCTTCCTGTCCGACGCAAACACCGGCAGCGGGCCATGGAAGCACTCGATCGAGTCGGTATCGCCGATCTTGCTCAGAGGCAAATCAGTCAGCTTTCGGGCGGACAACAACAGCGAACCTTTTTGGCTCGGGCTCTGGTGCAAGATGCTGATCTGTATTTGATGGATGAACCGTTTGCGGCCGTGGATGCTGCAACGGAATTGGCGATTGTTGATATCTTACGTGAACTCAAGAAACGCAAGAAAACAGCAGTCGTGATTCACCATGACTTGCAAACCGTTCCAGATTACTTTGATCACGTCGTTCTGCTGAACATGCGAATCGTTGCATGCGGCCCGGTGGAAACTACGTTCACAGCCGAGAATTTGAACAAGACCTACGGTGGTCGTCTGACGTTGTTGGATGAAGTCAATGAAGCGATGCGGCGACGGGAGACCTCGCTTTGATCGCGTTGGCTTGCCTGTTCAGTATCGCTGGATTTGCGAATCTGATTTCTTTTTACTTTCCAGGCATGACCTGGCCATCGCTGGATCAATGGTGGCGAGTGATTTCGATGCGTGACTACAACACTCGCGTGGTCGTGCTGGGTGTTGCGATGCTGGGTGGCAGCAGCGGATTGGTCGGCAGCTTTACGTTGTTGCGCAGACGAGCGTTGATGGGGGATGCGCTCAGTCACGCCAGCCTGCCTGGGATTGCGTTGGCGTTTATGCTTGCGACCACGCTGGGTTACGACGGGAAGTATTTGCCGCTGTTATTGGCGGGCGCGACGTTTAGCGGATTGTTGGGCGTCGGATGCATTCTCTGGATTCGCAATAAGACTCGGCTCAAAGAAGACACGGCACTCGGGATCGTATTGAGCGTTTTCTTTGGGGCCGGCGTCGCGTTGCTGGGCATGGTTCAGCAAATGAAAACTGGCAATGCAGCGGGGCTGGAAGGTTTCATCTACGGCAAAACGGCGTCGATGAGTGCGATGGATGTGCGATTGATTTTCTACGCATCACTGATCGCCATCGCGTTGTCGTTCGCAAACTTTAAAGAACTAAAGCTGCTCTGCTTTGATGAAGGTTTCGCTGGATCACGTGGCTATCCAGTCGTGCTGCTGGATGTGTTGCTGATGTCGCTGGTGGTTTTGGTCGCGATGGTCGGTTTGCAGGCAGTGGGCTTGATACTAATGATTGCGTTGCTGGTCATTCCCGCCGCCGCAGCCCGTTTTTGGACTGATACGCTCTGGAAGATGACCGCGTATTCCGTGATCCTGGGCACGGTCGGATGCGTGATTGGGGCGATGGTCAGTGCGGTGTTTCCGAATTTGCCATCGGGAGCGATGATTGTTTTGGTGTGCTCGTTTTTCTTTTTCCTAAGCATGTTTTTTGGCACGGCCCGCGGTGTGGTTGCTCGTTTTTTGCGTCGCCGACGACTCAACCGCCGAATCGATCGCCAACACTTGATGCGTGCCATGTACGAACAGATCGAACATCCCGATCGCTCAGATACATCAGCCCTGAAACCGGGATCGGAACCGGTTCGAAAGACGAAGGTGTCGATTGACGAATTACTGTTGGTCCGAAGCTGGAATTGGAAGCGATTGATGGCTGCGATCCGATCTGCTGAAGTCGACGAATTGATGCAGTATCGGCATGGTCACGCTCAACTGACCCACGCGGGTTTCATTGAAGCGGCTCGTTTAACGCGCCAACACCGGTTGTGGGAAATGTACTTGATCACCTATGCCGATGTTGCACCGGCTCTGGTCGATCGTGACGCGGATAACATTGAACACGTTTTAGAACCGCATGTAATTGATCGACTGGAAGACTTGCTGGAAGAACAAGAATTGCTGTTCCCCGTCCCAACGAGTCCCCATGAGTTAGGCGATGGTCTGACTAGTTCGGAGGAGGGAATCTTGCCATGATTTTCTTACTTGGAGATTGGATCAGCGATTGGGACGGCAGTATCAACGGTTGGATTGTCGTGATTGGTTGCTTGTGTGCAGCGTCGGCGTCGCTGCTGGGGAACTTTCTGGTGCTGCGCCGGATGAGCATGCTCGGTGACGCGATCACTCATGCCGTACTGCCAGGAATCGCGGCCGCTTTTTTCATCAGCGGCACTCGCAACAGCATGGCCATGTTTGTTGGCGCGGTGATCGTTGGTTTGCTGACGGCAGTCTTCACCGAGTGGATTCGCAGCGTCGGGAAAGTCGATGAAGGCGCGTCGATGGGCGTTGTTTTTACGTCGCTTTTCGCATTGGGTTTGGTGATGTTGGTGGCCGCCGCCGATCATGTTGATCTTGATCCAAAATGCGTGCTGTATGGTGCGATTGACCTAACACCGTTGGATACCGTTTGGGTGCGCGGGCTAGAAATCCCGCGTGCCGCGATCGTGTTGTCGATCGTGCTGGTTTTGAACCTAGCGTTTGTGATCCTGTTTTTCAAAGAGCTAAAGATCAGCTCGTTTGACCCGGCGCTGGCGACCACGATGGGTTTTTCGGCGAAGGCAATGCACTATCTTTTGATGGTGTTAGTGTCGATCACGGCAGTCGCGAGTTTTGAAAGCGTCGGCAGTATTCTGGTGGTCGCGATGTTTGTCGTTCCTGCGGCTGCCGCCTACATGTTGACTGATCGGTTGGCCGTGATGATTTTCTTCAGCGTCATCATTGCAGTTGCTTCGGCTTCGCTCGGTCACATCGCTGCTCTTGAAGTACCGACATGGTTTGGGTTCCGCAGCACGACCACTGCCGGCCCGATGGCGGTGGTTTCAGGTTTGTTGTTTTTGTTGGCAGCACTGTTTGGGCCTCGCTACGGCGTGGTCGTAAAATGGGTCCGCAGGCAATCCTTGTCCTGGCGAATTCTCTGTGACGATATCGTTGCGATCCTGTATCGTGCCGAGGAACGAGACACCGCCATGCCCGGGCTTGCCGGGTTGGCGGATGAATTGTTCGCCAGTTCTCTGTCGATTCGATCAGCACTGTTGATGCTGCGGCGCAAAGGTGAAATAGAAGGAAGTGATCAGCCAAAGTTAACGCCGCGAGGAATCGACCGGGCCCGAGAACTCGTTCGTTCCCATCGTTTGTGGGAACAGTATTTGGTCGTGGAAACCGGCGCAGAAACCAATCGCATTCACTCGCACGCAGAACGCTGGGAACACTTCACCGACCGACCGCTACGCGACGAACTCGATCGAGTCACCGAGGCACCCGATATCGATCCCCATGGCAGCCCAATTCCACCTGAAAACAAATTGTAGCAGCGATTGTCCCAATCGCTTACGCTGGAACGAGGTTGGGACAACCTCGGCTACACTTTGGAGCGAGGTTGGGACAACCTCGGCTACACTTTTGGGACAGCACAATGAGTCAGCAGCGAGTCATTTTTAATTGCCTTGATCGGCAGGCTGACATTGAAAAAACGGTCACGAATCTGCCGCACTGGTTTCAGGCAGGTGCGGCGATGTTCATTACTTTCCGAATGGCCGATTCAATGCCCAAAGAGGCGGTGCTCCGCTGGCAAGCAGAAATGCAAGCTTGGTTGCGATCGCACCGGCTGCCGATCAAATTGGCCGAAAAAATGGAAGGCTCTTCGGTTCACGCGAAGTTGCTCCGATCGCTCCCGATCGCTCAACAAAATGCGTTCATGAAAATGCGGGATAGGGCATGGCATTTCCAATTGGACCAGTGCCATGGAAAGTGTCTTTTAAGGCAACGCAAATTTGCGGAGATCGTCGCGAAAGCGATACTCTACTACGATGGGGAAAAGTACGATATCGATCGGTTAGTTGTGATGCCAAATCACGTTCACGCGATCACTCAGTTTTACGATGGCCATGACCTTGGCGTCATCAGCCAGTCGTGGCTTCGGTACACAGCCCGACAGATTAACTTTGAGTGCAATTTGAAGGGTGAATTATGGCAAGGTCGCCCATTCGATCACATTATCCGTAGCCCAGAACAGTTCGAGTATCTACAGCAATACATCATGGACAACCCCAGAAAAGCCAGCCTCCCAGACGGAGAATTCCTGTACTGGCAAAGAGTGTAGCCGAGGTTGTCCCAACCTCGCCCCCCAGCTAGCTCCACTGAACAAGCAAGAATAATTCAAGGATGACGGATTCCCAAACAGCTCTTCAAAACGCATGGCACCAACACCAAGCGGGCAATATCGATGCAGCCGAAACGGTCTACCGCGACGTCATCGATCAAGATCCAAAGAACGCCGACGCGCATGTCTATTTGGGAATCGCGTTATTTGACCGGCGGCATTTTCAAGAATCCGCTGACCACTATCGAACCGCAATCCAACTGCGGCATCAGTTCCCAATCGCCTGGAACAACTTGGGCAATTCGCTGCGGCTACTAGGCCAGGTCGAAGAATCAGACCGGTGTTTTGAAGAGGCTCTGATTCAACAACCTAGATACTTATCCGCGCTGAAGAATCGTGGAAGTTTGTGGTTGTGGTCGGGCGAGATCGAGCGGGGGCTTCATTGGTACCAGCAAGGATTAGCAATTGATCCGGACAACGCCGAACTGCACCGAAATCTTGGCGTCATCGAATTGCTGCGTGGGAACTACTCGGTCGGTTGGCGAGAATACCGTTGGCGTTGGAAAATGCCAGGTTTACAACGGCCTAAAACACATGCGACCCATTGGGCGGGGCAAGAACTCATTGGAAAAACGTTTCTTCTCTATCCCGAACAGGGATTAGGTGACGCGATTCAATTTGTCCGCGTCGCCAAACAACTCAAGTCACTCGGTGCTGAGGTCATCCTGCAATGCTCGCCCAAGTTGATCGACTTGTTCTCATCGACCACCACATCACTTGGAGTCGATCGCTTAGTGCAAGACACCGGCGCCTCGCCGCCGACTGATTACCACGCATCCATGATCGACGTCGTCGATACGCTGTTCAGCCAAACTGGAAAGATGTGTTTCGGACGCGACTTGTTTACCGACGGTGCAGGCTACCTATGTGTTTCGGAAGCGTTGATGGAATACTGGCGGCTATGGTTTGACGGGCAGCAAGACGCAGGACGCAAGCTTCGCATCGGGATTAACTGGCAGGGCAATCCTGAACATCATGCTGACGTCTACCGGAGTGCTCCGCTGGCTGTCTTTGAACCTTTGGCAAGCCTTCCCAACGTGCAACTTTTCAATCTGCAATTCGGGCACGGCAGCGAACAATTAGACTCGTGCGACTTTGCGTCAAAGATTCTTCGGCTACCCGACGATGTGGATTCACAAAGTGCGTTCACAGACACGGTCGCAATCATCGCTGGGCTGGACCACGTCGTCACGACTGACACCGCGATCGCTCATTTGGCGGGCGCGGTCGGCGAGGTTCCCGTTCACTTGATGCTAAGCCAAGTGCCTGATTGGCGGTGGTTGCTCGATGGCGACCGAACCGAGTGGTATCCCACAACGACGCTGTATCGGCAACAGAACTTTGGACGGTGGGACGATGTGATGGCGAGAATCGTTGAACAGATCGAACAACGTCCACGCGCCGCTTCGCGATAGGATCACCCCTTCACGCGGAACCTGACCACCGGTCCAGTCACCGAAGCGAGTTTCTCAATTTTTGTGGTCGCGCTGCGTGCCGCGCCTTCGGTTGCTTCGTGAGTCATCACGACTAGCTGTACCGGTTGATCCGATGGCGAATCGTCGCCACTTTCGTGCTGGATCACCGATGCGATCGAAATGCCGTCTTCCGCGAATGCTCCCGTGATCGCTGCCAGCGTTCCAGGATGGTTTGATACGGGCAAGCGGAAATAGTAACGGCCGATCAACGTATCCGCGTCGCGCAGTTTGACTCGTGGCGGTTGGTCGACGCAGAAATACTCGAGCGTTTCAAAGGTCAATCGGGTTCGGCCGACGGCGGTGTCGATGATGTCGGCGGTTACCGCGGATGCCGTTGGCATCTGTCCGGCACCCAGGCCGTGATAGAAGACGGGGCCAACAGCGTCGCCGATCACTCGGATCGCGTTGTACGCGTCGCGGACTTCGGCAAGCGGTGTTCCGATCTTGACCAGCGTCGGGCCCACGGAAAGTTCCAAACCGTCTTCGGCTAGCGTCGCTACAGCTAAAAGTTTGATTCGATAGCCGAGCTTCGATGCGTAGATCAAATCCGCCGGGTCCAGTCCGTCAATTCCGTCACATGGAATGTCTGACCAATCCACGCTGGCACCAAAGGCGAGGTGAGCCAGGATTGCCAATTTCTGAGCGGCATCGGTTCCGTCAACATCCATTGCCGGATCGGCTTCCGCGTAGCCAAGTCGCTGTGCTTCGCGGACGACGTCTTCGTAAGAGGCACCTTTTTCGTCCATCTGCGACACGATGAAGTTACTGGTGCCGTTGAGGATTCCTTCGAGCGATTGAATCTGGTTGGCGGAAAGACATTGACTGATATTGGTGATGATCGGAATTCCGCCGGCGACGGAAGCTTCAAACGCAATCGTGCGTCCCAATTCGCGGGCACGGGTGAACAGTTCGGCACCGTGCTGAGCCAGTAGTGCTTTGTTTGCGGTGACAATGTCCTTTCCAGCTTCCATTAACTGCAACATGATTGACCGGGCCGGTTCCAGGCCACCGATCAACTGGGCAACGACCGTGATTTCAGGGTCGTTGATGACGTCATCGATAGAATCGGTCACCACATCATCGGGCAGTTCTACATCACGCGGTTTGGAAAGATCCCGCACAACGGCTTTTTTGAGCCAAAGCGTGCGTCCGGCGTGACGAGCGGTGCGATCACCGTGGTCCAATAAAAGCTTAGCGACCCCGGTTCCGACGGTCCCCATGCCAACGATAGCGATGTTTGTTTTTTGCATGCACCGATATTAATCCAGCGATGCGATTCGTTCTAGCCGCAGGAACTCAATACCACCACAGAACGGCTAAGGAACGAGCGGGAAATTAGTGTCGCCTTTCGCTCCGCGAAAGTAGCGAATCCGCTGCTTTCGCGGAGCTAAAGGCGACTATAGAAAGTCGCAAGTTCCTAACCGCTGGACAATCAAGCCAACATCATTCGCGTTCAGCGTGCGCCGAATCGGATTTCTGAAATGATAGAACCCCTGAATCCCCCGACCAAAGCATGACCCTGGCGAAGCATTTCCGGAGCGAGCGGCTGTGGGGATCAGTCAGAATTGGAGATGTTCAGCCCTGATTTCTTTTCCGGTCCCTGAAAGTACTCTTTCAGAGTTGTCCAAGCCTGCTCGTCGACTACTTGTTCGCGGGGAATGTAGTACGCGATGCCGCTAGGCGTGATCATGCGGATGGTTTCGTCGTTGACTTCAGCACTTGCAAACCGGTCCAACGCGAATCGAACTCCATTGAGTGTGTTGCGGCTAGCGAATTCGGTTGCACTGACCCAACCCTGCTGATACCACGATTGAGTCTGTGTTCCGCGAAAGTACAACCACCAGTTGAAAAGGTTCGCAGACAGCGTCAAGCATACCGATCCCACGCAAACCCAAATCAGGACCGACGGAAGCTGCAACACGTGGAACAATGCTGCTCCGGCGATATTCAACAAAACAAAGCTGGCTTCCGTCCACAGTTTCTTTCGCATTGGTTTTGTTTTTAACGATTGCTGGATCGTCACGTGGCCTTCGTATGAGACCGCATTCTCGGGCGGTGAACTGATTTTTTGCCAGAGGTCCAGGCCGGCAGTGTCAGATGGATCCTTGGCTTGTTCTTGCCAACTATCTCTGAGTCGTTCTGCGGTTTGCTTGGAGTAACCGCTAACGAGTCTATCGGTGAAGGCGAGATAGCGAACCGGGTCCGCATCGACTCGCACCCGTATACCTCGTTTGAGACAACGGGTTTTGGTTAGGTGCGCGGGGCCGAACCAGTACCTCTTTTCCCCATCAAAAAAGTCTAATCCCTTGTGTGTGAATTTTCCACGAGCGGGGCCCAGTAGGTCTGGATGACTTCGCAGCCTTCGCGAGGCTCGAACCTTTGAACGAGTGTTGTAGACCGATACTGCCAACAGTCCGCCTAGAAAAGCAACGACACCAAAAATCGCGATCAGCGATGCAGGGCCGCCGCGCCCCTTGGTTGAGACAAACATGATTGCCGATATGACACCAATCAATACGACCGCTAGTAGAGGAATCAAGATCCAGTAGAGCCACAGCAGCAGATCGCTAGGCATTAGGACGCGGTAATCGTCTGCAAGGATCTCTCCGTCAAATACCAATCGTTCATCACAGTCTTTTTGTGACTGTGTTTGTTTCACGAGTGGCCGTGAGGGATGATAGGGGTTGACCGACGAATTCACTGATTTATTCCTAAACGCTTTCAGCGTAGATTAGCAGGTGCCACTAATTGCCACACGTTCATGCATTCCATGCACAGCGTCGGATACCTTTTCACCAATCCACCAGAATGAAAGACCAAGAGACTGTTTGTAAACGTAGCTGATCCCGCCAGGGTTCAGTCCGCGATCGGATCAAGCTCGACTGAACCCTGGCGGGATCAGCTACGGGCAGGTCGCCGGCAACCTCCGAGGTCGTTTTGAAACAGTTTCTAACGCATTTATCGGTCAAGCTTATCGCAATCTTGCTCACATTCGTGCTCTCGAAGGGTTAAGATAGATGCCGGAAATGGAGCTATATTCTTTGCTGTTGAGGTTCGTGATGCGACGCTCGAAACGTTTGGTTGGCCAACAAACTTCTCGCCGCCGACTGATCTTGGAATCATTGGAAGATCGCCGGTTGTTGGCTGCAGGTGTCAGCGGGCAAGTGTTTTTGGATTCTGGTGCTGGTGGAATTCAGATTTATGCCGATAGCAACGGCAACGGCGTTTTCGATTCGGGCGAAACCTCGACGTTGACCGCAGCCGACGGAACCTATTCGCTAGGCAATCTGCCCGCTGGTGAAACGATCGTGCGAGTCCAGCCGATCCCGGTGGCGCTCAATTCGGGCGCGCTGCCGACTGCGCCTCGGTTGTTCATGGCGGCTGGTCAAGTGATTCAGGAACTAAGTCCGATCGATGGTTCGGTCATCGATTCGTTCCCTGCAACATCATCACCCGTTGCGGGTGCTGAACCGATGGCGTTGGCGTTCGACGGCACGCATGTTTACATGTACGACGGCTTTGTTCATGACGTCATTGTCTTTAATCCTGATGCATCCGTGGGCACTTCGCACGTGGTCGATACGATCGTCGTTGACAATGACTACAGTTTTAGTGGCTTGGCGGTCTTGGGTTCGACGCTTTACGGTTTGAGCGACAAGTTCGGATCGCCCGAACTGATTGTTCCGATAGACTTAACAACGCAAACGGTGGGAACGCCGATTGACTTTGACCTTGTCAATAACAGTCCCGGTTACGAATTGGCGTTCGGCTTAGGCGAATCGGCTGATGGAACAGAGTTAGTTGTTTCGACGACGACTCAGCATCGGTTGAACCTTGATCCCGCGACCGGCTTGATCACTGGTGTAGCAACTGGTCCCAACGCCAACGCGGTGTCGACCGGTTTAGCGGGCGCGGCGGGTCGGTTGTACGCAGGTCGCGGTGCGGCGTTTGGCATCGAAGTGTTTGATGACAGTGGATCGCAGTTGGCCTTTTTGCCGACCTGGCCGATCGGCAACACTTTCTCGGGTGTCGCCAGAAGTTTGGCCGCTGGACCATCCCAAGGAAATTCGATCTTGGTCCACTTGCAAGACAACACGACACGCGACGGAGTCAACTTTTATTCATCGAATGAAACCGCCACCATCACCGGCACCCAGTTCGTCGACGCCAACAACAACGGCGTTTTTGATACCGGCGAACAACCGCTGGCCGGAGTCACGGTGTTTGTCGATTTTAATGGCAACCAGTGGCCTGACGCAGGCGAATTCCAAGCCATCAGCGGTGTGGATGGAAGTTATACAATCGCCGGAGTCCCGGTGGGCTCGCATGAAATCCGCGCGGTTACCGACACCAGCCACCGACCGATCGATTCAGCCCCGCAAACCGATCGACTGTTCGCGATCGCGCCAGGTGCGCCGTTGGGCAATAACGATTTCTCGATGCGGGTCATTGAATTGGATGTGGGAACCGAAGCGGTGCTTTCAGATATCGACACGGGGTTGCCGATTACCTTTGCATCGGAAGTCGCGTTCGATGGCGACCGTTTGATTGTTTTTGATGACTGGAAAGACCGCGTTTACGAATTGACCACCGATGGAACGTTAATTGATTCGCGATCGCTGGGCGAACCGGATCTGACCGGCGGTGGCACGTTCCCGGTTAGCGATTTTGGTCCATCGTTTGTTGGCGATTCGGTTGTTTCGGTTCGCGGTATTTACAATCAATTGTCGTTAACCCAGTACAACCCCGCGACGAATGATTTTGAATATCGGATGCCGATCCAAATTGATTGGCAAGATCAAAGTACGCCGCCGTTCGATGTTCCGGCGATGCCAAAACGATTCGCCCCTACGTCGGGACGTTCGCCTGACGGAAAAGGAATCGTCTTGTATGCCTATTCCGACAATCGAACATTGACTATCGATATTGCCACCGGCATCGGGACGTTTGACACTGACGACTTTACCGGCGAAGTGTTCACCACCTCGCGGTCCGATTACGAAGCCTACGAATCGCTGGGCGGCTTGACTTATCGAAGTCGTGTGGGTGGTCAGATCGAAGTCTTAAACGCAAGCGGTTTGCTGCAAAATACGATCCCAACAAATTTCTTTACCTACGGACTCGGCGGTGGAACCGACCGCGACAACGTTCAGGCGGTTACCGTGTCCAGCGATCAAACGATCGACGATGTCGATATCGCTTGGACTAGCACCCGGGCAACCATTTCAGGCACCGTTTCTGGTATCGGCGATCCAGCGGCCGACCCCGATCAAGTCTATTTGGACATCGATGGTGACGGGCAATTGGGTGTCGGCGAACCGAGTGCGCTGGTTGACGCCGCCGGCGACTACGTGCTGACCGATGTCGCGCCGGGCGATTACCAAGTTCGCGTGGTCGAACGTGCCGATGAGGTGACCCGCGCCACCGCCGCCGATACATCGCGTTTGTTTGCTTATTACATCGATGAAGGTGTCGGCAAAATTGCTGAGATTGAACCGATCACGGGCGAGCGACTTCAAACGTTCGACGCACCCGGATTTGCGAGTTTGACATCCGGTTTGGCTGCCCAGCAAGGACGGTTGTACTTCACGCAAGGCTCGACTCTGTTCATTCTTGACGCCGACACCGGATCGACGATTGAAACATTGCAGATTCCGCTCAACATTAACATCAATGGTACTGCGGGCGAGTATTCCGGAGCGGCGATCGTGGATTCGTCGTTGTATCTGTACAACGAATCGACCAGTGTCTTGGTCGAGTTTGATTTGGTGACTCGCGAATTTCGTGAGGGATTGGACTTGGTGACCATCAACGATGCTTTCGGGTCCGCCAGCGATGCGGGCATCGGTGAATCGCCCGACGGACAAAACTTGCTGATTGAGTTTGAAGGACGAATCCATCTGCTCGATCCCAAAACCGGAGTGATTGACGAAGAACCGTATTCGTTTTTCCCATCGTCCACGGGAACCGGGACGCTGTTGCGGTCGCTTGCTGGTGCTGGTGGCCGATGGTTTGCCCCCGAAAGTCAAGGCTCTTCCACCACGCGGACCATTGACGTTCGTGACGACAGCACCGCGGTGACTCATCAATTGATCGTTGGCTTGCCCGGCATTGTTCGCGGTTTAGCGGCCCAGCAAACTGCGGCGACCGCGCATCGTGTCAGTGTTTACGGCAATGACAACGTTGATCAACTTGACTTTGAACGTTTGCCTGACACGGGAACCATCAGCGGCACGCAGTTTGTCGACGCCAACGACAACGGCATCTTTGACGATGGCGAGCAACCGCTCGCTGGTGCGGTCATCTTTGTCGACGCCAACGCCAACGATTGGCCCGACACGGACGAGATCCAAACGGTGTCCGGTGCCGACGGAACTTACACGCTAACCGATGTTCCGATCGGCAACGCGCTAGTGCGGGCGTTGCCACCCGACTCGTATCGGGTCAGCAGCAATCATGACGTGCAAGACCGTTTGTTCGTCGCATCACTGGGGCAATCGACTGGCCCCGGAAGGTTTGCTTTGACGCTGCTTGAATTGGCTCCGCAAAGTGGTGCCATCCTTTCCGATGTCGCCACCGGCATCGGCGTCGGTGGCAATTTTAGTATCGCGTTTGACGGCCGGCACTTAATCGGAGTCGACAACATTCATGATCAGATTTACACGTTCTCTACCAACGGACAACTGATCGACCAGCGTTCATTAGCGGTGGGCCTGGGGACTCCCGGTGTCCCGATCGATTCCCATTTCGGCGCTGTCTACGTGGGCGATTCTGTGGTGACGATGACCAGACAAGGCAACAACTTGCACCTCAGTCGGTATGACTCCGCCACCAACGCTTTCCAAGTTCAGATTCCCGTGACGATGCAATGGGCGGATCCGTTCTTAGCTCAAGGTTATGCCGGATTCGTTCAACCAGACTTCTGGTTTGCCGGACGAGCGATCGAAGACGATGCCATTGAGATGTATCACCAGAGGGACCAACTCAAGTTGACGATCGACATCAACACTGGCATCGGATTGATCGAAGAGGTCTCTAGCCAGCAGTACAGATTGACCGAATCGGTAGCCGGCGAAACCTATCGGTCGGTTGGGTCGACGCGACTAGAAGTAGTCAATTCGGCCGACGAAGTGCAGCGGACCTATTTCTTGCCGGTTTCCCCGCGTGATTTGGCCGCTGGTTCTTACCGCCCAAGTGGCAGCGTCGTTGCAGTGTCACCCGGGCAAACCGTTGCCGCAATCGATCATCCGGCAATCGTAAAAACATCGCGAGTCACCGGAACCGTTTCAGGTGACGACGTCGCTGGTCGATTGTTGTTTATCGACATCAACAACAATGGCATCGCCGATTCCGGCGAACCATCGGCGACTAGCGATTCCGAAGGCCGGTACGTCATTGATGGCGTTGGGAAAGGAAATCATTTGTTGCGAATGGTTACACCGGAGGGCCTGACGGGTGACGCGACCGGCCAGACGAGCACACGCCTGTTTATGCAAGCCTTTTCGGGCGGTGGCAGCGTGATCACCGAATACGATTTGTTTGATGGAACCACGATTAACAGTTTCGCGGCACCGCACAACAATTTCGAAGCAGGTTTGGCCATGGACGGCGATCGGTTGTATTCGATAGGCGGTGATTCGCTGTATCAAATCGATCCTGATTCAGGTGCTCTGGTTGACACCATTGCAGTTCCGCCGGGACGCTATGAAGGTTTGGCGATCTTGAATTCAGTCGCCTATTTTTACGACCAACAGACTTACCAACTGGGGTCGCTTGATCTGTTAACGCGTCAATTTGGGCCGACGTTTGACTTGGCGCAACTCAATCCTTTATCCAATGTCCCTTCGGCTGTTGGCGGACTGGGGGAAACAGCCGACGGACAAGGTTTGCTGTTTGGTTTGAGCAATACGGTGGTTGAACTCAATCCCAATAATGGAGTTTTCGGCGACGTTTCGTTCTTTCAATTCGGCAACAATGGTGCCATTGCCGGTGCGGGTGGGCAGTCTTTCGTGGTCGATGATGATACGGCCAGCACACCGAAGGAGATCGTCATTCGCGGCGACGCTGGTCTACGGCAACGGTCCCTGATCGCATTTGCTGCTGGCACCACGCAATCACTTGCCGCCAGCAGTTTGCCATCCGATTCGCATCGATTGTTGGTGCTTGGCGATCAATCATTGGCAGGACGCGATTTTGTACTTTCCCCTGAACCGGCCGGCATTTCGGGGACGCTGTATCAAGACGCTAACGAGAACGGTGTGTTCGATTCAGGCGAATCTCCATTGTCGGATGTGATCGTATTTATCGACAGCAACGGTAACGCTTGGCCCGACGCAAACGAAATTCGCACGCTCAGCGATGCCACTGGCCAATACACGCTTGCCCAAGTGCCGGTCGGCGACGCGATCGTTCGGACGTTGGCACCGAAGGCTTATCAGTCCACCGAGATCACATCGTCGACCAATGTTCTTTTTGCGACCGAAGCCGTTCGTGATTCGAGCAGTGTGGGTAACGTTCAGAATTTGAAGATTTCAAAGATCAACCCGGTCACCGGGATTGTTGAGTCCACGATCCTGACAGACATTCCTGTGACGAGTGCTCATTCGATGGCGTACGACGGTCGGCAATTGATTGTGGTCGACACTAACCTGAACAAGGTCTATCAAGTCGCCATCGACGGAAAGCTGATTGCCGAAACACCCTTCGGCAGTCCCCAGTTTTCGCCCGCACCACCAATACCGGGGACGCCATCATTTATCGCTGGCAACGCTGTCGTTGGGGGTGTCGTCTACATGCTAGGTGCCTTCGATGGCGTTTCGACATCGATCTTTTCGTTCGATACCGAGACCGGTCAATTCGGTACTCCGAAACCGGTGACAATTTTGCATCCATCGGCGGGTTCCAACTTTCCCAATTTCGGGCTGACCTTATCCGAATCGGCCGACGGGCAGTCGATCATCGCATTCGATCAGAACGAGGGCGTTTACTCGATCGATCCGGCTACTGGCCGAATGACCGAGCGCCGTTTGGTGGCTGGGTTGGGCAATGAAGAGTTCAGTTCCACCGGCTTCGGTGGCGAAATTTATGTCCGCGGCGTTCCGTTCGCTTCCGGAATTCGCGTCTTCGATTCCCAGTGGAATCAGGTTCGCGAAGGACCAGTCGTTGACGTTTTCGCTGGATTGGGCGGCGGCGTGTTCAACGACAGCGGCAAGACGGTCGTCGTCGATGCGTCCGCATCGTCATCGCTTGAATCGATTAACTTCGGTTTTCGATCAACCTTGGCGACCGTTTCAGGAACGGTGGTGACCGACACCAATGGCGACGGCGTCATCACCGTCAGCGATATGCCGCTTTCGGATGCGACCGTTTACGTTGACGCAAATCGCAATGGGCAGTTTGACGATGGCGAGATCACCGTGCAAACCGATGCGTCGGGCAACTACGAAATCGTCAGTTTGCCGCCGGGTGACCATGACGTTCGCTTGCTGCTTGGCGCGGATCAAACAGCCAGTACCAACACGCCGCAGACACGTCTGTTTGTCACCGACAATGGGCTGCCCGGGCCGACCCTAATCCGTGAACTCGATCCGATCACTGGTCAGGAACTCAATTCGTTTCCAGCGCCGGTCTCGGCAAGCAATTTCAACACGTTGGCCTTGGACGCCGGCGGTTTGCTTTTCGGAGTAGCCAACCGCCTTTGGACTTTGGACCCGGACACGGGGGAAGTATTGTCATTCGTTCATGCACCAGGCACAGGCCTTGGTGCCGACCTTGGCGATGCAGTAGCCGATGGCGAGGCGTATCTTACCGGTGGTTTTGAAATTACCGTTCAGAATGAAAATGGGTTTCTGACCCGGCGAATCAATCTGGATTTCAACCCCGCCAGTGTTGCCGCCGCGGTCGTACCCGGTGTGCGACATCGATTGCATGCCGTAAGGAATTCAAACTTTGCCAACACCGATTTCCTGGTTGATGGCGGCCAAGAACCCACCGGGATTGAAATTTCTGACCCGTCGATCAACGAGAACGTTGACACGTCGGCAGGTGATTTTGTTTTTGCTCAGCTTTCGGCAGTTGATGCATCAGAGATTGACTCGCATGTTTTCGAGTTAATCGATGGGATTGGCGACGATGACAATGATCGGTTCAACATCGTTGGCGATCAATTAGCGATTCGCCAAGACCAAATCGTTGACTACGAAAGTCAACAATCCTATCTGATCCGTATTCGCGTCACCGATGCGGCAGGATCGTCGGTCGATCGGGTGATGTTGATCGACGTCAATGACTTGGCCGAATTCGATGGCGTGCTGATCAATGGAGAAAGCAACAATAGCAATCGTTCTCGCATCACATCACTGACGGTTGAGTTCGAGGGTTTGGTGACAGCGGATTCTGACGCGTTCACTCTCACCAATACCACCACGGGAATCGACGTTGACTACACCTTCGATCCACCATCAATGGCGGATGGACAGACCATCTTTGAATTGCAATTCACCGGCGAACAAACCGACAATGGTTCGCTGAGTGATGGGAACTACGAATTGAGGATCGATGCTGCAAAGATTGACAGCACGCAGGGCTTACCGCTGGACGGCAACCGCGACGGAATCGCCGCCGGTACTGAAGAGGACGACGTTTGGTTTGGCCGCCAGGACGGTGATCGCTTCTTCCGTTTGCTGGGTGATTCCGACGGTGACGGATCAGTCGGGTTAACCGATTTCGCGGGCTTCCGAAGCACCTTTGGTCGCTCCATCGGCGACCCCGAGTTCGACTTGTCGTTTGACTTTGACGACAATGGCGAAATTGGCCTGATCGACTTTGCTAGTTTCCGCAGCGGATTCGGTAAGAACCTGTGATGCAGGAACTGTCGCAGATAACTTTATGAGATTGGATTCCACCAAATCCCAACCCGAACGCTTAACGAACGTACGACTTTTTATAGTCGCGTTTCGCTCGGGACGTCGCATCAGTTACTGCGCGTTAGGCCCGGAGGGCCGGCAGCTCCCTGCCGGGTGCGCGAGCACCCGGATGGCTGCCCCACATCAATTCTCTGGCTCGGTTTCGCGGCTACGCC
>NZ_LWSK01000074.1 GCF_001642955.1 Rubripirellula obstinata | reverse complement strand
GCGTGGGCATCGCCCCGCGAGTTTCGTTCCGCGTGGATGCGTAGGGCGATGCCCCATGGCACATACTTTAGTTAGGCCTGGAGGGCCGGCAGCTCCCTGCCGGGTGCGCGAGCACCCGGATGGCTGCCCCCACATCATTTCTGTGTCTCGGTTTCGCGGCTACGCCGCGAAACCGAGACACAGAAAATGGGAGATAAAACGCTGCCATCCGGGGATTTACATCCCCGGCAGAGGGCTGCCGTCCCTCCCGGGACTATTCACGATCGTTCTGATCGCGGAGCGATCAACGACTGTTTACATTTATCTGCGCGAGTTCCCTGGGGATGATTAACGACACTAATCCGGCAGCAATCAAATCGATGTCCACTCGGGGTCGTTCAACTTGGGCAGTTCAGATTGGGCAGTTCAAATTCTAAAGTTAGTGCCATTGGGCGATGCCCGCGCGGTTAAACAAGTTTGAAACTCTTCACGGCGTTGGGTGTTGTGCCCAACCCACACTGATATCGCTGCACAATTACCTGCCCGATCGCTGGAGTCGTTAGGTTACCGCTGCGATTGTATAGTAAATGACATAGCAATCACTTATCTCGCGAATCGGATCTAAGTATGACGTTCTGCGTCGGAATTAAAGTCAACGAAGGGATCGTGGCGCTCGCCGATACGCGGATCGTTCGTGGTAGCGAGCAGGTCAATAAACAAAAGCTCGCTGAGTTTCAACACGCCGGTCAGGGCTTATTCACGATGACCAGCGGGTTGCGGTCGGTGCGTGACAAGACGCTAACCTATGTCGATGAAACCCTGCGTAGTGAAGACGTCGCACGCGACCGCTTGTACCAGTTTGCAAATTTGTTTGGCGATCAATTGCGGCGAGTCAAAAACGAAGACGGGCCGTCGCTTGCCGCCACCAATCACTCGTTCAATTTGCATGCGATTATTGGGGGACGATTGGCGGCCGATCAGAGTCCGCAACTGTTCTATGTTTACCCCGAAGGCAATTGGGTGGAGGTTGCGTTCGATTCGCCGTACTTCATCATTGGACGTACTTACTATGGTAAGCCAATCCTTGACCGACTTCTGACCAGCGATACGCCATTATCATCGGCGGTCGCATTGGCTCTGTTGGCCTTTGATGCAACCAGCACCAGCGTGACGGACGTTGGCTATCCGATTGACGTGGCGGTGCTTGGCAATTCCGATGCTTCACCACGATTCCATCGTTACACCGAACCGGACTTGGCGGATACGATCGCATATTGGAATCGTTCTCTGGCGGAATCGCTTCAGTCGTTGCCCATGAACTGGGCGTCTCCCATCCTGTCCAACCACTCTTACAACGCCGCTTCCCCATGACTCAAATTCATATCGGCAGCACGCTTGTTTACGATGTTCGGCAACGGACGATCTTTCTGCTCAAAATCGCTGCCGGATCGACGCCACACCAACAAGTCAACGATGAAAGTTTGACTACGGACCCGATCGTCAATATCGAACCATGCCAAGTTGATTTGGAAGGCAACCGACTTCATCGCTTGGTGGTGGAACCTTGTCGGTTGAAAATCCAATATCAGGCGACCGCGAACTTAGCGCCCGATCTCGAACGGCCGCGAAACGTGGATGAGTCGCAAGCTGCGCAGATGCCGCCCGAAGTCCTGACCTACATGAACCCAAGTCGCTACTGCGAAAGCGATGTGCTGGCTCGTTTTGCGTACGAGGAATTTGGGCAACTGCCCTCTGGCTTTACGCGTGTTCAGACGATCTGCGATTGGGTGTACGAACATCTTGAGTACACGCCAGGCAGCACAACGGCGACGACCACGGCGGCGGATGTGTTGCTCCAGCGAACCGGTGTGTGCCGCGACTATGCTCATCTTGCGATCAGCCTGTGCCGCGGAATCGGCGTCCCATCTCGCTATGTCTCGGGTTACGCCGTCAATTTACAGCCGCCAGATTACCACGGATTCATGGAAGCGTTCTTGGACGGTCAATGGTATCTGTTCGACCCAACTCGGTTGGCGTCCACGCTCGGCTTGGTTCGTATCGGTGTGGGGCGAGATGCGGCCGATGTCGCTTTTTGCACGCTAACGGGAAGTGCGATGTTAGAAGAGAAATGTGTCTGGGCTAATTTGGGAGACGATCAAACGAACCTCGCGAACAATCCCGCAGTATCGACGGCGTAATTCCGAGTCGAGAGTCCTAGAAGGCGTAGCCGGTTTGTGCTGCATTAGCGCTGGCCGTTCTTGTCAACTTGTAGCAACCCTTGAAAGTAGAAAGTAGGCCGTAGCGAGCCTTAGCGAGTTACGGCAATTTGCGCAACGCCGTAACTCGCTATGGCTCGCTACGGCCTACATGCTGGCGATCAGGCAATTGTGCCGTTGCCACAATGCTTTATAGCGTTCCAGTTCGTGTTGACTGCCAAGTTGTTGCTTGCCCAATTTGCTGCGTTGAAATGATTTTCATCAGGCCAGCTAGGGGCCTGTGCGAAGATGTGCAGATCGCGACGCAAGTGGTTCCTGTTTGACCAGGCTGGGGTGCCGCCGACCAGCATGCCGGCGGTTCGTTGAACAATAGCGATCAGATCTTTGTTCGGCACGCCAAGTGCTCCAAGTTCTCCTTCTCCAAGCGTTCGCTGTTGGCTGAATACAAGAGCGTCCCGAACGCTGTATCGAAACACCAAAACAAACATCGAAACAAAGGAACGATTCAATGGTCACGCGAGAAGAATTGAAAGGTCACTGGAACGAAGTCACCGGCCGCTTGAAGGAGCACTGGGGGCAGTTGACTGATGACGACTTGCAGCAAGCAGAGGGGTCCGCCAATCAGTTGGTCGGAGTCGTCCAGCAGAAGACGGGCGCGACGCGACGTGAAGTCGAGCAATTCTTGACCAACGTTCTTGGCCCCGACAATCCATGGACCGCGCAAGTGGCGGAGGCGGCTCAACAGTATGCCGACGAAGCGAAGACTTATCTGCAACAGAATGCTCGCCGAGTGGCGAGACAGACAGGCGACTATTCATCCAAGGTCGCTGAAACGGTTCGCACCAAACCGAACGAGTCGCTCGCCATCGCATTCGGCATCGGCTTGGCTGCAGGCGCGTTGTTCTTCATCGGCCGTAAACGCTAGAGGCTGACTTTCAAGTTGATCTTTTTCCGCGATCCACGCACCCAATGCATCCCCGATGACAAACACGCTGGCAACACGAAAGCAATCCGAAGCGATCCGCGATCGCATGCGGCAGATCCGCAGCGACCTGCCGTATGACGTCGATGATGTACGACAGCAAGTGCGTCAACTGACCGATTGGCGATACCAATTTCGCAAGCGTCCTGCCACGATCATGACCGCAGCGGCCGTCGCTGGTTACTTGTTGGTTCCCCAAGCTCGAAAAGAACGCGAGATCATTGTTCGGACCAGCGGTGGTGAACGGGTGCAGCAGCCCAAGCCAGCAACGAAGGGCTTGATCGGCGGCTTGGTTGCAGCGGCCGCGACAATGTCGCTTAACATGGCGATGAAATCAGGAACATCAATGCTGACCCAACATCTATCGTCATCTCTTCTTAAACGAGCGAATCACGGAGGGGCGAGCGTCCAAGAACGATCTGGATACCCAGGCTCCGGATACGCCAACACCGGCAATACGATTAGCAACGAGGTGACGGCATGATCGCACCGATCGAATCACTCGGCACATCCAAAACCCTGACGCGGCGCGGGTCGCATCCGACGGACGCTGATCGAAATCGTCAGGAACAAATCTTGACGCAAACCGAATCAACGTCCGAGAACATCGTTTCGAGATCACTTGGAAAGTATCCCGCTGCTGCCATTGTTTCGTCCGTCGTCGTCGGTCTCACGATAGGCTGGCTCATCAAACGCAAATGGAACGGTTAACCCGATGATTGATCAAGATTTCACCAGCGGTTTCCGTCGTGTCATTCGGGACTGCATTGACCTGGCCGAACTTCAATTCCAGCTCTTCTCTATCGACTCGCAGGAAGCTCGACGGAAGGCGTCCACTGCCGCAGCACTCGCCGGGACCGCGGCAGCCCTTGGTGCGTCTGTGCTAACCGTTTTGCTGGTGGGGTTTGGTTTTTTACTCCACGAACAGGCCGAGCTACCGGTCGGTGTATCGCTGCTGATTGTTTGCGGCGTCTCGCTTTTCTTGATCGCCATTCTCGTATGGTCCGCCATCCGCCTGATCCGCACTGCCACCACTGCGATGGCCGAAACGAAGTCGGAACTGGCGGAAAATCTACGTTGGATCAAAGCGACCATCCTCACACCCGAAACGTCGGCCCGAAACCGTTTCCGTTCGGATTCATTCGCCGAACCGCCGCCAGCAAACGGCCAATTTTGCGATCGCTGAATCGGTCGATGTGAACCTTTGGCTAGTCGATCTTGTCGGTCAAAGGTAAAGTCATCCATCGGTGTGGTTGTGGTGATGTGACGAATGCTTCGGTAGCACCGCCGGTTTGCACGCATCGTCAATACTCATTCAAAAATCGAATCGGTGCAGGTTCGTCATGCAGCCGCTTGAAAACAAACGGACGAAGACTCAAACCGGCGTTGCCCGCGCGCGTTTGCTTTTCAAACGAGACTTGGCTTGGCTGCCTGGGTATCCGTTGGACGCGGCAAACGACGCAAGTGAAGCTGGAAATGCTTTCCGGTGGCAATCAAACCTAACCGCATCCGCCACCAATTCTTCGGCCAATTCTTCAGCGGTATCAATCGATGGTGAACAATTGCGGCGGGCCCAGATGACGATCAGCAAACTTCGTCATCGTTTCCCCCGTGCTTTGCCAAAGGTCGTCGATGACGTTGATGATTGGCTGTCGAGGACCGATTTCCTGCTGGGATTGTTGAAAGGTTGGGTCCATCACGGCGAAACGTTTTCGAGTGACGACGTGCTGCGAAGCGGAATCTTGCCGACGCGATGGACGGATGAACTGGTGCGAATCGGATCCTCATATCCGCGGCTTGACGGCCTACTTAATGCGGTCACATTCCTAACGCTCTCCGATCGGCAAAACTGCGCAATCGACGCATTGGAATGGATTGACAGGCATGCCACCGAGCTTGCGTTGCTCTGCGAAATCGATCCCGAACGTTCTTGTGAACTTCCCATTCGGATGCTGTCCGTTCGAGAAACGCTCTCGTCCGACTTGATGAAAGTGTTCACCCGCTGTTTTACTGATCCACTCGTCGCCGAATGCCGCTGGAAGCGATCCGATGCTCGATTGCGAGAACTGCGTGACGAAGTAATAAAAGCGACCAAACAGAACGAGTTCATTTTCCCTGAACCCAAACCAGACGAAACACTGGCCCAGTTGGTAATGAAAGCCTTCGATCAGGCTTGTTTGGCCCGACCAAAGCAACAACGTGACTGCTTTCGATTGCTGGAACACATTTTAACAGCGGAGTTGATCGAGGACATCGCTCAGGCGCAACGGCAGATCACCACCAGCGAAGAAGAAATGTGCAAACTCTTGCGACGCTTCACAGCTAGCCCAGATATGTTGCCACAAACAAAAGCAAACCAAAGGGAGTTGAGAAAGCAGGTTGCAGAGTCCACGAAGATCGCGGCGGTTCCGATCTCAACCGTTGCAGCGATGGGGACGTGCCTGGGCATGTTGAGCAAGTTCACTCCGCCGGAAACTCGCCTCTGGATTGACTTTCTTGCTGGATTTCCCCGCGAGCATGCTGGCTTGTCGGCGCGTCTGCTGGCCAAGTGGTGGAGCCTTTGGCAATACCGTTTCGATCACCAAAAAGACTTCATGCGAGTCATCAAAGTGCTTTCGGGTTTGATGCGGCGACGTGGAGTTGCCCCATCGATCCTGGCACACTGGTACCGCTATGTCGATGAAAAGAACGTCTACTGCGAATTGGTTGTGAACAGTCTGGATGAATTGTCTGGCAGCCGAGATCTCGAAAAACGCTTGGTGCGATTGCTGGAAAAAGTTGTCTACGACCTTCCGTTGAATCTCGGAAACGAACTTCTGTCTTCGATGATTTGTTTCGCAAAAACATCCGATGACGACCCTTTGTCCTGTTCGCTGATCGAGCATTTGGCGAAGAAGTCCGATAGGGAATACGACGAGACCGATCTTAGGCTGGCCTATCACTTCGGCGACTCGCTGGATTTGATCTCGGAGATATTGATCGCGTTGCAGAGCGATTATGAGCTGACGGAATTGGCCACACAACTGAAACCGCTCGCCGTGGATCGGGATTTGAAGTTGATTGTTGCCAAACGATTGGCGGGTAAGGACGTGCGTCTGCTTTCGCGAATTGCGGCGACGACCACCATCTTATGCGACATGCAACACCCGCTGCCAAAAAGAAACGCTTGCCGGCAGGTGACGAATTGGCGGGATCGATATCCAACGGAATTGAACGCGGCTCTCGATCGCTTGGGCCAAGTCACGCTGGACGCGTCAAAGATCGCCGAAAGCGTCTTGGGAAAGTGGTTTCCATCATCAGAAAAGTTGCAGCATCAAATCGACGCGTTGGAATCCAAGCTTGCTGCGGGTGTTCCCAATCCATCCGACA
Organism: Rubripirellula obstinata; assembly: GCF_001642955.1. Lineage (GTDB taxonomy): Bacteria > Planctomycetota > Planctomycetia > Pirellulales > Pirellulaceae > Rubripirellula > Rubripirellula obstinata. Next base: position 21,340 of record NZ_LWSK01000074.1, on the reverse strand, counting down.
AAGCACGAATGCAAGGGCGTCTGGCGAATCTTCGAGCACGCCAAACGCAAGCACCGTCAGTATCGCCAGCACGCTGCAACAAGCTGGTCGAGAAATTGCAACAGCGAACCGACTTGGAGATTCTGCAGCAGTATGCAAAAGCGTCCCGCGCGCAGGCGGTAACAGCCATGCAACAGCGGTTCAATCTAAATTCGCTCGCAGAGGATTGGTTGCAACCACCTCTGGATCGTGTGGTTCGCGAGATCAATCGACTGAGCAGTCCGATGCAGGAACTCGGTGTTCGTCTTCTTTTTGAAACACTCGAACGAACCACTCGCAACTTTGACCTTGAACCCGGAAACGTCGCGTTTCGCAAGCGAATGGAAACGGCCGGCGTGCTGATGCAGCCGTGGCTGAGCGATCAGGTCAAGCAAACCGCAACCACCGCCGATGGTTCAGATTACGAATTAGCATTCACTCGCGATGTGATCGACTTTCTGTTGATGGGATTCCATTTTGACACGTGCTTGTCGCCTGATTCGTTTAACTTTTTCAGCACGGTTGCCAACGCAGTGGACTTGAACAAACGTGTCGTTTACGCAAAAACGCAAGCCGGCAAAGTCATCGGTCGCTGCCTGTTCGCACTCAACGATGCAGGCGAAATCCTGACCTACCATCGCTATTCGCACGATCCCAAAGACGGTTTCGCCGGTGCAGTAGATCAATTCGCCCAACAGCTTGCTTCGCAAATGCAAACTTCGATTGCGACGACTGGAAAAGTTTCAAAGCTCGTCGCGAAACAATGGTACGACGACGGTCCATGGCAAACCGAATCGAATTGGCTTGGTGACGACGGTTTGCTGGCGAAGCTGGTGAAAGAGTTTCCTTCAGAAGAGCTGTTGCCAGCTTTGCTTGATGCGAAGGGGCGAGACTTCTTGAAGCCTCGCGTGGCCGAACTAGCAATGGACGTCAGAGTTCGCAGACAACCGAAATTTCTGATCGCGTTGTTGGATGAACTTGAAGGCGAGATGAGTGTCCGGCAGAAGTTTACCGTTGCAGTAAACATTGATTGCGGGATCGCAAGTCACCGACTGCTTTCACAATTGCGATGGTCGGACATCGTTGGCTTAGTCAACCGGCATCAATGCAATGAATGTGACGTTTTCCACGGAATCGCAGAATACCAAAAAGTGTTTGCCGTCCTGACCGAATACCATCCGTCACTCGCTCTTCGAGCGATTCGTGCGTCGCGACCGTCGTCAATCAAAAACGACGCCAGTGATCCCAACCGCACTCGCCGCGACGCCCTGGCCAAGGTTCACCGAATGCTGGGGCGGGAACATTTGGCGAATAAGTTGACGAACTGTCCTGAAAACAAGTTCCGTGTTACGCGAAATCGCTCGTAGCTGGGCCCGCCAGGGTTCAGTCGGGTACAGCGAATGATGGACTGAGCAGGTACGGAACCCTGGCAGGCCCAACTACGGGAAAACTGGAAAGCTATTTCGGCACCGTTCCTAACCGCGTTAACGAACTGACCTGTTCCTACTCCATCACGCGAAGGAGCATGATCAGTTGAGCGAATTGTTGAACGGCGTGGTTGCTTTTCCAGTTCCTTTGTTCGCTACGCAGCGTTAGTTCTTCGCCTAGAGCTTTCAATGTTGAGGGCAAACGGGCAAACCCGAGTCGTTCAGCCGATCCAGCTAGTTCGTGATAGGGCATAGGAGATTGCGACTGTAAGCCAATCAGCAGCGTCTCGGCCGTTTTCGTTTGCAGATCGGTTGTGAAACCTTGAATCGACGACTCAATCGGGGAGCGATTTTTTGTGTCTCGCAGTCCAGAGTCTGCATGGGACGATGAGACACCAAGCCAAGGCGAGGCAGCGATTCGTTCTTCGGCACCCATTTGAAAAATGACCGCAAGCGGACGAATCCTCAAACGACCCCGCGACATTTGCACATGGCCGCTGACAAAGCAAGCCAGTAGACCATGGTCGCGAAGTTGCTTTTCAAATTCGCTGAAAGCATCCGCACTGCGACTGAAAAACGGGACTTCCAGTTCAGCGACGGCACCGGAGTGATCTTCAACCACCGCAGTTAAACTTTGATTGACCGCATCAAATTCGACATCGGAGATACTGCGAATCGGGAAGACTTGCAAATTCTCGGTGAACCGTCTTGGGCAAAGATAGCTGGGTGGTAGTCGGTCAAGCCTTTGTTGGCACTGAGAAAAATTGTCCAACGCGATCGGTGGCAGCAGATGTTCCCACTGAAAGGACTGTGGATTGATCGTGATTCGGGCAGTGCGGTAGGCCCGGCCGCTTACGCGTCGCGGCTCACTTTAATCGACAGGTCGTGACGCACCCGGCAAAGGGCTGTCACTGTTCCGCGGCTTAGATCTTGAGCATGCTGACGGTCATGCTAAGTTAGTCCCGGAGGGACGGAAGCACGGTGCCGGGTGCGAAGCACCCGGATACGGTCCAACAAACACCGCTCAGAGCCTTGATCGATCGGCGGCAAAGCCGCCGATCGATCAAGGCTCTGACAAAGATGGGGCGGCATGATCCGGGTGCTGATTGGCCTGTCGATTAATTTAATATTCGGTGAGCCGCTGGCCGTAAGGCACTCTTTGGGGTCACTCTTTAGGGTCACCGTGCAGTGCGGTAGGCCCGGCCGCTTACGCGTCGCGGCTCACATTAATCGACAGTTCGTCACGCACCCGGCAAAGGGCTGTCACTGTTCCGCGGCTAGATCTTGAGCATGCCGACGGTGATGCTCAGTAAGTCCTGGAGGGACGGAAGCACGGTGCCGGGTGCGAAGCACCCGGATACGATCCAACAAACACCGCTCAGAGCCTTGATCGATCGGCGGCAAAGCCGCCGATCGATCAAGGCTCTGACAAAGATGGGGCGGCATGATCCGGGTGCTGACTGGCTTGTCGAGTAATTCAATATTCGGTGAGCCGCTGGCTGTAAGGCACTCTTCGGGTTCACTCTTTGGGTTCACTTGGCAGTGCGGTAGGCCCGGCCGCTTACACGTCGCGGCTCACTTTAATCGACAAGTCGTGACGCATCCGGCAAAGGGCCGTCACTGTTCTGCGGCTTGGATCTTGAGCATGCCGACGGTGATGCTCAGTTAGTCCTGGAGGGACGGAAGCACGGTGCCGGGTGCGAAGCACCCGGATACGATCCAACAAACACCGCTCAGAGCCTTGATCGATCGGCGGCAAAGCCGCCGATCGATCAAGGCTCTGACAAAGATGGGGCGGCATGATTCGGGTGCTGACTGGCTTGTCGACTAATTCAATATTCGGTGAGCCGCTGGCCGTAAGGCACTCTTTGGGTTCACTCTTTGGGGTCACCGTGCAGTGCGGTAGGCCCGGCCGCTTACGCGTCGCGGCTCACTTTAATCGACAAGACCTGACTCACCCGGTAAAGGGATGTCAATGCTCCGCGGTTAGAACGTCCGACTTAGATTTTGAGCATGACGACGCTCACTTCATACTCAATCGACGATTCCGATGCGTCACCGATGTAGCAACCTTCCGTTGCCGCCGCCCATGACGGTTCAGGGCCGGTGGCAACCGGGATATGCTGGTCCGACACTGCGATACCGCGACTGGGGTCGTAACCTCGCCAGCCACCACCGGGCAGGTAAACCTCGGTCCATGCGTGCAGTTCCGAATTCCCGATGTGTCCAGGTTCGTGGATATAACCGCTAACGAAACGCGATGCAATTCCTTGCGAGCGGCACACGTCCATCATCAACACGGCCAAGTCTCGGCACGCACCACGTTTCGATGCAAAGGTTTCGCCCGGCGACATCGGCGCGCCGCCGTAGCGATTGGACGAATCGTAATCACGAGCGATCTGCTCGGTCGCTTGCAACAGAAACGGTTGCGTTTGATTTCCACTTGAACCCGCCAGCATGATCGCCCATTGGTCGATCTTTGGATGAACGTCTTGCCGATGGAGATAGGGGGCCAACGCCTTGTCAACTTCAGCATCATAATAAGCGGGCAAATTCGTCGCACGCGCGTCGAGCGAAAGATAATCAAACGGTTGCGTTCGCAAGGTTTCCACGCGAGCTTCGATATCGATGGTAACTTCCAAGTGAACGCCACTGAACGAAACCTGCATCGCGGCGTTGCCGAAAACGTCCACGACTTCACAAAGATGCAACGGCACCGGCGCTATGTCGCAGCGATAATCCAACAACCGCTGCGCCCCATCGCTGCGAGGTCGTAATCGAATCGTCAGCGGCTCGACGATCACGGCACGCTCGTAGCGGTAAGTAATCCGGTGATTGATTTGAAAGATCAAAGCAGCTTCATTTTGTAGAAGACATTTACAACAGCTTTGCTAACGTCGCACAAGCCGAAAGCATTGGCGAACTCTATTGTTGCAAGATTGTTGCACGATTGTTACATGGCGGAATTGTTCGATGGCGGATCATAACGCACATTCACGATGAACATCACATGCCAAATTGCTCGGCTGACATGTTCACGTCAAACACTTCGCCGAAAACGAAAGCCACCAACGCGGATGCATCTCGCCTTAAAACCGTCGGAACAATAAGTGGCGTAGCGAAACTCGCCAAGAGTTTCGGCGACTCGACAAACCGAAAATCTTGGCGACTTTCGCTACCAATTTTCCCGCCATTCATTGTCTCGACGGTCCTTAAAAACAGTGCTCCCCAAAGGTGATTCAAGTGAAGGAGGCGACTTTTTGCTAAACTTAGCCGACAGGTCGAAAACCGCATTCCCGTCTGAATTAAGCTTGCCATGAACCGCAACCCAGTGGAATGGCGGAATTTGCTGCGATGGCACGACCCGTCGTGGAACCGGTATGCTGGGGCCGTAACACTTTTGCAAAGTCGGACTCCTTAAACCAAATAATCAGAACGTTTTCACGATGGAAGAGACATCCAACGACAAAGAAACCAGTGGTTCAATCGGCAAATCACTTTCGATGTTCATAGCAGGGCTTCTGATCGGCGGCTTGGTGGCCACCGTCGGCTTTTCGCTCTTTCTGCGATCGCAAAAGAACCAGGCAGCCAGCGGTGGTGGCGGTGCCAATCAGCTTGTATTGAAATTGGGGCACGGACTGGACACCGGCCACCCGGTTCACCTGGCGATGGAAAAGATGAAGCAGCGGTTGGAGGAGCTTTCCGGTGGTTCGGTCAGCATGGATATCTACCCAAGTTCAGTTCTGGGGTCAGAAACTCAGTGCATCGAACAGTTGCAAAACGGATCGCTGGCGATGACCAAAACTTCGGCGGCGGCGATGGAGAATTTCATTCCGTCGATGTCAGTATTCAGCTATCCGTATGTGTTTCGTGATGGCGAACATTATTGGTCAGTGATCGGTGGCGAGATTGGCAAAACGTTGCTGCAAGATGGTGAAAAGAAATTCCTGCGCGGCTTGTGCTACTACGACGCTGGAAGTCGTAACTTCTACACCAAGAACGACCCGATCCGTACGCCGGATGATTTGAAGGGAATGAAGATTCGCGTCATGAACAGTGCAACGGCCATCGAAATGGTCAAGGCGATGGGAGGAGCGCCGACGCCAATCGCGTGGGGTGAACTCTATTCGGCATTGGCTCAGGGAACGGTCGATGGTGCTGAAAACAACTTGCCAAGTTTCAGCACAAATAAACACTACGAAGTCTGCAAGCACTTTTCGCTCAATGGACACACTCGTGTTCCCGACATGCTATTGATCAGCACCAAAGTTTGGAACAATCTTGACCCGAAAGTGCAGCAGTGGCTCCAGCAAGCCGCCACCGAGTCTTCGGTTTACCAACGCAAGCTTTGGGCAGAGATGACGGCAACCGCGATGGAACAGGCCAAGGCCGAAGGCGTGACGATCTATGAAGTGGATACCGAAGCTTTCACCAGCAAGGTCGCACCAATGTTAGAGAATGCCGAGAATCCGATTGTTCGCGATCTGATCAAGCAAATCTCGGAGGTGAAGTGATGCGGCGTGCTGTTTCTGGATTAAGAACCTGCATGGACAAGACGTTGGAGGTCACGCTGATCTTGGCGGTGGGCCTGTTGGTCCTCGATGTCGTCTGGGGCGTCTTCACTCGTTACGCCATTGGGCAACAAGCAAACTGGACCGAAGAGCTTGCCCGGTTTCTGCTGATCTGGGTCTCGCTGCTTGGCGGCGCGGTGGCGTTCGGAACCAAGGGACACCTGGGCGTCGATTACTTCGTCGGCAAGTTTCATCCCGACGCTCGCAAAGCCGTCGCAGTGCTGGGCCATTTAGTCGTGCTGTTTTTTGCCGGTGCGATCTTTCTGTATGGCGGTTTTCAAGTCGTGCGTGATGCGTTGGCAATGGAACAGATGACGCCAGCACTGGGATGGAAAATGGGTTACGTCTATTTGGCACTTCCCATCGCCGGCGTATTTATGGTGCTCTACAGTGTTGAAAATCTGATCGAAACGGTGACCGAGTCAACTGCCGAGCCTGATAAATCCGAATCGCAAGAATCAACCTCAGAAACATCTTCTAAGACCTCTTCTAAGACACAGGAAGCAAGCAAGTAATGGGAACCATCGCACTGATTCTTGTTGTGGTCTTTGCTCTTTTGTTAGTGATGGATGTTCCCATCGCTGTTGCGATCGCGCTGTCCACCTTCGTGGCAATCTTGGCCGAAGGATCCAGCCCAAGTGTGGTCGTCGCTGCAAACATGGTCAGCGGTGTCAACAGTTTTGCACTGCTAGCGATTCCTTTTTTCATTCTGTCGGGTCACTTGATGGGACGCGGCGGAATGGCCAGTCGGTTGATCGACTTTGCCGGAACTTTGGTCGGCTTCTTTCCCGGCGGACTGGCCTACGTCAACACGCTGACCTGCATGTTGTTTGGGTCGATCTCTGGTTCAGCCGCCGCCGCGGTATCGTCAGTCGGTGGATTCATGATCCCCGAGATGAATCGCAAGGGTTACAACCGCGAATTCAACGTTGCCGTGACAACGACGGCCGCCACAACGGGCCTGTTGATTCCGCCTAGTAACATCATGATCGTCTATTCAGTCGCCGCTGGTTCGGTGTCGATCGCGGCAATGTTTATGGCGGGTGTCTTGCCCGGCCTAGTCACCGGTCTGTTCATCATGTTGGTGTGCGGCGCGTTTGCGATCAAGAACAAATATCCGCGAGAACCGCGGTCATCGTTCAAAGAGATTCTGGTTAGTTTCAAACGAGCGTTCCTAAGTTTGTTCCTGATCATCATTGTGATTGGTGGGATTTTGGCCGGAGTGTTCACGGCAACCGAGGCTGCTGCGATTGCGGTGGTCTATGCGTTGCTGTTGTCGGTGGTTTTCTATCGTGAAATCAAGATCAGTGAATTGCCGGATTTGTTGCTGCAAACCGGGATTACGACCGCGGTTGTGATGCTGTTGATCGGTGCAAGTTCAGGGATGAGCTGGATCATGACGATGGCTAACATTCCTCAAACGGTCAGCGCGACCTTGCTGGGGATGTCCGAAAATCCGATCATTATTTTGCTGACGATCAACGTATTGTTGTTGTGCGTCGGAACGTTCATGGACATGACACCAGCGGTTCTGATTTTCACGCCGATCTTCTTGCCGGTCGTCGAACGACTTGGGATGCATCCGGTGCATTTCGGAATCATGATGATTGCGAATTTGTGCATCGGTTTGTGTACGCCGCCGGTTGGAACTTGCTTGTTCATCGGTTGCGGTGTCGGCAAAACGACGATCGCCAAAGTGACGAAGTACATGCTGCCGTTCTTTGTATCGATGGTGCTGGCGTTGCTTGTCATTACCTACGTCCCCGCCACATCGCTATGGTTGCCCGTGCAAACAAAGCAGCTAAAAGCAGAAGACGTGCAGCAAAGCACCTTCATGCGTGGCGACCAGGAATAAACTCCGCCAGGTCCAGAAGGCCGAGCAGCTAATGGCTGAGAATTCTAAGCTTCTGGCTGAGTTCGCTAAACGGGAAGCGCCTGCCGCCGTGAAGGGTTTTTGAATCGTTTAACCGCGTGGGCATCGCGCCGCGCGTTCGGGTCCAGCACAACGCGCGGGGCGATGCCCAACGCCGTGTAAGGTTTTTACGCGGCGATTTCATAGTCTATTTCATGAAGCTTCTCACGTTCATCGTTCGTCATTTCTCTGACGTCCGGTCGCTTGATTTTCTTTTTCTTCTTTTCTGATTGCTTCGGTCTGAACCGAGCCTTTTTGGATCCTTGACGCTGATAACGATCCGTCAATGCATAGGCGAGGCGACTGAATAAATCTTCGCCCTCATCAGCATGCTCGTGCAGTCCATCCAGGCAGTCGTAAATCGCACGCATCGTGTTTGCCAGACTTCGGTCCTTGGGAGTGTAGCTCGAAGGAAGATCCTCATTGGCAAGCTGCAGGATGGAAGGGGCCAGGATGGGAGGGGCCACCCACCATCTAACGCACTTTTCTCCTGACCTTGAGTTATGCCATCAAATTAAAACGCGAAGTCGCCAGGCCGCGAAGACGCAAAGAGCTGCATTTGCAAAACCTTTGCGACCTTGCATCTCAGTGTCCTTGCGTTGGGACTCAATCGAGGCAGAGAGCGAATCAGAGGTGTTGCAGGCTTTGGAGGGCGAACAGCAGGCTGTCCGGGGCTACAGCAAAAAGTATGACGACTTTAAACGGCAAGCCGAAGCTGTACTGGAAAGTGAACCACTTCCGATCGGCCATCGCGAAACTGTACGCCGCTATTTCGAGGCAATTCGCCCCGACAACGGTAACAACCAGTGACAATGGTCGGCACTCGCCCATCGTTCCACTGGCATTAACTTCGCAGCGTGGTTAGTCGGCTCGTCATCATCACTGTCGGGCTAAGCGACCGTAGTCGGTAAAGTCGCCGTGTTTTACCCAGGGTGCTTGTTTTGCCTGGGTGGATGTGGCAAACCATAGGTTCTTCTTTGATGACAGAACCTTTGGATTTTAACGATGACCAGTCACAAGCGACGTCGCAGGCTTTTTGGCGAGATTCTGGAAGACCGTCGGCTGCTGGTTGCGGCGACGGATTTGGCGGCAATTGTCGGAACGGTCACCGTTGAGCAAACCGGTGGACCGGTCCCGGCTAGTGTTTCGTTGGAACTGTTTCGAGATGACGGCGATGCCACGTTTGAACCGAATCAAGACACGCCCGTGGGCAGCGGCGAAATGTCGGTCGTTGGCTCAGGACAATATCGGTTCGATCGGCTGACCGCGGGGAACTACTTCGTTCGGCAACGCGCAGGCACGCTTAGCGATGGCAGGTCGGTACAAGAGCAGGTATCGCCGCTGATCGCGATTTCCGCAGACGCGGTCCGTGGAAGGATCACGACGCCCATCGACACGTTTGATCAAACCAGCCAAGAAGCTCGCGATACGACTCAAGGCGACGGTCCCGTCAGCACGATTGCGGCCGGGCTAACTTCCGAGATCATCGGAGGCGAACGTGAACTGATTGTCGAGAAGACGAGCGTCAACGGCGCGGTTCAATTGAGCGTGGATGATCCACTGCTTCCCAATCAATTGACATTCGACTCTTTCCAAACAGGTCAGGGTCCGCGGCGAATCGTCTGGGATGGACCCGACAATGATGTTACCACCATCGACGATACAGGTTTGTCGCCAACCAATTTGGAAACAGATGCCAAAGGTATTCAGTTGCAAATCCGCGCCGACTTGGCTGGCGGAGTCGCAACGGTTCGCGTCTACAGTGATGACGGTGTCGCGGGAACGGCCGGTCGGTTCAGCACGGCCACACTTCCAATTCCCGTCACCGCTGGCAGTTTCCTTTCCGCCGAATTCCTTCCGTTCTCGCAATTCGTTCCAACTGCTGGCGGTGGAGCCGACTTTGCAAACGTCGGCGCGATCGAACTCGAAATCACGGGAGCAGCAGATGTCAACGGAGCATCCGAAGTCATCGGTGCCGTCGGAACAACGGACTTCGTTCAGGACTTCGCCAACACTCAATCCGCCGACTTGCAATTAACCAAGACCGTTAACAATGCCACACCCGGCGTCGGTGACACGGTGACGTTCACGGTGACTGTCAACAATCAAGGCCCCGACAACGCGACGGGTGTGGAAGTCACCGACTTGCTGCCAACCGGCATCAACTTTGTCACGGCGACGCCAAGCACCGGAAACTACATTCCGGGAACTGGCGTTTGGACCGTCGGAAACTTGGTCGGTGGCAGTTCCGCGACGCTGACCATCAATGGAACCGTTTCTAGCTTTGGTAGCCGAACCAACACAGCCGAAATCACCGCGGTCGATCAACCTGATCCTGACAGCACACCCGGCAATAACATCGAAACAGAAGACGATCAAGCTTCGGTGACGATTCAGACGGTCGCGATCGATTTGAGTCTTTCAAAAACGGTTGATGATGCTTCGCCCAATGTTGGGCAAACGGTCAACTTCATTGTGACCGTCACCAATCAAGGCCCTGACGTGGCAACTGGAATTCAGGTCCGCGATGTTGTCCCAGCGGGCTTGACCCTTTCGACGCCCAATCCATCGACCGGCAACTACAACACGACCAGTGGAATCTGGTCGATTCCCACGCTGGGTATCGGGCAATCGGCAACGCTGATGTTGCCCACGGTCGTTGGCAATGCGACCACCGTGACCAACACAGCCGAGATCATCGCAGCGGACCAATTCGACATCGACAGCACGCCTGGCAACAGCGCCGTGGGCGAAGACGACATCGCATCGGTCACGCTGACCGCGGAAACCGCTGATCTTTCGCTGACGAAGACGGTTGATAACCCATCACCCAACGTTGGCGACGAAATCAGCTTCACCGTCGCGGTCCAAAACCAAGGGCCCAATGACGCGACCAATGTTGTTGTCAGAGATCCGTTGCCAGCGGGCCTGACCGAAGCCGGTTCGGTCACGGAAAATGGGAATTACGATTTCACTAGCGGTCTTTGGACCATCGGCACCATCACATCGGGCAGCACCGTATCACTGACCATTCGTGCAACAGTGGATTCGTCGCAAACGCTGACCAACACGGCGCAGGTAAGTGCGTCCGACCAGTTTGATCCTGACAGCACGCCCGGCAACAGCGATGCGGCCGAAGACGATCAAGCAAGCGTCGTTATCGATCCACCGACAATTGATTTGTCGATCAGCAAAACCATCGACAACGCCGTCGTCGATGTAGGTGATGAGATCAATTACACCGTCACGCTGACCAACGGCAATTTTGACACCGCGACCGGCATCGTCGTGCGTGACGTTCTGCCCGCCGGTGTTGCGTTCTTGGATCATACGACCGACACCGGAACCTACACGCCGGGGACAGGAAACTGGACGATCCCATCGCTCGCACCCGGGACATCCACTAGTCTGCGAATTCGAGCTCGCGTTGATTCAGCAACAGCGCTGCCCAACACTGCCGAAGTGATCGCAGCCGACCAGTTCGATAGCGACAGCACACCCGCCAACAACATCGCCGCCGAGGACGATCAAGATTCCGTCGGATTCCAAATCGCAACGGCGGACTTGTCGATCACAAAGACGGTCAGCGATGCCACGCCCGACGTTGGCGAAAACGTCACCTTCACAATCGTCGTTTCCAACGCGGGCCCCAACACCGCTACCTCCATCACGGTGCGCGATCAGTTACCAGCGGGCGTCAATTTCGTCTCCGAAACCGAAACCACTGGCAACTATGATTCCGGTACTGGTCTATGGTTAATTCCAACCCTCGCATCAGGCAGTTCAGCAACTCTGTCAATTGTCGCGACCACGACGACCAGCGATTTGGCAACCAACACGGCCGAGATCATCGCGGCGGATCAGCAAGATCCTGACAGCACGCCGGGCAACGGTAACGCCGGTGAAGACGACATCGCTAGCGCCAGCGTGTCAGGTCAACAGATCGATTTGTCGCTGACCAAAACCATCAGCGACGATAGCCCCAACGTCGGCGACGAGGTCACGTTTACGATCGGTGTTCGCAATGACGGACCGAGTGACGCCAGCGGAGTCGTCGTCACCGATTTCTTGCCGACTGGTGTGACGCTGGTTCGCAGCACGCCTTCACGCGGCAGTTTCAACACCACCAGCGGTGCATGGACGGTGGGAACGCTCAACCGCAACGATACGGAAACTCTCGCTTTATTTGTTCGCATCGACCAAGTCTTGACTGATGCAATCAACCGTGCCGAAGTCACCGCAGCGGGTCAGCCTGACGTTGATTCCACGCCCGCGAACAACAACGCCGGCGAAGACGATCAGGCGTCGGTCACGTTCAGCACGCCCGTCGCCGATTTGTCGCTGACTAAAACCGTCAGCAACGAAGCACCCAACGTGGGCGAAGTCATCACCTTTACCGTTGTCATTGAAAACGAAGGCCCTGACAACGCGACCGGCGTGACGGTTTTAGACCTGTTGCCAGCCGGTTTGCAATTCAATTCCAACAGCCTCTCGGCGGGCGACTACAACGCGACCACTGGCAACTGGGATCTTGGCGTGTTGCAGGCCGGGCAATCGGCGACCCTGTCCATTAACGCGACCGTGTTGACTCAGGGAACCAAGGTCAACACCGCGCGGGTCAGTGCATCTGATCAGGCCGACCCCGATTCCATGGCTGGCAACAATGTCGAATCCGAAGACGATCAGGATTCCGCAAGCCTGACGCCACCGGTGGTCGATTTGTCGTTGACCAAAACCGCTTCGCCCGATCGTCCATCGGTTGGCGACGAGGTTACGTTTACCGTCACGGCATCGAACGCTGGTCCATCGACTGCCACGGGAGTCGTGGTGACCGACACTTTGCCCAGCGGCGTCACCTTCATTAGCAGCGATCCATCGGTGGGCGATTTCAACTTTGCCAACGGTCAATGGACCATCGGATCTCTCGCCGCAGGTGCAACGGAATCGATTCAGATTGTTGCGGTGGTCAATCAGTTTGTTGAATTCACCAACGCGGCCGAAGTAACAGCCGCCAACGAATTCGATGAAGACAGCACGCCCGGGAATTCAGCGGTCAATCCAGGCGAAGACGACAGTGCCACTATCACGCTAACGCCGGCCAGTGCGGATCTGTCGCTCGTCAAAACCGTTTCATCCGACGCGCCCAACTTGGGCGACGACGTGACATTCACGGTGACGATTTTCAACGCCGGTCCCGATCCAGCGTCGGACATTGTCGTTCGGGACTTCTTCCCCGTCGGCATGACGCTGCGCTCTTCAACGCCAAGTGTCGGTGCTTTTGAAACAGCAGGCGGGCGCTGGACGATTCCGACATTGGCCAGCGGTTCTTCGGCAACGCTCGACTTGATCGCCACCGTTGATACTCAGGGTGACAAAACCAATCGAGCCGAGATCATTGCTTCCAGCGAATTTGATCCGGACAGCGTTCCCGGTGACGGCATCGCGGACCAAGACGACATTTCGGAAGTCACGCTGTCGCCGCAGGTCGTTGACTTGGCACTGATGAAGATGGTCGATGATGCAAATCCGAACGTCGGCGATGACATCGACTTTACGTTGACGCTAACCAACGATGGTCCATCGAACGCGACCGGCGTGCAAGTCACCGATCGATTGCCCGATGGCCTGACGTTTCGCGACTTCACGGCCAGCCAGGGCAGTTATGACCAGTCAACCGGATTGTGGAACGTCGGTTCGATCGCCGATGATGCCGTAGCGACGCTTCGCATCGGAGCAACGGTCGGAAACATTCGCAGCGTGATCAATTCGGCTGAACTAACGATGTTGGATCAGTTCGACATCGACAGCACCGCTGGCAACAATGTGATTACTGAAGACGATCAAGCCAGCGTCGAAATCACGACTCAGGTCGCTGACTTGTCGCTTCGGAAAACGGTTGGCAATCCATCGCCAACTCAGTCCGAGAATGTAACGTTCACCTTGACGCTTACCAACGAAGGTCCTGACGACGCCACCGAAGTGTCCGTGCGAGATGTCTTGCCGACGGGATTGACGTTTGTTTCGGCAACTCCGTCGGTTGGAACCTACGATCCCGTGACCGGTTTGTGGGTTATCGATCGAGTACCAAACTTGACCACTCCGACACTACAAATCGTTGCCACCGCGACCTCGGCGATGCCTCAAACCAATACCGCCGAAGTGTTCGCGGTGCGTCAGTTTGATCCCGACAGCACCGCTGGCAACACGATCGCAGGCGAAGACGATCAAGCGTCCGTTGTCGTCACACCGTTGGTGGTGGACATCGCGGTATCGGCAACGGTTGATATCGAAGAACCAATGATTGACGATGTCATCACCATCACGTTCACGACGTTCAACGAAGGCACGATCGGTGCGAGCGGTTTGACGACCCGAGCAAACATACCAGCGGGACTAACGATTTTGTCGGCAGTTCCATCGGTGGGCGTTTACGATCCGATCACGGGTCGTTGGGAGATTGGAACGCTAGCCAGCGGCGGATCAACCACGTTGACTGTGACGGCTCGGGTCGATGAACGGGGCTTCCGCGAAGTGCCGATTGAAGTCATCGAATTGGATCAATTCGATGTTGATAGTTTGCCGGGCAACAATGTTGAAGCCGAAGATGATCAACAGACACTCATCATCCGAGCACCACGATTGTTGAGTAAGCGATTGTTCCTGTCACGCTAACTCAACTGCGTTACGTCAATCAGCCGCGGAGCGTTGACAGCCCTTTGCCGGGTGCGTCACGGCCTTGTCGATTAAAGTGAGCCGCGACGCGTAAGCGGCCGGGCCTACCGCACTGCTCGGTAGCCCCAAAGATTGCCTCACAGCCAGCGGTTCACCGAATATTGAATGAATCGACAAGCCGGTCAGCACCCGGCACATACCGCCCCATATCTGTCAAATCCTTGATCGATCGGCGGCTTTGCCGCCGATCGATCAAGGATTTGAGTGGTGTTTGTTGGATTGTATCCGGGTGCTTCGCACCCGGCACCGAGCTTCCGTCCCTCCGGGACTAACTGAGCCTGGCCGTCGGCATGCTCAAGTTCTAAGCCACGGAGCGGTGACAGCCTTTTGCCGGTTGCGTCACGGCCTGTCGATTAAAGTGAGCCGCGACGCGTAAGCGGCCGGGCCCACCGCACTGCTCGGTAGCCCCAAAGAGTGCCTCACAGCCAGCGGCTCACCAGATATTGAATGAATCGACAAGCCGGTCAGCACCCGGCACATGCCTCGCCATATCTGTCAGAGCCTCGATCGATCGGCGGCTTTGCCGCCGATCGATCAAGGCTCTGAGTGGTGTTTGTTGGATCGTATCCGGGTGCTTCGCACCCGGCACCGAGCTTCCGTCCCTCCGGGACTAACAGAACCTGGCCGTCGGCATGCTCAAGTTCTAAGCTGCGGAGCGGTGACATCCCTTTGCCGGGTGCGTCAGGTCTTGTTGATTAAAGTGAGCCGCGACGCGTAAGCGGCCGGGCCTACCGCACTGCTCGGTGAATTCAAAGAGTGAATTCAAAGAGTGAACCCAAAGAGTGCCTTACAGCCAGCGGCTCACCGAATATTGAATGAATCGACAAGCCGTTCAGCACCCGGCACATACCGCCCCATATTTGTCAGAGCCTCGATCGATCGGCGGCTTTGCCGCCGATCGATCGAGGCTCTGAGCGGTGTTTGTTGGACCGTATCCGGGTGCTTCGCACCCGGCACCGAGCTTCCGTCCCTTCGGGACTAACAGAGCATGGTTCGGTTGGCATGTTCAGGTTTTAAGCGGGACGTTCACTTACGCGTGGCTGCTGATTGTTTCGGAAAAGGCGTTTTTCGTCGCTCGAAACTTAGCTGTCACGCTAACAATGCTTGCTGTTCCTTGATGCGAAGAAAATCGGTCCTGCCAACGACGCAGTTTCGACCGTTCTGTTTTGCTAAGTATAGACATTCATCAGCTTGTCGAATCAAATCTTCGGGCTGGTGAAGTCCCTTGGTTCTAACAGAAACACCGATGCTTACGCTTAAGCTGAGTCCGGCTTGGCTGTCGAATTGAGCGGCTTGGACCTGGGCGAGAACTTGGTTTGAAATGGTGGTGCCTTGTTGCATGTCTACCTGAGGAATCAACACGCAGAACTCTTCGCCTCCGTAACGTCCAATAATCGCTGGCGGGCCAAAGTGATCACAAAGAACTCGGGCAATGGTTCTCAGGACTTCGTCGCCAACCTGATGTCCAAACATGTCGTTGACTTGTTTGAAATGATCGACATCAATCATCAAACAGGCGAGCGATGAATCGTGCTGGATCGATTCTTCCCAAATGGGTTTCAGACGATCGAAGAACGCGCGGCGGTTAAAGCAGCCTGTCAGTGGATCTTCGTCAGCCATGACTTGCAGTTCGCGATTACGAGACGAGATGTGATCGCGACTGCTACGCAGCATCAACATCATCTGCTCGACTTCGCTGCGACGGCTTTCAATTTGGGTCACGTCACGCAGCGTCACCATCGCTCCCTGGCAACCGTCTTGGTCCGTGTCCAGCGGCGACGAATTGATCGAAAAGAATCGCGTATTTCCACCGGGCGTTCTGAATCGCATCATCTGTTCGCCTTGCGGTTTTTGGCTGCGTAACGCATGCGTCCACGGCATCTCGTGTTGTGATGAAGATTTGCTGCATTCCCAAGGCAACGATTTCGCGGTGCGGCCCACCACATCGCGTTGTCGCATTTCGATTGATTTTAGAAACGCATCATTCGCCATCACGATGCGATCTTGATCGTCAATAAGCATCAGCCCATCCGGGATCGTGTTGAGGGTTTCGTGCAAACGAATGGGCAGAATCAGGCTGGCGAATGTGCGACCTGAGGCAAAGCGAGCGATGGCCCAGTGAACCATGGCAGCAGCCAATAGGATGACGCACCAAAGAGACCCATTTAGCCGGATGCCAGCGACCAATGACGTCGCGGTGACCAACAAGAGTGTCCCAGCAACATGGGCAGCAATGGTCAGAGATGACGCAACAGCGGAATCACTGCTGCGTCGGCGACGATTCCGATGAACCGAATTCCGATGAACAGAGTTCTGATGAACCGAATTCTGATGAACAGAGTTCCGATGAACAGAGTTCTGATGAGTGGGGTTTTGGCTCGAAGAGTTCAAATCATCAATTCCGGTGAATGCGACACAATCCATACCCCTGGTCAAACCAGTGGCGGAAGTTTCCCCGTGCATCCGACGTTTGAAGTCTGTGTCAACTCTGCCCCTCGGGTCTCCGATGCTTTCCAAAGTAGGCATGTTCGTGCGTCACAGCCGATGCTGCGCTAACGCTTGTAACGACTTTGCCGATTGGGCGGGCGAATCGGTTCGCGGCGCGATCGACGCGTCAACAAATCGTGACCTAGGCTTCCACTGAACTCAACTCCATCTCACCTGCGTTTGTTCCTTGTTCGATTCATCCAATTTCAAACTGCTGCTCGTTTTCTCGGAACCCATCCTGAGTGATCTCGTGTCGTTTCGTTTGGAACTGCTTGGATTCAATGTCACAGCGGTCGAAGACGGCGGGCAGGCTGCGGCAGAAATCTCGCGAAGCATTCCCGACTTGGTCATCGTCGATACCGTACTTAGAGACGGTGACGGATTGGAATGGATCGCCCGAATACGAACCGAGCACGCTGCCGATCGATTGCCGATCATCATCTTCTCGCTTGACCCAAGCTTGGAAACCGTTGAACGCGCCTACCACGCGGGCGCACAAGATTACCTGATCACGCCATTCGATCCGACGGTGATGGAAGAGAAAATCGAAACACTTTTGCTAAGCCAGAAAACGTCGGTGAAGGCGAAAGCAAAATGATGGATGCACACAAGCTTAGCGGCAACGCCCACGCGATGAAGGAACATCAGCGATGAGACGACTTGGCGACATTCTAGTTGAACAGGGCGTACTGACTGCCGACGAAATGGAAGCGGCGTTCAGCAGCAAGCCTCGCAACATTATGCTTGGTGATTGGCTGGTCGAGCAAAAACTGCTATCGACCGCTGAGCTAGGGCATGCGCTGGCCGAACAATTTGAGGTTCCCTACGTCGACATCGATCCATCGAACATCAACCCACAAATTGCTCGGTTGATCCCAGAAGATTTCGCCCGCAGCCGACAAGCAGGCGCGATCGACATCAAAGGGCACATGATGACGCTGGCAATGGTCGCCCCCGATGACATTGAAACGATTGCCGAAGCCGAATTGATGACCGGCTATCAGATCCATCCGGCGGTTGCGATGGCGGATGACATCGTCGCACTTGTTTCCCGCATTTATGACGACCGCAGTGTCGCACGGCAAACGATCGTCGATATGAAAATGGTCGAACTGCACGAACATTCAACCGAGGAAATCGACCCATCCAATTCTGTGATGGTTGCCGAACAGGAAGATGCACCGGTGGTGCGATTGGTGCAGGCGATTTTGTCAGGTGCCGTCAACGCGGGTGCCAGTGACGTTCACCTGGAACCGCTGAAGCCAGAAATGCGGGTCCGCTATCGCGTCGATGGCGAACTGCAGCAAGTGATGACAATTCCCAACCATATCGAAGAATCGGTGATCAGCCGAATCAAGGTGATGGCGGATATGGATACGACCGAAAATCGCCGTCCCCAAGACGGTCACCTCAATGTGTTCGACGGCGGTAAGCGGGTCGGATTTCGGGTCAGTGGTATTCCGACGGTTGATGGGCAGAAGATTGTGCTGCGGTTGCTAGATGAAGGTGGCAAGACCTTCCAGCTAGAAAACATTGGGTTGACCGAACGCGATTACTCGATGCTTCGCGAAATGATCGATAAGCCGCACGGCATGTTTGTCGTCACGGGGCCAACGGGCAGCGGCAAGAGCACGACGCTGTACGCGGCGCTGCAATTTCTAAACCGAGTTGATCGCAACATCGTCACGGTCGAAGATCCGGTTGAATTTCGTTTGCCCGGCATCAACCAAGTTCAAAGCGACAATGAATTCGGAATGGGATTCGCCAACGCGTTGAAATTCATCATGCGGCAGGACCCTGACGTCATCATGGTGGGTGAAATTCGCGATAGCGAAACGGCAACCACCGCGATTCAAGCGGCTCTGACCGGACACTTGTTGATCAGCACGCTGCACACCAACGACGCGGTGGGTGCGGTTGCTCGACTGGGTGATTTGGGCGTCGATAATTTCAAAATTGCCGGTTCGCTGTTGGGCAGTGTCGCACAGCGATTGCTGCGTTGTGTTTGTGAAAACTGCAAACGTGCGGTCCCCGCGAATGAAAAACTATTGAACGCAATTGACCCCGAAGGCACCGTCGATCGCAGTGCAAAGTTTTTCAAAGGCGAAGGCTGCAAAAAATGTTTGGGCAGCGGTTTCGCAGGCCGAATTCCGATCTTTGAGATCATGCCGATCACGCCTGAAATCACCGTCGCCATCGAAGCGGGCGTGCCCAATTCCAAACTGCATCAATTAGCAGTGGAAGCTGGCATGGTCGAACTTCCGCGTGCGGGACTCGAACAAGCACTCGCCGGACGCACCTCGATCGAAGAAGTCTACTTCAAGACCAGCGGCGACCGTCGCAGTTCCGATGCTGGCCAGTCATCAGGATCGAACAAAACAAATTCTGGAAACATTGCTCGGCGTGACACCGACGTCGCCTAGTTCTTACCAATCGTGATCTCCCCAACATGAACGCACGCTCGACGTACCCTTCTCGCACGCAACCAGCCACCAAGCCAAGTCTTGGTGTCATGGGATGGATACGTAAACTCAATTCGATCCAAGTCGGCCCACAAAAACCTGGTGATCCAACCAAGATCAAGCCAGCCGTGTTGGCGGACTTGCTTGGACTGCTGTTGATGCTTTTAGAAAACGGTTTGTCGCTGCCAAAATCGCTTAGCTCATTGGCCGAAGACCGTTCAACACGTAAGTACCGTCATGTCCTGAATCGACTGCGAGTTTCGATCGAATCCGGCGGAACGCTTAGCGGCGGAATGGAAAAGTACCCTCGCACTTTCACGGCGATGCAGATCCAGCAAATTCGGATCGGCGAAAAGAGTGGTGCTTTGGAAAAGGCTCTGCGACGTGTTTGCGAACAAATGGAACGGTCCGTCGCACTCAAGAAACGCATCATCAAAAAGGTCAGCTATCCGGCTCTGATTACGTTGGCCGGTGCTGGGTTGATGGTGTTCATGTGCGTTGTGGTGGTTCCTGAATTCGAGGTGGTCTATTCCGGCAGCGGCGTTGACCTGCCCACGGTCACCAAAATTGTGACCGGCATCAGTCGGTTGGTCATTGGTTGGGGATGGCTTGTCTTTCCGATGGTGATTGCCATGGTCGGTGCGTGGGTTGCAGCAAGGTCTCGCCCCAAAGTGTCTCGCAAGCTAGACAGTTTTTTGCTGAAGCTACCGCTCGTTGGTCCGTGGCTGCGTGACATCGCGGTTTTGCAGTTTGCCGAAGCGATTTCATCGATGGTCGAATGTGGGTACACGCCCGTCGAAGCGGTGGGTGTTGCGGCAGAATGTGTTCGCAATCGTGAAGTCCGTGCAACCGTCGAATCAGTCAATCGAAGCGTGTTGCGTGGTGAAAAGCTGAGCGACGAACTCGCCAAGCACGAACGATTCTTTCCAGCGACGCTTTGCCAATTGGTTGGCGTTGGCGAGCAATCCGGCGACTTCCCCAAAGCGATGCGTGGCACCTGCGAACACCTTCGCGAACGATTAGAAACTCGCATTGATGCAACCGTGGGTTTGCTGGAACCCACGTTGACGATTGGATTGGCGGTCGCCATCGGCGGAATTGTGCTGTCGATTTACACACCCATGTTTCACATGTTTGAGGTACTGGAATGATCGACGTAGCAAACAGAGTTCAGAGCCGCAAAAGCGGATTCACGTTGATCGAAATCATCGCCGCGGTCGTGCTGATCAGCGTCGTTGGATTTTTGGGAATGCGACATGTGCGAACCGCCGGTGCAGGCGGCCAGGATCGTGCTTGTGAATTGACACGCCAGATGCTTCAAAACGAAGTCGATCGTTACCAGCGACTCAACCGAGCACTCCCGTCAACCGACATGCGAGAGCTAGTGACGACCGAGTACTGGGACGCATCGATTCCGGTCTGCCCCGTTTCCGGCAACCCGATGACGATCGACCGCACTGGAAAAGTCGTCTGCGCGACGCACTGACGGCACTGGTGAGCCACTGGCCGTAAGGCCCACGGGCCGGCGCGGTAGGCCCGGCCACCTACGAGAACAACCTGCCCGTAGCTGATCCCGCCAGGGTTCAGTCGAGCTTGATCGGGTCGTGGACAGAACCCTGGCGCCGTGAAGAGATTTTATCCAGTAAAAGCCCATTGTTTTGTTTAGCCGCGTGGGCATCGCCCCGCGCGTCCACGCTGAACGAAACACGCGGGGCGAAAAGTAGCATGGCG
>NZ_LWSK01000073.1 GCF_001642955.1 Rubripirellula obstinata | reverse complement strand
CGCCCCGCGCGTCGTGCTGGCCCGAACGCGCGGGGCGATGCCCACGCGGTTAAACAATTTAGAAACCCTTCACGGCGTTGCGGGGGCGCTGCCAAGAAATGAAATGCTCTTACACTCAGCCAACTCGGCGAATCACAGAGCCAAAGTCATTGTCTGGCCTCTACAATCCCAAGAAACTTAAACATGCAAACAATGAACGGCGATAAACGTGAACTTCAAGCACGACCGTCTGTTCCCGCGATTACTGCTGAGCCCTACATGAACGTCGCAAGTCACATCAAAAGCGACTCATCGCCTGAAATACCCCATGCCTCCATCGGATCAAAACCCAGGATCTATGTGGTTGAGGATGATGTCGCGGTTCGGGAATCACTCACTTGGATGCTGCGCAGTGTTGATGCGGAAATCAGAGGCTATACGCTTCCCAGTGAAATTCTCGATGTTCGCCCGCTGCCGGGGCCGAGTTGCTTGATCGTTGATCTCCGCCTACCAGAAATGGACGGATTGACGCTGTTAGGAAGACTCCGCGACCTTGGTTGGGAGATGCCGTTTATCGTGATCTCCGGGCATGGCGATATTTCTGTTGCAGTGGATGCGATGCGACTCGGAGCGATCGATTTCTTGCAAAAGCCGGTCGATCGCGACGCAATTAGCCGAACAATCCAGGATGCGATTCAACGCGATCGAGAGCGAATTATTGTCGCAGACCGTTTTCAATCGATCGGCCATCGACTGGCGACGCTAACCAAACGAGAAACCGATGTGCTACGAGAAGTGGTCGCAGGCCAGCTAAACAAGGAAATCGCGATCAAGCTTGGGATCAAGGTAAAGACAGTTGAAACGCATCGAGCAAACGTGATGCGAAAGCTAGCGGTTGATTCGGTGGCCAAATTAGTCCAGACGACAATGGAGTATCGCCAATTCAAACGCGGCGGCTTGGGAGCCAAAGATTAATTGCCAAACTCAGGGTAAATCCTGAGGCACGCAACGATGGTCATCGCCGATAACATCAATGCGGTTGGCAAGGGGCACGTTAACCCAAACGCTGCGGTGGAGGCATCCACCGCAGCGTTTTTTTGTACACGGTTTGCTTTTGTACACAGTTTGCTTTTGAAAATGGGGTGGTGGACAGCAGCGAAAGAGAATCCGACAACATCATTCAATTTAAGAACTATTCCGGCTTTCACGGTAATAGACGTTTCGGAAAATATCACGAATCAATGACACATGGTTAGCTTTGCCCAACGAACGCGCGATCTCGCCAACAAAAACGCGATCATTTCAATCGTTGTCCTGTTGCTAGGCCTCCATTCAGTCACGCTTGGCTTTTGCAATTCGCCCGACAAGCCCAAGGAGATCTTTCGAAGTGTTCGCGAATTGTCGAAGTGGTCACGCAAAGGCAAGTCAATGGAAGCAGTCTTTGATCTGCAAGCCCACATCGTTCTGACGGGTCCAAAATGGTGTCGGCTGATCGTTCAAGACAAGAAAACCCCCGTCGTGTTGACGATTCCAAAGACCATGGCGACTCGGATCTGCAAGATCCCCGTTGGCACGCGATTGCGTCTTCGCGGTCAATCCTCTCGAGACGAGAAAGGAAAAACAACGAATGTTTTGCAATTCTTCGCTGATGATTTGAACGCAGATGTGATCGAGCCCGAAGCAGCGAAGTTGGCACCGGGAACCAAGGGCACTCCACTGAATCGATTTGCCGTCGCGGAGGGTAAGATTCAAGAGATTCTAAATCTTTTCCACCGAACCTACTTGATCGCAAGCGAAAAGGACTACCAATTTGGAGTCAAATTCTATCTCGACAATCACCGTCTCTCTTCCCAGCAAGTAGGCCAACGGTGGAGATTTGAAGGCTGCCTACGACGTAATCGAAGCACTGCACCAAACGCTCCGCTGCATGAACTTGTTCTGATGAATGACTTGCAAATGAGTCCCATTCCTGAGTCAAAAGAGAAAGAGACTCAAGATCTGGACGCGGTAGAGATGCCAAAAGCGTTTGAGGGACTGGTTGTTTTTTCTGACAGTTCACGCAATCTAGGCATCATCAAAGGTGATGAGAGAATCTGGATTAAAACCAGCCTCGGGAGCAACCTTTCGTATGGATCCAAGGTTCGCGGCGTTGGCAGTCCAGTCTGGAACCATGGACTTGATGTGGCGTGCTACAAATCGCTGTACATGGAAACGTTTGCCGGAAATCGCTTGACGATTCCAGAGCCAACCCAGGTCGATGGTGTTGATGATCTCTTTGCGATGTCTCGCTTGCCAACACGAGTTCGTTTGAAAGCCACCGTTGATTATTGCATCTTCAACGAGGCAACGATGGATCTACATCTGGTCGCAAACCAACACGAAGCGATCGTAAGAATCCCCACCAGCGCGGATTCGCCAACGCCTTCGTTTGGGATCCTCGCGGAAGGGACTGAGATTGAATTTGTTGGTTTGCCGATCCTTGACCTGATAACGACGCGCGAACGAAAACTTGCCGGTGACTACACGATGCGGATTCATGTCGGTTCCGCCGAGGATGTTGTGATCATAGATCGTCCAGTGAATGTCTCTAGCAATCGGTTGCTGGCTGGCGGCGGTTTGCTTTTTGTTGGTCTCGCCAGCGTGGGGTTCTGGATCGTTCGGCTTCGTCGCCGCGTCAAAGTCAGCGATCGCAATTTGACCGAGTTTGATCATCACATTCAAACGGCGTTTGGGGCGATGCAGTGCGGCTTTCTGATCGTGGATGAACAATCGCGAATCATCAGATCCAATCATCGATTGAGTTCGTTTTTTGGGGTCGAGCCATCGTTGAATTCCTGTTTGCGGGAATACCTGACAAGTGTTGATCAATCGATCGAACCGGCTTCTGGCATGTCTGACCTGATCGACGCGGGCGGTCACACCCCGGGACGAGCCCTATCTGCTGAATTTTTCTTAGAAGATTGCCAGCGTACCATTCGAATCTTCCACTGTCCCATTGAGTTAGACTGGACGAACGGTTCTTCAAAACTTTGGCTCTTCGAAGATGTGTCTGAAAAGCGACGGCTTGAATCAGAGCTTCATCAGTCACAAAAAATGGATGCGGTTGGACGATTGTCTGGTGGCATTGCACATGACTTTAACAATCTGCTGACGGTCATCGATTCCTCGCTTGCAATGATCCGCGGAGACGCTTTCGACAACGACACGGACAGGAACCATCTTGGTTTGCAAGCTGCCGAATTGGCGGTCAAAAGAGCATCGGAGTTGACTCAGCAACTTCTCGGTTTCGCACGCCGTCAACGCTTAGAAAAAAAACGAGTCAACGCTGTTTCGCTGGCCGAAAATGTGGAGCTCCTTGCGTCGCGAATCATTGGATCAACACAGGATTTTTTGGTCCAGCGTGAATGCGATCGTATCATGCTGAATGTCGATCCCAACCGTATCGAACAAGCCATTTTCAATCTTTGCATTAACGCGATTGACGCCACCAGGCAAACGGATGGTCGTGTCTGTTTGACGATTGCAAGCGAGATGCACGCTGTCTACGGTTGGAGTGCTCGTTTTACGGTCGCTGACAACGGTCCGGGGATCAGTCGTGATGATCAACAATTCATTTTCGACCCGTTCTTCACAACAAAGCCTCTGGGGCAAGGAACAGGATTGGGACTGTCCGTGGCACTCGGAATTGTCCAACAACATGGTGGAAGGATTGAATGCCAATCGAACAGCGAAGATGGGACGCAGTTTAGCGTTGTTCTACCCGCCATCGCAGAAGACGTTTTGGTCGATGGGGATACGAGTCAACAACAGATAGAACTGGATCCAACGTCAAGTTCCCTAGAAAGCTCGTCACAGCAAACGCCTTCGTTGTCGGTTCTGGTGGTGGAGGACGAACCGAGTGTCCAAACGGCATCCTGTTCGATGTTGGAAAAGTTAGGCCACCAGGCTGATCCAGTTGCGAGCGCCGTGTTGGCGATCAGCCGATTGGCTTCAAACAGTTATGATCTGGTGCTTTTAGATCTGATGCTCCCCGAGATGTCGGGTGTCGAAGCATTCCACGAAATTCGGTCTTGTTGGCCTGACCTACCAATCTTGTTTTGCAGTGGAAGAATCGACGCGGAAGATGTCATTCGAGATGGCTGCGGCGCGGACGCTGCCGTTCTGCTTGCTAAGCCGTTCACGGTCGATCAACTAAAATCAATGTTGGATTCGGTAATGCTAAGCAGTGCTGACTCCAAATCATGATTCTGGAAACAGAAAATCTTGAAAACAAACGGGGCGGATGAACCTCTCTAAACTGGCGTAACCGACCGACGTGCTGCGGCCATCCAAGCTGGCTGGATACGGCCCACCATGATGCGTCGCCGGGCCAATTTCCATCCCCGTCGGCCAACCGTTTCGAATAATCCGACCAGCGAAGCGCGTCGCATGTTTCAACCACTCCGATTCAAAATTTCTGTCTTGATCGGTCGCGTGGATCGTGGTGGTTAACGAACCCGTAAACCGACCGGCGATCCGCAGCATTTCTTCAGCATCTTTGCATCGCACCAACAAGGATACCGGGCCAAACGTTTCAAGCGATATCAGGTCATGTTCGATCGCCGATTCCGCATCGACCGAAAACCAATGTGGCCCGCGATGCCACGGACCAGCACCAGGCATTTGATTCTCTACGATCGTTTTCACGCCCGCAGTTTGCTTCAGTTGATCGATACCGCGGTCAAAATTCTCGGCAACGCGTTTGCTAAGCAGCGGCAGAGGTGTTTGCTTAGAAAGAATCTCAGTCGTGGCTTTCACGAAGGGATCCATCAGCGACTCCACCGCGACAACGACACCTGGTTTGGTACACATGTGGCCGTTTCCAAAGCGAAGTGATGACGCGAAGCCGTCAGCGATGGAATCGGAATTTTTCGTGATCGCGTCCGGCGCAAGAAACACAGGGTTGGTGCTGCCAAGTTCCGCAAAGATGGGAATCGGTTGATCGCGATCCAAAATCGCTTTGGCAAGTGCGCGGCCGCCCGCCGGGCTGCCGGTAAACCCGACACCCGCAATCTGCGACTGCTGGACCAACGCCACTGAGGTTTCGTTTTCTTGCCCATGCAACAGCGAGAACGTTCCCGCCGGCAATCCTAGCTCTGCGACCGCATCTTCCACGATCCGACCCAGTAAATCACAAGTACCAGCATGGCTGGGATGTGACTTGACGACCACCGGACATCCGACCGCGATCGCTGCGACAAAGTCGTTGCCGACGACCGAGATCGCCAGCGGAAAATTGCACGCACCGAATACCGCGATCGGACCGAGCGGCACAAATCGTCGGTGCATCGACGGTTTGGGAATTGGTTTGCGATCGGGATCAGCCGGATCCGATGCTGTCACATCCCAGATCCGTTCTCGAGTCAAGCGAGCAAAAAGCTTTAGTTGGCCAACGGCTCGATCGAATTCACCTTCGACTCGAGGTTGCAAATAGCCAGTTTCTAATTGGCATCGCTCGACGATCGCTTCACGATGACTTTGCATCCGATCGGCAACCAGTAACAACAAATCGGCGCGAACGTTTTCATCTTGATTTCGCAAAACATCAAACGCTTGTTTCGCCGCCTCGCAAGCCGAGTCGATTTGATCGACCGTAGCTTCACAAAAGTCGCCAGAAAGCGGTTCGCCGGTCGCAGCTTCGTAGGATTGAAAACGAGATAGGGTCATGGCTGATGCGCTTTTGGTTTTCGTTAAGGAACGTGCCGCTTTTTATAGTCGCCTTTCGCTCCGCGAAAGCAGCGAATCCTCCGCTCGGTCCTAAATTTCGATT
The DNA here is from genome assembly GCF_001642955.1 of Rubripirellula obstinata. Lineage (GTDB taxonomy): Bacteria > Planctomycetota > Planctomycetia > Pirellulales > Pirellulaceae > Rubripirellula > Rubripirellula obstinata. The sequence goes on along the minus strand of NZ_LWSK01000073.1, from coordinate 22,674 downwards.
CGTACAACGACATTCTTGAACGCTGGCGTGCGGCTTTGCGGATCGATATGTCGCGACACCAATACATTGGCTTCGGGATAGTACATCAACGCGTTGCCGCTGCGGATTTCTTCGTAGCCTCTCGCAAAAATGTTTTCAAGCCGGCCAGTTTCGCTGATGACCGTGACGCGTTGATCGTGTGTCAAACCGAACCGTTTCAAATCGTCGGGATGCATCAAGATGACGTCGCGGCGGTCTTGGTTTCGATACAGGTCTTCTTCCTCGTAGACGACCGTGTTGAATTGGCCTTCGCTGCGAACCGTCATCATCCGCAGTTCGCGGTCGCCGCAGCCGAGCAACTCGGGCAATTGATGCGTGTGCATCACCGCTTTGCCATCGTCGGTGGCAAAGCTGGGCGAGTGGAAAGTGCGGCCTTCGATTTGAAATTCCTGTTTGGTGTTTTCGATCTCCTTGATCTTCTCGTAACCAGGAACCACCGATCCGATCCAGTTTCTTAGTGTCGAAGTCTCTTTCATCGAATCCCACTGCATGCCCGGTTTGTCTTTCGCAATTCGCTCGCCAATAGCCGCAATGATCTCGACTTCTGAACGTGGTCCTGGGACTCGGCGAGGTCCACCATCGGACAATCGTACATAGTTGAACATCGATTCTTGCGTTGTTGACTGGGGTTCTTCATCGCGTGCCAGCACGGGTAACACGATCGTGTCTTGAGCCAATCCGTGGGCGTGCCCTGTGTTCATGGTCGTGTTCAACATCACGTTCAGTTCCAATTTCGACAGCGCGTTTGCCGCGAACTTTGCATCGGGATTGGAACCATAGAGGTTTCCACCTAAACAAAAACCAACCTTGATCTCGCCAGTCGCCGCCGATTCGATGCACTGCATCGTGTCTTTCCCATCGGTTGTCGGCAATTCAACGCCGTACTTGGATTGCAGCGAATCAAACAAAGCCTGTTTTAGTTTTGGCGTCACACCGACGCTGCCGATGCCTTGCACGTTGCTGTGACCGCGGATCGGCATCAAGCCGCAACCGGGTTTGCCGATCATTCCACGCGCCATCGCCAGGTTCGCGATCGCCTGCACATTCTCGACTCCGTTAGCGTGGTGTGTGATACCCATCGTCCAACTAAAAATGCTCTTTTCAGAATCGGCGTAGACGTTCGCGATCGATTCAATCTCGCTGCGATCGACACCAGACTTGGATTCAATTTCCTGCCAAGTCAACGTCTCGACGGCAGCAAGCCATTCATCGACTCCGTTGCAATGATCGGTTAGGAACGAATCATTCAAGTTGCCGGATCGCATCAGTGCTTTTGCGATGCCCCACAACAGCGGCAGGTCGCCACCGATGTGCGGTTGCACGTAATGCGATGCGATCTTGGTGCCCAACAATAGGGAAATCGGATCGCTGGGAACTCGGAATCGAACCAAACCGGTTTCTCGCACCGGGTTGATCACGATCACCTTGCCGCCGCGTCTGCGGACGTGCATCAGGCTGGTCATCAAACGTGGGTGATTGCTGGCTGGGTTTCCGCCGATCAACCAAACCAAGTCTGCCTTTTCGATGTCTTCCAATTCAATCGTCGCGGTGCCGCTGCCGACCGCAGATTGAAGCCCCACACCGCTTGCTTGGTGACAGTAGTAGCTGCAATTGTTGACGTTGTTGGTGCCGTAGACACGAGCGAGCAATTGCAACAAAAAACCAGCTTCGTTGCTGCTGCGGCCACTGAAGTACCAGAACGTTTCGTTGGGATCGACGGAGGTAAGTTTGTTGGCGATCGCGTCGTAGGCGGTTTGCCAGGTGATGACTTCGTAGTGCGACTGGTTCACTTGATGCCGCAGCGGATGAATGATCCGGCCCAACGATTCTAGTTCTCGTGGGCTCAATTTCTTGAGGTCTTCGATCGAATTTCGTTTCCAAAAATTGGGATCGATCCCGGGCTGCATATCCGCCGCCATCGCCTGCATGCTTTTCTTACAGACCTCTGGAAACGCACCTTGTTCATTGACCATGCCACCTTTTTGGCCACCCATACCAAGCGCGCAAGTCTTGCATGAATTGCGAGACCGAAGCGCCTTGTAAAGCTTCCAGACACCGCCCGCCTCGCGTCCTTTCTTCCAGGTGTATAGGATCGCACGAAATCCACCACCGCTACCAACTTTCATCTAAGTTTTCCTTTGCGTTGTCTCTGAAGCGTTCTAAGTGTAGGCCGGAACAAGCCGCTTCGGCGCAGTTCCGGCAATCCAACGCCGTATCATGCAATTGCCGGAACTGCGCCGAAGCGGCTTGTTCCGGCCTACACAGGCTCGATCGCACGGCAGACTACTACGCCTCACCGGTATGACAAACAACCACGAAAGCGAGCACCTCTTTTTGTCGATAATTTTTTTGTCTAAATCCTCCCCACAACACGATCGCTATCAAACGCGACTTCAACGAGGATTAGACAAAAAAATTGCAGACAAAAAGAGGTGCCGTAGAAACTGCGTTTGACTCTGCGGGCAAGGCCCGAATGGCACTTCATTCAAAAGTTGCCTGGTAGTTTGATTCGCGTTTCGACGTCAAAGCATGTTGGTCATTTTGCAATGGACGTAGGCCGGAACAAGCCGCTTCGGCGCAGTTCCGGCAATCCAACGCCGTACCATGCAATTGCCGGAACTGCGCCGAAGCGGCTTGTTCCGGCCTACGTAAGCGCAGTGCAGATTAGAGGAACATTTCCAGCATGTTGACACGCATTTCCACTTGCTGTACTATCGAAATAGGACACCAGGTCAGCTATGGCGTGGTTGTCAAAAATTTCTCGGTTGTGGTCTGTGTCGATGTTCTTTTCAATTGATCCATCGGATGAGGTGCCGATCTACGAACAGATTGTTCGTCAGGTCAAGTTGGCGGTAGCCGAGGGGGCGCTCGTGGGTGGGCAAATGATTCCCAGCGTTCGGCAATTGGCTGGCGAGCTTGCGATCAATCCCAACACGATCGCTCGAGCTTACGGACAATTGCAAACCGATTTGGTGGTCGAACCCTTGCGTGGCCGCGGTCTGATCGTGCGACGTGACGCCATCAAACGATGCACAAAAGCTCGTAACGCGATCGTTGGCGACGCTCTGTGCCGCGTTCTGGACGACGCAATCTCAGGTGGCATGACTGCCGACGAACTGCGGGCACAGTTCGAGGCGGAACTTTCCAAACGACTCTCTTCGGGTGAAGGATCCTAATCATGAATGTTGCGGTTCAACTGGGGCATGTGACCAAACGTTTCGGCACCAAGACGGCACTCAACGATGTGTCGCTGCGGGTGCCCGAAGGGGTTGTGTTTGCTCTGCTGGGAGAAAACGGTGCGGGCAAGACGACGATGATCCGCATCCTTACCGGCTTTCTGGCTCCCGATAGCGGGATTGCCATGGTGTTGGGGCATGATTGCAAGAATAACGCGATGCAGATCCGGCAAAGCATCGGTTATGTCTCCGACGCACCGGCACTTTATGACTGGATGCGGCCCGAAGAAATCGGCTGGTTCACTTCGGCGTTCTACGATGATTCTTTTCCGAAGCGTTTTTTGGAATTGTTGGCGGAGTTCGACATTCCCACGGGAACGGCGATCAAGAACCTTAGCAAAGGGCAACGCGCCAAAGTGGCGCTAGCACTGGCAACTGCACACGACCCGAAGCTGTTGATTCTGGATGAACCGACCAGCGGATTGGACCCAATGGTTCGGCGGCATTTTTTGGAATCGATGGTGGACCGTGCGGCCGGTGGACGGACGGTGTTGTTGTCGAGTCATCAGATTAGTGAGGTCGAACGCGTGGCCGATTGGGTTGCCATCATGCACGCGGGGAAACTGAAAGTGGTACAGCCGCTGGAAACGTTGAAGTCTTCCACTTCGATCGTCACCGCGACGCTGGACCAGCCCGATGCGGTCGCACCGCTGCCGCGCGGAGACGTTCTCACCGAAACCCAAAACGGTCGGCAGGTTCGCTGGGTCGTCAGTAACTTGGCGGACGACTGGAAAACGGACTTTGGTGATTCGTCCGGCGTCACGAATCTGGGCAGCGTGTCGGCATCGCTAGAAGAAATCTTCATTGCGGTTTGCGATGTGCGGGCGAAGCGACCAAAAGTGCTTCCGGCTGAACCGGATTCAGTGGAATCGTTGGCGGAGGTTTCGCCAGTGAATTCGAGCGACGAGGTGGAGTCATGAGCGAGCAATCGTTGCCGCTTGAATCTTTGCCGAACAGGCGGCCTTCGCTGATGCGTTCGTTGGCCTGGAAAGATGCGAAGATGATTGTGCCGCTCACCGTCGCCATCGTCATCGCGGTTGTGGTGTTCAACATCGTTGGACTGGGGGCTTCGTTGTTAGCCGATCTTTCGTCGCAAAACCGATTGGTTGCTTCGACGATGATCTGCTGTTTGCTTTCCTACTTGTTCGCATTGGGCGTTGCGCCAACGTTGGTTGGAAACGAAGAAGAAGCGGGGACGCTGGCATGGCTGCGGACGTTGCCGGTGGGTTGGGCAAGCGTCACGTTAAGCAAGCTGTGGGTGTCGGTGGCGGGGTTGATGTTGGTTTGGTTCGTTGGCGGGATCTTGCTGCTGTTGCAGTTTTTGATCATTGCCAATGGACCCAAGGAGACGTGGGTTGACGATTTGTTGTCGCCCACGGGTGCCGAGATCTTGCAGGCATCAACTGCGGTTGCAATGAGCTTTTTGATCTTGGCGATCAGCTTCGTTTGTTCGTTTCTATTCCGTTCACCGATGGCGGCGGTGGTTGCCTTTTTTCCGGCATTCGTTGTCATCATGCTGGGGATAAGCTTTGTCAATGAGCAAATGCTTGAAGTCGGGTTTGGAATTTCGTATGGACGTTTCGTAAATTTTACGCCGAGTGTTCAAGCAGCCATGGTGGCGGTGCCTATGGTCGCCTTCGCCGGTTTGATCGGAATGATCTATGTTCTTGCTTGGCAGAGACTGCGGGGTCAAGGACGTTACGAGCATTGGACGGCGCGGTCGCAGGCTGCGTTTCAATTGCATGAGGCACCGGTTTCCATGCGGTTGCAGCGACCATCGATCAACGGCGCGTTGTTTTGGCAACAAATTCGTCACATCGGTCCGTTCGCTGTTCCCTTGCTGATAATCAGTTTGGGTTGCTGCTTGTTTGCGAGCTGGAACATGTCGCATTCGATCAATCAAACCCGCGTTCTTGGGCTGGCCTTTGGTTCGATCGTGATCGGATTGAGTGCGACGTGGATCGGCGGATTGACATTCTTTAGCGACAACGTTCGCCGCAGGGTCGCCTTCTTTGCCGACCGAGGTGTTTCGCCCAGTCGGTTTTGGTGTACGCGAGTGGCGGTGTCGGGTGCGTTCTTGTTGCTGCTGATTGGATGCGTCGCGATTGGTTTTTGGATGAACCAGGATAAGACTAGCGAGCTATCTTTGGTGGTGATCGCGATCGTATTGTCGATCGCTTGGTCTCAGTCGGTGTTGATTTCGATGGTGGTCAATCGTCCGATCTTGGGACTGTTTGGAGCGGTGGTGTTGTGGGCGATTTGGCCGTTTTCGGTGGGATGGTTCTATGCCATTTATCAAGACTACTTTTGGACGCTCGGCTTTGCCGTTCCGGTTTTGCTGTTCGCCAGTTGGCGGTTGTGTCGGTTTTGGATGAACGGGGAAACGGGAAAGAAGTTTCAAGCCCGCAGAATCGCCTACCTTGCTTTGGCGTTGGGCCTGCCGATGTTTATCACGCTTGGGCATCGCTACGTCACGTTGCCAGCGACTGATTCGGTGTGGCGTAATCAGATGAGAAATCAAGATCTTCCCGCACCCAAAAAGTTGCTCGCCAAAACGAGTTGGATGCCATGGTCCAGTGCTGTTTCAATGGATGCACTATCGCCCTTGTCGCGATCTGGTCGCACATTTACACCAGCAAATTATGTAGGTCGGCTGGCCAATGAAGAACAGGAGAAGGAATTATTAAATCGAATAGACCAAGAAATTGCTGAGCAAGAATCCATCGGCGATCACATTTCCTGGGCAGAACTAAGTCAGGTGCTAGTCGGATCCACTCAAGCAACACCCTGGATTTCGCAGTGGCATACTTCACCCAATCGTTGGATAGAAATAGCCGCGCAAGATTTGCTGAGTTACGATCCGAGCGAGGTTCAAGTCAAATCCGTGGAAGCATTGTTGGTTTGGTCAACGCGAGCGAGACAGATGATCGTTCAAGGCGACGAGGGAATTGAAACACTGTTGCGTGTGGCCGAACCGTCGGAGCAGTTGGCGGTATTATCAATGCTTTGGTGGAACGAATCGCCAGAAACAGCGGCAGAGATTGAGCGACTTCGTGAGCTACTGCCGACCGATCAGCTTCGCCGAGAATCCCGCCGGATCGCGATCATTGATCATTGGCAGACCTTTGACCGTCAGCCGTGGGATTTTGATTCCGGTGCAGTCAAGAACTTTGCCGGGGACACGATGCTGACGCGACAAACCGGGTGGTTAAGAATCGAACAAATACGTAGCGAGCGAATGGTCGATCAAGCGATTCGTGACCTGCTGTACCGAATTGAATCGGCAAACCATCTCGCAGGTGATCCGGAAGCCGTTTGGTTTGCGCGTCGTTGGAAGCAAGCGATGTTTGGACCATTGGATGGAAAAGAAGAATTACGCATCACCAATGTGTCCCGATCGAGCACCATGATTCCCTGGGTACAGAGTTTGAGTGATCACGAGCAGCGGATTAACGCGTTGTACCGCCGCTAGGGTTGATGTCGTTGACGTAGGCCGGAACAAGCCGCTCGGCGCAGTTCCGGCAATCCTATGTAGATCAATGCAATTGCCGGAACTGCGCCGAAGCGGCTTGTTCCGGCCTACACACGCTCGATCGCACGGCAGACTACTACGCTTCACCCGTATGACAAACGACAGCGAAGGCGAGCAACCAATTTTTTTGACATCAATTTTTTTGTCTAAATCTTCCCCACAACACGATCACCATCAAACGCGACTTCAACGAGGATTAGACAAAAAAATTGCAGACAAAAAGAGGTGCCGTAGAAACTGCGTTTGACTCTGCGGGCCTAGGCCCAATGGCACTTCATTCTAAAGTTGCCTGGTAGTTTGATTCGCTTTTTGACGTCAAAGTTTGCGGGACGTTAGGTGAATGGACGTAGGCCGGAACAAGCCGCTTCGGCGCAGTTCCGGCAATCCAACGCCGTATCATGCAATTGCCGGAACTGCGCCGAAGCGGCTTGTTCCGGCCTACGGTGCTGCGGCTCACCAAATCGGTCTTCGTTCGCTTTGCTTAGACCTTGCCGGCTTTTAACCTCAAGAAGGCGTCGAAGAAACCTTGCAGTTCGCTGCCGTCCATGACGCTGTTGAAACTACCGACGTAATGTCCAGTTCTGGCATCTTTGACGCGTTGGTCGGGATGCAGGAAATAATTTCGGATTTGAGATCCGAAACCGGTTCGGGCTCGCGTTTCGTGTTTCTTGGCGTCTTCGGCTTCTCGTAGTTCCTCTTCACGCCGCGCCATCTTGGCTCGCAGCATCTTCCAGGCGGTCGCCTTGTTTTGATGCTGGCTTCGCTGGTTCTGACATTGCACGACGGTGTCAGTGGGAATGTGAGTCAAACGAATGGCGCTGTCGGTTTTGTTGACGTGTTGACCGCCCGCACCGCTGGCGCGATAGGTGTCGACGCGAACATCTTTTTCCTCGATTTCAATTTCGATCGAATCATCGATTTCCGGCGACACACTGACGGCGGCAAAACTGGTTTGGCGTTTGCCTTCGCTGTTGAAGGGGCTGATGCGGACTAGCCGATGCATGCCTTCTTCGCCTTTCAAGTATCCGTAAGCCATCGGTCCACGGATCGCGATCGATGCGTGGTTGATACCGGCTTCTTCGTTTTCTTGACGATCGAGCAATTCGATTTTGTATTCGCTGGCGACGGCCCAGGCGGAATACATTCGCAACATCATGTCGGCCCAGTCGTTGGCATCGGTTCCGCCATCGCGAGCGTTGACGGTCAGAATCGCGCCAGCGGAATCGTTGGGACCGCTCAGCAGTGCCTTCAATTCCAGATCATCGAGCACCTTTTCCAGACGCGCGACTTCGCCCGACACTTCGCCGACCATCGATTCATCTTCATCCGCCATCTCGAAAAGCGCATCAAGATCGCCCGCTGATGACGTCAATTCGTCCAGAGGCGATACGATGGCCTTGAGCCCTTTCAGGTCCATGATGACTTTCTGAGCCGATTCGTTGTCGTCCCAGAAACCCGGTTCACCCATCTTCAGTTCGATGGCTTTGATCTGATCAATTTTGCCAGCGTGGTCAAAGAGAGTCTCCTAACTGGGTCAGGCGCTGACGAATCTCTTTACTGCGTTGAACCAGTTCAGCATCCATAAGTGTCGTGGACTCCGTGCGTATAATCAGTGAAGATGGAAAGATGTAGGCCGTACTCGAGCGGAGCGAAGTACGGCGTCGCTCGAAACTGCCGTATTTCGCTCCGCTCATTACGGCCTACAAAACAAAATATACATGGCTCGGATAGTTCTAGCGATGAGTGGCGGTGTGGACAGCAGTGTTGCTGCGCACCTGTTGCTCGATGCCGGCCATGATGTCGTTGGCGTTTTCATGCGTCATGGCGAAGAATCCGCCAGCGTGTACCAGAACGCGGATGCGTGTAAGGTTGGTGACGGGAAGTTGCCTGTGCTATCGGGTGGCATGCGAGCGGATCATAAACAGGGTTGCTGCACGGCGTCCGATGCCGCTGACGCTCGCCGCGTTGCCGCGCGGATGGATATTCCTTTCTATGCACTGGATTTGCAGGCTGATTTCAAGCGGATCGTGGACTACTTTGTCGACGACTATCTGTCCGGTCGAACTCCCAACCCATGCGTCCGCTGCAACCAATGGATCAAGTTCGGGCGACTGTTCGACTACGCCGATTCGGTTGACGCTGAATTTGTTGCCACCGGTCACTACGCAAGAATGATCGACGGGACGTTGCATCGCGGGCTCGATTCAAAGAAAGATCAATCGTACGCACTGTTCGGAATTCGTCGTGATCGGTTATCGCGGATGATGTTGCCGGTGGGTGGATTTGAAAAGCCGCGGATCCGTGAGATTGCTGAATCGTTGGATTTGGGTGTGGCGGCAAAGAAGGACAGTCAAGAAATCTGTTTTGTGACTCAGGGCCACCACAGCGACTTTGTCCGCGCCCGCGAACCCGATCGATCCTCGACGACGCCTGGGAACTTTGTCAGCACCGATGGCAAGGTTCTGGGCCAGCATCGCGGGTACGAGGCGTTCACGATCGGGCAGCGAAAGGGGCTCGGCATTGCGTTGGGCGAGCCTCATTTTGTGATTCGCATCGATCCTAAAACCAGTGATGTGGTGTTGGGTAAGAAAGCGTCTTTGGCGAAGGCCGGTTTGACGGCTGGTGAGGCGAATTGGTTGGTGGATTTGTCGGATTTGCCAAGCGAGGTTTCAGTTCAGATTCGATACAACAGCCCGCCTCAACCGGCAAAATTGACGATCGACGAATCGAATCCGGAACAGTTTGAAGTCACATTCGACGAGCCACAGGACGCTGTCGCACCGGGCCAAGCCGCCGTGGTTTACCACGATTCTCGCGTTTTGGGCGGTGGTTGGATCCAGTAGGCGAATCCCCATCGCTTCGTGGGTAGCGGAAGTCGCCAAGACTTTCGGCCTGTCCAGAACCGCCGAAAGTCTTGGCGACTTCCGCTACGGCCGAAAAAATGTTTGCTGCCGCGGGTGGGGACAACTACAGTTCATACCTAGCCCGCGCATTCGGTTTTCGCGGTAGATCTGATCCTTATGAAAGACTCCTCAACGTAAATTGGTGAACGGACGACCAATAACCTCGGAGGACTACAACACCGATGAAAAAACTAGCACTTACCATTTTGGCCCTCGGGTTGTCTTTGCCTTTGGCATCGAATCCCGGTACCACCCAAGCTCAAAACGCGATTCTGGCGGATCTATACGGTCGGGGCGTTCACGCGCATTATGCCGGTAAATCCCAAGAAGCTTACGATCATTTCTCGATGGCCATCAATAACGGTATCGAAGATCCGCGGGCGTATTACTTCCGTGGCATCACCGCATGTGCGCTGGGACGTCAATACGAAGCAGAATCGGATTGGCAGCGCGGTGCAGAATTAGAGGCACGTGGAAAAATTGTAGGTTCAATCGGACGCTCGCTCACCCGATTCCAAGGCCCCGATCGCATCAAGTTGGAAGAGGTTCGTCAGAAAGCGAAACTCGACTTCTTGGCCCAGGCAGCGATGCGATCGAAGGCTCGATACGGCGAAATTCAATCGACACAGGGCGACATGCTTCGCTCGCGTCCGCTGGGTGCCGCACCCCGAAGTTCGATCACTCCACCGCCGGTACCGCCGGCGGCCGACGACAATCCTTTCTCGGATGACTTGGGCGAACCCAAGGTCGATTCAGATGACGCTCTCGAAGGTGCAATGACGGCTCCGCCAGCCGAAGACGCTGCACCAGCGGTCGTTGACGACACTCCGGCCGCACCCGCTGCTGATGCAGACGGAACAGACGCAGCCGATCCGTTCGGCAGCGATTCGGATCCATTCGGCGGTTCTTCGGATCCGTTCGGTGGCGATTCTGATCCATTCAGCAACTAATGCTGGTGGACAAGTCAGCAGATTGACGTCAAACAAATAAGAGAGCGGCTGGGTCTTCCAGTCGCTCTTTTTTGTGGTGGTTGGTACACTGCCAAACTAATCAACACAAACAGCTCGATGGAAGTCTGCACCAATGAAGTACCTTGTCTGGGGATTGATTGCCTTCTTGGTGGTGATCCATCAAGACGTTTGGAATTGGAACAACGACACGCTCGTGTTCGGATTCATTCCCTTAACCTTGGCTTACCACGCTGGTATCTCGATTGCCGCCAGTGTGGTTTGGCTGATCGCCGCGACCACCGCTTGGCCGGTCGATTCAGATGACTCGACTGGTGATTTAGTTGCCGGTGACGTTGTTGCCAGTGACTCGTCACAGGAGTCGTCGATATGAGTCCTGGTGTGATCAAAGTCGTCATCATCGGCGTCTATCTTGGGTTGTTGCTTTGCTTGGGACTGTTTTCGTCCCGTTTGTTCAAAGGCACATCTAAAGACTATTTGTTGGCCAGTCACTCGATCGGTCCGTTCTTGTTGTTGATGTCGTTGTTCGGCACCACGATGACAGGATTCGCGTTGGTGGGATCGACTGGGGAAGCCTTCGCCGAGGGTGTCGGTGTCTACGGCATGTTGGCGTCTTCGTCGGGCATCATTCACTCGCTCTGCTTTTTCGTGCTCGGCGTCAAGCTTTGGGGTTGGGGGAAGAAGTACGGCTACACGACGCAAGCAGGTTTCTTTCGCGATCGATTAGACAGCGACAAGATCGGTTTGGTGATGTTTCCAATTCTGGTTGGATTGGTGGTGCCTTACTTGCTGGTCGGCGTGATCTCGGCTGGCAAAGCGATCGCGGGTGCAACGCGAGGCGACTTTCCTGGACTGACCGAAACCGGCGCGATCCCGCCGTGGCTGACATCGCTGGTGATCTGCGTTGTGGTTTTGGTGTACGTGTTTTTCGGCGGTATGCGAGGCACCGCGTGGGCGAACACGTTTCAGACGTCGGTGTTCATGGTATTAGGTGTGGTCGCGTTTTACCTGATCGCAACAGGTTTGGCCGAACGAGCGGTTGACGATGGACGGGCTCATCAGATGGTGGACGGTCAGCTAGTCGTTCGCACCGAACCTCCCACCGGGTTCCTGGACTCTCTACAGATCGTGTCTCAGGAAATACCAAAATCAAGACGAGTTCGCGCCGAAGTGACGGCGGATGATCAAATCGAATCGGTGGAAGCGCCCGCGAAGTTTCGTACTCGCGAGCGACTCGACCCCTGGATGTTCTTTACCTACATGTTGATTCCGTTTTCAGTCGGTATGTTCCCGCACTTGTTTCAGCATTGGTTGACGGCCAAGAGTGCGAGAGCGTTCAAGTTGCCGGTGGTGGTTCATCCGGTCTTTATTTTGATCGTTTGGGTGCCGTGCGTTTTGATCGGCGTTTGGGCGACCAGTGGCTTGATCAACATTCCGCCACCGATCGCTGATGATCCCAACAAGGTGCTTGGCTTTATGGTCAAGTCGCTTTCGGGCGACGTTCTGGGTGGCTTTTTGCTGGCCGGAATTCTGGCTGCGATCATGTCCAGCTTGGATAGCCAATTCCTTTGCCTGGGAACGATGTTCACGACCGACATCGTGGTTCACTACGGCGGCAAGAATCGTTTCAACGACAAACAGATCGTTCTGATTTCTCGATGCTTCATCATCGCGATCGTTGCGATCACATATGGTTTGAGCTTGACCACGATCGCACAAACTCGGGTGTTTCAATTAGGCATTTGGTGCTTCAGTGGTTTCAGCAGTCTGTTCCCGTTGGTGTTCCTAGCGGTCTACTGGAAGGGACTGACCAAGTGGGGTGCCTACGCGGGCGTCTTAACCGCGGCCGGTGTTTGGTACGCACTATTTTCGGCGTCACAGTTTGGTGCGATCGACAATTGGTCGGTGAACTTTACGATCGGCGAGCGGACGATTCATACGATGCCGGTGGCGTCAATCTTTCTGGCATCGTTGATTGCAACCGTCGTGGTGTCGTTGCTGACGCCGGGGCCAAGCAAAGAAACGCTGGCGAAGTTCTTCCCCGATCGGACTTAGAATCACGCGATGATGGTCTGGGAAGCATGGTTGAGTTTGGCCGTCGCCAGTGTCCTGCTGGCGTCTTTGTCGATGCGCGTCGCGCCGAAGGAATTGTTGGCGCTTGCTTGCCTGGGCATTCTGATCTTTGCTCAGAATGTGATGGGAACGGAGTTGTTGCCAACGCCAAGCCAAGCGGTTGCCGGCTACGGAAACGAAGCTCTGATCACGATCGCATTGCTGTTCGCAGCCGTTGCCGGTTTGGAATTTACCGGCGGCACGGAACTAGCCACCGGCTGGTTGTTGCGAAAAGCGAGAACGTTGACCGGGGCGCAGACTCGGTTGCTGATTCCGGTTGCCGCGCTGAGTGGTTTTCTGAACAACACGCCCGTTGTGCTTGCGCTGATTCCGGTCGTCAGTGATCTGTCGAAACGAATCGGGTCCAGCAGCAGTCGTTTGCTGTTGCCACTTTCCTATGCCGCGATCCTGGGCGGTATGTGTACGTTGATCGGGACAGGCACCAACCTGATTGTGGCCAGCAAGATTGAACAATCGATTGCCAAGGGTGTCGATTTGCAGCCGTTGTCGTTCTTCGCGCCCGCCTACATTGGATTGCCCGCGACCGTGTTCGGCGTCGCTTACATGATCTTTTTTTCAAGGTGGCTGCTGCCAGAACGCAACGCGGCGATCAGTGCCGGTGACGATCCGCGGCAATACACCGTCGAAGTGCAAGTCGAAGCAAGCGGAGCGCTGGTCGGGCAGACGATTGAGGATGCTGGACTGCGGCATTTGCCAGGCTTATACATTGCCGAAATTCAACGTGACGATGGCGTGATCGCGGCAGCGAAACCGAACGAGGTTCTGCGGTCCAACGATGTATTGATCTTGGTCGGAGCACTCGATAGCGTCGTTGACCTCCGCAAAATTCGTGGCTTGATTACACCCGACGATCAGGCGCGAAAGTTAAAGGTGCCAGCCTGGAAACGAACGTTGGTGGAAGCCGTCGTTAGTCCCAGGTGCAGTTTGATCGGCAAAACCATTCGCGAAGGCCGTTTTCGTTCTCACTACAACGCCGCCGTCGTGGCAGTCGCCCGTGGTGACAAACGATTTTCGGGAAAGTTGGGAGACATCCGTTTGGAAGTCGGCGACGTGTTGTTGTTGGAAGCGTCGCCTTCGTTCCTGCATCGTCGTAGCGAGTCACGAGATTTTTTCCTGGTCAGTGCGGTCGAACAGGGAATTGTTCGCCGTCCTGAAAGGGCCTGGATTGCGGTGATCATTTTGGCATTGATGGTTTTGACAGCGTCCACGGGTTGGCTTTCGATTCTGACCGCTGCGTTGTTGGCCGCCGTCGCAATGGTCACGCTTCGATGCTGCACCAGCAGCGAAGCCAGACGCAGTATCGATTGGTCAGTGTTGATTGTCATTGGTGCGGCGATTGGAATTGGCGAAGCGCTGCGAATCAGTGGTGCAGCGAACGCGATCGCAGAGGGACTGCTGACACTTGCCGGCGGCAGTCCGATGTTGACACTCGCCGCGATCTTTATTGCAACGATGGTTTGCACCGAATTGATCACCAACTACGCGGCCGCGGTATTGATGTATCCCATTGCTCTGCGTGCGGCGGCAGGATTGGTCGGTGTCGATGGAGTCGCTTGCAATCCTTCGCCATTCATCATTGCGGTCATGATCGGCGCATCAGCAAGTTTCTTGACCCCATTCGGTTACCAAACCAACATGATGGTCTACGGCGTAGGCGGTTATCGAGTCCTCGACTACGTCAAATTCGGACTACCGCTCTCCCTGATCGTATTCGCCGTCACCATGGTCGTCGTCCCCATCGTCTGGCCATTCTTCTAACGAATACACTAAGACCTCGCCGACGATTTTGACAAAAAAATTGTTGTCAAAAAAACTGGGATGCTCAGCCTACTAATCTTTTTGACAATAATTTTTTTGTCAAAAACTTCCCCACTACTCGATTACCACAAACTGAACTTCTCCTGAAACAACATTCACCCAGTAGATCTTATTCAACGATGTGTTTTTCAAGAATTGCCGTAAGTGAAGTTCATAAGCTGGAATGTTTCGCCTTAGGGCTGTGATTTTGAATGCTTCATTGGGAGCCAACAAACTGCAAACTTGCTTTCCAACACGCTTATCGTCCCAAAGTGTCTCAACTGTCTGCCGAACAACGTCAGGACCGCCCAGGAAGTGTGTCACTGCTTCTGTGTATAGCCCGTGATCCAAACCGGTCCCCCAATCACGGAGTAGTTCAACGATGGTTTCTTGGAATCGATCAGCCACTGGATTGTTGGTTGTCCACCTTTTTGAATCCAGACGAAAGCGACGTCGATGTTCGGTGGATTCGTGACAATTCACAAACTCGTGTTGAAGACTCTCACTACCGAAGTTAATGAGTTTTCCGTGCCTCAAATCAGTCAACATCAGGTACTGAATCAGTTGCAGTCGATGCCGTTCGACCAATTCTGAAACAGTTTTTAGTTCAAACGGACAACCGGAGTCGACGAGCAGATCGATATAGTATCGTTTCTCAAAGTTGCGGTGCATTAGTCGAACACAAACCTCTTCTTTGGCACGCTGTCCTATAATATGCGACAACGTGCTGCGGATAGGCGACTCATCGAACACTCTACCGAGTTCTTGATGAAGGCTGAAAGCGTGCCCGACGACTTCGTAAGCAACCGCCCCGAATTCGTCTTGAGAAAATCGCTTCACAGGTGAACTAGTTTCGATTGGCATGGTTTGAGCCGTGTTTAGCAGTAGGTTTTGACAAAAAAATTATTGTCAAAAAAATAGCAGACCGATCACAACAATTTTTTTGTCTTAATTCTTCCACTGGTGTGTCGGTCGCTTTCAATATAGCGTAGGCCGGATCTCAATACGGCCTACGATAACCCTATGACGAATTCTAAACCTTCTAGCCCATCGCTGACGACGCCGATTGATGATGTCTCATCGGCTTTGCCGGCGATCGTGTATCCGACCGAGCTTCCAATCACTCAGTATCGGGATGAACTGGTTCAGTTGATCCGCGATCACCAAGCGATCATTGTCTGTGGCGAAACCGGTAGCGGTAAAAGCACCCAGTTGCCGAAGTTCTGTTTAGAAGCGGGACTCGGCGTTGACAAGATGATCGGTCATACGCAGCCGCGGCGATTGGCGGCGCGTAGTATCGCCGCTCGTTTGGCCGAGGAGTTGAAGACGTCCGTCGGTGGGCAGGTCGGCTTTAAAATTCGTTTTGGTGACCAGACCAGCGATCAAACTCAGATCAAGCTAATGACCGACGGCATCCTGCTTGCCGAAACCGGGTCAGATCGGTCTCTCGACGCTTATGACGCAATCATCATTGACGAAGCGCACGAACGATCGCTGAACATCGATTTCCTGATGGGCTACTTACGAAAGCTGCAAGACAAGCGACCCGACCTGAAGATCATCATTACGTCCGCAACGATCGATGCAGATCGGTTCGCTCAGCATTTTGCCGACGGTGATACGCCTGCGCCGATTGTGAATGTGGAAGGCCGAGGCTACCCGGTCGAAATTCGCTATCTGCCCTGGGAAGAAATAAACAATGATGAAACGCGTCACTACGATCTTTCGCGGCATGTGATCGAAGCTATCCAAGGTCTTTCGCGTGACGGTGGCGGTGACACGTTGGTATTTTTGCCGACCGAACGCGACATTCGCGAAGTTTCGCACCGTGTGTCGGGGCATTACAAACGAATGGGGATGGAGGGCCGGGTGGATTTGCTGCCGTTGTATGCTCGGTTGCCAAGTTCGCAGCAACAAAAGATCTTTTCGCCCGATGGTAAAAAGCAACGCATCATCTTTGCGACCAACGTCGCCGAAAGTTCGCTAACCGTTCCCGGCATTCGCTACGTGATCGATAGTGGAACGGCCAGGATCAGTCGTTACAGTCCACGCAGCAAAGTGCAGCGGTTGCCGATCGAACCGGTTAGCCAAGCCAGTTCCAATCAACGCAGCGGTCGTTGCGGTCGCGTTGGACCAGGGATCTGTGTTCGCTTGTTCTCGCAAGACGACTTTGATTCGCGTGACTCGTTCACCACTCCAGAAATCCGGCGGACGAACTTGGCTTCGGTCGTGCTGCAGATGAAGTCGTTGCGGCTTGGGCGATTGGAAGACTTTCCGTTACTCGATCCGCCGCGTGATGAATCGATTCGCGAAGGTCTCCGCACGCTAACGGAATTGGGCGCGATCGATGATCGGCATGAACTAACGCCGATTGGCCGCAAGCTCGGTCGAATGCCCGTGGATCCACGAGTCGGCCGGATCATTTTGGCTGCGGACGAAAACGGAGTTTTGGCCGAGGTGTTACCGATCGCCGCGGCGATGGAGATTCCTGATCCTCGCGATCGTCCGCCCGAAAAACAACAAGCCGCCGACGAAGCCCACGCACCGTTCACCGATCCGCAGAGTGATTTTTTGTCGTACCTGCGGCTATGGCGTCACTACGAAGATGCTCGATCAAATCTAAGTCGCAATAAGTTGGAACGGTCGCTTCGGAAACAGTTTCTATCGCCCAACCGGATGCGAGAATGGTCGGACATCTATCGCCAGCTTCGCGAAATGGCATCAAGCCAACTGGGTGATCGAAAGTCGAAACGCAAGATTGGCAAAATTCGTTTTCTGGAAGACGACCCAAAGTTCATCGTCGGTCGCGACCACTACGAGGCGATTCATCAATCGCTGTTGGCGGGTCTATTGTCTGGCGTTGCCATGGTGGGCGATAAGAACCAGTACACCGGTGCAGGCGGTTTGAAATTGTTCCTGTGGCCCGGCAGCGGTGTGTTTGAAGGAAAACCAAAATGGATCGTGGCAGCCGAACTTGTCGAGACGGCCAAGCAATACGCTCGCACGGTCGCGAAAATCCAGCCGGGTTGGGTAGAAAAAGTTGGCGCGCATTTGCTGAAGTCATCGCACTTCGAACCGCACTTCAGCAGCAAGTCCGGCGGAGCATTCTGTTATCAAAACCAGACTCTGTTTGGGTTACCCGTCGTCACACGCCGTCGTTTGCCGCTTGCACCGATCGATCCCGCGACGGCACGCGAATTGTTGATAGAACCTGGATTGGTGGACGGTGAACTTCGCACCAACGCTCGTTTTGTTCGTCGGAATCAGAACCTGAAGGAACTGATTGCTGCACTTGCCGCAAAGACACGGCGTCGTGATCTGGTGATCGACGATTACGTCGTCGCTGGGTTTTATCAGGAACGGTTGCCCGAATCGGTGGTCGATCGAGCTCGTTTGGAGAAGTTTGATCGCGAATTGGAAGAACCCGCATGGGTAAAGACGCTGACTGATTCGGCGGTTGTATCGCAATGGTTGGCGGATCCGCCACCACCGGATGCATCACCATCGCTGTACATGCGACCCGATGAATTGGTTGCCGCGGAAGCTTCTGCACTTTCGGGTGAAGCGTTTCCTGACGAATTGATCGTCGGCAGTTCACGGCTTCCGATTCAGTATCGTTTTGAACCGGGGTCCGAGCGCGATGGTATTAACGTAACGGTTCATCAAGCGGCACTGTCGCAGGTCAGCGACGATCGGTTGGGTTGGTTGGTTCCAGGATTGTTGCACGACAAAATCGTGAACTTGATCAAGTCGCTTCCCAAACGAATTAGGCGAAACCTGATTCCGGCTGCCGATGTGGCTGCAAAGATTGTCGCGGAACTCAACGACGACTATGGCAAGCTGCCGTTTATGACTGCGGTGTGCCAAGTGATGAGCCGCCATGCCGAGATGCCGATCAGTCCGAGCGACTTTCAAGAAGACAAGCTGTCGTCGCACTTAGATTTTTTGGTCACAGTTGTTGACGACGAAGGACAGCCCGTCGCCGAGGATCGTTCGATCGCGGCGTTGTCACAGAAACTACGTACCGCAGCCGTAGGTGCCAGTGTAGAAGATTCAATAGAGCAAAACGAAATTATTGAGGACTGGTCACGTCAATCGATGACCACTTTTGACATTGTGGACTTACCTCGCGAAGTAGTGCGAATGCGTGGCGGAGTCCAGGTGGCGCAGTATCCTGGGCTTAGCATCGAAACAGATGGAGTTCGAACGAAACTGTATCCCGACGCTTCGTCAGCCGAACAATCCATCCGGCTCGGGTGTATCGAGCTGTTTGCATTGACTGAAAAGAAGGAGTTGCGTGGGCAGGTTCGATGGTTGCCAGCGCTGCAGCAAGCCAAGGTCAAACTATCTGGTGTTGTGTCATCCAAAGACATCGAAGCATCCTTGGCACGACTACTGGCGAGGATTGCATTCATCGAGAAGCAACCCGTGATCCGCACAGCGGAAGAATTCGACCGGCGTTCTGGTCAGCGAGGCGGGCGCATTGCTGAAGCCACGCAAGAAGTGGCAACGTGGCTGGGGAATTTGGCGGATGCGTATTTCGAAGTCCGTCGCGAATTGGAATCGTTTGGCGGTAACCAACGATATTCGGATGCCTGCACGGACATTCGTGATCAACTGACCTGGATGACTTTCGACGGCTTCATGGCCAAGGTGCCGTGGGAATGGCTGTCGCATTACCCACGTTATTTCCGAGCGATGGCGTACCGCATCGATAAACTGCGCAGCGGTTCGGCAACCAAGGATTCCGACAATATGCAAACCGTCGGTCAGCTATGGCTGCGTTGGCAACAAACCCTGCCCATCGACCAACGCGATCCCACGTCGCAAGCCGCCAACGAATTCCGCTGGATGACGGAAGAGTTGCGTGTCAGCCTGTTTGCACAACCTTTGGGAACCTCAACGAAGGTCTCACCCAAACGCTGCGAAAAGCTGATCGATTAAACGCCACCGCGGTATCGACAAGGTTTACCTAAACAAACAATAATCCGCATAACCGGCCCCCTTGGTTGGCAATTTGTCTCAACATGGGCGTAGAAATAGGTACGTCGGCTGTTGGTTGATCATGCGGTGGATTATTGTGCTGGTCTGGTACGGTCGAATCTGTGCCCAATTGGCGGGGTCTCCGCCATGGATGACTTTTCCTTTGAATTAGGTGGATTGAATAGATGAAACATTTCCTTTCGTTGATGATGTTGTGTGCAGCCGTTTCTTTCGTCGGTTGCGACACTTCGGCCGTCGAAGACGCCGCGAACAGCACGGTTGATGCAGTGGGCGACGCAGCCCAAGGGACCGCTGACGCTGTTGAAGGCGCTGCCAACGACGCAGCCGGTGCCGCTGGTGATGCTGTCGAAGGCACCAAGCAAGCCGTCAAAGATGCAACAGAAGCTGTTGCTGGCGAATAATCGCCAAGGCTGAATTAAGAATGACTTTCACCTGGGCGAGTTTCATCAAATGAGCTCGTCCGGTTGAAAGCATTCGGCGTGAAAGTGTCTTGACTCAGTTTGACCCGTTTTCCTAAATCTAAACCATGGGAAAACGTATCTTCTTTTCGGTTGGCGAGCCAAGTGGCGACCAACACGCTGCTCGGTTCATCACTGAACTTGCCAAAATTGATCCGTCGATCGAAATGGTTGGTTTTGGTGGGCCTGAAATGCAGCGAGCTGGATGCCGGATCGATCTCGATTTGACTCAGCATGCCGTCGTTGGGCTGTTGGAAGTGCTGCCCAAAATTCGCCAGTTTTTTGGCTTTGCCGATCAGGCCGAAGCAGTCTTTGCCAAAGGCGATATCGACGCAGTGGTCTTGGTGGACTTCCCCGGATTCAATTGGCACATCGCCAAGCGTGCGAAGCGTTACGGCATTCCCGTCCATTATTATTGCCCGCCACAACTTTGGGCTTGGGCACCCTGGCGTATTCGGAAGATGCGACGGAGTGTTGATCATGTTTGGTCAGTGCTACCTTTTGAACACCAGTACTTTCAAGAACGCGGTCTGAATTCCACCTACATTGGTCACCCGTTTTTTGATTCGGTTGCAGAGACCAAGTTGGATTCCCAACTGATGACTGAGTTTTCAAAGGCAACCGACGATGGGTCACCGATCGTCGCGGTCCTGCCGGGATCGAGAGGTCATGAGGTCCGCGGCAATTTTCCGATCATGCTGCAAGCGATTCGTCGATTGCACCAGCGGTACCCGAATGCTCGGTTTGCCGTAGCCGCATGCCGCGACACACAAGGCTTGTGGTGCCGTGATCAATTGACGGTTGACGATCAAGCATTGCCCATCGATTTCTACGTCGGGAAAACAAGCGAGATTATCGAAGCGGCCCAGTGTGCGATGATGGTTAGCGGCAGCGTTAGCCTGGAATTGATGGCCAGGCGGACTCCCGCGGCAGTCATCTATCGTGTTGGCCGGTTCTTACATACGGTCGGCAGTCGCTTGATTCAAGTCGATAGCCTGACGCTGCCTAATTTGATCGCGGGCCGAAAGATCTTTCCCGAATTTGTTTCGGTTGGGGCCACTGATCCAGCGGTCGATTTTCTAACTGAATCCATCGATTCGATGCTGGGTGATCAATTCTACTTTCATTCGCTTCTGCGAGACTTGGACAGGTTACGATCCGATTTTGCGGCACCCGGCGCGTCGGCGAAACTGGCCCAGGCGATTTTCCAGAAGCTTGAACCGGGTTCTGCGGGCTCGAATTTCGCGGGTCCGAGTTCTGAGGGTCCGAGTTTTGCGGGTCGTCGGGCAGCCTAGGTAGTGGAATCGATGTAGGCCTTATTGAGACCTTGCCGGGCGTAGGCATGCAAATCGGTAGGTTTTTGTAGGCCGTAGCGAGTGAAGCGAGTTACGGCAGCGATGCAGGAAAATGCCGTCACTCGCTTTAATCGCTACGGCCTACATTTGAACCGTGGCCGGTCCAGATACGTACGCTTCCTGAGTGGTTCTAAACCCAACTGAACAGAGTTTCCTGAACAGAGTTTCCTGAAGAGAGTTTCCAAGCCGAGCCTGCCGATGTCTGACCCAACCGACGTATCCGCTGAATCAAGTTCGCTGCCGCCAATGGGGATGAACGAGCTGAGTATGAACGAATTGGGTGGCATGGGAGCTGAAACTGGCTATGGCCTGGACGAAAGCACGCCACCGCTTCGGTTCTCGGGGTTTGTCAGCCTGTTGTTGGGGCTGCTTAGCTGGGTGTCGATCCTGGTCCTGGGTGCCATCGTCATTCCGATTTTGGCGGTGCTGATTGGGTTGGTTGCCCTGCGTCCGTCGCGGTTTGGCAAACCCGTGGGAACGCTGCCAGCAAAGTTCGGAATCTGTCTCGCCGTGGGCTTCGGCATTTGTGGGTATCTCGTTCCCTACTTGAAGACACAAACCCTGGGTGGTCAAGCAAAAGCGTTCGCGATGGATTACATCGACGTTGTCAATTCAGGTTATGACACGTTGGGGATTGAATTGAAGAAGGAAAAGAGAAACCGATTCAGCAAAGAGATGCCACTTGATGATCACTACGACGGGAGCGAACAGGCTGCCGAACTGCTGGAGAATTTTGAAGCGGACGGCGGAAACTCGATCATTCGACAAGCAGGGCCAGATGCCAAGTGGGAGCTTGATCGGCCGATGCATGTGTTCCGACAATATGGCATCGATCGTGCGCATTTGGTTTTCCGAAACGAACGTGGCACACTGTTGCAGTTCTTCATGCACTACAAAATTGATGGCAACGATGTCGGTCAGTGGCACATCAATCGTGTCCAACCCTATCGTGAACTGATCGTTGCCGAGTCAGTCTTGTAAGAGCGGAAGGCGACTATCAAAGGTCGCACGTTCCTTAGGAACGTGCGGGGAATAAGCGTCGCCTTTCGCAGGGGATGTCGTATTCATTACTGCCGGATTGGTGTCGTCACTCATCCCGAGGGAAGTCGAACAAATAAATGCGAATTGTCGTTGATCGATCCGCGATCATAACGTTGGTGAATAGTCCCGGCGGGACGGAAGCTCTCTGCCGGGGATGTAAATCCCCGGATGGCAGCGTTATATCTCACTTTTTCTCTGTAACCAATTC
>NZ_LWSK01000072.1 GCF_001642955.1 Rubripirellula obstinata | reverse complement strand
GTAGCCGCGAAACCGAGCCAGAGAATTAGTGAGAGATAACGCTGCCATCCGGGGATTTACATCCCCGGCAGAGAGCTGCCGTCCCTCCGGGACTATTCCCGAACGTTATGATCGCGGATCGATCAACGACAATTTGCATTTGCTTGTTCGATTTCCCTCGGGATGAGTGACGACACCAATCCGGCAGTCATTGATACGACGTCCCCTGCGAAAGGTGACACTTATTCCCCGCTCGTTCCCAACCCCTTTTTCAGGCCGACAACTGATCTTTTTGTGAATTTGAACCGCTAATGGACACTAATGAAACGCTAACAAAATGGCTCATCCGACAGAAGCGTGCGCCAGAGTTCTTTGAGCACTTTCCAGGCCGAAGGCGAGTTTCTCAGCGGAAATCAATGTCCAACACCGAGTCGAACACCGAACAAGGAATCTCGAATGTTGAACTTTTTGTTCGCACATGTCCCGGACTTCCTCTTTGGAAAATCCTTGCTCGACATTCGATGTTTTCCAACGGTCCACAGAGCCTTCGGAAATAAGTTGGTCGCTAAAAACAACTAGGTTTCGACACTCCATGGTGAAGTTGGCCAGGACGACGGCGGTGGCGATGCTAAGCGTCTGTCGCCGAACTGATGTTGGCTGCTTTGGGAGGCGAATCGTTTTCCATCGACTTGGATTCCGTTGGCGTCTTGGATTCCCAGCGTGAAATCTCTTGGAACCTTGTGTTCAGTTTGCTGGTCATTGACGACAAGGCTCCACCGCGATGCATCGACGGTTCAACGCACTGATTTTTCACGCGTTCTTCGACTTGTTGCATGACCGTCTCATCGGCCTTCCAAACGTAACCACTCATAACGAGCGTTTTCAACAACCCGTCGCGGCGTTCGGTAAGCTGGTTTTCTTCTCCGCTAAGCGATCGACAGACCAACTCGGCGAGTTGATCGAGTGTTTCTTCAATCTGAGGATTGGTTTTGTCAGCCATTCGGGCTTCCTTGATTGTGGAGGTGCGTCTTGTCTTGATTGCAAGATTGATGAAGTGAGCGAAATCCATGCCACTGCTCCGGCATTGGGCTTTTGGCATTGAGCTTTCGTTAGCCTAGTGCTGTTCGCAGATTTATTTACAGCACACCGCTCTGGATGCTCAGCGATCAACCAGGTCTGGCAGCGACCATTCGCAACCCGTGGCTTTGCTGGTGGCTTTGATAATGGCTTTGCTGATCGAGCGGAAAACTTCATTGGCACACGGTATGCATCGGTCAATCAAGTAGGGCCGATCAAACAAGCAGAGCCGAGTGCGAGCACATCGGTTCTGGTCTTAGTCGAACTGTCGCGTTCCGGTTCACGAACCGCAACGCAACTACTATCAATCTCACGCAACAACCATCAATCACACACGAGGGAACAACCATGCTTTATTGGGCAGCAGTCTTTTTTATTGTCGCGTTAATCGCAGGCGTCTTTGGATTCGGCGGGATCGCCAGTGGCGCGGCTTCGATCGCGCAGATCCTGTTCGTCGTCTTCCTGGTGCTATTCGTGCTGAGTTTGATTTTCGGCCGACGCGGGACGATCAGCTAAGATGGCAACCGCACTGATTACCGGAGCCTCGTCGGGCATCGGCCTCGAACTCGCTGAACTGTTCGCGGGCGGTGGCGACGATGTTGTCTTGGTTGCTCGAAGCGAAGATAAGTTGAACGAGTTGGCGGACCGTCTTCGTCAGGCTTATTCGATCGCAGCGACCGTCATCGCCAGCGATCTGTCTAAGCCAGACGCGGTCGATGAACTGTGCGATCAGATCTCGCAACGTTCGCTGACCATCGACACACTTGTCAACAACGCTGGCTTCGGCGCGCTCGGCAAGTTTGCTGAATTGTCCGCCGATCGGCAAACCGATATGGTCATGGTCAACGTCGTTGCCCTGACTCGATTGACGCGGCAACTCTTGCCGGGCATGATCGCCAGTGGGCGTGGCGGAATCCTGAACGTCGGCAGCACGGCGGCCTATCAAGCTGGTCCCAATATGTCGGTTTACTACGCCACCAAAGCGTACGTGTTATCGTTCACCGAAGGACTTCGCGAAGAACTTTCCGGTACCGGAATCCACGCGACTGTCCTCGCCCCTGGTCCAACAGAAACTGGGTTCGGTGAAGATTCAGGAATGGGCAAGTTCGATTTTTTTAAATCCGCAGCGATGTCGGCCGAAGCCGTCGCCAAGGCTGGCTACGACGGATACCAAAACAATCAAGACGTCGTGATCCCCGGTTGGCAAAACCGATTGATGGTCACCAGCGTCGGTTTCCTGCCCCGTTTCGCGACTCGAAAGCTGGTCGGCAAACTGCAGAAAGCGTAATCCAGTACGGTCGCAGGGTATCGCAATCGAGCGTCCTGGAACCCAGCAACAAGAACCTCGTTCAAAGTAAAGCAAACGACGTCCCGACAAATGTTCAACACTCAGGAGTCCTTATGACCACCCAAACATCGCAAGCGACCAAGTCCAAGCAAATCGTGCTCGCGTCACGGCCCGACGGTAAACCATCGGCCGACAACTTTAAACAAACGACGGCCGAACTTTCCCCGATCAACGACGGTGAGTTCTTGGTTAAGAACCAGTGGATGTCGGTCGATCCTTACATGCGGGGTCGGATGAAGGAAGGCGATAGTTACGTGCCGGCGTTCAAAATCGACGAGCCGCTTGAAGGAGGTTGCATTGGGAAGGTCATTGAGTCGCGAAGCAATGACTTTAGCGAAGGCGATTACGTCCTTGGTAATCTCGGTTGGCGCGAGCATTGGAAATCCAGCGGCGAAGGTGTCACCGTCGTCGATCCAAACCTGGCACCGATCCAATCGTATCTTGGTGCGCTCGGCATGACGGGCATGACCGCTTGGGTGGGTTTAAACAAGATCGCCAAGTTGAAAGCTGGCAGCACCGTGTTTGTCTCCGCCGCATCGGGCGCGGTTGGCAGTATCGTGTGCCAGCTCGCCAAAGCGAAGGACTGTCGCGTCATCGGCAGTGCCGGCAAACCCGAGAAGATTCAGTGGTTAAAAGACAAAGCCGGCATCGACGCGGTCATCAACTACAAGCAAACCGACGACCTCACTGCCGCACTGCACGATCACGCCCCAGGCGGCATCGACGTTTACTTTGACAACGTTGGCAGCGATCATTTGGAAGCGGCGCTCGACACCATGAACGACTTTGGCGTCTGCGTTGAATGCGGCATGATCGCCAGTTACAACGCCACCACCCCACCGGCTGCACCGCGAAACCTGTTCAAGGTGATCGGCAAACGAATTCGCATGCAAGGCTTCATCGTCCGCGACCACATGGATGATCAAAACGAATTTATCGCCGACATGGCTCCGCTGGTGAAGGGCGGCAAGATCGTCTGGGAAGAAACCATCACCGACGGACTCGAAAACGCCCCTGCCGCTTTCATGGGTCTGTTCGACGGCGACAACCTAGGCAAATCACTGGTCCGCATTGGTTAGGAATTGTCCGAAACACGTTTCCGGTTTTCCCGTAGCTGGGCTTGCCAGGGTTCAGTCCATCAAGAGGGTTTGCCGAACTGAACCCTGGCGGGCCCAGCTACGACAGAGAACGCAACATACGGAACTTGTTCGAGACAGTTCCATAACAACATCACTTAACCACGGAAAACACAATGGATTTTATTCGCCTGTTACTCGTCTTTCTACTTCCACCCGCTGCCGTTTATCTTCAATTCGGCATCGACCGGCACTTTTGGATTAGCTGCGGATTGACGCTGCTAGGTTTCGTCCCCGGCGTTCTGTATGGCATCTACGTCATGGCGTCCAACCGTCCCGGGCTATCGCGTCTTCGGTGATGATACTTCGGTGGTAATCTTTCAGTGATAACAAAGTTCAACCGTCGAGCAAGACTTGGCCGATGACGCCTAGCAAGAAGCCGAGGACAGCACCGATTGCGGGTGCTCTTTGATTCTCGCTTTTGGATTGAGGAGCGAGATCTTGGAAGGTGAGGTACAAGATGCCGCTGGCGGCAAAGAGCATGATGAAGCTGATGATTCTTGGGTACGCTGACAGATGTTGATATCCGACCCAACCGGCCAGCGGTCCCAGTGGGACGCAGGCGGAAAGTAGCAACACAATTTTGATGCCGCCAAAATCTCCGCTCGCTTTGAGCTCACGAAACGCATTGAAGCCTTCCGGCAAGTTTTGCAACCCGATTAACACGGCCAGCAAAGCCCCGGTCGATTCACCGTGTGCGAACGCTGCCCCCAGTGCAATCGCCTCAGGAATAAAGTCGGATAGCATTGCCACTAACTGAGCGATTGAACTTTTCGATCGGGCTAGCAGTGTTTCCAGACCCCAAAATGCGACCGCGCCAACAACGAACGCGGTGATGATCCATCCCAGTGAAAGTTCTTTCACGCCATCGGGTACCAACACCAACGCGACAGCCGAGATCAGCACGCCGCCGCCGAATGCGATCACACTGTGACGGAACTCTTCTTCAATCCATTGCGGCGAAATTCTCTCGATCATCGCGATCGCACCGCCGATCGGAATGGCCGCACCAGCCATCGTCGTCAGCAACAACACTTGCGTCAGTTCACTCACAATTTATTCTCCATCTGTGGGCAATCATCCCGCTGCTTCACCGTGACCCACCAGACCCAAGCGATCAGCAACGCTTGAAGCGGTAATCGAACGACCAATGCCAAGTAAGGGATATCAGGGAACTGATCCGCGTGCGTCAACATGTGAACGTTTGCCGGCAGCACGGCGACCAACAGTGCAATTAGCCCCCAGCCCGCCGCTCGTCGCAACCCTGGTATCGCAACGCCAACTCCACCGACCACCTCGAAGAACCCTGACAAATAAACCAAAGCCAGCGGCCAGGGCAAGTACGGCGGCATGATCATCAAGTAGACCTCCGGCGACACGAAGTGATTGACACCGGCGACGATAAAGAGAACAGACAGCAGGACGTTAGAGATTTTCGACGCCATCATTAGTGATCAGTAAATGCGTTGATTGGGTGACTGCCATTTCATTGTCACTTCCCTGCACTTGAATTGTGATCGGGAAGCAGCGTTTCATGCGAATGACGGCTCGTGGCGGTAGTTCGACCGTATCTTCGCTATCGTTGGGCGTGATTTCTAGCGCCTTGGCGTCGCTTGATTTATTGGTCACTTCAAGCTCAATCGCAGCGGACTTGGGGCGGCCGAAAAGTTGCACGGCGTAATACGTGACGCCGTCGGTTGTCGCGACGGCAACACCGGTTTCCGTGACGTAATCGGCCAGCATGTTTTCGCGATGTGGCGGCGATTCGATCCAGCCCTGCATAAACACTTTGGTCAAATCGTCGGCGGTGACTTCGCCGGTGTTGGTGCGGTAGGCGATGTTTTCACGAACGACGCAGTATCGATAGCCGGACGCTTTCGCGCGGCCGGCCGGCGATCGTCCGTCGGCGCGGTGCCCATACTTTCCTGTTTCGGCCATGAATTTGGCGAACTTGGAAGCGGTCTCGATCAGTTGCTGGTCGGTCGAAACCGGCTCTAGCCCGTTGTCCTCACGAAATGAGTTAGTCTGTGCAACGATCGCGGACTCGACGTTGCGAATCACCCGGTTGTCATGACTTGGTTCTTTCGCGATCAAGTCGCCGACTACGAGGGACTGGATCAGAAACACGAGGAGATAGATGGAACGCATGAGATTTCTTGCGGTGCGGCGGTAGCGGCAGAAAAACGGTGTGGTCGCGGATCATTTGGTGGGATCATGTCCAAAGCCGTGAAGAGTTTTTAAACTGTTTAACCGCGTGGGCATCGCCCCGCGCGTTTTGCCCCGCATGGACGCGCGGGGCGATGCCCACGCGGTTAAACGAACTAACACGTGTTTTCCGGGACCAAAACTCTTCACGGCGTTGGATCATGTCCCCAATTTTTGAGGCTGTAACACCAATCGGTATCGGCGATTTCGCCGGATTGATGACCAACCGATTCGTCTTCTCCATCGCGAACGTGACCAACAGATTTGGACTGATCCGTTTCGAGCCAGTCGGCCAGCTCTTGTGGCTGCATGTTCACTAGCTCTTTGAACTGCTGGTAGGTTTCTTCTTGGGTGTCGTTCAAGATGCCGGTCATAGGAGATGCCTCTGCGTCGTTGAAAAGAGTTGGAAGGATGTGAATTGAATCGGCTTGCAAATTCTGTCACGCAAACAGTGTGCTTGTCACATCCACGCAACACTGAAGGTCGATGATTGACCATCTTGAACTGTATTCTGCCAGTTCGCCTTCAGCTACAAGTTTCTCTTGTTCATCGGAATTTGCTCGTGCTTTGTCGGTGTGATGTCGGCGGGGTGTTCGACGTAGATCTTTCCGCCGCAATTCGGACACGCTGGCGCGCGATCGTCGACGGGCTTTCCGCATTGATTGCAGGGAGTGTGGTTCAGCGGAGCGGTATCTTTCTTGTTTTCAGCCATGAATGTTGATCCGATTGTCGGAGGTGGAAATGCGATCATTGACGTCGAGTGAATCTTCGCCGCATTTATTAAGCCAATTCGGCTGCTGCTTTGGTCCGTTGTTTGCTTCGTCTATCTCATTAGACGCAAGCGACCAAACATTCCTCTTTCATTCGGACTCATCATGGCACAGAAATTTCAGGTCAATCAGTACGTCAAGTGGAACTACGGAAGCGGGACCGGCGAGGGCCAGATCAAGGAGTCGTTCAAAGAAAAGGTGACCAAGACGATCAAGGGCAACGACGTGACTCGCAACGCCACCGAAGACGAACCGGCGTATCTGGTCGAACAGGCAGACGGCGACCAAGTGCTCAAGGGTGAATCCGAACTCAGCGACGCTTAGCGCGGTTCGCTCAAGCATCCAAACCAAACAACTCAACAGGAAAACACTGTGGCACTGAAAACAATCATTACCGGCGGCAGCACTGGAATCGGCCGCGCAACCGCGATCGCAATGGCAAAGTCGGGATACGACGTCGCCATCACCTACGCGACCGGCGATCAAGAAGCGAAACAAACCCAACAGATGGTCGAAGCAGAAGGGCGACGATGCGTCGTCAAAAAGCTGGACCTGACTCACCCCGAAACCGCGAACCCGTGCGTGGATGAAATGGTCG
This sequence comes from Rubripirellula obstinata, assembly GCF_001642955.1. GTDB lineage: Bacteria > Planctomycetota > Planctomycetia > Pirellulales > Pirellulaceae > Rubripirellula > Rubripirellula obstinata. Next base: position 22,404 of record NZ_LWSK01000072.1, on the reverse strand, counting down.
ACGAATTGGGTGGCTTGGACGTGGTGGTTAGTAACGCGGGTGTGATGGTCGATCAAAAGATGCCCAACATTGATCGGGAAACCACCAATCGGATCTTTAACATCAACACGTTCGGCGCGATTCAGGTCATCCAGCGTGCGGTGCATCACATGTTGCCCGGCGGGATGGACGGCGAAGCCCGCGAAACGCCGGGACGAGTCATTGTCGTGACCAGCGTTCACGAAGTGATCGCCAATCCCGGCGACACGCTTTACACGATGACCAAGCACGCACTCGGGGGACTCGTAAAGTGCTTGGCACTGGACCTGTCGCCGCTGAACATCACCGTCAACGCGGTCGCGCCCGGCGAGATCGCGACCCCGATGAACGACATGGAACCTTCCCACTACGACGACACCAAACGTCCGGCGATTCCAATTCGCCGCACGGGACACCCCCAGGAAATCGCCTCGGTGATCCGGTTCTTGGCCAGCGACGAAGCCGGTTTCGTGACCGGTGTTCGTTGGCCCGTCGATGGCGGTTTCGAGGCAGCAACTCCGCTCGCCGCATCCGGCTATCGTGATGCTTACTTGAGCAAGTAAGCCAACAACTCTCAACATTTCTTTACACCTTAAAGGACAAGAACATGGCTACTGCCACTCAAACCCAATTCAAACGTGCGATTCTTGAAAGCGACACCAACGAACAAGTCACGTCGCTATTGCAACAAAACCTGACCAACCTGATCGACCTCGCCTTGCTGCTCAAGCAAGCTCACTGGAATGTCTTTGGGCCAAACTTCCGCAGCATTCACCTGCAGCTTGATGAAATCATTGCCACCACGCGGGACGCGAGCGACGAAGTTGCCGAACGAATTTCGGCGTTGGGAGTCGCTGCCGATGGACGATCATCGACGGTTGCAGAAAACAGCGACGTGGATGCTTACCCACGCGACTTTGTGGACGTGCAGGAAACGATCACTCGTGTCGCCGATGCGATGAAGACAACGATCGAGCATCTGCGATCCGCCATCGAAAAGCTCGGTGACCTGGACCCTGTCACCGAAGACATGTTGATCGCGATTTCAGGTCCGATGGAGAAGCACCTTTGGATGGTGCAGGCTCAGGAAGCGTAAAGCGTTAGCCGAAGCGCCTTCGTAGTGGATCTTGTTAAAGATCCCTCGGCAAAAAGGATCTTTAGCAAGATCCACTACATCCTGATCGCTACCGAAACTGAACCAAGGTCTAACCCCAAGGAGATTCTCACATGCTGATTCCAATCATCGGCTGGATGCTGTTCGGCCTGATCGTCGGAGCCATCGCTCGTTTCGTTTATCCAGGTCGTCAAGACCTGGGGCTGTTGCGAACGATGCTGCTTGGCGTCGTCGGTTCGTTTGTCGGCGGCTTCCTCGCATTTTTGATCTTTGGCGGTTCGGCTTTTCAAGCCTCTGGCTGGATCGGTTCGGTCCTTGGATCGGTCCTCGTCCTGGCCATCGCCACCCGGCGCGGCCGCGTAACTGCGTAATCCATTTCTCTACTAAAAAGAAAGCACATGAATACTCAAGAAAAACTGATCGACCTGATCCAAGACTTCGACAACGCGATGTTGGTAACCAAGACCGACGACGGGGCGCTCGATGCACGTCCGATGGCGGTCGCCAGGGCCACGGACGAAGGCGCGTTGTGGTTTGTCAGCGATCGCAATTCGGGAAAAATCGCCGACCTCATGCTCGACCGCGATGTCGCCATCACGATGCAAAGCTCTCGTAAGTTCGTCACGATCTCCGGTGAATGCCGCGTCGTCGACGACCAAGCGATGATCGAGGAATTGTGGAGCGAAGCGTGGAAAGTTTGGTTTCCCGACGGCAAGTCCGATCCGTCGATCGTATTGCTGAAAATCGTGCCCGAGCGAGGCGAGTATTGGGACAACAGCGGCGTCGCCGGGTTGAAGTACCTGATCAAGGCTGGCAAGGCATACTTGCAAGGCGAAAGAGCGGCGACAGATGCGAGCGTGAATGCGTCCGTGTCGATGTAGGCGTGGAGTTTAACCAGGGAGACTTCAACCACGGAGAAACAGAGGATCACAGAGTTGCTGATGGAATTAAAGGCCGAGCTTCTCTTTGACCTTCCGTGTCTCTGCGGTTAACTTTCTTCCCTCTCCAACCATTCTTCCACATACAACTCTTTTACCCACAACAGCGCCAACGCGAACATTGGCGTTGCGAATACGATGCCCCAGAATCCGAACATCAATCCGGCTACGATTTGTGCCAAGATAACCATCGCGGGTGGAAGCGCGACTTGGTGTTGTTGCACCATCGGTGTGATCAAGTAACTTTCGACAAACTGGATCGCCAAGTACAACGCCAGCACACTGAGCGCGGCAGTCGATCCTTGTTGCGTTGCCAACAACAACGCCGGCACCACGGCTAACAGACCGCCGATGTTTGGGATAAACGTCACCAAGCCGGCGAAGATTCCCAGTTCGACCGACATTGGAATGCCGATGATCGCCAGTCCAATGCCAAACAGAATGCCGACGATGGCCATCGCCAACAGACGACCAAGCATCCACCGCCACAATGTTTCGCTGGATTCACTCATCAAGTCCGACAAGCGATCTCGCCAACCGATCGGCACCAAACGGATCGCGCCCGCACGGTAATTATGAGGGCTGAACGCAAAATAGGCTGCAAGAACCACCAGGATCAAACAATCCGCCAAACCACCAAACGTTGTTGCGAAAAAGTTCGTTGCCAGCCCCAGCGATTTGGTTGACGACGGAACGATCGAACCAACTTTGGCGTCGCCATCAAGGTATCGCTCGATCAATGGCTGGTCTTTCGCGGCTTGCCAAACCTCTTCGACCGACGATTCCACTCGGTCCGCCAGTCGCACGATTTGTTCGCTGGCCGAATTTGCAAACCCGTAAACGCCAATGAAGGCTATCACCACCAGCACACTCATGATGGCTCCGACGCGAATTCGCCGAGAGACGGAAGCGGGCAAGACACCGCCCACTTTCCGAGCCAGTCGGTTCAGCACGACCGCGATCAACACCGAACCAAAGATCAACGGCAGCAAGTTGCGGGCGATGAACAACAAGGCGACAAACGCGGTCACTGCGACCGTGATCGAACAGACTAAAAGCGTTTTCGATGCGAGTGTTTCAGTTTTCATAGTTGTTGATGCTCGTTTTTTAAACCACAGAGCCACAGTAAGTCACAGAGCACAGTGAATCACAGAGGCTGTTTGTGGGGATTTCTCTGTGTTCCTCCGTACCTTTGTGGTTAATCCATGTAGCAATTCATGTTCCTTTCGACTTTTCCTGAACGGACTGAAACACTTGCTCATCCGACGGGTTCTTGAAGGTAAGCGTTCGATACGGGAATGGGATTTCGATTCCAGCTTCGTCCAAATGTCGCTTGATCGCGCCGACCACTTCGTCTCGGCTGCGGCGAATGTCGGTGGGTTTTGATCCGGTCCACCATGCGACCTCAAAATTGACGCTGGAACTAGCGAACTCGTTGGCGAACACTTCGACAGTCCGTTTGCCTTGAACAGATTCGCAAGACTGCACGGCTTCGCGAATGACTTCGCGAGATTGATCAACATCTTCGTCATACGCCACACCGCAGATGATCCGCACACGGCGCTGCGGTTGGCTGGTCAGCACATCGACGTTGTTTTTGAATAAGGTTGCATTGGGAACGACGGCCAGTTCGCCATCCAGTTTGCGGATTAGCGTGTTACGAATCGTGATCTCGCGAACTTCACCGGTCAGGTCGCTGCAAGTGATGAAGTCGCCGCGATCAAACGGGTAACGCCAAAGAATCAAAATGCCGGCGAAGAAGTTTTCAAAAATGTCTTTGAACGCGAATCCGATCGCGACTGAACCCAGCCCCAGGACCGTCAGCGCTTTGGACGGCGTCATTCCGGGGAACGCGACGACGGTGGCGACCAAGAGCCCGGCGATCCAAATCGCGATGGATGTGAGTTGGTAAATCAGATCTTTCAAGCTGGTTCGCATACCGCGTTTATCAAGCAGTCGATGCACCAACCATCCAATCGCTTTGGCGAGAATGCTGGTCAGGGCCAGCAATACGAACGCCGCGATCAAAAGCGGTGATCGAATCAGGAAATCTGTCCAGAGTGAATCGAGCGACTTGGTGACGACTTGGCGTGTCGATTCCAAATCCACCTCGCTCTTGATGGTCAGTTCATTGATGACCGCCACGACATCTTCGGTTTTACGAGCAACATTCTCGGCCCATTGTCGATGTTCGTCGGTGTCGGCTTGGCCTTGCAGAGTCACAATGCCGCTGTCCAACACGACGTCAGTGTCGGTCAGCCATCCAGCATTTTTCGCGGCACCGTAAATTTTCTTCAGCCGGTCGCGGATCGCCGAATCATCGGCCACATCGTCCACGGCGATGGTTTCGGCTGGGGTGTTGGTGTCCGTTGCGGGGGCAGAATCGTTTGTGTCCTGCGCGTGCAGCGGTGTGGCAAGTAGAAGGAACAGTACGATGAAGTGACGCATGGATTGGATTTGGGCGGGCGGTTGTTTTGAACCGCAGAGGCGATGGGTGTTTTGAACCGCAGAGGCGATGGTTGTTTTGAACCACAGAGTCACAGAGGGGCACAGAGATGCATCGAGGGAAACAGAGTTAATTTGTGGTCACGAACTCTGTGTCTCTGTGGTTTCAGTTTTCTTGTCGTTGAATTTCGCGGACCTGTTCATTGATTAGATGATTCAGTTCGATGTTGTCGGAAATCGCGACGACCTTTTGCATCGAATCGACGAAATACTTGCGAGCGTTTTTGTCGTCTTTTGCATACGGAATGAGTTGCCCGAGCATGGCGTCAACGAAATCTTGATGAGTGGTCTGCGTGGTGATGATCCGCACGTTTCCTTTGCCATCGACGCGGCGAACCGGTGGTAAGTTTCTTTGGGAGAGTTGAACCAAGCCGACGGATAACCAGTCGATGCACTGCATGGCCGTGAACGGATCGTTGACGCCAGGTGACAGCGCCCGCGTTGCCACTTCGACGAACTCGTTGAGGATAAAAAACACGTCCTGAGTTGGCGTCCTTGAAAATCCGATCGTGAATCCGTATCGAATGCTGTCGGCGGTCTTGTCGTTCCAGTCCGCAAACTTGGTGACTTCCGCGATCGGTTCTTTTTCTCGAAGGAAATCACCGGGGCGGCGCAGCAGCCGAATGACGACATCATTTGTTTTTGCAAATTTCAGCAGGTCAGTGTCATCGATGCCCTGCAAGTAACCGCTGCTGCTTGAACGAACGTGATGAACGAATTCAAACGACGGCGGGTCTTCGTCGGATTCGGTTTGCAGCGGCTCACCGACGGTTTCGGGATACAGTTCGTCGAACTTGCGATCCATGTCTTCCGCCAACCGCTGCAGCACCGTCGAGATATGGATGCTGTCGGGGACGTGGTGAATGAAGTAGATCAACTCACCGACGCTGGCGATGGTCAAAAACAGAGCGATCAGCAGCGACAATTGAGGCACAAACGCACTGACGTCTAGCCCCGCATCGCCCGGTAAACCTTCGCCGCGGATGACTCGCAACACCAACAAGCAATATAGGAACGTGGCGACGAACGTTCCGAGCGTGACTTGGTTGCCCTTGTCTCGCATAAAGTTGTCCAGCAGACGCGGCCCGAAGTGCGCTGTCGCGTGCGAGACCGCCAAAATGGTTAGCGAAAACGTCACGCCAGCGACGGTGATCATCGAACCGGCGACCGTTGCCAGTAACGCACGTGCACCATCGGGCTGGTTCATCGAAGCGAACCAAAAGTCTTTCATCCACTCGTTACCGATTTCACGATCGGTCCAAATGGCGAGTTGCGAAAGCACGATCGAGGCGATCACCATCAACGACGGAATGAACCAATAGCTGCCTTTGATACGGTAGATCAGTTGCTGCAGGTAAGCTCTCATGCGATCAGGTTCGCCTCGTCGGCGACCGTTTCATCATCCTCGGCCGCTCGCATGACTTCGGCTTGCTCTGATTCTAAGTTCCCTTCGCCGGTCGTCGTGGTGGGTTCAGACGCAGAAGAAGTCACCGGCATTTTCTTCTCAGCAGTCGGCTGGATCGCAGACTCGATCATTTGAACCGGGACACCTTGCGGGAACACCAATTCACGAGCCTCGTCGGGCATCGTGATCTTGGCATCGGTCAATTCTTGTTTGACCAATCGAATCACGCTGCTGCTGACCTTCAGCGGCGAATGTTTGGTTTGATCGAACCAATACAGCACTTGCAAGTTGACGGTCGCCGAACCAAGCGATTGCACGATGACGACGGGGGCCGGATCGTCCGAAACCCCTTCATGGTTGCCGAGAACTCGCATGATGATTTCTTGAGCTTCGACAATCGAATCATCAAACCCGATGCCGACCGTGAAGTCGCGGCGACTAAGCGGCGTGGCGGTGTAGTTGATGATTTTGCCTTTGTAGACCGTGCTGTTGGGCATTTGAAGTTGGTTGCCTTCGAGCGTGTTGAGGACGGTCCCACGCGTTGTGACTTTACGAACAAATCCTTTCGCGCCTTCGACCTCGATCAAGTCGCCGACTCGGAACGGATGATTGAGCGACAGCAGAATACTGGCCAAGTAATTCTCGGCGATGTCACGGAATGCAAACCCAAGTGCCAATCCGACCAGTCCGGTACCGCCCAGCAGCGTGACGGCCAATCGCGTCAGCCCGGATACTCGGAGCGCCACGTATATTCCGAGAATAAAAATAGCGACCGCAACGACATTCCCCACGACTTGACGTAGCAGCTTGCTGTCGATGCGGTTGCATGTTAGCCAACGCGTGAACTTGGCGGAAAGAACGGCGAGGTAATAGGACATGATTCCGATCACCAATGCGATCACGATCAGCGGCAACATTCCCACGGTTTCGCGGCCAAGCTGTTTCAAAGATTCCATCGCGGGTGCGAAGTTCCACAACGGCTGCTCGGCCACCTTGACGCGGTTAACGACCGCCACGACATCGGTCGTTTTCATCGCGGTCGCTTCGGCCCATGCTTGATGTTTTTTCGAGTCAACGGTGCCTTCCAGGAAAGCGACACCGCGATCAACGCGGGCGGTGGGCGATTCGAACCAACCCGTTGCTTCCATGATTTCCCGAAGCCGATTCGCAATTCGCTCGTCGCTGTTGACCGGATCGACTTCGACCTTGTCCGCGACATTGACATCGGCCGCTTCGGTGTCACCGGTTACCTCGGCAGCAACATCTTCGGATGTAGGTGCTTCGTCTTGAGCAAAACCCGGGCAAGCCAAGGCCGATAGGACAAGCAGTAAAGAAAGACTACGGATCATGGTGTAAACACTTACGAGATTGCTGACTGGACTCTGTGAACGAATCAGAATCAATAGTCCACTCGCTCACCGTCGTTATTGAATCGAGCTTCATAGTCGATTTGATCGAGGTAACTCTTCAACGCGACGACCTCGCGGACATCCAATCTGTCTTCGATCGACTCAACCGCCTCTTCAATTCGCTTGATCATGCGGTGGACTTTCAGGAAATCAAACTCGCGATAGACCGCACCGCTCTCGCTTCGTTTCGCCAGCGTCTCTTCGATTGGACGTCGGTAAGGCTTCAACGCGGGGCTATCGAGCGGCGATGGCCAATAGATCTCGCCGGTTTCGCGATTGATCTGGTTTTCATTTAGGCGATCCGGGGCGCTGTCCCGTTGGATCTCACGACGCTTGGACGCGGACAGGCGATCCTCTTCCAGCTCTTCCTCTCGCATGTCTTTCAGGTCGTAATACATCTCGACCCGCTCTTCACGATTGCTCAACCGCTTGTCGATCGCGTTCTGTAATTGCTTTGCCGACAACGAACGAAGCAATGCACCTCGCCCCAGTCCCTCGGCCAACTCGCCACGGGCTTCCAGTATGTCACCACGCACCGTTGCGGCGTCATCGTCGCCGAACAAATCGTCATCGGCGTACGTCTGCGACAGAGAGAGCAACGGAATTAAAAGAAGTGTGAGTAAACGTGGCATGGTGAGATCCTTGGATGAGTGAATTTGGACGCGTGAATTTGGACGAGTGAATTTGGACGGGGTGAACGACGAGCGGTCATGAAATGGGTCGATCGCCGACCAGTGGCGAAGGCTTGGTCGTTAGGGAAGCAAACGCCATTCCAGAGATGTGCAGGTCATCGCCAAGAGTAGCTATTGCGTGAAACGTTCCAACGATTCCGGATCACAGGTTTGAAGCATCCGTTCAGCATTCGAGAGTTTCATTTCATCTCCGTTGACAATGATCAGGCTCGCGCCGCCGGCCACACGATTTTCGTATTGGTCCCCGACGTCTTTCCGCACACCCCATGATTCGACTGCCGCTAACAAACTGCCGCCCGCGGCTCCTGCGGCCATTCCGGCTAGCGGGCCGGCGACCAGCATCGGTCCGATCATCGTGGACGTACCAAGTACGCCGCCGAGTGTGCCGCCAACGAGCGTCGAGGCTCCCATCGTTTTCTCCGCCGGCGGAGACGCTGGCGTCTTGTCTTTCGCGTCGGCCAGTACGGTGTCATCGACCTGGTTTGCCGACGTCACCACTGAATAGGAATCTCGTTCATAGTCCGCCCTGTGCAAGACTTCCAAGGCTGTTTCCAGTGAGCTGGGATCCGTGAATTCTGCAATTAGGCATTCGTTAGACATGGGTGTTTCTCGCGTGCGAGTGGATGGAAAAAGTATGGGCGATTCAAAAACTTCCATCACAAACATGCGATCAGCGTGCCAAAGGCGGCCGATCAAAAAACGACCAGCCTGGTCGGCTTCCGATCGACCGGCGTTCCGGGCCATTGGTTTTCCGATGTTTCAATCCGGCCGATCGGCATTGGCCCGAGATGTGCTTCGTAGATTCACAAAGTTGATCAAAACCATTGCCCGAAACTCAAAACCAATTCACCTGCCATTTCTAAAGGTCATCTCATGGTAAACGCCACCACCGAACCGACTCGTAGCACCACCGATTCCGATCACGCCAGCGAAACGGCCAGCCGGGTCGCCAACACAGCCGCCGAGTTTGGTCAGGACGCCGCGCGACATTACGTCAAGGAACCCGCGCAGGACTTGCTGGGCCTCGCAAAGTCGTACGCGAAAGACAATCCCGACGTCGCAGCGTGCTGGGCGTTTGGGTTGGGGATCTTGGTCGGCTGGAAGCTGAAGCCCTAAAACCATTGGCGTTCTCAGTGCCTCTCTATTTCCAATCCTTTCCTCTAAGGACCGCACCATGATCGAACAACTCAAAGACAAAGCGTCGGAATACCTATCCGACGCACCGGATGAACGCAACGCTGGTATCGAGCCGGCTGAAAACGCGTTGGCTTTTGTCACGGCACTCGGATGCACGTTTCTCGCTCGAAACCTGATTCAATCTGGTTGGCGAGCGGCATTGGACCGTGACCCGCCGAAAAACCCGGCCTCGCATGAAGTCGATTGGCAAGATGCGTTGTTGTGGGGTGCCGTGTCAGGCGCGGTCGTGGGTGTCGCTCGAATCGCATCGCGACGGGCCTCGTCATCCGCTTACCGAGCGATCCGATCGTGATCTGCACGGGTCATGCCGTGAACGAACTTGCACGTTCCTACGCCGTGCGGATGCGGGAGGTACGTCGCTACCTTCATCGCCAACCGGAATTGTCGGGTGAGGAAACTCGGTCCACGGCGTTCCTTTCTGAAGTCGTTTCCGACCTCGGGCTTTCGCCAACATTGGCAGGCGATGGACGCGGTCTGTACGTGGACATCGGCGGCGACTTAGACAGTGATCGAGACAGCGCACGAGACAGTAATCGAATTGCGATCCGCGCCGACATCGACGCTCTTCCGATCGCAACCGAACTGGACGTGGATTACGCCAGTCGGGTCGATGGAGTCATGCACGCGTGCGGGCATGATGTTCATTCTGCCATCGCGTTTGGGGTCGCCGCCATGCTGAGTGAACTTTCGCAGCAAGGTTGTCCAGTGAATGCACGAATCATCTTTCAGCCCGAAGAAGAAACCAGCCAAGGCGGTCTGCACATGATCGCATCGGGGGCTTTGAAGAATATCGGCGGAGCGATTGCGTTGCACGTCGATCCGACGCGACCTTCGGGAACGATAGGCGTTCGCGATGGATCGTTCACGGCGGGTTGCGACCTGTTCACTTGCGTCATTCGTGGTCGGGGAGGGCACGGGGCACGCCCTCACCTGACCGGCGACACGATCGGTGCCGCCGCTCAATGGGTGACCGATACCTATCGCCGCGTGCCGCGAACGACTGATGCCCGCGACGCCGTCGTGGTGAACGTGGGAACCATGCAATCCGGTGCCGCACCCAACGTGGTCCCGGCCGAGGCGTGCATGTCGGGAACGCTGAGAACATTGTCCAATTCCAGCGGGTCGAAGGCGAAACAAACGATGCAGGAAATTTCCAATTCGATTGCAGCGGTTCACAAATGCGAGGTGTCGTTGACGTTTGGTCAACACACGCCGCCGGTCCAAAACGATGTGGCGATGAACTTACTGCTTCGCGACAGCGGTATCGAACTGCTGGGCAGAAATAACGTTCGCGAGATCGACCAACCAAGCATGGGCGCGGAGGACTTTTCGTTCATCGCCCGCGAAGTTCCCGCCGCGATGTTCCGTTTGGGCGTTGCCGGGATCGACGTCGGCAGCGAACCGCTGCACACCTCCAAATTCGACATCGACGAATCTGCCATGGAAATCGGCGCGAGTGTTCTGACGTTTGCGGCGATGCGTTGGTGCGAGTCGTCGGTATTGAATTTGTCCCACAAGGCCGAGGCTTAAACCATGAATCAATCCATCCCCACCGTCGGCGTTGAAGAAGAGTATCAACTGGTCGATCCAATGACCGGTGAACTGCTGCCGAACTGTAAAGACGTGATGAAGACGCTGCGTCGTTCGGGAGACAACGATGCGTTGGATTCTGACATCCAACACGAATTGCATCTGAATCAAATCGAGATGGCTTCGGATGTGTGCAATTCCCTAGCGGAAGTGCGTGAGACGCTCAGCGCAACACGATCCAGGCTGATCGAAGCAGCCAAAGCGAACGATTGCGAATTGGCATCGGCGGGGACCAATCCTTTGCCGCTACCCAATGATTCAACGATGACACCCAAGGACCGTTACCAGTCGATGACGGATCGCTATCAGCACATTGCTCGCGAGCTGTACATTTTCGGTTGTCATGTTCACGTTGCGATGGAAGACCGCGAACTTGGTTTGCAGGTGATGAATCGCTGCCGACGTTGGTTGCCGTTGTTGCAAGCGATCACGGCCAATTCGCCCTACTGGGATGGAGCCGACACAGGCTATGCAAGTTTTCGGCGTGAACTGTGGGCGCAGTGGCCGATGGCGGGACCACCGCCGCACTTCGAAAGTTTGAAAGATTACGAATCATGCGTCGACGAATTGACCAACGCCGGGGCGATCAAGGACGAGAGTTTTATCTACTGGGATATTCGGCTTCCGACCAAAGTGCCCACGATTGAATTTCGCGGTGCTGACGTGATGACTCGCGTCGACGAAACGGTCGGCTACGTCGGTTTGGTGCGAGCGATGGTGATGACGGCCGTCAAAGAAATTCAGCGTGACCAACCGCCAACGATCGTCCGGCCCAGCGTGTTGTCGTATTCGCTTTGGCATTCGGCCCGCTTTGGCGTCACCGATCAACTGATCGACGTGGCCACTTGTGAACGAGTTGCCGCGTCGGAATGGGTCAGCCGAGTCATGGATGAACTTGATGAATCGTTGCATGAAACTGGCGAACGTCAGCCGGTGGACTCCTTTGTCCAATCAGTTCTCGATGATGGCACAGGAGCTGACCGCCAGCGGAAAGCTGGCGACTTGGCCGATGTTGTCAAAATCGTCGTTGATGAAACATGTCCGAATCAATCCGTAGCGGAACTCGCCAACAGTTTCGGCCCACGGTAAGCCGAAAATCTTCGCGATTTCCGCGACGTCACCGACCGACCGCTGATCGACAAAATCCCCTTCAATCATTACCTTCAACCACGCGTGAACTCCCATGTCAGCAGGCATTGCCTATCCCGAAGCAACGTTCAAACCCATTTCCAAATGGTCCAAATCCATGCCAAGCTTGCTAGTCATTGACGACGATCGTGCCATCCTGGCGCTAGCCGAAAAAGCGCTTGCTCCCATCGCCGACATCACCACGGCAGCCAACGCCGCCGACGGCCTCGATGCGTTGCGGCGAGGATCGTTCGACGCGGTGCTGTTGGACATCCAATTGCCCGATCAAAACGGTTTGGCGGTCTACTGCGAAATTCGTGAACACGATCGCCGCATTCCGGTCATCTTCATGACTGTGGCTGCCGCCAGCAACACCGCGATCGAAGCGATGCAATTGGGCGCGTTCGATTACATTGCCAAACCACTCAGCGTTGATCCGTTACGCGACCTGGTCGAAAAAGCGATCGAACAACGGCAGATCAGCAGCGTGCCCGTCGCGATCTCGGCCGACGACGAGAGCGGTGACCAAGGCGCTGAACTGTTCATTGGACGATCGCCGGCAATGTTGGATGTGTTCAAAGCCATCGGCAAAGTCTCCAAGCAAGACGTCCCGATCCTCGTTCGCGGTGAAAGCGGAACGGGCAAAGAGTTGGTCGCCCGTGCGTTGTTTCAATACAGCCATCGCTGCGAAGAAACGTTCCTGGCCGTCAACTGTGCCGCTCTGCCCGACAACTTGCTAGAAAGCGAATTGTTCGGTCACGAAAAGGGATCTTTCACCGGAGCCGAATCGCGACGCATCGGAAAATTTGAACAGTGCAACGGCGGCACGCTTTTCCTGGACGAAATTGGCGACATGGCACCGACGGTGCAAGCCAAGGTTTTGCGAGTCCTGCAAGAACAACGATTTGAGCGAGTCGGCGGTAACAAGGAATTGACCACCGATGTTCGCATCATCGCGGCGACGAATCGGCCGCTTGAACAAATGGTCGAAGATGGCGAGTATCGCGAAGACCTGTTGTACCGACTCAACGGCGTCACGATCGAACTGCCGCCGCTGCGAGATCGGCTCAGCGATGTGCCGGCGTTGATCCGATTTTTCCTCGCACAAGCCAAGAAGGAATTTAACAAGGGGGACTTGGAAGGTTTGTCACCCGAGTCGGTGGAATTGCTGACGAAGTACGATTGGCCGGGCAACGTACGTCAGCTTCGCGCGGTGATCCGTCGCTGCGTGCTCGACACGGTCATGCCCGTCATCACGCCCGACATCTTGCCCGATGCCATTACGAGAACACGGCCACACGAATCCAATTCAGCGGCGGAAAGCTCCGCTCCGGACGCTCCGGGAACAGAGCTGCCCGCGCTGGTTTCTCGCTTGCTGGAACAAAAGTCGACCAACATCTACAGCGAGTCGATGGAGTACATGGAACGATTTGTGATCATGCAAGTGTTGCAAGCCACCGACGGAAATCAGAGCCAGGCCGCCGAAATGCTCGGCATCACCCGTGGCAAACTTCGCGACCGAATTAATTCCTACAACATCGTTTTGAAGAGCGATATTGGCGTCGGCAACTAGGGCAGAAGACTGCATCCATGATGAACGATATTCAAAAGAAAAGATTCTCCGACGCACTCCAGCGAGTTTCTGGTGATGAAGACATGCTAGGCATGCTTGCGACAATCGCAGTCGAAGATGCACCGGCAATGATGGAATCGCTAGAATCGCAAATAGACGATCCCACGCTAACGGAAGCCGCTCGCACCGCACATTCCTTGAAGGGCTTGCTAAGTGCGTTTGAAACTGGCGAACCGATCAGTGAACTTGAACCGTTAATCGAAGCGGCTCGCCGAGGCGACAAGACGGAGGCGGCCACCGTTCATGCAGCGATCAAGCCCAAGCTACAGTCATTAATGACAGAGATCGAGGCGATCGCGGATTGAGAACTGAACAACGTTAGACAAGGCTAAACAAAGCTAAACAACGTCAAAATAATCGGACGATGCTCAACGCATCGCCCATATCGCGAACCCCAGGGTGACGCAGACAATCGCGAGGACCGTCAGGTAACTCAGCGCGACCAGTGCGAAAGGTGTTCCCGGAGCCTTCTCGCCGATAGAATGCTTGTTATCCATGATTGCGTCTTTGGTTTCTTCGTAGGCAGTCTTATTCGTTGCCATAATCGGTTTCTCCGTAGTGAGTTGAATGTGCTTCACGACAAGAGAGACGCAATCATCGTGCCGAAGGTAAGATTGAGAGACGCTGCCGGTTTTGGCTGCGTCCGCAGAACGATTTCCAACCGGCTTGCTCCATGAACGACCACCACCCAGCAACACCAAGATCCACTGCCCATGTACACCGAAACCGCCGGATCGCGCAAAACACTCGGCGATGTCGACGTCCTGTATCACGACGGCCTCTATCACCTATTCCATCTTGTCCTGCCCAATCATGACTTCATCGCACACGCGGTAAGCGACAATTGTTTGTCCTGGCGTCGCGTTGAGAACTCGCTGTTCTTGGGGCATCCTGGTTCCTGGGATGATTCAATGCTATGGACGACTCACGTTTCGGCCGATCCACACCGACCTGGATCTTGGCGGATGTTTTACACGGGCCTGTCGCGTCGTGATCACGGCGCGAAACAGCGGATTGGCATGGCGGTCAGCGACGACCTTTATACTTGGCGAAAATCGCCGGTGAACTGGACCGATCGTCGATCAGATCTTCCCTATGATTTGCCGGGCCGTCCAGAACAACCGCCATTTGACCACGACGCCGCGAGCTGTTTTCCGCTCGGTCCTCATGGCGAGTATTACGAATCCGAAGTCGACGAAGGCCGGCACTGGCTGTCTTGGCGAGATCCGTTTTATTACCGAGAAGATGATCGAGGTTGGCTGCTGAGTGCCGGCCGCGTCAACCACGGTCCAGTCGTCCGGCGCGGGTGCGTCGCTGTGATGGAAGAGACGTCGCCGAATTTCTTCGAGCCACGTCCTCCGCTGCATCATCCAGCACTGTATGACGACGTGGAGGTTCCCAATCTGTTCCAGATCGGCGGCGAATACTATCTGATCGGCAGCATGCGAGAAGACGCCAAAATTCGTTACTGGCACACTCAACAGATCGGCAAACCTTGGAAAAGCTACGCCGACAACGTCCTGCTGGCCGCCGGGAACTATGCCGGACGGATCACGAAAGACGATCAGGGAATTCTGTTGTGGAGTTTCTTTACACCTGGCACAACCGATCGCGTCACCAACAACCTGATGCCGCCGCCCAAACGTTTGGTGCGCACCGAACGCGGGCATCTCGAAGTACGCACGTTTGAAGGATTTGAGTCGCTGGTGGAGGGACCTGCCGAAACGAATTCCTTCGAGGCACTGAAAATAGAGCACGAACAGCAGGTCACCATCGACGACGAGTCTGTGCAATTTCGCTGCGAATGTGGATTCCAGATTTTTGCGCTGCCGGACACAGTCGCATGCTTCCGATTGCGTGCCAAGGTGACGATGTTGAGCGAAGGCAAATGCGGAATCGCATTTCGAATCGATCGCGAAACCCACGACGGGTACTATCTGTCGCTGGATTTGTTCAAAGGCGTGGTGCAGTTGCGTGCATGGGGCAGCGGTCCCGACGGCAGCGGCGAAGACATGATGCAGTTTCAATCGCTGCAGTCGAACTATTGGGAAGTCGCCCAACGCGGCGAGGCCGACCTACAGCTTCTTGCCTACGGAAGTTACGTCGAACTATCTATCGGCGACCGAGTGATGCTGTCGTTGGCCGACCAAACCTTCACCGAGGGAAGCGTCGGTTTTTGCGTTGAAAGTGCCACCGTCAAGGTTCAGAACCTAACGCTCGATCACTGCACACCGCCGACTCAGTCCGACGAACACCTAGCCAACGGCTAGTCACGTTGGCTTCGACGCAGGAGCATGGCGCTGAGGCCGAAGCTTTTGATAATTTACCGCAAACACAGAACGGTTCGTTGGCCACTGCCGGCATCGCGACGAAGGCTTCCGAATTAGCCGCTCTAACGATTTAGAAATAGCTGGCGATTTAGGAATAGCTGGCGATTTAGAAATAGCTGGTCGGATACAGTTTTTGTTCCAATTTACAATTGTCAAAATCGCAAGCGTACCTGAACAGATCGCTGGTCGTTTCCGTGTGATGCAGGATCGGGACCTGTGGCAACCATTGAGCCGCAGCGTAGGAACCGAGGCGTTTCTGTTTGCGATACTGTTTTGCCATTCTTGATTCATAAAGTGAATCGGATTGAACCACAGAGGCACGGAGGAACACAGAGAAAGATGAAAGATGTAGATTTACACTCTGTGTTTCTCTGTGACTCTGTGGTTCCCTTTTTTGAAGGACTCTGTGATGAAGACGAATGAAATTACTGGTGAGATTGTTGACGCGGCGATCAAGGTTCATCGGCACCTTGGGCCTGGTTTATTGGAATCGGCCTATGAAGCGGTCTTGGCCTACGAACTTCGCAAACGCGGTTTGAAAGTTGAAACGCAATTGACGCTGCCCATCGTCTACGAGGATGTGTCTTTGGACGTTGGCTATCGATTAGATCTGTTTGTCGAGGACGAAATCATCGTTGAACTCAAAGCCGTCGAGAAGATGATCCCACTTTACGAGGCACAATTGCTTTCCTATCTCAAACTGAAGAAGAAAAAAATTGGTCTGCTGATTAACTTCCACGTCGTCCTGCTCAAAGACGGCATCAAACGAATGGCCAATTGATCTTCCAGAGGGATTGAACCACAGAGGCACGGAGGAACACAGAGAAAGATGCAAATAGCAATTCGCAAAACCTGCTCCCCTCTCCATTTTTCTCTGTGCCCCTCTGTGACTCTGTGGTAACCCTCCCCACCCGATCTTGCTATTCCGCAAACGCCCATTTCGACGTTCTGGCCGGACGCCGATCCATAAACAATCGCACAGGAAGTCACCGACAAGATCGAGAACGAACTGTGGATTTTGAACATCGGCTTGATTCCGCTGGCGTCGTCCGATGCGATATGGGAACCGATTTGCTTCGCGATCATTTCGGCAAGGTACATTTTGCTGACTCGTCCCTATCGGAACGAACCGATGAAGTGTCAGTACTTTATTGATACTGCGAAACACCCGCAGCTTTTTTCCGCGTGAATTTGGCAGACGGTTAGTTTCTATCACCGGTCAATGATTAACCAGTGTGGCCGCCGATCGTGCAGGAATAGCCGTCATGGATTGCACGAACTGCAATATACCGGGCTTGTCCGAGGTGGCACGGGCTTTGCTTCTCTTAACGGCAGCGGAAAACGTCCAAGTTACATCTCATCTTGGTGATGACGCCGCGACGCCAAGACAATCACTCGGTAAACGCAATGACAATGACTAAGACACTCCTTTACAGTGCCCTCTCGCTCGCACTTACCTTCACCGCCGTTGGATGCGATGTGGATCAGGTTCGCGATGGCAAGCTTCCCACCCTTGATGTTGATGCATCCGGCGATCCGGGCCAATTGCCTTCCTATGATGTTGATGGCCCCGACGTTGACGTTTCGATGGAAGAGTCGGAGGTCACGACGCCGGACGTGGATGTCGAGATGAAAGAAAAAACAATCTCAACGCCTGACGTCGATGTCACCCTGCCCAGCGATAACGAGTAAGGTCCGACACCTCTCGTATTGAAACACCAACCAAATCCTTTCACCGGAGACTTCTATCATGTCCACTGCTGTCAGCAATCAAAACACGTTACTAAAAGTCATTCTCGCGATCCTGTTGCCGCCGCTTGCGGTGTTCATGGACAGGGGCGTCGGAACTCAGTTTGTCCTAAATATCGTCCTGACCCTTGTCGGCTTTTGGATCGTTGGCATCATCCACGCACTGATCGTCGTGCTGTAAACATCGCCAACCCTCTGCATTTCATCCGGCGGCCAAGCATTTTGCATGGCCGCCGTTTTTCGTGCGCCGATGGATGCAGTGACCAACGCGGTTCTGTTTATCAAGATCCACCAGGTCGGTTTCTTAAACCACAGCGAACACAGAGTCACAGCGAACACAGAGGCTTTGGTGAGAATTTGAGGTTTGGCATCGCCTTTGCGTCTCTTGTTCGTCATTCGATTGCCCATTTGTTTCGACAGCAATCGTTTTCAAACTCTTTACGGAGCAATTCACAGATGAAGACTCAAAAGAAGCGAACGATTCTGGCCGCAGTCCTGGGTGCCACGTGTGCGATGCCAATGATGCATGCACGTGCCGATCACGAGTTCGGCGACAACACGCCGTTCTACGAGGACGATTCATGGTACGACGTCAGCGAATGGTTTGATGGCAACGATTACAACCCGACCGACGAAGCCATTGGACGTTGGGACGACGAACTGTTCACCTACGCCGACAACGCGACCAGCAGCGACAATGACAATTTCTTGAACTGGGGCGATTACGGCTACAACAGTGGTAACGAGTCCGATTGGTTCTACGACTATTACGACGACGGCTATGCGACCTGGGAAAACCGGTTCTACAGCAACTACTACGACACCAATGACGATGGCGTCTACGATGCCTATTCGTCGTACAGCGACACCGATGGCGACGGTCTTTACGAAGACTTCAACTACTACACTTTCAACTCGGATGCCGACGACCAGGAGAAAAACCGAATGCAGGCGAAGAGCCAGCAGAAGGAAATGAAGTCGACCGAAATGCAGGTTTCCGGAAATGTCGAAGACACGAAGATGGTCAACGTCCGTGACCGCATCCATCTGATCGCGATGGTCAGCCAGTCCAATGGCCAGCCGATGATGGTTGACCTGGGGCCTGACCAAGCCGAAGTGCAACTGTTCAAAGGCGACCGAGTCAGTGCGACAGGGCACGTGATGAAAGTCGGCGAAAAGTCGGTTTTGGTCGCCAATGAAGCGTCGATGAAAAACGGCACCATCGCAATTGACCGCAGCGGCAAGAAGTACCAAGGGACGATTGAAAAGGTTAAAACGGTATCCGTCCGCGGAACCGAGCGGAAGCTTGCGAAGGTCAAAACCGCTAATGACAAGACGATGATGGTCGACCTTGGGCCCGCGTCAAATCTGGATTCAGACCTGGAACAGGGTGCCAAAATCACGGTCCAAGGCGTGCCCGTGAAAGTCAAGGATCGAGTAATCCTGATGGCGCACAAGATCATGCACGACGGCGACCAAACGCGAGTCGATCGCCGTGTCGCTCAGGCCAACTAGATCATGCGGTTAATCTAAACAGTGCAAGCTACAACGGCCTGGATTCGTCCAGGCCGTTTGTCTTTTTTACAGGCTTTTCATCAATTCTTTGACACTTCTCGGTGAACGCCACCAATTACCGGGAATGGAAGTCGGAAGTAGAAGACGATGGCTTGGTTAGCTGTTTGACGCATTTGATTTACTTTTGGCTGGTTGTATGTCGATCGTTCTGTCAAGTTTTTGGTCGTGGATCAAGCCACAAACTCTCACGTTCGGGACTCGCTAGCTGGACCACGCTTTCATTGAATCTTTGTCCACGAATAGACCGTCAGCGGTGGAAGATTCCAAAGCACGCGATCGGTCTTCGATGGGCCGAACAACGGGCGGGTGTACCGCTCGACGTCGTCGTGCAATTGATACGCGATGAACGTGCCGCCGGGATGCAGCGCTTTGTGGATCGACTGCGTGATTCGCTTTGCGATCAGACGAGGCATCGAACTGAACGGGATGCCTGAGACCACGACATCAACCAATCCGAGATTGTGTTCCTGTAGGAAGTCCAGCAATCGCATCGCGTCGGCGTACTCCACTCGCAGTCGCGGGTCTAAAATTTGGCCCAGCGATTCATCGAACGCTTGCGTTTTTTCAATCGCCAACAACGTTGAATCGAGCCTCATGTTCGACAACAATCCGTCGGTCGTTCCACCCGCGCCTGGTCCCAATTCAACCACGGTGGACGCTTGCCGAACACAGTCGCGACATGCAATCGCGTTGATCAAATGACTAGAACTTGGTGCAACTGTCGCGACCTGACCCGGCTGACGCAGAAACGCTTTGACAATGCAGCCCAATCGTGAAGTCAGCGGACGGATGGTTCGCTGCTGGATCGAGGCATTCATGATGTGGCTGCCTTGGAGTCGCGGACGATCTTCTCGACCACTCGAACAGACTTGGATTCTGGCCGAATCCCTCGACCAAAGCGAACGGCGTAAACTTGCGTGACTTCCGCACCCAGCAAAACAATCATCGCGCTGAAGTAAACCCACACTAGAAGTACGGCCAAGGATGCAGCAGCGGAACCCAACTGGGCACCTGGATCACTCATAGAAAAATACAACTGCATCCCGTAACGTCCGACCAAAAACAGCACGGTCGTGACCACCGCGCCCACGGCTACGTCTCGCCAATCGGTTTTCGCGTCGGGCATGAACTTGAAAATGGCTGCGAAAATCAAGAACACGACCAAGGCTTGGACAACGAAGTTCGCGACCATCGCGACGGTTTCAGACATTCCCGTCCACTGGCCGATTTCTTCGCCCAACGCCGCCAACAGCGATGAAACGACCAACGAAACCAAAAGCAAGAAACCGAGTCCCAAGATCATCGCAAACGACAGAATCCGCTTGCCAATCAAGTCTTTAATCCCCGTGTTTTCCGGGTCCGGTTTGACTTCCCAGACCTGATTGAGCGCATCCTGCAATGCAGCGACCACCCCCGTCGCACCGACCACGATGCCAACAAAACTGATTAGCGTTTTCCACCATTTGCCGTTGGTTTGCTGAGCGTTGTCCAAAATGGCGTCAATCTGGCTCGTCGCTGATGGATTACCGATCAATTGAGCGGCCTGATTCTGCAATAAACGTTCGGCTCGCTGATTCGCTTGGTCACCGTCGTACGCGATGGAAAGTCCGAACGTCAAAAGCATCATCATCAAGTAAAGCAGCGGCGGCAGCGCAAATGCGGTGTAGTACGCCAACGCCGCCGCTAGCGTGCCGCAGCGGTTCTTGGCGAACTCCGCGAACGTTTGTTTTAGAAAGTTCATGATGGGGAAACCAGGATTTGGAGCGTGATAGGCATCGTTTTCCTTCTGCCAACGCAACCTTTGTGCCAGTCCTAAATGTTCGCTTCATCGTGGTTTCGGTACTGCATTTGCGACGTTGTGCTTGGAGAGACTGAAACCAGCAACGACTGAAAATAACCTTGCCTCAAGCGGAGTTCCCACGATGTCCACAGCGACCACTGAATCGACCCTACGAAACCTTCATCGAGATGATTTGTCACGTTTGGCAAACACTGACGGCACCGAGTGCGTTTCGTTATTGATGCGGACGCATCGCAAAGGCCGCGAGACTCAGCAAGACCCGATCCGATTCGGCAACCTGCTCAATCAAGCGAACGAGCAACTGAAGTCCGCCGGTCGTGATGCGTCGATCCTTCAACGCATCGAGTCGCTTCAGCACGACACCGAATTTTGGCGGCATCAAGGTGATGGTCTTGCAATTTTTGTGACGAAGGACCAATGCCATCTGCTGCGATTGAATCGACACGTCGACGAGACCGTCCATGTCGGCGATTCATTCTTTCTGTCGCCTTTGGTTTGCGAGCACAATGCACAACATCATTACTTCGTGCTCGCACTTAGCTGGGACGAATCGACGTTGCACCACAGCGACGGTGATGCATTGTCGGTGGTCGAAACACAGTGGTTGCCCGCAAAGTTCGATGAGTTAGTGTTGCCCCGTGATCCAGAGGAAGCACTCCAAAACACGAGCCATCGTGTTGGCGGTAACTCGGTCGGAATGTTCCATGGTCAAGGCGAAGGCGAGGACAAGATCGAAGCGGACCGGAATCAATACCTTTCAATCGTCGGCGATGAAGTGTCGGCGGCGATTTACAACACGGGGAAGTCGCTGGTCATCGCGGCCACGTCCGAAGTTGCCGGTCACTTTGCCGCCGCCAGCGGAATCGAAGCCGATGCTCACGTCGATGGCAGCCCGTCAACGATGAACAACCAGGAACTCCAAGATTCCGCTCATCAAGTCATCGCTCCCAAATTGGGCGAGGATCAGGCCGAGTTAATGGAACGCTTTGGAACAGCCCAAGCCAACTCACAAGGTTCGTCCGACACCAGCGAAATTATCGAGGCAGCAAAGCAAGGCAAGATCGACACTCTGTTTATTTGCAATGTTTCCTGCGAACAAACGAACTTGGCCGTCCTGGAAACAATCCGCACCGGCGGCAATGTCTATCGCTGCGACGCAGACAACATGCCCGGCGCGGGCGACAAGTTCGCTGCCATCTTCCGCTACCATTGAAATTTGACCGCAATTAAGAAACGGTCCCGAAACAACTTCCCGGTTTTCTCGTAGCTGGGCCCGCCAGGGTTCAGTCCATCATTAGCTGTACCCGACTGAACCCTGGG
>NZ_LWSK01000071.1 GCF_001642955.1 Rubripirellula obstinata | reverse complement strand
CGCGAAACCGAGCCAGAGAATTGGTGAGAGATAACGCTGCCATCCGGGGATTTACATCCCCGGCAGAGAGCTTCCGGCCCTCCGGGACTATTCACCAGCGTTATGATCGCGGATCGATCAACGACAATTTGCATTTATTTGTTCGACTTCCCTTGGGATGAGTGACGACACCAATCCAGCAGTAATTAATACGACGTCCCCTGCGAAAGGCGACACTTATTTCCCCGCTCGTTCCTAAATTCCAATCACTCACTCGTCGCTGCGACGGCGGCGGCGTGGCCGGTGCTAAAGGCAGCTTGAAAGTTATAACCGCCAATCCAACCATCCACGTCCAAGACCTCGCCGGCAATGTAAAGGTTTTTCTGCAGTCGGCTTTCCATCGTGCTGGGGTTTACTTCGGCCAGCTTGACACCACCGGCGGTCACTTCGGCCTTGGCAAAACCGCGGGTGCCGGTGATGGGAACGGGTAATCGTTTCAAGCAACTGACCAGGCGGCGGCGGTTCTTGGCCGGAAGATCCGATACGTGACAATCCGAATCAGATGCCGCAACGATGCTATCGGCTAATCGCTGGGGCATGACGCCAGCGACAATCGATGACACGCGACGTCTTCCGTCGTTACCGCTTCGATTGGTAAACCAGTTTTCAACTTCGGCTTCGGATTCATTGGGCAACACGTCAACCTCCAGGTGGACCTGATCAATCCGGCTGGCCGCCGTCATGCTGCCGCTGACATCCATCGCAGCCGGTCCCGACAATCCAAAGTGGGTCAATAGCAGTGAGGATCTGCGTTGAATCAAAACCGCTTTTTTTCCAGTTTGGATTTCTCCGGTGTTTGTCTTGGTTCTGACCGTCGCGACGCAATCATCAAGCGTGATGCCCGACAAAGCTCGCATCCAATCGGTGCCGCCCACCAGCGGCACGAGTGCAGGGCGAGTTTGCACGATTTTGTGGCCTAGTTTTCGCAGCCAGGCGTAAGCATCGCCGGTGGTTCCGCAGCCTGGCCAACTCTGACCGCCCGCTGTCACGATAACAACATCGCAGGCGAGCGTTTCGGTTTCCGTGACCACTTCCCAGTGGTTGGTTTCACCGCTGCCGGATTCAGCGATCCGAAGATCGGTCACCCCGCAATTTAATCGCAAGTCGACGCCCGCTTGGATCATGTCTTGGTGCAATGCGTCGCGGACTTCGACAGCTCGGTTGGATTCGGGGAAGACCTTGCCGGTGGATTCAATCTTTGTCGCCACCCCAAGCTTGTTGAACATTTGAACAACATCGGTGGGCGAAAAACGGCCGACGCTCGGTTGCAGAAACCGCCGGGCATGCCCGAAGACTTCGGTGATCCCGCGTGCGTCGGTGTCGTGAGTAATGTTGCATCGGGTGCCGCCGGACATCAGGATTTTGACGCCGGTTTTGTTGTTCTTTTCCAGCAACGTGACGCGGGCACCTCGCCGTGCCGCTTCCCCCGCCGCGATCATTCCCGCTGCACCGGCACCGATGACGATGATGTGTTTGCGTTGATTCACAGACGAGGTGTTTGGCGATTTCATGGAACGGTTTTTGCTGGTGATTTACGCCAGAGTAGTTGAATTCGAGGCCTCAGGCATCCTGGGTTTCCATCAACAGTTTTTGCTTGCCAAATCGTTTGATTCTGACGATCCTAAATTACTGAACCCGGTCACCCTTCCAACTCAGATTCGCTGCTTTGGTCGAACCATGATTCCTGAAAAGAAAA
The DNA here is from genome assembly GCF_001642955.1 of Rubripirellula obstinata. GTDB lineage: Bacteria > Planctomycetota > Planctomycetia > Pirellulales > Pirellulaceae > Rubripirellula > Rubripirellula obstinata. Next base: position 27,788 of record NZ_LWSK01000071.1, on the reverse strand, counting down.
CTCCTGCCTGCTCCACTGAAATAGAGGCGGGCAAACCCACGTTCTCGTTCTCCCAGGCCCGCAGTCTGATCGATGGATTGGGGAAGCCCAAGGGTTGGGTGTATTGGACTGATTTTTTGGTTTCGATCTGCACTGGGCATGTTGCCTTTGGGATCATGGTCAGCTCGCTTCGCGACGACGCATCGGAGTTGTCGCTACTGTCGCCTTCGATGTCACCTTCGATGTCGCATTGGGGCGTCATTTGTATGGTCATGTCAGCCTACGTTGTCACGGTCTTGGCCTACATGCGTTCGCTGATGTTCATTCACGAATTAGTGCATTTGCCAAAGGATCGTTTTAAGGGGTTTCGGGTCGCGTGGAATCTGTTGTGCGGGATCCCGATGTTCGTGCCATCGTTTCTGTATTACCCGCACGTCGATCACCATCGCCGCAAACATTACGGGACCGATCACGACGGCGAGTATTTGGCACTAAGCCACCATGGCCGCTGGATGATCGTCGGTTTTGTGTTGCAGGCGTTGCTGATTCCGTTTTTGGGATTCTTTCGTTTTGCGATCCTGAGCCCGATTTGTTGGGTCATCCCCGGGGCACGCAAAGTGGTTCACCGTCACGCATCGACGATGTTGGTGGATCCGTTTTACGAACGCAACGATTCCGGCAAAGGGCTGATGCGGTTGGTCGTTTTGCAAGAATCATTGGTGTTTGCCTGGGCGATGGTCTTTCTGTTCGCCTGGTATTTGCGGACTGGTCAGTGGTTCAATCCGATGTGGGGTGTTGCCTATGCGGTTGCGGTCGGTTTGTTGGTGCTCAATGAAATTCGGACTCTGGGGGCGCATCGTTGGACGGGTCAGGGTGCCGAGATGTCGTTCGAGCAGCAATTGTTGGACAGCGTCAATTATCCGCACGCACCTTGGTTGAGCGAATTATGGGGTCCGATTGGTACTCGTTATCATGCGCTGCATCACCTGTTTCCTCGCCTGCCTTACCACGATCTGGGCAAGGCACACCGGCGGTTGGTGGCCGGTCTTCCAGCGGATTCCCCGTACCACGATACGATCGCGCCCAGTTTGACCAGCGAAATTGTGGCGCTGTGGAACCGGGCAAAATTGCGGAACCGGGCAAAGAGTTCAAACGGCGATTTTCAGTGGGACCGAGTGACCGGTAAGCGAAGCCCGAAACGACGGTAAAAATGATCGGTTGGAGGCCCGCAAAAACGACGCCGTAACTCGCTTTACTCGCTACGGCCTACGTTGCGCTATGGTCTGGTTGTGAATTCCCCCTTGAACAAACTTGCTTCTGTCGCCACACTGCGGGGCCGAAAAAATCCATGGGCGACCAACGGTGACGCAATTGTGGCGTCCCGCAGTCCTTGACTGGACGACTGGATCGCTTGGGATGAACGTCAAAAGTGGCTTTTTAGCTGCTTTTAGCATCGTTCAGCCCCCAACCCCGATAAGGAAGCACGACCAAGATGGCACGTTACACCGGACCAAAAGCCCGAATTAACCGACGTTTGGGCACCCTGATTTACGAAACCGCAGGTGCGACGCGTGCGTTGGACCGTCGTCCGACCCCGCCCGGGATGCATGTTCGGGGCCGCCGACCGAGTAACTACGGTCTGGCTTTGATGGAAAAGCAAAAAATCAAGCACTATTACGGGTTGGGTGAACGTCAGCTTCGCCGTTATTTCGATGCCGTCAGCCACAAGCCTGGTAACACCGGTGAATTGTTGCTTTTGATGTGCGAACGTCGTTTGGACAACGTGGTTCGCCGCGTCGGATTCACGAAAACACGTCCGCAAGCTCGCCAAGGCGTCGCTCATGGTCACTTCCACGTCAACGGTCGGAAAGTCACCAAGCCCAGCTACATGCTGCGTCCCGGTGACATCGTCGAAGTCCGTGGTCGCGAAAACCTAAAGAACCTGTATCGCGGCGTGATCGCCAACGCTTCCCCCGACGCGTTGGATTGGGTGACCTTTGACAGCGAAAGCTTAAAGGCAACCATTTTGGGTGCTCCCGGTCCCAGCGACATCAGCTTGCCCGTGGACGCTAACAGCGTGGTCGAATTCCTGTCGCGATAAACCTCTTCTCGACCGAAGCAGGTATCGACAATCGTACTACCATTAAGTAGCGGTTTGAATCATGATCCGTGTGAGCAAGTTTGTTCATGCGGATTCTTTTTTGCGGTCCGTATCAAATCTGAACAGTCTCTTTTAACACAATAGAAATAAGTCGATTCAATGCATGCTCCTGTCGTTGTTCTTGGTGGTGGCCCCGGTGGATACGCGGCCGCATTTTTAGCCGCAGATGAAGGCATGGAAGTCACGATCGTCGAGTCCGAATCACGACTTGGCGGGACTTGCTTGCTTCGTGGATGTATCCCATCGAAGGCTCTGTTGCACGTCGCCAAAGTCATTTCCGAAGTCGATGAACTGGGAGCCGAATGGGGCGTTAACTACGCTGGCAAGCCGGACATCGACATCGATAAGGTTCGGGCTCGCAAGGATAAAGTGATCTCGAATTTGACCGGTGGTTTGGGCGGATTGGCGAAACGAAGAAACGTCACCGTGATTCAAGCTCGTGGCAGTTTCATCAATTCAACCACCATGAAATTGGAAGGCGATCACGAATCGATTCCCGAAGGCGGTCAGCTAACATTCGATCATTGCGTTCTGGCCACGGGCAGCGTCCCAGCGATGCCACCAGCGTTTGATATCCGCAGCGACCGAGTGATGGACAGCACCGGTGCGTTGGCGTTGGCGGACATCCCCGAAACCATGCTTATCATCGGAGGCGGATACATCGGTTTGGAAATGGGCAGCGTCTATGCACGATTGGGATCCAAGGTCAGCGTTGTCGAAATGGCTGATCGATTGTTGCCCGGTGCGGATGTTGACCTAGTCAAACCGCTGGCAAAGAAGGTCGATAAGATGTGTGATGGCCGCATCTATACCAATACCAAAGTCGGTTCGCTTTCCGAGGTCGGTGACAAGATTGATGTGACCTTTGAAGGACCAGGCAAGTTTGGTCGCGAACAGTTCGACCGCGTCTTGGTCAGCATCGGTAGACGACCCGTCACGCGCGACCTTGGACTCGAAAACACTCAAGTCGTTGTTACCGATCGTGGCTTCGTCGAATGTGATGCTCAACAGCGAACCGCCGATCCGCACATCCTGGCCATTGGTGATGTCGCAGGCGATCCAATGCTCGCTCATAAAGCGACGCACGAAGGACGAATCGCCGCGGAAGTCATCGCCGGGAAACCGTCTTCGTTTGACAAAGCCGCGATCCCAGCCGTCGTTTTCACTGACCCCGAAATTGCTTGGGCTGGCGTTACCGAGGACGAGGCCAAGGCAGAAGGCCGCGAAGTGGAAGTTTCGATTTACCCTTGGGCCGCCAGTGGTCGTGCCCAGGCGCTCGGCATCACCAACGGCCTGACAAAGTTGTTGGTGGATCCCGTAACACACCGTGTCATCGGATGCGGCATCGTCGGCAGCGGTGCAGGCGAATTGATCGCCGAAGCCGTGTTAGCGATCGAGATGGGCTGCGAGGTTCATGACCTCACCGACACCATCCACGCTCACCCAACGCTTAGCGAAACGATCATGAACGCAGGCGAAGTTCACCTCGGAACAGCAACCGAAATCTACAAGCCAAAGAAGAAATTGGCGGTACCTGCGACTTAAAAGACTGTTTTAAAACGTAGCTGATCCCGCCAGGGTTCAGTCCACGATCGTATTAAGCTCGACTGAACCCTGGCGGGATCAGCTACGGGCAGGTCGCCGGTGGAGATTGTGTTGCAAATTGCAAGTTGAACATTGCAAGTTGTCTATTTGCTAAACTGAGCTGCGAAGCGGGTAACTCGAATCTTGGAGATCTTCGATGGAGGCTGATGAGTTGTCAGAGCGTTTGCTTGACTTGGCGGCGAGAATCGGCAAGGTCGTCGATGCATTACCCGACACGCGGTTGGGCCGCCATATTGCAGGCCAGTTAGTCCGAAGCGGAACATCGCCTGCTCCGAATTATGAGGAAGCATGTTCGGCAGAGAGCCGAAAAGACTTGATTCACAAGCTGAGAATCGCCTTGAAAGAGCTTCGCGAGACTCGCTGCTGGGTCAGGCTTATCATTCGTGCCGAGCTTTTGCCTGAAAAACGAATGTCAGAGATCCTCGGCCACACTGACTCTCTTTGCAAGATCATCGGCCAGTCAGTCGTTACCGCAAAGCGAAACGAAGTTGCGGAAAAAGCAAAGAGCAAACGCCCTTCACCAAAGTAGAGGTCTCTTCTTTTAGGCCGAGCAACTTTCAATTTGCAATGTTCAACTTGCAACTTGCAATCCCAACTAAGCCCAGTTGCCCATGCCCCAACGCGTCACCGTGCGTTTCCAATCGTGGATCAATGCACCGGCCAGGAACAAAGCGTTGGATGCGTAGCGTGGGATCAAACGCTTAGTTGATGTAGGCCGGAACAAGCTTAGCGCAGTTCCGGCAATTCAGCTCAGTACCAATCCAACGCAGTACCATGCAATTGCCGGAACTGCGCTAAGCTTGTTCCGGCCTACGTTCTGAATTGCCAGCAGAGCAACTTGCAATCCCAACTAAGCCCAGTCGCCCATGCCCCAACGCGTCACCGTGCGTTTCCAATCGTGGATCAATGCACCGGCTAGGAACAAAGCGTTGGATGCGTAGCGTGGGATCAAACGCTTAGGATCAGACAGCATTCGGTACGCCCATTCCATGCCCGTTTTCTGAAAGATCGATGGTGCTCGGGTGGCCGTGCCGGCGATGAAGTCGAACGAGGCACCCAGTTGAATGCTGACGGGGACGCCAAGGCGTTTGTAGTTTTGATGGATCCATTGTTCACCTTTGGGTTGACCAAAGGCGACCAGCAATAGCTTGGCACCTGAATCGCGAATGCGTGCGTCCTGATCGGACTGTTCTTGGGCAGTCAATTCGCGAAACGGTGGCGATTCGATGCCCGCGATCTTTAAACCTGGGTAAAGCGATTGAAGCTGCTCGGCGCAAGTCGCGGCGACGCCCGGCATTCCACCCAAGAAATAAATTCCCCAGCCTTTGTCAGCGGCCGCCTGGGCGAGTGAGTAGATCATTTCGCTTCCCGCGACGCGTTCGGGTAACGGATCTTTGCTAAGGCGGCTTCGCAGCACGATGGGTTGTCCATCGGCCAAAATCAGAGCCGCGTCGCGTGTCACCTCCAACATCGATTCGTTGTCGTGATGCAGCATCACGTAGTTCAAGTTCGCGGTGATCACGTAGCTGGGAACGTTTCGATTGATCAGCTCTGCAATCTTCTCGACGGATTGTGTCAACGTGACCTGATCAAAGGGCACATCCCAAACCAGACTGCGTGGTGGTTGTGTCCACGGACCACTTTCAGCTTCTCGCTTCTTATCCTCGATGCCCTTTTCAGCGGAACGTGCCCCAGCAGAAACCGGGACGATCGGCACGGGTGGCATCATTTCAGTCGCCATCATTTCGGTCGCTGGTGAAGGGAGCGAAAGAGGATCGGATGTCGAATCAAGCATGTGGGAAATCGGTGATTTTTGGAGGTCGGATTCAGGCAGGCTTCTCGAAGACAAGCTGTCCAACCCTACGTCACCCTTTCACGACAACCTGATTCCCCACGGCGTTCAGGTGCTAGCATCCTGGTAGCTTTGCTGGTTTGTGCTGGATATTCCTAAAATGCGGGCGATTCGATCTGGAACTAGGACATTCGATTTCTCTATACCCACGGTCCCCCTGGATAGAGTTCTGGACAGAATTGCAGGGTTATCAAAGCACTTGAAAGGATTCACAGTGGACGAAACAATCACGACCGGTGCCGACGCCGGTGCCACAACGGACGTACCGACGACTACCGAAAACATGTTTACCGCCGCCGCCAACGGTGATTACGCAGCGATAACGGATTACGCGACCACGAATTTGGCTCCCAGCTTGATCAGCGCTGCGATCGGTTTGGGCGTGATCTTTATCGGCTACATGGTCGCCAAATACCTCTCGCGTGTGATCAGTAGCCCGATCTGCCGCAAGGTCGATGAAACGCTTGGCCGTTTCGCTGGCAAGATGGTTTTCTATCTGATTTTATTCGGCGTCACCGGTGCGGTTTTGTCGTCGCTTGGTGCTCCGCTTGGTGGTTTGGCTGCTCTGTTGGCCGCCGCTGGTTTCGCGGTTGGGTTGGCGTTCCAAGGAACGCTCAGCAACTTTGCCGCAGGTGTATTGATGATGGTTTTCCGCCCCTTCAAAGTGGGTGACGTTATCAACGCAGGCGGTGTGACTGGAAAGGTCAACGAGATCGATCTGTTTACCACGACGCTGGACACTCCCGACAACCGACGCATCATCGTTCCTAACAGTTCGATTAGCGGTGGTACGATTGAAAACATCTCGTTCCACACTCATCGCCGCGTCGAAGTCGTGGTCGGTGTTGACTACAGTGCCGACATGGACCAAACACGATCGGCATTGGAAGCAGCCGTTGCCCATTTTGAAATGGCAACGATCCAGGGCGAAGGCCGCGGATCCGCGGTCGTGCTGGCTGGTTTAGGAGCCAGCAGCGTGGATTGGAAAGTCCGCGTCTGGGTTGCAGCAGAAAACTACTGGACCATCAATGAATCGCTAACCGGCGAAGTCAAGCGTCGCTTGGATGCGGTTTCGATCGGAATTCCGTTCCCACAACTTGATGTTCACATCAGTCGCGACGATGACGGGGAACTGGACACCAGACCAAGAACAAGACCGGCTCGCCGCAACGTGGCTTAGAAAAGAGCGGTGTTTATAGTCGCCTTTCGCTCCGCGAAAGTGTGATCTTTTCCCGCAACGCGACTTGGGAACTGTCCAGAAACAAGTTCCGTATTTGGCGAAATCTTTCGTAGCTGGGCCCGCCAGGGTTCAGTCGGGTACAACTCAACGCCGTGAAGAGTTCTGGTCCCGGAAAATACGTGTTAGTTCGTTTAGCCGCGTGGGCATCGCCCCGCGCGTCGTGCGGTCCGTCGGTACGCGGGGCGATGCCCACGCGGTTTCACAGTTTAAAAACTCTTCAAAGCGTCGGGTACAACTCCGGATGGACTGAACCCTGGCGGGCCCAGCTACGGAAAAACCGGGAAGTTGTTTTCCGCAACGTGACTTAGAAAAGAATTTCGATCCGCGGCTACAATTGCCGCCGGCCGATCGACTATCATACCGACGGTGACACGGATCCATCCGATCCATGTCACCGTCGTTTTTTTGGTCACGTCATTCTTTTCAGTCACGTCATTTTTCCGGAGCGATCACTTGCATGTGGCATTCAAGTCGAGGTGATCGAACACTACAAGGCGGCGAAGCAGCGTTGGTTTCCGCCGCGATCGATACCATGATCGACGCGTTGATGGTCCATCTGGATGATCACGACGAAGTCGATCTGAATGACGGCTATCAATCGATTCCCGATTGCGAGTCAGGGATCAATGTCTACGACCGTTTGAATGCATGCCAGCGGATTGGTTTGCTGCATCAGTTGGCAAATTATCTGCTCGCGGATACTTCGCGTGCTCCCAAGTTGACCGCGACCTCGGAAGCCGGCGTTGCGGCGATCTTTGTTGAAATACGAGATCAACTTGCGATCGAATTGGACCTCGAAACCTCACTGGCGGCCGACGACTCGTTTTACTGGCGACGAATGGTCGTGGATGCCCTGCACGAACTTGCCGATGACGCGCAAGACATCGATGACGTGCCCACCGTTGTCTGTCGCGAACTAAGTGTTTGGGAAGATGCGGTTGATCAAATGGTCAGTGCGATTCTGTGGGATCGTGATTTTGAAATGGCCGACGGTTTTTTGGATCAAGATCCAGTCGTTTCTCAGCAGCGTCGAAAGTTGCTGGGGATCGATACGGACTATTTCACCGGCGTGTCCCCCGATCCTCGCCCCAATGAAGCACGCAAGCTGATCCGTGAAACACGCAGCATCGTCCGATCAAAACCTCGCTGAAATTTCGGGTACCGGCACGCGAATAAAAGTAGGCCGTAGCGAGTGAAGCGAGTTACGGCAGGGCTGCAAACGCCGTAACTCGCTCCACTCGCTACGGCCTACAAAGACGTCTGGCGATTAACACGCCTACCACCGAAATTGATCTTGCAGCCCGTTTGATCTTGCGACCGGGCCGCCGGGATTGGCAGACTGAAGCTCAGAAACTGCTTTGAAACGACTTCGCAGATCGCCTGCGACCTGCCGTAGCTGATCCCGCCAGGGTTCAGTCGAGCTTCATCGGATCGTGGACTGAACCCTGGCGGGATCAGCTACGTTTTCAAACAGTCTCACAATCAGCCATCCCCTGCCGATCCCGTGATCCATCATGCACCCGCTTCTGTCGATTTTGCGTGCGGCGCACTGTCGTAGCACTCATCACTACTTTGCCATCGATGCCTTACCGTTGGTGGAAACCGATGCGGGTGTGCGTTTGACGAAGACGCTGCTGCGGCACCATGATCATTACCTAAGAGGTGCGAAGGATCCTGACACGCGGTTTCGTGATTTCCAAAACCATGTCGTTCACGTCACCGATGGATACTGGGGCGGTGCGCCTCGCGTCGCCCATCAATGGTACGACCGACTTCAAAAATATCTGCGCACCGATCGGTGGACCGATGCGGCGCATGCGGCAGGCGTCCTTAGCCACTACTTTACCGATCCCATCATGCCGCTGCACACACAGCAAAGCGGTCGCGAAAAGGTTCTGCACCGTCCGATTGAATGGAGCGTGACTAAGTCGTATCAAACGATCATGAAGATGTGGGATCGCGATCAAATGAAAATCGTGTTCGAGATGTCGGACCAACCCGGTTGGCTCGGCGAAGCGATCTTGCACGGCGCTCGTCACGCAAACCAGTATTACTTTCCGTTGATGGATACGTATGATCTGGGACGCGGACGCCGAAAACCGCAAGAAGGTCTCAGCCTGATCGCAAAACAGGCGCTCGCCGAATTGTTCGGGCTTGCTGTCACAGGATGGGCCCGAGTGATCGAGCGAGCCGCCGCTGATGCGGAAGCCGTCAAAGGCGAATCGCTGCCATCACCAAGTGCGCCGCTGGCGATGATTCTGGCGACCGCTCGCGTACCGATGCGGTTATGGATCCGAAACCTAGACCATGCATCGGAGCGACGTGCGGTGGAGGCGCTGATCGAAGAATTTGAGCGAACGGGAGAGCTGAAGCAGAACCTTTCCGCCGAAGTCGATATCGTTCATCGAGTGATCAAGGTCCATGAAGATGAAAAAGTCTGGAAGAAACGACGGAGTCAGTTGCAGTCGGATCGCACTGAAATCAAGGTACAGGGAATCAAGGTACAGGGGATCAAAGTACAGGGGATCAAGGCACAGAATGCGGCTTCTGATTTAGATCAGGTGAAAGCGACCGAGTCCAAACAGGACGCTCAAACCGAACGTGAACCTTTGGTGCTGCCGTTTCCGACCGGCAAAGAGGTTCCAGTCAACGTTCGCTACAGCCTGCATTTGCAAGACGCATTGGTTGACGCACCTTCGATTGGACCGCGAACCGCCGACCGTTTTACCGCGATCGGCATCCATAGCGTTCACCATTTCTTGAAAGCCGATCCCGGAACGATGTGCGATGAATTGGCGACGCGTTGGATCAGCGAGTCGATCATTACGCTCTGGCAGGTGCAGGCCAAAGTCATGTGCAGTGTTCCTGAACTGAATTGCCTGGAATCTCAATTGTTGGCCGGATCCGGATTTGTCACTCGGCAATCAATCGCCGATTGCGACGTGGAAACGCTTCACAAGGCAGTGTCGCATTACGCTGCAACCTCGGCAGGAAAACGCTACCTGCGCGGTCAGAGTCCACCTAATTTGGCGGATGTACAAAGCTGGATCGATAATGCCATTCGTGGCGGAACGGCACACCAAGGCAACGTCAACAAGGCCGCGTAAGCCTTCGTCGGCGCAGGCTGCGAACCGGCGAGGCTAGGAAAAAATGCCGTAACTCGCTCCACTCGCTACGGCCTACAAAACGGACATCTGGGAACCCTGGGTTCAATTTGCAACTTGCAATCGCTCTTTCGTTAGCCTGAGTGATTTTCTTTGCCAAACGGGTATCCTATGACTCAGGAATGGTCGCGAGATAACCCTCAGGTGCTTTGATTCGACGAAATCCCAACCCGAACGCGTCAGCGGGGGATCTTGTTCGACGAAATCCCTCGCTGACGCGTTCGGGTTGGGAAAACGGGAAGTTATTTCAGGACAGTTCCTTAGAACTGCCAAACCGCTGAACTCACTATCAAACGATTGAAATCATGCGAGCTTTTGAAGCCACTCAATACTTTTTTGATTCCGCCGCCGATCATCTAAACATCAGTGCCGAAATGCGGCAAATGATGCAAACGCCACGCCGCGAGGTTCAGGTTCGTGTCACGATCGAGCGTGACAATGGTCAGTTGGCCAACTATATGGGCTTTCGTGTCCAGCACGATAACCACCGCGGTCCAATGAAAGGCGGTCTGCGTTATCACCCCGATGTGGACCTCGATGAAACTCGTTCGCTTGCCAGTTTGATGACCTGGAAAACTGCCGTGGTCGATCTGCCATACGGCGGCGCGAAAGGTGGCATCGGCGTTGATCCATCGGAATTGACTCAGCGTGAAATCGAACGACTCACACGTGCCTTCGTCGATCAGATTCATGAATTGGTCGGACCTGATACCGACATCCCCGCACCCGACATGGGCACCGACCATCGAGTGATGGCTTGGTTTCGAAATCAATGGGAAAAGTATCACGGTTTCAATCCAGCCGTGATCACCGGTAAGCCGGTCGAACAGTACGGAGCCAAGGGACGCGAAGAGGCGACCGGACGTGGCGTGGGGACATTGACCTTCAAAACGATCAAACGTTTAGGCCGCAAACCAGAAGGTTGCCGCGTGGCGATTCAGGGATTCGGAAACGTCGGAACGCATGCTGCAAAGTTCTTGCACGAAGCGCAGTTCCCGATTGTTGCGGTCAGCGATGTGAGCGGAACGTATTTTGATCCAGACGGACTGAATATCGGTGAACTGCTGCGTCACAAGATCGAACATCCACGAGGTTTGCTAGAAGGTTACAACGGCTGCAAGAAGCTTCCGCTGAGTGATCTGTTGGAATTGGATGTGGAAGTACTAATGCCGGCGGCGCTCGGCGGCGTCATCACCGAAGCCAACGTCGATAAAATTAAGGCGAGCGTGATCATTGAAGCAGCCAACGGGCCAATCTATCCGGCTGCTGACCAACAGCTCTACGAACGCGGCGTGACGGTGCTGCCCGATATTTTGGCAAACGCCGGTGGTGTGACGGTCAGTTATTTTGAATGGGTACAAAACCGACAGCACTACCGCTGGCCACTCGACCGAGTCCGCGGCGAGCTTGATCACACGATGAGCGAAGCTTTTGAGAACGTGTGGCAGATGTCCCAGCAACGAAAAGTCTCATTAAGAATGGCCGCGTACATGATCGGCATTCAACGAGTCCAACGAGCGGCGGAGTTGGCAGGTTTGACGTCGTAGCGCGAATCTTGACGTGCATTTAGCCACGCAGTAGCGGCAGCGTTTAGCCTTGGGCGTCAGCCCAACGCCGTGAAGGTTTTCTAAACCGTTTAGCCGCGTTGGGCATCGCCCCGCGCGCCGTGAGAAGTTTCCAAATCGTTTAACCGCGTGGGCATCGCCCCGCGCGCTGTGAGAAGTTTCCAAATCGTTTAACCGCGTGGGCATCGCCCCGCGCGTCCACGCGGGGCGAAACGCGCGGGGCGATGCCCACGCGGCTAAACGAACCAAAACGTGTTTCCTGGAACCAAAACTCTTCACCGCGTTGGCTGCCGCCCAAGCTTAGGTGATGCCGTCCCTTCGGCACTAAGCATAGGCTATGCCGATTTAGGCTTTACCAAACAATGAAAACCCACACAGGGCTCTTCTTCCACTCGTTCTTCTTCGGCTTGCGTCAAAATTTCTTGAACCTGTTTCATTCGATCAGGATTCAGAGCGGCTGAGATTACCTGCTGGTTTCCGTCGGGCCCCACGGCCACGGTCGTGATCACAGCGACCGTACCGTCGTGCTGCAACGCTTGAATGATGTGCTGTCCGACTTGTTCTTCGGCATTGCGAATCGTGGTAACGAACTGAGCGATTTTTTCGCCGTCAACATCATTGGTGACTTCACCGGTCTTGTTGGGCTGGATTTCGTTGGATTGGATTTCGTCATTAGTGAGGGCATCCGAATCCGGTTCGCCAGGTTTGACGATTGGCTCGTCAGTTGGTGTCTCGGGGGAGTCGTTAGTTGGAGTCTCTTCGGGCTGTTTTTTTGGGGACTGGCTCATCAAGGATTCTCGTGGATGTTAGATAGTTCACGCGAAATAGATCAGTTCAACTCGTCGCCACTAACGGTAACGACTTTCCCAAAGCCGGCGACCAGGTGAGCCTGTTCAATTTCCAAAATGAAAAAAGCAAAGTCGCCAAAATCAGCATACATGGCTGCCGAAGGATGCTTTGCCAAGAACGCACTACGAACCTCGCCGTCGTCATCGCGTGACAACCTCGTCACCGTCCCAGTCAACGTCACGCGCGACCCAGCAAGCGGATCCCCAGATTCACCACCGGGCGAAACCAGCAACAAAGAAGCAGAACCATTCCGCAGCAAATTCTTCGTATGCACCGCCAAGCCTGACAGTAACATCGAAACCCGCCGCGGCCCAACCGGAGCGATCACCGGAGCAACCGTAACCAGCGAAACAAACGGGCCACCAGATTCGCAAATCGTCCCAAGGCTACCAGCAAGCGATTCATCAAGAATCACCGAAATTTCACTTGTATTCATAGCGGGTATGATAACACCCGGTGACAGCAAGTATCTACGCAGCGCTGGATTGTCCAACAGATGCAAATCGTGATTTGCTCGCAATTCGGCTTCTGGCCTGTTTCATCAATTCAGATGTTTCAGCATGAATCCGGTCGAGTGTCTTTTGGGAAAGCTCGTCTTGGCCGGCACCACTGGTGCCGCGGCGAAAGAAGTTGTGATTTGGATCAGTTTGCCGAGATGACTCATTTTTCTGGGCTCGCTCAAATCGATTGCGCTCAACAGCTTCGGCGATAATTTGTGCGTCGACGGTTTCGCCTAACCAACTGAAGCAATGTGCTAGGTTCTGTTCAGGCTCGGAAAGCATGTCTTCGTAGGACACAAAATGAACTCGAGTCGCACAGCGCATCGCCAACTCTAGGTAGCTATGAGTCATAGCCTTCCATCGCCCAAGGTGTTCCAAGCAAAAACTATCCACACCACCGGTCGTTAACTTCTGATTGCCACTGGGCCGACAATGAAAGTGGTAGAAAGAGACAAGCGAATCCTCTGGCCGACGAAACAGAAATAGATGTCGCAAATTATCGAGGTCGCATGACTCAATCCGCTCAATTTGGCCGAGTGCTTCATGCTCTTAACGAACACTCCAAACCGCTTCGCAATTTCGCCACCAGATTGCATTACCGGATCACGTTTTTCAATTGAATCAAAGTAGATATCGGGAATCAGATTGTGAGATTCAATCCAACTATTCTCGATCTGCTTTTCATTTGACTGGCTGGAAACAAGTGCAGCAAAGATATCTGTCAACATCATCCGCATCCAAGTATTTCCCGATCTGGGAAACGAAGTCACCATGGTCACTGGCTCGGCTTGCTGACTTAGTCGCGCCACTGCTTGGGCACTCTCAACGGGAAAGCTGAGTCTTTGACGACGAAGAACACGATCTCTCAATGCACGAAAGTCTCGCGACCAACGGTGACGTTGAAGTAGAATTCGTGCCAACATAGATTTCTTCCAGCAAGGGTCACTTTAAGCGTTTCTGGCCAGTTTCAGCCAGCCAATGCCCACAATCTTTCCTGGTCTTGTATCGACCCAGCGTGCGGGAAGTCAATGCTATTCAATACTGATCGGTTGCAATAATTTGCTTGAATGCATCTAAAGATTATGGGTTTGCGATTTAGTTGTTTGACAACTGATCAGAACCCGCGTTGTTAGGGCTCTTGTTTGGCGCATTCATATTCTTTGTGCTACGTGTGCCCCTTGTGGCTAGCAAAACACCGACAAACCAAACGAGGTGACCCCTCGGTCTCAAACCACTGAGCGTACGGCAAGAAGAAAGATTGCTAGCCACAAAAGAGCACAAAAACACACAAGGTCGAAGTCTCTGCCATGCGCGGGGCTTTCAAACACTCAAGTCGTTCGAGTGGTCGATGGATAGAACAAGATCGAACAAGCGGTGGCAGGTTAGATCGCTGTGTCTTTTGATTTCAAAACCGAGTTTCCACCCGCTTGCCCAAATGAAGGTAGACTTGATGAATCAAACAATTTGCCACCTGCCGACAGTGCCCTCGACCAAATTTGCGTAGTAGAGTGAACCGTCGGCTCCTTGCTGGATATCTGTCACAAACTGCGCCCCGGTCGTAAAGACTTCAACACCGGTTAGTTGACCATTGGGGCCGACATTGGCATGTCGGATCACGCCTCGGTACAGGTCGTTGTAAAACAAGTCGCCCTCGTACTTTAAGCCCAGGTCGGAATTGTAAACAATGTCGCCAAGCACAATCGCGTCAGAACCACCTTGGTGTGCTAGGGCGATTGTGGCGGGTTTTGCACTCCCGTTCTGGTAGAAATTTTGAGCTTGGGGAAGGTTACTGTACCCAGGCGTCGGACTGTTGAATCCTTGCCCTCCTTCATAGTAAGGCCAGCCAAAATTGGTCCCGGCACCACCGGTATTGATCTCCTCGAAACTTCCTAGGCCAGTTTCGCCGATGAAGAGTCGATCTGTTTGTTGGTCAAGCGTTAACCGCCACGGATTGCGAAGTCCAAGCTGATAGATCTTTGAGCGATTTGAATTGGGGTCACCATCGTAGAACGGATTGTCAGAGACACCTTGTCCGGTGGAAGGGTCAATCCGCAGCACCTTTCCGGACAAGCTAAAGAAGCTTTGCACTCTTAACGCACGCGTGTCCACTTGATTGAAGCTCGCCCCATCACCAATCGAAACGAACAAGTTGCCATCGCTCGCAAAGGCAAGGCTTCCGACGGTGTGCGAGCGACTATCGCTTGCGATAAAGTCGTCGATGTATTGACCATTTGCACGCCCAGCTTGCGGTTCGTTCAGATCGACCGTGCTATCAACGAATGCGTTGAAGTTGTCCCAGGTGCTATTCTTGCCTAACAGAATCTCTTCGCTGCCTCCCACGACCGTCGTAAATCCAGTTGACGCGTCGAGGGTGTATCGAGACAACCGCCCGGCCCGGTTTCCGCGACCGTCGGGACCCGCATTGGCGTTTCCTACATTGTCAAACACTTCTGGCGGATCGTAGGTGTAAAGCAAATAGATATACCCATTGGATTGAAAGTTTGGATCCAATGCAAAGTCGATCAGTCCCCGATCTTGGACGTTGTTGACCTTGTCTGAAATGTCAAGCACAACGTTTGCGTTACTAGAACCATCTCGTGCAACTTTGATCACACCGGCCTTTTCTGCAATGTAGAGATTCCTTCCATCTTGAGAGAAATCGACCGCGAGCGGCTGATCCAGTCCGGTGATTAGGTCTTGTTCCACGATATCGCCGGAAGGATTGACTTCAGGATCGCTGGTGGGCCGGTCTAGTGAAAAGTTCCAGCTTCCAACGCGGTGGTAATTCGTCATGTCGAAATTACCCGCAGAGAATCCTACGTACGCTTGATTACCTACGATGGCGTCTAAATCAATCTCAGTTTTGAGGACCGCAAAAAGAGGCTTTTCTTCCGTCGCAGAAACAAACACGGCCAGCGAATTGGTGTCTCCGTTGTATTCAACCCAAGCGTGGTAGAGCGTGTTGTTATTAAGATCGAACGGTGAGACGACTTCGGAGAATGCATTACGAGTATCACCATTGATGACCACCGCCACGGTGTTGGCGGCGATGTCGCCGCCATTGTTGTAGTTGTCGAATTCAATGGCAACGCTTTGCAGAATGTTGTCATAAGCTAAGAAACCACCAGGACGTCCGAGTGCATTTAGACCCTGGGATGAGTTATGCAACAAGAACGTCATTCCGTCAGCGCCCGCACTGCCGCGACCACCGCCCATTTGAAAGGTGAAGGAGGACTGAAACGAAGTGTTTCCGGAAAGTGGAATGGGAGAGTTGAAGAAAGCGGTTCCGGCTTGTCGCGTTGCAGTACTCGTGAGTTCTAACTGATTCCCCCTAATCGATGCGGAACCGTTTAGCGTTAAGCCGTCGGAAGAATCGAACGACGCGAATCTTGGAAGACCTGAATCATCGTCAAGCACCGTAACGATCGAGGTGCGTGGTGCCAACAAATCTGCGCCGATTGGATTATCGATACGAACCGTAAAGTTCTCAGTCGATTCAGAATTTCCATCATCCAAAATGTTGACGGTGAATTGTTTTGATGTCTCACCATCGCCAAAGAATAGCCGACCGCTGTTCTGTTCAAAGTCCTGACCCTCGATTGCCGTGCCTGAAGCTGTCAAGAAATCGATGGATGCTGCTCCGTCGCTTCCGCCGACGCGTTGAACCTCTAGCGTGATCGCGCCTTGCCCTTCGACTGTTGTAATCTGGCTGGTCACTAACGAGAAACTGCCTGCGTCACCTCCTCCGCCTGGGTTCGTTGATGCTAGGTATTGAAAGTACCCGTTGGTATGAAGAACTTCGCTTTGCCGAAATCCTGGCTGAACTCCATCCGCTTGCAACCAAGTGCCTGTTGAAAAAGTTGTGGGAGCTTCGGTTTCAAAAGTTTGACCGTCAATTCGAATGAAATCAACTTCTAAATTTCGATCGAATCCACCCGGCGTGTATTGGTCGTTAGTGAAGGCAATTCGGACGCGGTCGGCCGTCACATCACCATCAGCTTGCACAGAGAAGATGTTTGTGTTGGTCGATAAGTCATTGAAAGTTTGAAGAACCGAACCATCCACAATCAACTGAGCGGATTCGCCTCCGGATTGACCGCGAAGTGAGACTTCAATCAGCGATCCGTTGGCGCCACCGGGGGTCCCCCCATTATCAGAAAACTGAAAGTACCCATTCGAGTTGAGGTATTCGGATCGCAGATTACCAGATGAAATGGCTTGCCCGTCCCAAATCCCAGTTCCAAAAACCGAGGGTGCCTCGGTTTGAAAAGTCGTGCCGTCAACGACAATTCGATCGACCCGTAAGTTTCGATCAATACCATTTGCTGGATCATAAAGATCGTTGACGAAGTTGATTCGAATGTCATCAACATCTACACCATCGATATCGACGACATAGGGATAGAACTGATCGTTTTCTGCATCGGTACCAAGCACAAACCACGTGTCAACGATCTGGCCATTGACTTCAAGTTCCATCAATTCATTACCAGTTGATCCAGCAGCAAAGATTTCGATAGCCAATTGCCCCGCGAAATTTTGCAGGCGATCTGAAGTCAGCAAGTAAGCCGTTTCAATTTGACCAGTCCGATATTCCAGATCCCAATCAGCCGTATGAAGAGACGTTGACTGGCCTGTCCGATCGGTTGATGCAGCGATATCCAGCTTCGCCATCTCAGCAAATTTCGCGATGAAAGAAGCACCTTTGTTTCCGCTAGCAACATCGCAACCGTAGATCACTAGGTCTCCACCATCGGCAACCGAGTTCTGCCAAGATTGAATCTGACCACGATAGGCCTCAAGATTTTCGCTTGAAAGTTTCTGGTTTCCGATGTTCAGTTGTCCTTCGGTACCATGACTCAGCAAATGAATTGATTTCAATCCCTGATGGGATGCAATTGCAGCAGTAATTTGATCAACGCCATTCTCATTTCCATTCACAAGTAAGATTTCTGCGTCAGCCGGAACCGACTTCATCAACTCGCTCGCATCTTCAATACCAGCGTCGATGATTACTAGGTGCTGGGTGCTCACGTCCTTTGTAGCATTGGTTGCTGCAGCATCCATTGCAATTGATGCCGTATCGGCGTGGCTGACGGCTGCTCCGGCATCGGCTGCCAGCATCAACCGAGGCTCCAACTGCGTGGAAAGCCACTGGCGAGAACGGCGAGATGCGGATGAATTGATCGGTGACTTCGAGCGACGAAACATGTGAGAACCAAGCGAGGTAACTGAATTTTGTTCACCAGTTTAGTTCCGGGAAGGATAAGGGCAAATTTGCGAGAAATAGTTTTTGTGGTTTGTGTAGCCATCCTTCGGGTTGTGCGGGTCGTCTGGTTCGCAACGACCTGTTAGCGGAACGATGTTGCCATTCAAAGTAGAGTCTCGGTACAGTTGCGGAGTCAAAAAGAGGCAGCGTGGACTTATTCAACAGCTCAGTTAAGGGATTTTACGATGGGAACGGTTCAATTTGGTGCTCCCAAGGAGTCGATCTTGTATCTTCGCGATGCGATGGGACTGACCACGCTGGTGGAAGGCGGAACCTACCAGGGGGGAACGGCGAAATGGGCTGCAGGGTGTTTTGACCAAGTTTTCACCATCGAGAACTCACCAGAGATGTACCGCATTGCCGAACAGAATTTGAGTGGGATTTCTAACATCACGATGTTGCAGGGCGATTCTAGACAACACTTGCCTACCATCGTTTCTAAAAACGACAACATGATTTACTGGCTTGATGCTCACTGGAGCGGCGGTGTGACCTATGGCCAAGATGATGAGTGCCCGCTGCTGGAAGAGCTCGAGATCGTTTTTGCCAGTGAGCGAAATCACGTAGTCCTGATCGACGATGCGAGGCTATTTCTGGCTCCGCCGCCAAGCCCTCATCGTCGCGAAAACTGGCCAACGTTGTTAGAGATCACTCGGGCTCTTCCCGATGGTTGGGACTGCCTTTGTCATGATGACGTCCTAGCCATCACCCCAAATTCAATCCAGGCCGAGTACCGCGATTTCATGCAGCGGCAAATCACTGAATCGGCTAAGGAGCAGAAAGTGGCTAAGCCGAACATGCTCCGCCGACTACGCGACAAAGTCACCAGCTAACATCCGGTTAAACCAAGTAGTCACCAGTTAGTCGCGGAAATTCAACCATGTTCAATGACTTGGGATCGATGGCGTTCGATTTCATCGCATCCCGCATGGTAAGGATCGGAACCCGACCAAAGAACGATGCCCAATTTGCGAAGCTCGAATGCGTGGCGATGATGTAGTCGCAATGAGAAAGCAATAATAAGTCTTGCATTTCACTGCCACGAATCCGATGGGCGTTAAGTGAACTTGGACACAACGACATGTCTTGTTCTTCATCAGACACAATTAAGAATATCGTTTCGCCAGGAAGCGCGTCCAGCATCCGTTCCATCGATTGCACATATTCTTCAAACGGGTGATAAAAAATTCCGTCTTTCCAAGTTCGATAGTCACCGTGTCGGACGTGAACGCCAACGATCGTCGTATGAGGGGCAAAAGCCTCAATGATCCCTTTGACGAATGCTTCGTCACGATCCTGTGGACGCAACAGTTCGCGAATCTGATTTAAGATCACATCGCTGGGCTTAGTGGTCTCCAAGAAGATGCCGGTCAATGCGACGCAGGTGTCATCGGGATGCGATTCACTAAGCGTGGTGAGATCGATTCGGACGTCCCCATCGCCTCGCAAGATAGACAACCCGGCAACCCGTGCTGGTGATTGCCGGTGTGAGATTCGCTCGACTTCCTTTTGGTACCGTACCCAAATCCGAATTGAAAGTCTGTTGATCCAGTGGCGGCAACTCTTCCTGTCATTGAAGACTAACGCGTTAGCAAGATGGTGTTCAGAGCGTAGGTGGTCGCCTGATAACGCCCGTCGCATTGCGATATCCACGACGACAAAATTTTGTTCAATCGCGCAGGCAAGGACATTCGCGAGCACGGTCAAGCGATTTGCAAGTCGGCCATAGCAGTCCGCGATGATCAGAACCTTTGATGGTTCTGAGCGAACATTCAATGTTCTACTAAAACACTTTGCAGCAGTCGCGAAAGAGATGATTCTTAATCGCTGCTTGAGACTCTTGAAGATAGCTTTCCTCTTGATCGAATCCAGTGCCGAGTTTGCCGAATTTAGTGAGCGTTAGGCAGCTTTGGCCTTGGCCGCCGTGGGTTGAAAGATTTGTAGCAATCTCTGAGGCCAACCCTTTAGTTCTTCGATGTGATTTTTCACATACAGGGCATCGCCCCATGATTCGTGATAAGGAAATGCTTCACGAACACGCTTGAAATCATGTTGAGCCAAAAATTCGTCAATCTCTTCCATTCGAGCGCAGCCAGCGTAAAGTTCGTCGCGATTGACTTCGGTCATGATGCACGACACTTGGCTTAGAAGGTTGGCGGCTCCCTTGAGCGCCATTAGTTCCGCGCCCTGAATGTCCAGGCTAAGCACATCGAACGACTCAGTTCGTCCTTCCAGCAATTTATCGATTGTCGTGCATCGAACTTGGACAGTTTTGGTTTCCACGATATCCGGATAGATTTCGGAGTGTTTAGCTAGCGATAGCAGCGAACTGCTTTGATCCATCGACGTTACGTGCAGTTCCGCTGTACCTTCGTGATCGGAGATCGCTACCAGATGACATTCCCGCTCTGGCAAGTTTTCACGCAGTCTTGCAAATACTTCGGGGTTGGCTTCGACGTAAATGGGTGTCGCGTTCATTTTGCGATAGGTGCCATCTTCTTGGCCTTCGTGCGCTCCTACATGGAGCACATGATCGGGTTTGATACCAAATCGGCGTAGTTCTTTTCGCATATCGATAATCATCGCGGCTCCAAATAGATCGGTGTACGTTCATCCTAAATCTCTCGCGCAGTCTGTTTATCGCCGCGAGCTAGGGTCTTGGAGTCTAGATACGGGAATCTTGCCAGCGGAGTCAATGGATAAGCAAATGCTGTATTCGAGGATTCGCGGACGTCGATATTGCTTGGGATAGGATTCTTTTGGTACGGTCTAAAGACCAGAACTTCCAACTGGACCCCCCCAGCAAGTAGGCCAAGAATGTTGGGAAAAGACCATTCGATTGGAGAAGAATTCGCTGACTCATCGGATCCGAAGCTCAATGGAGAACATAGGTCACTTGTTCGATGAGTCTTGGGCCTAGATCCATTGAAATACGCAATGTTCTCGTTTTTGAGGCAACAAGATGACGCCCCTACTTTACATCATTTTTAATCGTCCTGATCATACCGAGCGGTCCTTTGAACGCATTCGCTCGCTGGCTCCGCCTGTGCTCTACATCGCAGCAGATGCGGCGAGGTTAGATCGTGACGGCGAACGAGAAAAGACGGAACAGGCACGTGCTGTAACTGAGGCGATTGACTGGCCATGCGATGTTCATCGTCTCTACGCGACTGAGAATATGGGCTGCGGGCGACGCATAAGCTCCGCGATCACTGAGGTGCTATCGAATCATGAAACCGTGATCACACTAGAGGATGATTGCATCCCGGAACCGACATTCTTTGCCTACTGTGAGACATTGCTTGATCGGTATCGTGATGACACACGGATTATGGGCGTCAGTGGTAATAATTACCAGCAAGGTATCTCGCGAACGGATGCCAGCTACTACTTCTCGAAGTATCCCCATTGCTGGGGATGGGCGACCTGGCGAAGAGCGTGGAAGCATTTTGATTTAAGTATTTCACGATGGCCTGAAATTCGTGAAACCAACCAATTGAAACACTTCTGCGAGTCGGAGCGAGAGCTGGATTACTGGATCAAAATGTATGATTACGTGCAGGAAAAACAAGTAGATTCGTGGGCGTTTCCATGGACTTTGGCATGCTGGTTACAGAACGGTTTGACGGTGCTTCCCGATGCAAATCTAGTCAGCAACATTGGATTCGATGGTGGAGGCACCCACACGAATCAAAAGATGCCTTACGCTGAGCTACCTACTTTTCCGATGAACGAAATCGTTCATGAAGATGAGCTATATCGGCACACGGAAGCAGATCGCTACACTGACGAATTGCTTTATTCGGGACCTTGGCAACAAAGCCAGAAAAAACGTTGGTACCGTCGATTTAAGCGTGCTGCCTAATCTGAGGAAAGACTGATGCGAGTCGCACACCTAACGGCGTTCATGCATGGTGGTGCGAGCGCGTTGCGTCGGATTCATGAGGGACTTCGTGGGCGTGGTTTGGACAGTCATGTCTTTGCGACCTGTCATGGTGAAAGTTCAACTGTTGAAGGTGTCACTCATTTGAGCGAAATCCGGCCCGGCAAATGGAGTCGCACCAAGTCTAAGTGGTGGCCTAGCCCATCGAGTTGGCAGCATCGGATTGATTTGGCTTCTCGTGATAACGCAAGCTACGAAGCATTTTCGCCTCCCGCCGCACTTCGTGATTTTGATCTGACACCAGTTCTGAATGGTGCGGATGTATTGCATGTTCATTGGACCGGTGACGTTATTGATTACCAGTCATTCTTTGAACAGGTTCAAATTCCCGTCGTTTGGACACTGCACGATCAGAATCCGTACCTGGGTGGTTTTCACTATCAGGGTGATGTCGATGCAGCGACCGGTATGCTGGATTTGGAGTACGAGTGTCGAGAAATTAAGCGAGAGGCGCTGTCGAACTTGGACCTTTCCCTTGTTGGGAATAGCCGGTGGAATAGCGAGCAATCACTCACGACGACGGTGCTGCCCAAACATGCCAAGGTGCAAACGATCTACTTGCCTTTGCCGGTGGACGATTACCAGCCTTTGGACAAACAGGCCAGTAAAAAACAGCTAGGGATCGCTGAAGATCAGTTTGTCATTGGATTCGCATGTGCGGCGATGGGTAACCGTCGTAAAGGTTTCGCCGATCTTTTGAGTGCGATCGAGAGATTGCCAACATCAATTCAACAGCACACGTCTTTACTTAGCTTTGGGCATCCGCCATCGAAGGCGATGCTTAGTCGTTTGCCAATTCCATGGCTCCATCAAGGGCAACCTTCCGGCGGTATAGAGCAATCACCAATCTATTCAGCGATGGATGTTTTTGTGTTTCCATCGATCGAAGAGGCGTTCGGTCAAACCGCGCTGGAGGCTCTGGCGTGTCAAACACCCGTAATCGGAACATCCGTTGGCGGAATTCCTGAAATGGTGATAGACGGGCAAACGGGACTCCTGACTCCGCCAAGATCACCGGGACGTTTGCTCGAGCAAATGGTGCGTCTCTACGAAGATGAAGCACTTCGGCATTCGATGGGCGTCGCCGGTCGCGAGTTAGCACTCAAGCAGCATTCACCTGAGCTGATCGCTATTCAGCATGAAGAGCTTTACCAACGTGCGGTGAAATCGCATCTGGCTTCCGAAAACGCTGCCTGACTGTTGGGCGACTCTTGCCGTGATCGCACCGTCAATCGCAATTCAGTTTTTCAAACTGTTGAGTGAGCCGTGATCGCGTAAGCGGCCGGGCCATTATCCACGACGAAATCGCTTCGATCCAAACTGAAACCTAACGCAACCAGGTCCGAGGACTGGGTGCAGGCACGCTAATCGGAAGACGTTTTTGTAGGCCGTAGCGAGTGGAGCGAGTTAAGGCATTTTGCAGCCCTGCCGTAACTCGCTTCGCTCGCTACGGCCTACTTTAGGGCCTCCATCCGATTAGCTTACCTGCACCCCGAGGCCTCACGGCCAGCGGCTCACAAAAACATTATCGTCTTATAAAAGCATGCTCTGCCTGAGCGATCTGGACCGAAGCTCGGCTCAGGCCGCAGACCGGTTTGGCAGGAACATTCTTCGGCCGCTGCGCCGGAATTGCTTCCAGAAGTGTTTCGATTGCAGCAGTTTCGGCTGCGACGCTGCGAGTTCGGTGAGAGCCGCTATTTGTTGGCGAGGGCGAGCGTCTGCGTTCGTAATTTGACAGAGCGTCAATTGAATCTGGCGAAGTATGTAGGCTCTTGTCGCGGGTTCAATTCGTGAGTCGTGATCTGCAACGTAGGGTTCGACGTTTGAAATCAATTCTCGAATGCTCGCATCACGCTGAGTTGTCTTTTGTGCCTCGTGGACCCGGAACGCTGCCAATTCGGCGTCAATGAACCGGACCGTCATACCCGCATCAAATCCTCGCAGCCAATAGTTGTAGTCCATGGTGTAAAAAAGCGATTCATCGAAGTTGCCAATCTTTTTGGAAAGTCGGCTCGTCCAGAACACTTCGGGTTGGATGAAGTTCCAGTTCTCTTTTGGACGAAGCCAGTAATCCCAAAGGTTCAAATGTTGGTCTAAGCGTTCGATCTGTGCACGCTGCGTCTTGAAGACACGCCCCTCTGCATCCACTTTCTGACAAGTCCCGTGGAATAGATCGTCGTCTGGGTTTTCGGCGACGGCTTTCGCCACCTTCTGGAATGCGCCCGGTAAGTAGTAGTCGTCGCTGTTGATGTAGGCGTGGATGTCGCCGCTGACTTGCTCGAATCCTTTGTTGATCGCGTGGGTTTGTCCGCGGTCTTTTTCGCTGCACCAAAACGTGAGTTCCGATTCGTACTTCCGAATCACTTCGGCGGAACCGTCAGTGCTGCCGCCGTCGATGACGGCGTAGTCAATCTCGAATTCAGTGCCGCGACCTTCCTGGTGGAGCACGCTCCTGATCGTTTGCTCCAGAAATTCGGCCTGGTTATAGGAAGGTGTAACAATAGCGAAACGGGGTAGCGTCATGGAAAGGACCGTCGAAAGTAATTGGGTGTACCCATTTTGTTAAACCGCGTGCCCAACGGGCCGCGCGTCCGCACCTACGCCAACCGCGCGGCCCGTTGGGCACGCGGTTAAACGGTTTTATGCTGCAAGGAATCGCGATTTGGTCGTTACTAAATCGCGATACAACTGCTGATAGCGATTTGCTTCTCGCGTGCTCGCGTATTCATTTTCGATCATGACGCGGGCACTCTGACCGAGGTTTGAAAGTGTTGGCCGGTCGGTCAGCAGTTGCACCAGTTTTTGTGCTAGGTCTTCGCTGCATCCTGTTTTTGCTAGTGATCCTGAGATTCCGGGGCGGACGTAGTCGGGGATTCCGCCGGCGTTGAAGGCGACGATGGGGGTTCCGCAGGCCATGGCTTCTAAACCTGTCAGCGGAAGATTGTCTTCTAACGATGGCAGGACAAAGACGTCGGCGGCGCTGAACACCGTCCGCTGTTGCAACGTTCCTGCGATGGGACCGACGGAGTGGATCGGTGGCATTGGATTTGATGATTTGGGTAGTTCTCCGCCGCCAAAGACTAATCCCAAGACCTCTGGAAGATCGGCGATCGCCGCGAAGGCTTCGGCCATTTGCTTGCCGCCTTTGCGAATGTTTTTGACGTCCATCGCGCCGAAGCAGACAACGGTCGCGTCGGGATCAATGCCCAGCCGGCCGCGGGCTTCCTGTCGATCCATCGGGTAATAGGTTTCCGTATTGATGCCGTAAGGAATGTGCGAGAAGGACTTTGCACTCTGAAGTAATGTGCTTGATTTGGCAGTCTCGATTAGCCAGCGACTCGGTGCAGCGATGTGCAGGTTGATGTCTTGGATCGCCTTCGATTTGGCCTGAAACGATTGGTGGCTGAAGTCCTTTTCGGCTGGGCTGGGGAGTTGGGGGCAATTGCCGCAGCCGGACAAGTAGCGGTCGCAGCCTTCGCTGAAATGACAACCGCCGGTGAAGGCGTTCATGTCATGCAGCGTCCAGACGACGGGTTGCTGAGGTTCGAGCGAACCAAAAAAACTGGTTTGGTCGATGAACTTGTCGATCCAGTGCAAGTGGATGATTTGATCGTCGTCGCCGTGTGACATCGGCGGCCACGGTGTGTACGCGGCACCCTTGGGCGATGTGAAAATTTCGTGACCAGATGATCGTCCGCGTAATGCTCGTTTGAACGATTGGCGGTGCTGGCGAAACTTGACGCCCTTGATCAAACGATTGGCAACGTTGCCCTGATTCCAAGTCGCCGCGTGATAGGTTCCGTCCAAGTCCAGCGGCTCGCCCTGATTCGCTGAGTAAAAATACTGGCTATCGACGTCCATACGAACCAGTTCACTGTGCAACCTTCGCGATGCGGTTGCCGCACCGCCATCCAGGAAGGTGTTGTAGTGGGAGACTCGCATGACATTGATGTCCGTTGTTGACCGTTTGGGCGTCAGCCGCGTGTTGATTTAGTGAGCCGCGACGCGTGAGCGGCCGGGCATTCCGCGCCAGCCCGTGGCCATAGGGAGACTGCTGAAATAGTCGTTTTATTAGTTCAACATTGCTGTTGAAGTATCAACTAAGGAACTGTCCCGAAATAACTTCAAGAGCTTGGATCCCACCAAATCCCAACCCGAACGCGTAAGCGAGGGATTTCCGCGTCAAACAAGATCCCTCGCTTACGCGTTCGGGTTGGGAAATCGGGAAATTGTTTCAGGACGCTTCCTAAGTCAACAGACCCGTCGCCGCGAAATCGCCGGCACCGACTCGGTCGATCCACTTTGCAACATTGATGGGACCGTGGGGCACGCGACTTCGTTTGATCTTGTAGGCGATTTTGGTCATGCGGCCGAAGTCGCGGGGCCATGTGTGGTAAGCGCGAAGCGGCGTTAGCAGATCTTTCAACGCTAAGCGTTCGGCCTTTAATGAAGCCGTGGTGCTTGGGTCAGCGTGATACTGAGCCCATCCGATCGTGCCGCAAATACCGCAGGCACCAAAGTGATCAGACGAAAGTATGTCATCGACGAAGTTATGAATTCGGTCACCGCTGCGATTGAGCACGTCATGAAAAGCGATGATGCCGCGATCAGCCAAATGCGGCAGGAACGCTTGAATGTCATCGCGAACGGTTGCAATGTCGTTGGCACCATCATTCCACAGCAATCGCAGTGGTTTGTCCCATGACCCGTACATATCGAAGGAGAACGCATCGATGGCGCTCACGTCGGCTGCAACGCCAGCGGCTTGCAGGTTGGCGTGCAATTCGGCAGCTTCGAGCGGATCAACGCTGGTGACCTTTGCACCGTCACTCAGTTTTGCCGCGAGTGCCAGGACGATGGTGGACTTTCCATGAAAGGCACCCAATTCTAAAATCTCGCCATCGGCGGTTGGGAACGCAGCGGCCGCGGCCAAGAATTCGATTTCGCGATCGGTTAGCCAACCATCGACTGCTTGCAGGATCCCTGGAAAACGGTTCCGCAGATTGTTGAATTCAACGAGTTCGTGTGAGTGATTGTCCATTGGGTTCCGTCCTTGGATTGCGAGATTTCGTGCTTTCCAAAAGCACGATGGAACATTCGCAGTTTTATCTTTCTGGCACAAGAACAGATTGTCACAGAGATTCAGCAATTCAGCAGGCACACGTATCGGCAGACGTTTCCGTAGGCCGTAGCGAGTGGAGCGAGTTACGGCATTTTGCAGCCCTGCCGTGCCATGCTGTGAAGGGTTTTGGTCCCGTAAAACACGTGTTAGTTCGTTTAGCCGCGTGGGCATCGCCCAACGCGTTCGGAGCCGCACGACGCGCGGGGCGATGCCTGGACCGCTAAATCTTTGGGATTGCATCAGTTCTCGTTTGCGCAGGTTTCATTCTCACCGCGACGTTGAGTGCTTCCGCCGGGCTTGCCTGGGCTGATGAAAATGTCGTGCAAAGGCTTTTACTGCTACCCGGATGAGTTTGCTGCTTCCTGGTAGGCGAGTTTGCGTTTCGCTGCGAGCGTGCTGCCAAGTTCTTGTGTCACCCATTGGTCAACTTGCTTCGTGCTGACGGTCGGAAGCAATTCCCTGACACGTTGCGGTGTCCAGTGACAAAGCACAGTACCCATCGCTGCTGAAAGGCTCGTCAGACCGCCTTTACTATGCTG
>NZ_LWSK01000070.1 GCF_001642955.1 Rubripirellula obstinata | reverse complement strand
CACAAACTGCAGCGCTGTGAAGCATTGTGGCAACGGCACATTTCCCTGATCGCCAGCGTGTAGGCCGTAGCGAGCCATAGCGAGTTACGGCAATGTGCGCACCGCCGTAACTCGCTATGGCTCGCTACGGCCTACTTTTAAGGGTCGCTAGAATTTGACAACGACACATTTTCATCAGCCCAGGAGTTGCCCACGCGGTTAAACGGTTTAGAAGCACTTCACGGCGCTGCGAAATGCCCCGAACGAAGCGAGCAGCCAAAATCGCCTGATCAAAGTCGCCTGATCAAGGATTGGCAAAGTTGACGAGCTTCTTTACCTCAGTCCGCAATTCACTGATTGGTTGGTCCATCTCTCGCGATCTTCCCTGCGAATCCATCCTCGAAATCGGTCGATAATTGCGATCGCCGGCCAACCGATTCAGAAGCGTGTCAATTTGCAAATGGTTCACCGTCGAGTTGGCGATCACCAAGCACGTTTGATTGAGGCTCAGCCGCGTGGCAATGACGCCAGGCCCACCGAGCTGCTCCCAACTATCGGGGGCAATGCTAACTTCAATGACTTCCCGTAACTGCTGAACCTGATAGCGACGCGACTGATTTGTCAGCGCCGTGACGTCATAAACACGGACCGGATAGCACTGCTCCAATTGCTCGTTGGTTGTGATCGTCAACGCATTGTTTCTCAATAAAATCGTCAGATCCATCGTCTGCAAAACTGACATCAGATGCACCATCAACGGTGCAGGCCGGTTCAGCCGAACTTCAATTGGCTCGTCCGCCGACATTCCAATTTCATCCAACGCGCGCGAGTTAATCGCGATGGGAATCTCAGTAGGCAGCGTTTCGACCAACGAACGAAGCGGCATTCCGTAAGCCGGTGGCGTGATCCTTTGGCCCAGCAAATCCAGGATTCGCGACTCATCGTTCGCAGTCATCAGCGGATCAATGGGCCATGACGGGACCGCCTGGCCGGAAACCGTGCCGCAAACAGCCATGCAGAAGACGACGATTATCGCACGCCGCGCGATGCCAGCTAGTACGATAGAGACAGCCATGCGATGTGCGGTATGCATGGAAACGAACCTTGTCGCGAGGAAATTAACGTGATCGATAAACGAACCTACAGTCTACTTCTAATTTCGCTGATCGTTTGCATCAGTCATCCAAGCAAGGTTTACGCAGACAACGCAACCGACTCTCCGCCAAAGACCGGCCAACTGAAATTGCAAGAAGTTTGGCTGCATTCCACGGGCAAGGGCTACTTCGTTTACCAGGCAACGGTCCAGCAGGAAACGGAGTTCACCATTCCGGTTCGCAGCGACGAAGTCAGCGACATTGTCCGTCATGCGATCGTGCTGGATCCCGAATCAAAGGGACGCGTCACGATGCCCAGCAAACCTGATCCGCAAACCCCGCGAACCACCTTGCCCAGCACAAGCACGCTCGCCGATCTGTTGCTATCGATGCGAGGGCAAACTGTATCGGCGGTCGATCAACTCGATGAAACCATCCAGGGGCGTTTGGTCGCATTGGAATTACGCACCGAGTTCGTCGACAAACAAAAAGTTGAATACGAACACATCACAATCGCGACGGACGCGGGACTTCGCAGCCTTCCGCTGTCCAGCATTCACCACATCGCGACCGATGACCAAGCGTTCAACGATCGACTCAACATGGCGCTCGATCGCTTGATCGCCGACGATAGCGTCGAGACCACCGAAGTTTCGATTCGATTCGACGCGGGCAAGCAGCGAAAGGTGCAGGTGCATTTGTTGCGAGAAATGCCGATCTGGAAGGTCAGCTATTTGACGACCGTGGACGAGTTTCTTCTTCGCGCGACCGTGGACAACACGACCAGCGAAGATTGGAACGACGTTCGTGTGATTCTTAAAACCGGCCGCCCGATGAACTTTGACATGGATGTTGCTTCCATCGTCCGTGCCAACCGGCAAACGATCGCTCGCCCGCTGCCCTCGCTGCGAGTCGCTCCCACGCTAGCCGAATCCAACGCCTGGGCCATGGACTCTGATGCGTCCGCGGAAGATCTTGACATCATGAACATGACCTTCGGCGGCGAGTCCGATCCGTTTGGCGGTAGCGGTGGCGATCCATTTTCAGACAAAGTCGGCGGCGGTGGAGGCGGGCTTGGCGGCGGTGGAATGGGCGGCATGATGGGCGGAAGCGGTAAGCCACGGCGAAGTTCCACGAACACCAAGACAAATCTCAACTTACTCGGTTCGTCGAAGGCCGGTAATTCAACCGATCAAGCCGCCGGGGCAGCCTTGGTTGTCACCTTCGACAAGGTTGATTTGCCGGCCGGGAAAATGATCCTGCTCGACACGCCGATCGGAAAAGTCAACGGTGAAATCGTTTCAGTCTACCGAGCGAAAGACAACGACAGCCAACCGATGTTGTCACTCAAAATTCGGCCCGACGTTGCCTACGTACTGCCGGCCGGACCGTTGACCGTCTACGCCGGAGACACCAATTACGGCGGCGAAGCAATCATGCCTGCGATCACGCCCGGAATTGATCGCCTGATCCCGTTTGCCACCGACCAAGCGGTCCGAGTACGACGTTTGCCGATCCAGCGAAGCAGCGTTAACAAGAACGTGGAACTGTTCGCCAACAAGCATCAAATGAAATACGAAACGCTAACGACGGCAACGATCTCGTATCGGATCAACAACCGCGACGTCGATCCAAAAACGATTCTGTTAGAACATCCAAGGCCGACGGAACCGACCGAAGTGGTCCTGGGCGATGACAGCGATACCGAACCGACCGAAGACGCGATACGTTTCAAAGAAACGGTCCCTGCCAGTGCGACGGTGCAGCGTGATGTTGTCGAACAACGACTCGTCAAACACATCCGCCAATTTTCTGATATCAGTGCGGTCCAATTGGAAGAGCTGATCGGTGACGATTCGATCGACCAAGACATTCGTGACTCGCTTAAGGAAATCCTGCAACAGCAAACCGATCGTACCGATCTAACCGCCCAGATAAAACAAGCCGTTGCCAACAAAGAACAAGCGACCAAAGAAATTCAGCGCATCACTCAATTGCTTCGACCAACCGTTGGGCAGGGAAATGGATTGTCGGCCGAACTGCTAAAACGCTACGAGAGCCGACTGATCGAACTGGAAACGAAACGCGATGGCGTAATGCAATCGCAGGCGGAATTAATCGATAGCCTCAAAGCGGTCGAGCAAGCCCTGGGCATCAACCGAACCCCTTCGGGGAAAACTAAAATCCAACGTCAACAAAACACGATGCAGGGCGGGATGTTCTAGTGGTCCGCTCACTGCTGGAAAAAGATTTAGAGACTTGAAACAGTTAGAATAAAAACGCAACAAGCGTTATGGTAGGCCGTAGCGAGTAGAGCGAGTTACGGCATTGTGCAGCCCTGCCGTAACTCGCCCTGCCGTAACTCGCTTCTCTCGCTACGGCCTACTTTTGCTTTTCCTTCCCATCATTGTTCACGATTATCGATCCATGAAAACACGATTCATCCTGCTTGGCGGATTCCTTGGCGCTGGCAAAACCACTCTGATTGGACAACTGGCGCAGCGTTACATTGCTGACGGCAAAACCGTGGCGATCATCACTAATGATCAGGCCGCTGACCTCGTCGATACGTTGAACCTGCGCTCGCAAGGGTTTGATGTCGGCGAAGTTGCCGGGGCCTGTTTCTGTTGCAGCTTCGATGACTTGGTGGAAACCGCTGGTAAACTAGGCCAGGGTAAAACGCCTGATGTGATCATCGCTGAACCGGTTGGCAGTTGCACTGATCTGGTCGCGACCGTCGTTTTGCCGCTGCAGCAAATTTTGGGCGATCAGTTTGAATTGGCTCCGTTCGGAGTCCTGCTAAAACCTTCGCACGGCAAGCGAATCCTCAATCAATCCGACAGCGATTCCGCTCGCAGTGGATTCTCGCCCCAAGCTGAATACATCTTTCGCAAACAGCTCGAAGAAGCGGACTACTTGATGATCGGGCGGGCCGATCAGTTGACCGATGCAGAGGCCGAGTCGCTGAGGCAGCAATTGAATGGTGTGGCACCCGACGTGCCCGTGGTTTTGGTCAGCCCCAAGACCGGCCAAGGAGTCGATGAAGTGCTCGGTTACATCGAATCCCCGATGATCGCCGGCCGTCGGCTGCTGGAAATCGATTACGACACCTACGCCGACGGCGAAGCCGAATTGGGGTGGGTCAACTTAACCGCAACGCTGACTGCCAATTCTGAAATCAACCTGGACGAATGCGTTACGTCGTTGGTCGGTGATATTGCTGAATCAATTCGGTCGATCGAC
Source organism: Rubripirellula obstinata (assembly GCF_001642955.1). Taxonomy (GTDB): domain Bacteria; phylum Planctomycetota; class Planctomycetia; order Pirellulales; family Pirellulaceae; genus Rubripirellula; species Rubripirellula obstinata. The sequence goes on along the minus strand of NZ_LWSK01000070.1, from coordinate 25,235 downwards.
GACGCCAGCATCGCTCACCTGAAGGCTTCGCTAATCGCCGACGACACGCAAGCAATCGCAAACGTGGTCAGCAACGATTCACCGGTCGATCTAGGTCTTTCATCGGGACGCTCCGCATCAACTCCGATGCAAGTCGTAGTTAACGCTCGCGTCGCGATGGACCCGGTCGAGCTAGAATCGATTTGCACTGCGTCGGTTCACAAAACTGCGTCTGACCATTCGGCTGAAGCAGCGAACATCACCGCTCATTCGCTTCGCCCTGGCCGCCCCACGCCAACTCACCGCGTCACGTCGGCATGATATGTCCATCATTGGTCGTCTAAAATCTGCAGCTTTCCCGTGTGCATGTCATAGACAGCGCCGACGATTTTGATTTTGCCAGAATTGATCCTTCGGCGCAGGTCAGGAACACGCGACAATCGCCGAACCGAAAGCCGAACGTTGCGTGAGATCGCCAAGTCAATTTGTTGTTGCCGCGGAAGATCATCGGGCAGCCCCGTGAACGCCGGTTCGATGCGGTAAAGCAGTGACACAACTTCCGCCGGTTCGCCCTCGACGTCAGCAAGGTAGTCATACGTTGCAGTGACGGCACCACAATGCGTGTGCCCCATAATCAGGATCAACTGAGTGTTCAGGTGGTCAATCGCATACTCGACGCTGGCTGTAACATTGGTGTCCACCACATTGCCCGCGACGCGAACCACGAAGAGGTCGCCAAGTCCCTGATCCAGGACAATCCCCGGCGACACACGCGAATCGGCACAACCCAAAACCACGGCAAAAGGATGCTGGTCTGCTTCCAACGAAGCTCTCCAGACCTTCGTTTCGTGCGGGTGCTTTGACTCTCCGGCGGCGAATCTCGCATTGCCCTCCTGAATCCGCTTCAATGCTTCGACTGCATCAACATTTTGCACAGGACTAGGCGTTTTCGGTTCTTCGCCAAGGCAAACTGCTGAGCAACTGAAAACAATGAAGGCTGAAACGGTGGTCCTAAATGACATCTTCTTGACTTCGTAGGGCGTGGGGTCTGAACGTTGGGCTGCTTCGCTTGTTTTGTCCCAGCGACAAAACTAATAATTGCAAACCTGTTCTGCAAGCCGCTCCCACTGATCAACAGAGCACCTGCGTTTTTCGTAGGTCCGGAGCGACGCTTCTAAACCGTAGCTGATCCCGCCAGGGTTCAGTCCACGATCGGGTCGAGCTCGACTGAACCCTGGCGGGATCAGCTACGGGCAATTTATCCGTACAACTTTCTGCGCAGGATACCCAGCGTAGATGCATGCTCGGTTTTGTAATCGATGCGGCCCTGGGTTTGCTTGATGCAGCTTTCCAAGTGCTCGGGACCGGCGAACAGAATCGCCGGGTGATCCAGCGACGCAGCTTCGGCCATTTGTTCCAGCAAGCGACGACCACGTCGATTGACGCGATGGGCTTTGCAAAGTTCATGCAGCATGCCAAGCGGCGTGTTCAAGATCGTTGGCGTTCGATTGATCCACGCGTAGACCGCCGCGCCGATTGCAATAAAGGCGATGGCGACTGCGGCGTAGATCCACATGGGAACGCCGCCCGCAACGACTTCTTCACGATATCCAAGACTGACATCAGCGATGGACGTTTCTGCGAACACAAAGTGAGTCATCAAGTTCATGTTAGCGTGTACCTGCGTTTGACGGTCTGGAGAATCGTTTGCTTTTTCTTTTGTCGTTTTGCTTTTCTCGTTTTTCCAGTGCCAACGCCGCAGCATCGCGAACGGGACTGACTGGCATCTGCACCATCGATTCTAGCAACTGTAGGGTTTCGGTCCCCGATGCTTCGCCCATTGCTTCGGCCGCGCAAATTCGAGCTTGCTGATGGTCTTCGCTGGAAATGTGCGAAAAGGAATCTGACAGCAAGTCGACCAGGGCCAACGAGTCGGCCATCGCGATCGCTTCGACGCGGCGTTCCAACACCGGATGACGCAGTGCGTCGCGAACTCGCTCGATCGCATTGGCGTCGATCATCATCACAACGCGTCCGATACGTCGTCGGCTTCGGGCTCGCAATTTAGCCATGCGTGGCAACATCGCCGCGGCGTGCATCGGCGACAGCACATGTCGAACGCCATCGACAATTCCAGCATCGGAATGATCTAACAGGTCGATCAGGTCTTGTAGCAGTTGAGCGTTTTCATCGCTGGCGATTTCTTCGACGTCGTTTTCAGCGACCGGCACGGCAGCTCGCATCCAAAAATCGATGTCCAAAACTTTGCAGCTTGAAAGTCCTTTTGCCGCCACGGCTTCGCAATCAGGGCCACCCAATTGAATGGCTGAAACGATCGCTTGCATGGTCTCGATCGTGTCCGTGTTGGCCGCAACATGAACATGAACCAACGCACCCCTGCGCTGGGGCGTTAATTTCGGCATCAGGTCAACGGCTGATTTGCAACTGGATGGAATCCCCAGTTCTTTTAAGTCTTTTAAGTTCTTCAGAATGTTGGCGGTCGGCAATGATCCGATTTTGTCTAGGATCGCGTCCCGAAACGCTTCGTCCGTTCGGTTCCGCATCAACTTGATGATGCGAGCATCGGGATTGCGCCGACGAATATACGAAGCCAGCAAGTCGATCACGGCCGGATGTTCGCTGTTTTGAAATCGGTCGCAAATCAGATCAAACGCGGTTCCGCGGTTACCAGTGGTTCTGTCACCAGTGGTTCTGTCACCAGCGATTCTGTCACTGATGATTCGTCGCAGGTCTCCGTCGCCATTGGTTGTCACGCAAAGGAACGCTTCGGCGAGCAATTCGTTGCGATGGATCGTGAATCGGTCCATCGACTTGGCCAAGCAGGATAGAACTGCGTTGCGAAGCGGTGGGCTTGATTTGTCTTCGCGAGCAGCCCGGCCAAGCGGTACAACCATTTCCAACACTGCTTCGGTTGCGGCTTTGCGGACGATTCTAGATCCACTGGATTCGGCCAGCAAAACCATTGGCTCAATGGCCGTCGTCATGTCAAGGTCTCGCGCCGCCTGGATCGCAAACTCGGCTTCACCCGAACCTTGTTGCAACGTGGACAGGACAGCGGAATCCATCCAAGGCGAAGCTGTTCGCAGGATGGCGATTTCTTTTTTGCTAAGTTTGTTCCAACGTTTTAGGACTTCTTGGGACGCGGCCGAGCACGGGTGCTGTTCAGCATCTTGCGCAACAGCTTGCTCGATCGCCTGATCTGGTCCCGGATCTGGTCTTTGAACAATGGCCGAAACTGCCATGTTGACCAGCGACGGGTTTGCCGAATCGATCGCAGCAACCAACACATCCAATGCCGCTTGGTTGCGTGATTTCGCGAGTGTTTGGTAGGTGAGAGAAAGTCCGTGCATGAATTCAATTTCAGTGTGAAACCGGAGTGATGGCCTTGTCGAGCTGTTGAAAATGTAGGACGTATCAGCGACCCGACACTGGATTGCCGCATTCAATTTGACCACTTCGCCCCAGGCTAGCGGCTTGCGACCATCAAAACCGGAACCAGCCGAATAATCGGCGGCGTCGGTCGTTGCGTGCGGCGTCCATGTGAGGTGGCCTTTGACCACTATCGGATATCAACCGCTCGTCCCGTATAATCCACTGCAAGGCTCGCGATCAAATCACACTCGAGCCCATTCAAGAACGGTCCCAATGGCAATCATCCGATGACACGCAGCCCCAATGAAATTTTCCTGGAATCGTTTTTAGACGTGCGAGCCAAATTGTTGGAAGTCGCCGCGACGTTGGATCGGATCGAGCGAGCTGGCGACGAACTGTCGAGCGACGCAGCGGATTTGCGAGGGAAAATCGATCAAGCGATTGCCATCTGTGCGAGTTCGGGCACCGATCGAGCCGAGCGGCTGCAGCATTTGTTTTCGCGTGAATTCGATCCCGATTGGCGGAAGGAAATGAATCTTTAAACTCGCTGCTTAACAATTTCCTTTCCCCCACAGAATCGTATTCATGGACTACATCGACCCACACATTCACATGGTTTCGCGGATCACCGACGATTACGCGACGCTTGCGAGGATGGGATGCGTCGCGATCAGCGAACCGGCTTTTTGGGCTGGGTTTGATCGTGGAAGTGTCGATGGGTTTCGTGATTACTTTGGACAGTTGACCGACGTTGAACCTCGCCGTGCGGCCCAGTACGGGATCCAGCATTTCACTTGGCTCTGCATCAATGCGAAAGAGGCCGAGAATGTCGAACTGTCGCGCGAAGTGATCGCGATGATTCCAGAGTTCCTGAAATGCGAAAATGTGCTTGGCATCGGCGAAATTGGGCTGAACAAAAATACGCCTAACGAAGCGACCATCTTCTTAGAACATTTGCAGTTGGCGATCGAACATGACCAATCAATCTTGATTCATACGCCTCACTTGGAAGACAAGTATCAAGGCACTCGGATGATTTTGGATATGCTGGAAAGTGATTCCAGGATCGATCGTGGTCGAGTGTTGGTCGATCATGTGGAAGAGCACACGATCGATGAAGTGATCGACCGTGGGTTTTGGGCAGGCATGACGTTGTATCCGGTGACCAAGTGTACGCCCGAGCGAGCGGCCGACATGATCGAACGCTTCGGCGGCGAGCGGTTGTTGGCGAATTCGGCTGGTGATTGGGGGCCAAGCAAGCCGACGGCTGTTCCTGATTTGATTTTTGAACTTCGGCGGCGCGGGCATAGCGAATCTCTGATCCGCAAAGTCGTCTACGACAACCCGATCGAGTTCTTTTCGCAGAGTAAGAATTTCCGTTTCCAGCCACGTGATTGATTCCAATGACTCAGACTTTGATCCAAGACCTGCTGATTATCCTGTCGGCCGGTTTGATCGCGGGGCTGGTTTGTCGATGGCTGCAAGCGTCCGTGTTGATCGGATACTTGGTGGTCGGGGCGTTGCTTGGCCACGGAGTGCTGGGGTGGGTGCTTGATGAAGGCCATCAATTGGAACACTTTGCCGAAGCCGGTGTGTTCTTGTTGTTGTTTTCGATCGGGCTGGAATTTTCGCTCGACGATCTAAAACGACTGGGGAAAAACTTGGTCATCGGCGGTGCGGTGCAGATGGCGCTGGTGGCCGTGCCGGTTACCGCTGCGTTGGTTTACGTTTCGATGTCGATGCAATCGGCCGCTTTGATCGGGGCTGCGGTTGCGTTCAGTTCAACGGTGCTTGTGTTCAAGGCAATGTCCCAGTGGGGCTTGGCCGAAAAACCACACGGCCGACGTGCGATTGGCATCTTGCTGTTCCAAGACGCAGCGTTGGTGCCTTTGTTGTTGATGGTTCCACTGTTGACGGGAAGCGGTGAAACGCCCGGCCTGGTTGATTACTTGGTGCTCGCTGGAACGTCGATTTTGTTTGTTGTCGCCGTCTTGTCACTGCGTCAAGCACTTTCAAAATGGCTGATCCCAAAACTGGCTAGTTACCGCAGTCCCGAACTAGTGATTTTGTTCACGATCGTGTCGCTCGGCTGCGTGACGCTGGCGGCCTACCGCGTTGGCTTGCCGCCGGCGGTAGGTGCTTTCGCCGCCGGGCTGATTTTCAACGGGAACCGCTGGACGAAACAGATCGATGCACTGGTGTTGCCGTTTCGTGAAACCTTTGCCGCAGTATTCTTTGTTGGTTTGGGGCTGATCTTTGATCCGCGACTGTTTTGGGATCAACCGCTGTTGATGGGCGGTGCGATTGTCTGCGTGATTGTGTTGAAGGCTTTTGCTGCGACCATTGCGTTAAAGTTGACGGGGCTGACGTGGGGAAGATCACTTGGGATGGGAATTGGGCTGGCCCACATTGGCGAGTTCGCATTCGTTCTGGTTTTGCTGGGGCAAGAATCCGGCGTGATTAGCGAACTGAATTACCAGCGAGTCGTTGCGATCGCGGTCGGGTCGTTGATTCTAACCCCGATGTTGATGAAGGCTGGATTGCGATTAATCAAAGACGATGAACTGGCCGAAGAACCGCTTCGTGACCTGGGCGAGTCGTCACAACACAGCAACAAGGCAGCGATCATCGGCGCGGGAATGATCGGCCGGCGGCTTGCTTCGCAGTTGGAAACCAGTGGGATGGATGTTTGTTTGGTCGATCTAAGTCCGATCAATCTGCATCCGTTCGCAGCCGAAGGTTTTCGCACCGTGACCGGTGACGCCAGCGAATCAGACATTCTGCAATTGGCCGATGTGCATGATTGTCGGCTTGTCGTTGTCTGTGTTCCCAATGATGAAACGGCAACCCAAGTCGTGCGTTCGATTCGCAAGATGAATCGAAAGGGGAAGTTGATCGTTCGCTGTCGATATCAGGCCAACGTCCGCTCGCTTAGTGGTCTAGGCGGTGATCGCGTCGTGGCCGAAGAAACCGAAGCATCGCTGGCGCTGATGCGAGCATTGGATGACATCTCGGCGGGAAATGCATAACGCCGCACCAACGCATGCAGAACGCCTACAGGGGACAGGCAAGCCAATCGGTTGGAGGCCCCAAAGTAGGCCGTAGCGAGCGAAGCGAGTTACGGCGGGCCTGCAAAAAATGCGGTAACTCGCTTCACTCGCTACGACCTACAAAACTTTCGGATACAATGAAATGGTCGAATGTTAATTGCTCAGTGTACCCATCGATAGAAGTTCTATGTCTCCGCAGCGATCCAACGATTTTACCCGTGACTCTACTGGCGATCTGAAATCTCAGCCCGCACGACGTGACTTCTTGGCCTCAACCGCGATCGCAGCCACGGCGGTTGGTGGAATGGCCGCGGGCAGTTTCGCAAGCGGTGGGCATTCCACCAGCGCCCAAGCAGCCGACAATGTCGCCGGCAGCAATTCGCGTCTTCGCATCGGGTTCATTGGACCAGGCGGACGCGGATTTGGTGCGCACGTGAAAAAACTGTGTGATCTTCGATCGGCGGGACGCGCGATTGATTTGGTCGGCGTCGCGGAGGTTTATCAGAATCAGCGCGACATGGTCGCTGACTACATCAAGGAAAGCACCGGAACCGATCCGGGGCGCTATGTTGATTATCGCGAGATGATCGAGAAGGAAAACTTAGACGCCGTTTGCATCGGGACGCCTGATCACTGGCACCACAAACAGATCATTGATTCGCTGGCGGCAGGACTGCATGTCTACTGCGAAAAGCCAATGACCAAGACGGTCGAAGAGGCGTTTGATGTGGAACAGAAATGGCGGGACAGCGGCAAGGTCATGCAGGTTGGCGTGCAGTCAACAAGCTTGGCGGTTTGGGATGAAGTCAACGAGTTGCTGCGTCAAGGAAAGCTCGGCAAGGTGTTGGGCTTTCAAACCGAGTACTTCCGCAATTCGGATGTCGGCCAGTGGCGATACTATGGCCTTGATCCCAAGATGACGCCCAAAACGATTGACTGGTCACGTTGGCTGGGGACTGAACATGACCTGGCCGAAGACATGCCGTTTGATCGTGAAGTGTATCGCCAATGGCGACGTTTCTGGCCGTTTGGCAGCGGCATGTTTACGGATCTGTTTGTCCATCGCACCACGTCGATGTTGAAAGCGACCGGGCTGCGAATTCCGGGACGTGTTGTCGGTGCGGGGGGGATTTTCTTGGAGTACGACGGACGTGGTGTGCCCGATGTGGCCACGGTTGTCGCTGATTTTCGCGAGGGCGTGCAAGGCATGGTCACGGCTACGATGTGTAACGAAGCGTCACGAATCAATCAGTTAATTCGAGGTCACTACGGTACGTTTGAATTTGGCAACGGCGAAGGGTTCGATGGTTTCGATTTTGTTCCTGAACGCGGCCCAGTGACCCACGTTCGCCAAAGTGCCGAGCGGATCAAGACCAAGGCGATTGCCGACACCACTCGGGCCCACTTTGAAAATTGGCTGGACGCATGCGAGGCTGGTGATCCGATGCTTTGCAACAATCCACCCGACCTGGGCGCAGCGGCGATCGCGGTCGTCAATTTGGGTGCCCAAAGCTATCGAAAGGGCAAGGTGTTCTTTGTCGATGAAGACCGCAACATTGGCAACGATGACCCCGGTTGGGCTTCACGATGGGAAGCGTTATCGAAGGCCGGTGGTCCAGTTCAACATATTCCCGGTTGGGAAGCGGGCGATTACGGCAGCAAGCAACGGACGCCTGATTACATGAAGTACGGTGGCCCGTGGATCGACGGAAAAGACCCAGCGGCCGGTAGCTGATGACGTTTCAGCTTCGTTGTACGGTTCGCAACTGTACCCATTTGCTGGTGCAAAACGAGCGTGGGCTGACCTGTGATTCCGGGCACCATTTCGATCAAGCCAAAGAAGGCTATTGGAGTCTGCTGCAACCGCAGGACCGAAAATCCAAAACACCAGGTGATGCGGAATCCGCCGTTCTCGCCAGACATCGTTGGCTGCAGCGTGGGCATCACGGCGGGTTGGTCGAAGCGTTGCAGCCATGGACTTGCAAAGCGTTAGCCCCTGGTTCAAGTTCCGTTCCGCGAACAATCGATTTGGGTTGCGGCGAAGGTTCTTTTGGCCGGGCTCTTTTCTCTGATCAAGCGTCTAGTTTTTGCGGGATCGATCTGTCCAAGAAGGCGATCAAAATCGCGTCCCGCGCTTGGCCCGATGCGACTTGGGTGCTGGCCAACGCCGATCGGTTCTTGCCAGTTGCGGATGAAAGTGTTGATCAAGTAATTTCGTTATTTGGCCGTCGTCCCGTCGCAGAAATTGGCCGGGCGTTGGCGAACAACGGAACCTGCATCGTTGCGGTTCCCGGCGAAGAAGATCTGATCGAATTGCGTGAACAGGCTCAGGAATCCGGCCACCGTCGAAGTCGTTGGGAAATGGTGGTCGAGGAAATGTCGTCCGCCGGTTTGCAATGCGTCGAACACAAGCAATGGAAGCATCAAGTCGATTTGTCACCCGACGCGGTCGCCGACGCGATGGCCATGACCTACCGCGCCGTTCGTCATTCGCAGCAAGCACGCTTAGACGCGATCACAACCGAGATCAAAGTCACCCTGTCAGCCGACTTAATCCTGTTTCGCCGCTGAACTTTGTGGAACGCAACACAAAACAGTAGGCCGGAACAAGCCGCTTCGGCGCAGTTCCGGCAATCCGACACTGAACCAAAACCCGAGCAATGTAATTGCCGGAACTGCGCCGAAGCGGCTTGTTCCGGCCTACGCAACGATATCAACACCGATATCGCGCATTTCGGCGAACGCTCGCTCGCAATCGCCTGACTGCAAATCGACTCCGCGTACCGCTTCCTGGATCACCTTTGTTTGGAAGCCTAATTTCACCGCATCCAATGCCGTAAACTTGACGCAGTAATCGGTGGCTAGGCCGACCAGGTGGACTTCTTGGATGCCGGATTCTCGCAGCAAACTTTCCAGGCCTGTTGCACCACGACCGTCGTTGTCAAAGAAGCCGCTGTAACTGTCCACATCGCGGTTGGTTCCTTTGCGAACGACATGATTGATTCGTTGCGTGTCCAACTTGTCGGAAAAGTCTGACCCGAGTGTTCCCTGAACGCAGTGATCTGGCCAGAGGACTTGTTGCGTTTCGCCCAGCGGAACAATGTCGCCCACTTTTCGGACCGCATGTTGGCTGGCGAACGATTGATGATCCGCCGGATGCCAATCCGCCGTCGCGATGACCATCGAGTATTCAGGAATCAGCCGGTTGATGACGGGAATCACTTCGTCGCCCTGCGGAACACCCAGTGCGCCACCCGGCAGGAAATCGTTCTGAACGTCGATAATGATCAGCGCTATCAATTTGCTAAGTCCTGATTAAAGAAGATTGATTTGAAAATTGATGTAGGCCGGAACAAGCCGCTTCGGCGCAGTTCCGGCAATCCGACACTGAACCAAAACCCGAGCAATGCAATTGCCGGAACTGCGCCGAAGCGGCTTGTTCCGGCCTACGTTGTTATGTCGCTAAAACCTTTTACCTAAACCTCGAAATTGAAACCTTGCTTTGTCATCCGGTCGTACTTTCGTTGATCGAATCGGTACAACCTGGCGGCACGATGCGCGACGTCTTTTTCAAACTGGTTGGTTTCTTTGACGATCTCAGTCGCCAACACTTTCTTTCGGAAGTTTCGTTTGTCCAATTCGCGGTCCAAGATAAGCTCGTAAAGATGCTGTAACTGACGGAGCGTAAACTTCTTGGGCAATAGCTCAAATCCAATTGGCTGGTAACGAACTTTCGCGCGCAATCGGTCGAGCGCCACTTTTAAGATCTCCGAATGATCGAATGCAAGCTTCGGTAGATCGTTGATGGAAAACCAGGCGGCATTGCGAGCGTCGCTGCTGGCTTTCACGTCATGTTCATTAAGATTCACGAGAGCATAATGCGCGATCGTGACAACATGCTCACGAGGATCACGGCCAGGATTACCGAACGTATAAAGCTGTTCCAGGAAAATTTCACTCAGCCCGGTCTCCTCTTCCAGTTCTCGCCGTGCCGCATCGTCAGGCGATTCACCAACATCGACGAAACCGCCCGGCAGAGCCCATTGGCCGCGAAACGGTTTCCCATCTCGCTCGATCAACAGAACCTGCAAGTCTTCGGCATCCAATCCGAACACGACAATATCAACCGTCAATGCTGGTCGGGGATATCGGTACGTGTGGCTCATGATGTCTTCCTAGCCGCATCGATCATTTCGTTGCGAACACGATTCAAATCGACATCCAATCCGACCGGGTATTCGTGTGGATTCAGCAAACGCCGCGAAGTTGGATGCAATCTTGTTAGCTGGTTGATCGCACGCTCGCGAATCGTTGAAATTTCTTCGGGCGGCCCGGTGGGAACCCCGTCACGCATGACGGGGACCAGCAAGTCCGACGCGGTGGCTTCGCTGGGAAAGCGTTTTCGCCGAGTTGGATCTTTGGTGTCAACGATTTCGAGCGATGGATTCACGCCCATGTCTTCATCGTAAATCATGTCGCCGATCATCTGGCCGTTTTTCTCGAAACGACGGACTTGCAAGGTTCCAGGAATCGACGTTTTGATCAACTGTTCGGACAATTTGACTTTGGGTTGCCAATTGCCTTGGTCGTCTTGCAAAGCGCCAAGTTTGTAAACGCCGCCGAGTGCCGGTTGATCGAACGCGGTGGCCAGTTTGGTGCCGACGCCCCAGACGGTGATTTTGGCACCTTGGATTTTCAGGCTTTCGATGATGTGTTCGTCCAAGTCGTTCGACGCAACGATCGCGGCGTTTTCAAAACCGCCTTCATCCAAAATCCGCCGCGCTTCGATACTGAGGTACGCCAAGTCGCCGGAATCCAAACGGATCCCAACCATTTCGTGGCCTCGATTACGCAGTTGGATCCCAGCTTTTACCGCTTCACGGACACCTTGGATTGTGTCGTAGGTATCGACCAGAAAGACGCAGTTGTTGGGCATCGCGTCAGCGTAGTTGGCGAAACTTTCCGCTTCGGTGTCAAACGACATCACCCAACTGTGTGCGTGAGTTCCTTTGACGGGAATGCCGTACATTTTTCCGGCCAACACATTGGACGTCGCGGCGCAACCACCGATATGGGCCGCGCGGCTTGCCGATAGCGAACCATCAATGCCCTGTGATCGCCGCAATCCAAATTCAAGGATCGGTTCTCCAGCGGCGGATGCCGCGATTCGCGATGCTTTGGTTGCGATCAGTGTTTGAAAGTTGACGATGTTCAGCAACGGTGTTTCCAACAGTTGGCACTGCAGAATCGGCCCGCGAATTCGCAACATCGGCTGCGATCCAAACGCCAGCGTGCCTTCGGGCATCGCATCGACATCCACTTGCAGCTTCATCTTGGACAGGTAGTCAAGAAAGCCGTCATCAAACAAAGCCTGATCGTCGTTTCCGGTCAAACTTGCCAGATACTCGATGTCTGAATCGTCAAACCGGTAGCCCCGCATGTACTCAATCGCCTGCGCCAAACCAGCGGCGATTGCGTAGCCACCATTGAAGGGCGGTTTGCGAAAAAAGAGGTGAAAGACCGCCTGCTGGTTATCGCGACCAAGTTTCCAATAACCGTAGGCCATTGTTAGTTGGTAGAGATCGGTTAGCAGCGCAAGCGGTGGTCGGTAGAGCTCGTTGAGCATGGGCTTCTCCTTGTTAGTGTATTTTATACACTAACGAATCCCATGTCAAGGTTTCCAGCTTACCTGCTTAGGGCAACTCACTTTTTGAAGCTGGGGAATTTCTTGTGAGCCGCTGGCGGTAACGCCTCGGGCGTTTACGTAGGCCCGGCCGCTTACGCGATCACGGCTCACAACTCAATTTGAAAAACTGACTTGCCCCGCTTACCTGCTAACGTTGTTTCGCTCGTTCTTCTTTTCTCGCGGGAAAGTCAACGACCACTAGATCTTGATTGGCTTCGTCCCACGCGTATTCTTGATAGTAGGGCAGCATGGGCAAGCGGATTCCGTTCATGCCACCGGGCTCGATAATTTCGGCCATGAACACGTCGTAGGTCAAAGGTTGCGGACGTTTGATGCTGCTGGCGTTTCGCAGTTGAATCTTCTTCGTAACATCAAACCCGCCGAGTTTGCCAACAGTAGTGCGGTAGGCGTCGGCACTGGCCATCAGCGGATTGTTTGCTTCCACCGAAGTGCTGGCAAGAACCGCTCCATTGGCGAGTGCTTTCTTTAAATCCAAGACCTTTTGCGTCGTCTTGCCGATCGTTTTGCGTGGCGTCGCTTCTTCGGCGGTTACGCCGGACGTCGTTGAGGCGGACTTGTCGCCGGTTGAACTGGCGGGAATACAGCCGAACGACGCGGCGGACAAAAACAGAACGGCGATGGGGAGCGTGGGTTTCATGAGACAGTGCCTAAAACGGTGGGGGGCTTTGATTTGCTGGAAAGAACTTCGATTCCGAAAAACATCGGTGCTCTTCGTTTAGCCGCGTGGGCATCGCCCCGCGCGTTGCCGGGCCGCACGACGCGCGGGGCGATGCCCACGCGGTTAAACAGTTTGAAAACTCTTCATGGCGCGGGGCATCGCCCACGCGGTTTAACTTTGCTTCAGGATATCGCAATTGATACTGCAAGGCTATTCGTTTGTAGTCGAGATGCAAGGGAATCATCGCAGCCTTAATGTTGCCGAGAGAAGACGTACCGCTGGAACAAACCGAGCTACTGGTCAACAATTGAGTTATGAATTCAACCATCAAAATTGATCCGGCGTTGCCGGACGACGCACTTCGAGACCAGATCGAAGCGACGTGCGACCAAATGGAAAAGACGTATGCCCAAGGCTTTTATTCAAAGCTGTCAGTGTATCGCCATTGGTCCAAACATAACCCGGAATTAACGGGTAAGATCGCACGGCCTCGCGCGTATCGTTGGTACCTGCGACGCGAGCTTTTCAAACTGGCTCGGCGGGGAGCACAGATTTCGGTTTCGCAATCAAGAGCCCGCATCGATCTTAGCAGCCCGGCGCTGCTGGATTTGATCGATGAAGCCAACTTCGATTTGACTCGAAAGAAAGTGTTCCTGTTCGGCCCCGAGCGATCCGAGTTATCGATCGCACGTTTGGAGCATTACACCGGAACGGCCGCAGAGGATTTTCAGCGATACGTTTTGCTGACGAATTATCAAATGCACATGGAAGCGTTCGCGGAACAGTTTCCTGATTGCGTTCGTCCGAATCGTGATGACGTTCAGATGCCGGCGCTGCACCATCTGGACGATCAAAATCGTGGTATCAGTATCGTTAACATTGGCGTGGGACCGTCGAACGCAAAGAACTTGACGGATCATTTGGCGGTGCTACGTCCCGATGCGATGTTGATGGTCGGGCACTGCGCTGGAGTGCGAAACCATCAAGAGATTGGCGATTTTGTTTTGGCGTCGGGTTACATGCGCGGCGATCACTTGTTGGATGCTGCGTTGCCGCCGTCGGTCCCGATCACGCCTAGCTTTTTGCTGAACCGAGCACTCGCATCGGCGCTCGACCAGGCTCAGTTTCCGTATCGCATCGGTGCGGTTTACACGACGGCTGATCGGAATTGGGAATTGTCGTTGCAACGGACGCTGCAAGATTTGCGGGCCAGTCGCAGCATCGCTGTTGATATGGAATCGGCGACGGTGGCCGCGAACGGATTTCGATACCGCATCCCAACAGCGACGCTGCTTTGTGTTTCTGATAAACCGTTGCACGGCCAGCCAAAACTTCCCAGCGAAGCGAAGGCTTTCTACAACGACACCAAGAAGCAGCACATCGCGGTCGCTACCACCGCCATTGCCAAGGTCAAAGCCGACTACCCCGGCGGCCTGCCCAACAGTGACATTCGCGCTCCGGAAGAATCGTTGATGGAAGGCCCAGACCCATCGTTGGGCGATTAGGGGATTTTAGTTACCGAAATCACTGTTTCGTGCGATATGGTCACACCCGGTGTGTGTCATTTTTGTCAACCGTGTTCGATTCGTGAATCGGTAACTTTTGTCGCGTTGATAGGTCTGGTAACGTGCCGTCAAGGTGCAACGAATGCACTGCAACATTTATATGTTTCGCCGATGTCGCGCTGTTAGGACGTTTCAATGCCGGAAGATTCAAGCAAGTCAGCGACTGACGGCGTTTCCGGCACCGAACCTACTTCTCAGCCAACTAATCAGGCATCTGCAAAATCGGCGAACCGCGGACGCGTTACCAAAGGCGCGGTCATCTTTGCGGTGAGCCTTGGTTTGTTGTCTGGCCTGGGAATTTTTACGTTTGGCTATGGCAAAGGTGCCAGCTACCTGAGCAATAACCCAGAGACCTGTGTCAATTGCCATGCGATGCAAGATCACATGGATTCATGGCAACAGAGCAGTCACCATCATGTGGCGGTTTGCAACGATTGCCATTTGCCGCACGATCCGATTGGTAAGTGGGTCACCAAAGCGGACAACGGATTCTTTCATTCGTTAGCGTTCACGTTGGGCAACTACAAAGACCCCATTCAAATCAAGCCACGCAACAAACGCGTGACGCAAAGCACTTGTGTTTCGTGTCATAAGGGCTTTGTCCATTCACTGTTGCCGGCCACTGCTGGCGAAGACATGCAGGCTTGCGTGCATTGTCATTCTGACGTGGGCCATGCCGGACGTTGACGTTGCTGACGCTCTTTAGCTGAAGCCATTATTTCACTCTTCACCCTTCTCTATTCAAACTTCTCAACATGACTTCCAACAACAATCGCGGTTTTGGTCTGCTGGCACTGCTGACCGGTTTCGTTGCACTGGTCACGATCGGTGTGGTCGCCTTGCTGATGAATATTTTCGAGCGAAAACAAGAAGCTCGTGCGCCTTTCGTTCGCGTGGTCGAAGTCAATGAAGTCAGTACGGACCCGGAGCCTTGGGGTCTGAATTTCCCTCAACAGTACGAGGATTACCTGAAGACGGTGGACGATGAGTACACCGATTACGGTGGAAACCATGCGTTGCCCCCGAGCAAGTTAAAGGAACATCCTTGGTTGAAGCGATTGTTTGCCGGTTATGCGTTCAGCATCGATTACCGCGAAGCCCGCGGGCACGCTCACATGCTTTCTGACCAGGAAGTCACCAAACGAGTCACCGATGTGCAACAGGCCGGTGCATGTTTGCATTGTCACGCCTCAATCATCCCGACCTATCGACGAATTGGGATGGAGGCGCTTGGACAGGAAGCGACGGAAGAATCGCTGGGTGAATCTTACAACCAAGAAGCTGTGATGGCTGGTTTCAAAGCGGTCAGCCAACAGAATTACGAGGAGGTCCATGCCGAGCTTGAGCAAACGCCCGATGGAGTGGTCAAGGCCGAAGCTGGCGACCCACATCTGGGCGACGCACACCCGGTGTCCTGTATCGATTGTCACGATCCGGAAACGATGGCGATCCGCGTCACTCGTCCAGGTTTCATTTTGGGCATCGACAAGTTGGCCAAGAGCGACGATCCGGTTCCTCACCTGCCTAGCATTCAAAAGTGGCGTGATGCAGGGGCCAAGGGCGATTATGACCCGAACGTTCATGCGACGCGTCAAGAACTTCGTTCGTTCGTCTGCGGGCAATGCCACGTTGAATACTACTGTGCCAACAAGATGACGCTGACGTTCCCATGGAGCAACGGTTTGAAGATGGAAAACCTGGAAGCCGAATGGGACAGCACTGAATTTCCGAAGGATGAAAATGGCGAAGGTGGCGGCGAGTTTTATGACTACGTCCACAAGGAAACCGGCACCAAGGTCTACAAGGCTCAGCACCCCGAGTTTGAGCTTTGGAGCCAGGGCATTCACGCTCGATCCGGCGTCAGTTGCAGCGATTGCCACATGCCGTACGAAAAGGTCGGTGCCACCAAGGTCAGTAGTCACTGGGTTCGCAGCCCGATGACGAACATCAACAAGGCCTGTCAAACTTGTCACAACATTCCTGAACAAGAAATCAAGGATCGTGTTGACGTAATCCAAAATCGGACTCGATCGTTAATCGATCGTGCTGCCGCGGGTGTGACGGAAATGTTTGATGCGATCATTGCCGTGCAAGAAGCCGGAGCGACGGAGGACGAGCTGAAACCGATTCGCGATTTGCAACGCAAAGCAATGTGGCGGTTGGATTACATCGCCAGCGAAAACAGCAAGGGTTTCCACGCACGCCAAGAAGCGGCGCGGATTCTGGCAGAGTCGGTTGACTACAGTCGCCAGGCAATCATCGAGTGTCTGAAACTTGGTTACAAACCAAAGCCAGCAGAGCCATCGGTGGCAGCGTCAACGAATTAGTCGACCTCGCCCGAACACGTCCATCGATTTCCCCGTAGGCCGTAGCGAGCCATAGCGAGTTACGGCAATTCGCGCACCGCCGTAACTCGCTGGGGCTCGCTACGGCCTACTTTGGGATGTATCCGCTTGGTGGTCACGACCGAGAGAGCGATTGCCAATCTTCTGCGTCAACGAATTAGCCGACCGCCCGAACACGTCCATCGATTTCCCCGTAGGCCGTAGCGAGCCATAGCGAGTTACGGCAATTCGCGCACCGCCGTAACTCGCTAAGGCTCGCTACGGCCTACTTTGGGATGTATCCGCTTGCTATGCAGGACCGAGAGAGCGATTGCCAATCTTCTGCAGACGGCGGTATGGTTTAGTCTGCAATTTGCAACCATTTTGGTGCATCGACCAAAGCCCCGCAATGGTTTTCGGCAAACCAGCCGCATGAACCTTGCAACCAAGACCGCGTCCCGTTGGTCAATAAGCTCTCACTGATCCAGCCATGCAATTGAACCTCGACGACCGTTTTAATACCGAACTGCCTGCCGACGTTTTGAACGATAACGCTCGCCGCCAAGTCCACGACGCAGCGTTCTCGTTCGTGACGCCTCGTGTCCCCTCGAATCCGCAAGTCGTGCATGTGGCGGACGAGGTCGCGGCATTGATTGGCTTGTCATCCGAAGACGTTCAGTCCGACGACTTCGTTCAGGTTTTCAGCGGCGGGAAAGTTCCGCAGGGGGCTCGGCCTTACGCGATGTGTTACGGTGGCCATCAGTTCGGCAATTGGGCGGGGCAGTTGGGCGACGGGCGAGCGATCAACTTGGCGGAAGTTCAGCACCAAGGTCGCCGATGGACGTTGCAGTTGAAGGGTGCGGGTGAGACTCCGTATTCGCGTACGGCTGACGGACTGGCAGTGCTGCGTTCTTCGGTTCGAGAGCATCTGTGCAGCGAGGCAATGTTTCATCTTGGCGTTGCAACGACGCGGTCACTGTCGCTGATCACGACGGGCGACCAAGTGATGCGTGACATGATGTACGACGGCAATCCGCAGTACGAACCCGGTGCGGTGGTTTGCCGTGTCGCCCCCGCGTTTATTCGTTTTGGCAACTTTGAAATTTTTGCCTCGCGAGATGATCAGGACAACCTGCGGAAACTGGCGGACTACACGATCAAGCATTACTTCCCCGAAATTCAGATCGATGCGAATTCAGAATCAGATCACTACGTTGAATTCTTTCGTCAAGTAAGCCAACGCACGCTCGCGATGATCGTTGACTGGCAACGCGTTGGGTTTGTGCATGGCGTGATGAACACGGACAACATGTCGATTCTTGGCGAGACGATTGACTACGGGCCGTACGGTTGGTTGGAAGGGTTTGATCACGACTGGACACCCAACACGACCGACAGCCAGAACGGCCGCTATCGATATGGTTATCAACCAAGGATCGCTGCTTGGAATCTGGCTCAGTTGGCCAACGCTCTGTTTCCGCTGATTGGCGAGGCGGAACCGCTGCAGCAGATCATCGATGAATTCCTGTCCACCTTCGTGATCAAGCACGATGAGATGATGGCGAAGAAACTGGGCTTCGGTCGTTTTCAGACTGGCGATGCGGAACTGATTCGTGATTTGGAAGAGGTTCTGCAGTTAACGGAAACTGACATGACAATCTTTTTCCGGAATTTGGCAAAGGTTCAATCGTCAACCGATGCTTCTGATTCGCCTGGCATGACTGCGGTGATGGATGCGTTCTATGCGCCGGACGAATTGAACGGTGAAACGCTTTCTCGTTGGCAATCATGGTTCAGCGGATACATCCAACGCATTGCATCGTCGGGTACATCGGATGAAGAACGTGCCGAGCAGATGAACGCCGTCAACCCAAAATACGTTTTGCGAAACTACATGGCTCAATTGGCGATTGATAAAGCGACCGCCGGTGATTTTTCGCTGGTCAGCGAACTGCATGATCTTTTGCGCCAGCCTTACGACGAACAACCGGCTTCTGAAAAGTGGTTTGCCAAGAGACCAGACTGGGCACGAAATAAGGTTGGTTGTTCGATGCTTTCATGCAGTTCATAAAGTTCATCGTTTCGGCTTGGCACGACCGAGAAAGCGATTGCCAATCTTCTGCGTTAACGCATGGGTTGACCGGGCCGAATACGTCCATCAATTTCCCCGTAGGCCGTAGCGAGCCTTAGCGAGTTACGGCATTTTGAGGCGCTGCCGTAACTCGCTAAGGCTCGCTACGGCCTACTTTGGGCGCCCAGTCGATTTAGACCGGCCAGGTGAAGGCAAACTTTGCTCCGCTGCCTTCGCTAGATTCCAGCGTGATCGTTCCGCCGCGAGTGTCGAGCAACTTTTTGATCATCGCTAACCCCATCCCGCTACTTTCGATTTCCGACGCCGGGTTGAGCTTGCTGAACATTCCAAAGACGTAACCGTGGAATTCGGGGGCGATTCCGCGACCGTCATCAGCGACGATGAATCGATGTTCGCCATGGGTTGTTTTGTCAGCAGAGATCGTGATCGTTCCGTCATCCTTGCTTCGGTATTTCACGGCGTTCCCGATCAAATTGCGAAACACAATCGCTAGCGGAGCCCGCTGTGTTGTCAGCGTGGGGAGCTCACCTTCGATGTGAAAATGAAACTCTGCGGGGACGACTGCCAATTCAATCACGTGTTCGACTAATTCGCGGATATCAATGAGTTCATTGGCACCGGCCACGTTGCCGACGCGAGAATACTCGAGCAAATCGTCAAGCAGTTGTCCCATGCGAACCACGCGCGACTGCAATTTTCCTAGGTGCTCCTTGGAGATTTCTGGAATCAGATCGCCACCGTCTTCGATTGCCCACTGAGCCAAATGACTGATCCCGCGCAGCGGTTGCTTTAAATCATGAGACGCAATGGTCGTGAACTGCTGCAGTTCTGTATTGGCTCGTTCTAATTCGTCGGCGTAGGCGGCCAACTTGGCTTCGATTTCTTTTCGCTCGGAAGTGTTGCGAACGAAAGCACAACTAAAGACTTCGTCTTCAAATTCGATCAAATGGATTGCGATTTCAACCGGGAATTTGCTGCCATCTTTTCGTTGATGCTGATGCTCAAAAACTGAAACTTGATTCTCTAGGATTTTCGGCCACGTTTCAGTTTTGTACTTCTCGATACTATCAATCTGGGGATTGACGTCGACGACCGTCTTGGAGAGCAACTCCTCCGCTGTGTACCCTAGTTCTCTGCAAAACTGTTTGTTGACGTACAGGAATTTTCCTTCTGGTGAAACCCAAACCACACCATCGCCCGAAGAATCCAGTGCCGCTTGGCTGCGTTGCAACAATCGATGCGTCGTTCGCATTTCCAGGGACGCACGTCGCACTTTTAGCATGCCTTCGACGTGCCGAGCAAACATCGTCAGGATTGACATCTGCTGGCTTGATAATTCCGTCGGCTTGTCGCCGATCACGCAAAGCGTTCCCAGTGGTAAGTCTTCGTCCAGTGAGATCGGGATTCCCGCGTAGAAGCGGATTTTTGGATCACCCTGAACCAGCGGGTTGGTTGCGAAGCGATCGTCTTTGGTCGTGTCGTTTACAACCAGTGGAATGGTTGGGTTAAGAATGGCGTGGGCACAAAATGCATCGCACCTGGGTGTTTCAGTGGCACTCAAGCCGTGCTTCGCCTTAAACCATTGTCGATCTTCGTCGATCAGGCTGATCAGGCCGATGGGAACACCGCAAGCTTCGGCGGCCATCTTGACGACATCGTCAAAAACGGTTTCTTCTGCCGTGTCCAGAATGTCCAAGGCTCGCAGCGACCGAAGCCGTGATTCTTCGTTCGGGTGAAGCGCGGCTTCGGGCATCCAGGTCTCCCAGTAAATTGACGAGTCAGTCGTTCAGCGTCGGCTTCATATCGTAGCTGATCCCGCCAGGGTTCAGACCATGATCGGGTCGTGCTCGACTGAACCCTGGCGGGATCAGCTACGGGTGGGACGCTTTTTCAACGTTCGCCAAATCGATTACTGGCGATGAATCTTTGTCGCGTTGACCGTGATCGTTCCGACGGCTGAATCAAAGGTTGCGTCGCCTTTGACGACGACCACATCATCTTTTGCCAGCCCGAATAACTCGTCGGCACCGGTTGGAATAATTTCGCCATCGGAGCCTTGGAATCTGACCAGAACCTTTGGTGCGTTTTGCAGCGTACGTTTGCAGAACGGGCAATTGTCGGCGTGGTCAGGATCATCCTCGCCGTGACCTTCGTCGGGCAATTGAGACATCACAAAAGTTGCCTCGCCTTTGGAAAAAGGTTCAAAGTCACCGGCATCGATTCGGCCAGCAATGACGACAGGTTCATCGGGCGGAATTTGATCGGGCGGCAGGTCGGCGGTTTCCTTGATGTCGGTAGGTGTTTGGACCTTACCTTCGATGGGCTGCGACGACAAAAATTGATCGCGAAGTTTTGTCTGTTCCGCCGTTAGGCTCGGTTCGGAACTGCATCCAGCCAACGAAGTGACGGCGATCAGCACAACCAGCATTGCTGGTCGAAAAAACGAACTGCTATTTTTCATCAGGGTCACTTATTCCTTCGCGGCGGATTTTAGGACAGCGATCGCGGATTCGATCGACGACTTCACTTCATCAAAATCTTTTCCACCATCACCATGCATCGTTTCATCCAAGGCGGTGTAGGAATCGAACAATTCTTCGACGGCTTTCAAGGCTTCTGCTTTGGTTTCTTCGCCGAGCGATGATTTGCTGACGACGGTTTCGGTTGCTTCCAACACTTCGGAAATGTGATGCAAAGCGTCGTGAGCGGATTCGGGTTCACCGCTAGTGAATGCTACGCCGATTTCATCAGAAAGTTCTTCAAGTTCGACGAGTGCTTCACCGAGATTCTCGAAATCATGATTGTGGCCGGCGTGATCGTGATCATGACCATGGTCGTGGCCGGCATTTTCAACTGGTGCTTCGGTGGACGATTCGGTTGGCCCACAACCGACGATGCAAAACATGCCGATGGCGAGAAAACAAAACAGGCTGCTGGTGGGGTTGCGGTAAGACATGTTTGACCTGACGGGGAAACGTAAATGGGGAATTCGTAGAGGTGACTGAAAGTTTAAAGCATTTTTTGGATTGAAGTAGGCCGGAAAAAGCCCGGAATAAGCCCCGGAATAAGCCCCGGAATAAGCCCCGGAATAAGCACCACGCAGTTTCGGCAATTGCGTGATCGGTGGCTGGATTGCCGGAACTTCGCTTTGCTTGTTCCGGCCTACTTATTTTCCTGTTCTTTTCGGTATCGTTGACGTTTGCTGGCATACGTGTCTGCATCAGGCAAGGACGTTGTCTGGTCAGCGGATTGTTCAAGAAGGCGCTGCAAAAATGGCCGACACCAACCGCATCCGGTTCCCGCGCCGTAGCATTGTGACAGTTGGCTGGCGAGCTTTGGTCGTTCCACCCGAATGTATTGCAGGACCTTTCGTTTGCTGACGTGAAAGCACAGACAGATTTCATCGTCGTCGTTCATGACGTGATTAAATCCGTTGCGATGCGGCACGCGTCCAGGTAATCCGCGATCACCAATCGTTCATCGGCGGTATGGATGTTTTTCTGGCCGCAGCCAAGCGTGACCGCTTCGATGCCGTGCAGGAACAACCAATTCGCGTCTAAGCCTCCGTTGGCGACTTCGATATACGGCGTTCGGCCAAGTTTCCGCACCGCTGCGTCGGCGACGCGAATCGACGGATGATCCAGGTCCAATTTGAACGACTCATAATCAACCTGGGAAGCAAATTCGATTCTCCCTGCGATACCGCTTTCTGTTTTGACACTGGCAGCCGCGTTTTCAAAGGCGTTTTTTATTTCAGCGACAATTCTTGATCGCATTGCGGAATCGTGGCTGCGAGCTTCCGCGCGAATGCTGACTTTTGGAGTGATCACGTTGGTTGCTTCGCCGCCCTGGATGACGCCGACGTTGGCGGTGCCGACGCCGTGTTCGTTACTGATCAGCCCCAGCCAACCTCGCGAATCCAAATTGGCGATCGCGCGAGCGGCCATGATGATGGCGCTGGCACCGTTTTGCGGAGCGGCCCCGGCGTGAGACGGCACGCCGCAGAGCGTGATGGTCATACGTTCGCCGCCGATCGCGCCGTTGGTTAATTTTTCGACCGAGCCGCCGTCAAAATTGAACGCCTGATCCACTTTGCCGATCGAGGCCACGTCGATGTGGCGAGCCCCGTGCAGTCCGATTTCTTCTTGGATCAGGAAGCAGATCACGGCCGGGGAAAACTCGCCATCGCCAACCGCCATCCGCTGCGTCACCGCGGTCAAGATGGCGGCACACCCGCCGCGATCGTCGGCACCTAGGCCGGTTTCAGAATCGCTGATGACTTCATCATCGACGACCTTGGGTTGGCTGCCAACGCAAATCGGGACGGTGTCCATGTGAGCGGACAGCATCGTGCGGGGGCCGGAACCGTTGCCTGGCAGCGTCACGATCAGGTTGCCGCAATTGCCCGCCAATGCGGTTTTGGTGTGGGCATCGTCGAAATGGATCTGCGAATCGGCGACGCCGGCGGCCTTTAATTGGGCGACAATGGCCGCTGCCACGTCGGCTTCCTCCCCGCTGATGCCGGGAATTTTTGTCAATTCAAGAAATCGGGCGAGTGCGGCGTCGGTATCGACTTCGATCTTGGAGTGGGGCACGTTAGAATCCGGGGCAGAAGTATCCTTTTGTCGTCTAACCGAAATCATAACATTGAATCTGCCAGTCGTTGAACCTAATCGCATTGAATCGAGTGCCGCAAAGGACCAGAAAAAGGATCCGAGGAAGCATCTGCTGGACCTGTCCGCGGAAGAGTTGACGACTTGGTTGACGGATAAGGGATATCCCAAGTTTCGGTCAAAACAGATTCTCAATTGGGTCTACCAGCAACGGGTTCACGACTTTGCGGACATGAACAATCTGCCCAAGCCGCTTCGCGAAGAGTTGGCTGAGTCGTTTCAGATTTGGAATGCCAAGGAAGTTGTCGCGCAAACGTCCAGCGATGGGACTGACAAGTTGTTGGTTCGTTTGGCGGATGGCGGCGAGGTCGAGTGTGTGTTGTTGCGTGACGGGCCGCGGCGAAGCATCTGTGTTTCCAGCCAAGTCGGTTGTGCGATGGGATGCGTTTTCTGCGCCAGCGGACTCGACGGCGTTGATCGCAATTTGACTCGCGGCGAAATTTTGGAACAGATGCTGCGGTTACAGGCACGATTAGATTCGGAAGAACGGCTCAGTCATATCGTGATGATGGGCATGGGCGAACCGCTGGCGAACCTGGACCGCGTGCTCGGCGCGCTGGCGATGGCACGCAGCGAGGAGGGTCTAGGAATCAGCCCGCGGCGAATCACGATCAGCACGGTCGGATTGCCGCCAGCGATCGATCGGTTGGCCAGCAGCGGTGTGCCTTACAACTTGGCGGTTAGTTTGCACGCGCCCAATGATGAACTGCGAACCAAATTGGTTCCCGTGAATGACAAAATCGGCGTCCAAGCGGTTTTGGAATCTGCGGATCGTTATTTTCAAACCAACGGCCGACGGTTGACGTTTGAGTATGTGTTGCTGGGCGGCTTGAACGATTCATCGCTGGAATCGCATGAACTGGTGACGCTGTTGAAGGATCGCAACGTGCTGTTGAATGTGATTCCTTACAATCCAGTCGAGGGTTTGCCGTACCACGAACCAACGCGGCAATCGATCGCCGATTTTCGGCGTGTGTTGGAAGACGGCGGCGTCAACGTGATGTTTCGGCAACGCAAAGGCGGCGAGATCGATGCGGCGTGCGGGCAACTAAGACGTAATCGGAATAAGACAGAATAGGTTTTGGATTTTAGTTTTTAGGTTTCTTGAAATGTCAGTTGAGATAAAAGCGGTTTACTCCGGCAAGCTACGTTGCGATGCGACGCACGGCCCCAGCGGAATGACGCTGCACACCGATGCGCCGGTGGACAACGGCGGCAGCGGCGGTTCGTTTTCGCCGACCGATTTGGTGGGCACGGCGCTGGGGACCTGCGTGATGACGATTGTGGGGCTGATGGCTGATCGGCATCAGTTGAACCTGGAAGGCATGCAGGTTCATGTGGTCAAGGAAATGATCGCAAATCCAGTTCGCCGGATCGGGGCGCTGAAAACGACCGTGACTATTCCGGCGGGGGTCGTCGACGATCCGTCGATGCGGTTACGGATCGAAGCCGCGGCGAGAAAATGTCCCGTCCACCAGAGCCTGCATCCCGATATCGATGCACCCATCAATTTTCGATACAGCGTTTGAAATACGGTGGAATCACGGGGACAGGAATCACGGGGACAGGCATCAACGCCGTGAAGAGTTTTTATCCAGTAAAAACCCATTGTTTTGTTTAGCCGCGTGGGCATCGCCTGGGCCGCTAAATCTTTGGTATTGACATATTATTTTGCAATTAAGAATTTGTTCCGCTTTCAGTCCAATGCGGCCATTCGAATCGTAGGAGGCAACTCGATCGATTTCCGTTGCGGGCTTGTCCCGGCGGAATCACAACTGGCGGCTACCAATGCTC
>NZ_LWSK01000007.1 GCF_001642955.1 Rubripirellula obstinata | reverse complement strand
GTCGAGGGCAAGATGTTTCGGCCGATGGCGTTGACGGTCATCTTCGCGCTTGCCGGTTCGATGCTGTTGTCGATGACATTGATGCCGGTGCTCGCCAGTTTGCTGTTGCCGAAGAAGATCAGTCATCACGAGCCGTTGCTGGTGCGAATGCTCAAACGCATCTACCGTCCGATTTTGCACTTCACGATGCACCAACGGATCGCGGTGATCAGTTTCGCGTTGGCGGTGCTGGTCGTCGCGTTTGGCATGATCGCACCCAACCTGGGCACTGAGTTCATGCCTCAGCTAAGCGAAGGTGCTGTCGCGATCAATGTGGTGCGACTAGCCGGCACGGAGCTGGACGATTCGATTCAGTTCAATACGCGAATGGAAAAGGCGTTGCTGGACTCTTTTCCCGACGAGGTCACTCACGTTTGGAGTCGCATTGGTTCGGCGGAAATTGCGACCGATCCGATGGGACTCGAACTGACCGACGTGTTCATCACGCTGCGTCCGCGTTCGCAGTGGCAGAAAGCGAGCACGCAAGCCGAGCTGACTCGATTGTTCGAGGAAACACTCCGCGACTTGCCCGGCCAACGATTGGCTTACACGCAACCGATCAAGCTACGACTGGATGAACTCGGTACCGGCAGTCGATCCGACATCGCGGTCAAGCTATACGGCGACGATTTGGATGTGCTGTCCGAGAAGGCTGCTGAAATCGAACGCGTGTTGTTGACCGTTGATGGTGCGGCCGACGTCGGTGCGACGCAGTTGACTGGCCAACCGATGTTGCAAATCAAAATCCGGCAGGACGAGATCGCTCGCTACGGCGTTCCTGCCAGTGCGGTGTTGAACATTGTCGAAGCGATCGGCAACCGTCCGGTCGGCGATGTGTTTGAAGGTCAGTTGCGGTTTCCATTGACTGTTCGTTTGCCGGACGAGTACCGCGGTGACCCAGAGTCGATCCGAATGATCCCGATCACGACGCCGCGCGGCGAGCAAATTCCGTTGGGCCGCTTGGCTGACGTGGATGTTACCACCGGTCCGTCGCAGATCGCTCGCGAGTGGGGCCAACGCCGCGTCACGGTGTCGGTCAACGTTCGAGGCCGCGATGTGGGCAGCTTCGTCGCAGAAGCACGCCGCAAGATTGACGAACAGATTGTGATGCCCTCGGCTCGATATTACGTCGAGTTCGGTGGGCAATTCGAGAACATGATTCGGGCCAGACATCGCTTGATGATCGTCGTGCCCGTCGCGCTCGTGCTGATCTTTTCGTTGCTTTACATGACTTATGGAAACATCGTCGACACCGTCCGCGTCTTCACAGGCATCCCGTTCGCGTGGACCGGCGGCATCATCGCGCTGTGGCTGCGAGACATGCCGTTTTCGATCTCGGCGGCCATCGGGTTCGTCGCGTTGTCGGGCGTTGCGGTGCTGGATGACATGTTGTTGGTGTCGACGATCCGAGCGTTGCGACAGCGTGGACTCGGTTTGGAAAAGGCAGTCGAGGAAGCGGCGTTGACGCGACTGCGGCCCGTGTTGATGACGACGCTGGTCGCGGCTTTGGGCTTCGTCCCGATGGCGTTCAGCACCGGCATGGGCGCGGAAGTGCAACGTCCGCTGGCCACGGTGGTTATCGGTGGCGTGATCAGCGCGATGGTGATGTCG
This sequence comes from Rubripirellula obstinata, assembly GCF_001642955.1. Lineage (GTDB taxonomy): Bacteria > Planctomycetota > Planctomycetia > Pirellulales > Pirellulaceae > Rubripirellula > Rubripirellula obstinata. The sequence continues at coordinate 110,593 of NZ_LWSK01000007.1, read as the reverse complement.
TTGCTGGTCCTGCGAGTGCTTTACATGGTTTTTCAATCGCCGATCTCGAATGACAAATTGTCCGGCGAAGGCGTCAATGCCCATCAAAGCAATGGGCATGTTTACGAACCACGCGGCGCTGATGGCGTCGCAACCGACCCCGAACGTTTCGGGGTCGGAACGAAATAAGAAGTCTCTACACAAAGGAAATGAAATGCGTTTGATCTATGGAATGTCGTTTGCGGTTGCAGCCTTGTTGTTCGTCGGCGTAACGGGCTGCGGCAGCAGCAACGAAGCACCGGCGACGGAAGAGCCGGTTGCCGAAGTGTCGATGGGCGATCACAGCGGATGGTGGTGCGTCGAACACGGCGTCCCCGAAGAGGAATGTCCTTTGTGCGACACGAGCTTGGTCGGCGACTTTAAAGAGAAAGGCGATTGGTGTGACGAACACAATCGACCTGACTCGCAATGCTTCACCTGTAATCCCGACAACTTCACCCAGTTCGCCGCTCGCTACGAAGCCAAGTTCGGAGAGCAGCCACCTCAACCGACGGAATAGACATGGCCGATTGCGGATGCGAATTGGAAGCCGAGAACGACGCACAGCGAAGTACGCTGCGCGTCGTTCTGGTCATCAACGCGGCGATGTTCTTAACGGAGATCGTCGTCGGGATCGTTGCCGGTTCGACGGGTCTGGTTGCGGACTCGCTAGACATGTTGGCTGACGCGAGCGTCTACGCGATCAGCCTCTACGCCGTCGGTCGAGCAGCCCGCATCCGACGTGGTGCGGCAACCGCCAGCGGAGTGTTGCAACTAATTTTGGGCATCGGTGTTCTCGTCGAGGCTGGCCGACGATTCGTTAGCGGCGGCGAACCTGTTGGTCTCTTGATGATGGGAATGGGTGTCGTCGCACTGATCGCCAATTCGTATTGCCTGCGTCTGATCGCCAAGCACAAAGGCGGTGACGTCAACTTCCGCGCCTCCTACATTTTCTCCGCCAACGATGTGATCGCCAACATCGGCGTCATCATCTCCGGCCTAATCGTGAAGCTCAGCGGCTCGCAGATTCCCGACCTGGTTATCGGCATCCTGATCGCCGCCGTTGTGGTGTGGGGCGGAGTGAGAATCCTGAAAGATGCCCTCGAAGACGGACGCAACGGCTGACATCGGTCGCCTGCGGTAGATGCCAGTCGGCGGACGATTCCGAGGATGCGTAGTTGCCGATTGCGTGCGAAGTCATGTTCGCCGATGGGGCGTCAACCGGATTTCCGCGTTCGTCGCCGAAAATTTTCCGCCCCGGTTTTTGCTGTATTTTCGGCATTTCCGGAGGATCTTTCCCAGACCCCGTGACCAAACGTGTCCAGGGGGCTGCGTTCAATGCGGATGAAACCACTCGTTTTGCTAGCAAGCTGGACCCGCTGGCAATCATCCGCCCAAGGAAGTGACCCGCTCACGAAAGAGCTCCGTGTTTTTATGTCAACGTTCAACCTCACTCGCTTCACCAACATCGAGACACTGCGATCCATCGCCCCCGTCAATCTCTGCAACCTGCTGCGCCCACACACCAAGTATCTGGAGACCCGCGGACTGAAAATCCCGACCGACAAACGGGCCGAGTCACTCGACTACGACCGACTGATTGAGATCCTCCGCAACCCGACTCAGCGGATGCCCGCGACTCTGGTCGATCAGCTTTACGTGCTGCACGAAATGTCCACGCAACGAGCGATGGACGTTCTGTTGCTGGCCGCAAACGAAGAGGGAGTCGTCATCTATTCCAACGAAGCGATGACGCCGGCCGACTTTGTGTTTCGCGTTTGGATGGTCAACCCGACGCTGGTCGAAAAGATGCATTCGCGGTTGGTGCTGCGCCGTCGTCGACGTCGTGATTGTTTTCCCAGTCACGGTCCCGACAAGCAACCGGTCAAGCCAACGGCCGCAGCGATCAAGAAGATGGAACAAGATTTTTCAGCGTTCTACATCGAGAACCATCGCGATCGACATTGCAAGGTCTTCACGACTTACATGGACGACAAGTGGGAGTTCACGATCGCTCATGGAGGATTGTACGATCGGATCGAGACCGTTGAAGGCGATGACGTGACGACCAAATTGTTGCGTCCGCGATTGTACGCGACCGTTGCTCTTGATTTGCTGAACAGCGAATTGACGATGAACACCGACATGAAGCGGGCGAAGGAGTTGTTCCGGTTCTATTTCGGCAAGCTTCTGTACGACGACCCGAATCGGTTCCCCGGCAGCACGAAGTATTCGCTCGCACCGCTGGTCGAATTGGGTGTGGATGCGTTGGCGGTCAACAGTTTTCCTGGAATCGACAACGTGGTGTTGCAGCGAGTGTTGATACGCCCGGATGGTCCTGGTGATCCGTACGAGATCAAGGGCGCGGCAGACTTGTTTGAGTACTTGGAAGCGAGCGGCCAAACGTTGGAGACGCAAGATGAGATCGCCGAAGCGGTGTTGAGCGTCACGTTCACCGACAATCGCACTCCGCGGTCGGTGTCGATTTGCCAGGGCAACGTTGCCAGCTACACACGTGATGAGGACGCCGTGACGCTGGAAGCTTGGATGCGTGAGCGTGGGTTCATTGTGCCGCGACAAAAGCCCAAGGTGGCGACGAAGAATGAATCTTTGGCGAACGTTTGAATCGGCTGGCGAGCTGACGGACGTTTTGCCTTGGTGGCGAATGCGGCTTGGAACGGAGTTCGAGTCGCTTCGCCGCTTTTTGGTGGCAACGGATCGCAACGCGGCGAGCTATCCGAGCGAGTCAGGGCGGCGTTTTCGCGTCGTCGCGGACACGTTTGGTGTCACCGCGATGGACGATGATTCCGGCGTGGCGGTGGAGCTGACACCGGACGACATCGTGTGCTGGCGATGGGACGTGCGGCGTTTCAGTCGAGAAATCGCTGGCGTTTTGGAAATTGCGGTGCAGCATGAACGGGTTGGCCGCACATTGCATGAAACCAAAGTCGGTGACTTGTCGATCGAACTCGGTGGGCGACCAGTGTATCTGTGCCTGCGCGGTTCGGCGTCGCTGGCAATGTCCGCACTGACCAACATCGCCGCTCATGCAAGGCAGCCGTATCTGGTGCTGCATCCCACCGCCCGAATCAAAACGCACGCGGTCGATGCGATTTTGAAGGCGACCGATGGCGTGATGATGTCGTTGGATTCTTTGCTGACTCTTGACTCGACCGGTCGGTTTGTCGAAGCGAGTGATTCGCAGCGGCAGATGTCGTTGGCACTCGGCATTGCAACGACGGAACCGCTGCAACGCAACACGTTTCATCTGGTCGGTGACATTCGCGAGATGTGGTTCGATGGTCAACGTCACATGATGCCGGAGACGGCGGGCACTTGGTACATCGCGGCGTTGTTGGCTCAGCCGAATAAACCAATTGAAGCGACTGAGTTGGAGGCGTTGCGTGTTGGCACGGACGCGAGACGATCTGGCGGAGTGGATGAAGAGGTCGTCGACGAGGAATCGTTGCAGCGATACGAGCAACGGGTTCGAGAGATCGCGTGCGAGCTGGACATCGCCAAACGCAACAACGACTTGGCCGAACAAACGGCTTTGCAAAACGAGCAAGCCGCAATCGCCAAAGAGATTGGATCGGCGAAAGGTCTGGGCGGTCGAATCCGCAAACGATCCGATGCGACGCGGACCGCCAACACCGTTTCGCAAAACATCACTCGCGACATCAAGAAGATCCGCAAGCACCACGAATCGCTGGCCAACCACCTGGCATCGGCCATCACTCGCGGTTCCACGTTGGCTTACCGGCCGGACCGCGACTACGCCTGGATGCTCTGACCAATTTGCCCTGAAGTTTCCGCGATCACACCGTTTGTGGATATCTCACACGACTTGTGTGGCCCCATCCGCGGCTGAGGAATCGAGACTCGGCCGCACGATGTCGGCCCGCGGGTCTGGCGATTCATGGAGAGTCGCCGGCGTGGTTTCTGTTGTCATCGGATGCGGCCGGTGAATTCCCTCAGCCGGAGGGATTCTTCATGGCCAAACGCCAAACCACGGATACGCCCACGCCCGATGTCGTCAACGCTTATGCGATGCGGATGGTTCGCGTCAAAGCGATCGAGCTCTGCGAAAAACCGGAGTTCGCGGGCGACGAACGCGAGGACATCGAACAAGAGCTGACGCTGTTCTTGCTGAGGCAAGCCGGCTCGTTTGATCCAGACAAAAGCACTCTGAACACGTTCATCAATCGTGTCATTCGGTCTCGCGTCTGCACGCTTCAAAGAGATCGCGTTCGCAAGCGTCGATTGCCGGCCTCGTTCGGCGGCGTCAAGTCGACGGCGGACACGATCGGACGCGGTTGCGAGGCGACGACGATTCAGGAAACGCTCACGCCGACCGACCGTGATCGTCGTCTGGGACGTGAATCACGCGACCCAAACGCCGACATCCGCTTGGCGATCGACGTCCGCAATGCCATCGAGTCGCTGCCGACGGAACTGCAACCATTGGCTCGCAGTTTGATGATTCACAGGCGTGTCGAAGCGACAGAAATCTTGAAAATTTCGCAGCGTGCTTACACCCGTCAATTGCGGGAAATCGGCGAACACTTTGCTGCACTCGGACTGAATTTTGACGACCAGAGCGATCACGAAAACGGGCCAACGGATTAAGTGACTGGTAGGCGAGTCGCACTTCGCGGCTCACACGATTTGCTTCTCGTCGGAGTTTCCATGGACGGATTGGACATTGAAAAGCGAGTGGGTTTGTCACTCGCCGTCGGACGCTACCTGCGATCGGCCGAACGTTTCAACGAGTCGTCACGTGAGTTTACGAGTGCGTGTCGGTCGCTCCGCAAACGACTTGGTAGCGAACAACGGTTCGTCGTCCAAGTCGACTGGAAGCATTACCTCGTGACGTCCGATCGCGATGGCAATTTCGATGTCGAACAAATTACTTCGCTGTGAAATCACCGCAACCAACACATTGCTGGCGGTGCGGCAAAGCGATGCTTTCAATCCGATCAAAGTATCCGACTTGCGATGACTGCGTCAGCACACCGCTCTACCCAAACGACAACAACGGCAGCCGTCGCAACGGAGCCAACATCCACAGCGACGTCGCCGAACGCTACCGAATCAACCACACCTATCACGGAGACAACCACAATGCTTGAAACGATCCAACGCGGCAAACAATCCAAACCACCCCGAGTTCTGCTTTACGGCGTCGAAGGCATCGGCAAGTCGACGTTTGGCAGTGAAGCACCGAAGCCGATCTTCATTCAAACCGAAGATGGGCTGGATGAGATCGACTGTGACCGCTTTCCGCTGGCGACGACGTTTGATGATGTCGTCGCGGCGTTGAAGACGCTCGCCAACGAAAAGCACGATTACGAATCCGTCGTGATTGATTCGCTCGATTGGCTCGAGCGTCTTGTCTGGGACAAGCTCTGTCAGCAGTACGCCGTCGAGTCGATCGAGAAGGTCGACGGCGGGTACGCACGTGGTTACATGCACGCCCTCTCTTTGTGGCGTGACGTGCTGGATCTGCTCGGAACGCTCCGGTCTCGCGGAATGGTGATCGTGTTGATCGCTCATTCCAAGGTCGAGCGTTTCGAGGATCCGGAATCTTCACCCTATGACCGCTATTCGCCGCGGCTTCACAAGCATGCCGCGGCTCTCATCAAAGAGTGGTGCGACGCGGTGTTGTTTGCCACTCGCAAGATGCGAACGCAAACCGAAGACGGCGGATTCAACCGTAAACGCACGATCGCTCACGCCATCGGCAAAGAAGGCGGCGAACGCGTGGTGCGTGCTTACGGTTCGCCGACATGCGTGGCGAAGAACCGCTACGGCATCGCCGAAGAATTGCCGCTGTCCTGGCCGGCATTTGTCGGTGCGATGACGACCAACTAAACGACTTAACCAACCTTCTTTCTACAGACTCCAGACTAGGGACTAAAGACTCAATTATGGCCAACCTTCAAGGCTTTGATGCCAACACCGTCGAACCATCCAACGACATGGAACCGATCCCCGACGGCAAGTACGTCGCGGTGATCACCGACAGCGAAATGAAGCCGACGAAAGCCGGCACGGGAAACTACTTGCAGCTTGTTTTTCAGATCGTGGAGGGAGAGTACGCAAACCGTCTTCTCTGGGTGCGACTCAACCTCGACAACCCCAACGCGACCGCGGTGGACATCGCCCGCCGGGAGTTGTCCGCGATCTGCCGATCCGTCGGCGTCTTGGTGCCCTCGGATTCGACGGACCTGCACAACTTGCCGTGTGTGCTGACGGTGAAGTTGAAACGCCGCAACGACACCGGCGAGTTGCAAAACGAAGTGAAGGGCTACGCCAAGGTCGGCGCGACCGTCGAACCGAAGCCGGCCTCACAGATCAGTGGCACGGACGCCCCTTGGAAGCGATAGCCGCGGCCTCTTTTGGATCGCTTCCAAGCCTGACGCTCGGCCGGCACGGATTGCCGGCCGGGCGTTTTTTGTTCGCCCACTCGATGAAGCTGCATCATGTTGAAACTGAAACTGCCTTATCCACCGACCATCAACCACTACTGGCGACACGTCGGCCAGCGTGTGTTGATCTCCAAGAAGGGCCGCGAGTACCGCGCCGCCGTCAGCGTCTACCTTCGCAACAAACGAATCGAAACACTCGAAGGACCGTTGTCGGTTGACATCGAATTGCACATGCCCGACCGTCGCCGACGCGACATCGACAACGTCCTCAAAGCGATGCTCGATTCGTTGCAGTGGGGCGGTGCGTTCCTGGACGACAGCCAAGTCATGCGTCTGGCAATCGAGAAGATCGTTCCGGAGAAGAAGGAAAAGCCCAAACGACGAACGAAAGCCGAGATGAAGGCCGGCGTTGAGCGGAAAGTCGAGAAGCCCGAAGGCAAAGCGATTGTCTGGATCGCCGAAATCGACACCGAGCAACAAGCGACCGCGAATCGCATCTGTCTGCAATGCCATCAGTCGTTCGAGTCAACAGGACCGGCGAATCGAATCTGCGGCGATTGCAACCAAGAGCAACGAGAGATGTCACCCAACGCCGTTCCCACTTGGCTCGGTAAACGACAAAGCGGGAGGGCGTTGTGACGACTCAACGTTCATCGGCTTCTTCGCCATCGGATGAACTCGACCAACCCAGTTCCTTTTGCACTTCTTCCCACGTCTGTCCTCTGGACGGATTCGCAAGAAGTTCCTGCTCCCTGCGATCCAGTTCCGCCTTCGCCTCATCCGAAAGAGGAAATCGACCTGAAAGGCAGAGTTCATCCAGCACCCTCGATGCAATCAGCACTTGGTCCTTCGGGTCCATTCGCTGAATCGTCGCAATCATTTCTTCCACGTTCATTTTGTTTCTCCAGTTATCAAGCCAACCTACCGCAAGCTAAACCACCAGTGAAGCTACGAACCTATCAACAAAACGCCGTGGACGCAGTCTACGATCATCTTCGCAACCGCGACGACAACCCGGTCGCCGTGCTGCCCACCGGTGCCGGCAAGTCACTCGTGCTCGCGAAGATCGCGTCGGACGCTGTGAACCAGTGGAACGGCCGCGTTCTGATCTTGGCTCACGTCAAAGAGTTGCTGGAACAAAACGCCGACAAAGTGCGCCGGCTTTGCTCCGACATCAACGTTGGTTTGTATTCCGCTGGCCTGAAGAAGCGAGACACGAACACTCCCGTGTTAGTCGCCGGCATCCAGAGCGTTTACAAGCGTGCGTGCGACGTCGATCCGTTCGATTTGATCGTCGTCGATGAAGCCCACCTGATCTCGAAAAAGGGCGATGGCATGTATCGGCAGTTCTTGGCCGATTGCAAAGTCATCAATCCGAACGTTCGAGTCATTGGTCTGACCGCGACGCCGTTCCGCCTTGATTCCGGCATGATCTGTTCGCCCGATCATTTCCTCAACAGCATTTGCTACGAGATCGGAATCAAAGAACTGATCCGCGACGGTTACCTCTGCCCGCTTGTTTCCAAAGCCGGCATTAACCGAGCGGATTTTTCAAGCGTTCACCTTCGTGCCGGCGAGTTTGTCGCGGACGAAGTTGATCGTTTGGCGGGCGACGACGCCCTCGTGTCGGCCGCGTGTGCCGAGATCGTCGAGCTAACAGCCGATCGCCGGGCGGTGTTGATCTTTGCGTCGTCGGTGGCCCACGGGCGGCAAGTCGTCGAAGCATTGCGAGACAACCACAACATCGAATGCGGCTTCGTCACAGGACAAACGCCCGCGGACGAACGCGACGAATTGCTCGCTCGTTTCCGTGGCGATCAACCGACATCACTATTGGCCGACGAACCGTTGCGTTTCCTCTGCAACGTCAACGTCCTCACGACAGGCTTCGACGCACCGCGAGTCGATTGCGTCGTGATGCTTCGTCCAACGATGTCACCGGGCCTGCTTTACCAATGCGTAGGCCGCGGCTTTCGGCTGCATCCTGACAAACAGAACTGTCTGGTCCTCGACTTCGGCGGCAACATTGAACGTCACGGACCGATCGACCAAATTAAACCCAAGGACAAAGCCGCTCGCCCCGGCCAAGAGCCGCCGGCGAAAGAATGCGAGAAGTGTCACGCTCTGGTCGCATGCGGCTATGCGAACTGTCCCGAGTGCGGTCATCCATTTCCGCCACCGGACCGCGAAGCCCACGATGCCAAAGCCAGCGAAGCCGGAGTGCTCTCCGGCGAGGTCACCGACACCGACTACGACGTCCAAGACGTGATCTATCGTATTCACCGCAAACGCGACGCCGACGAAGACGCCCCGCGATGCTTGCGAGTCGACTACATGATCGGCCTCGACAAATGGCAGAGCGAATTCATCTGCATCGAACACGCCGGCTACGCCCGCCGCAAAGCCGAAGCATGGTGGAGCGAACGATGTCTTGATCCATGCCCAACCAACGCCGAGGAAGCCCTCGACCTGGCCGACGCCGGACTCCTCGCTGCCCCCGAGACGATCACCGTCCGCTCGATCGCCGGCCAAAAATACGACCGCATCATCAAACAGACGCTGGGTGAGACCACGAACGCCGCGTTAGAAGAGGCTCCGTTTTGAATTCAGAAATACACGCATCACGACTGGTGTTCATTGTGCCGGGCGGCCGTATCTGTTTGCCCGCTGATGTGACGACGCGACAGTATCTCAAAGATCTCTTTTTGATTCGGATCCGTTTCGCTTTCGACCTCCACGGCCGGAACGCTCACGACAACTTCCGTTCCGTCAGCAAGGTCAAATGGCTCCACTGGAACAGCAACGCCGTTTTGAATGATTGCTCGATAATTTGTTTTGCTCATTTTTGTATCCATTTTGGCTGTCGTTAGGATAACCAATGACGCCAGCGATCCCAATCGACGTCCGGTCGCAAGTCGCGATCTATCGCCAGCGTGGCTGGTACTGCGTGCCGCTGCGCCCGCGGTCGAAGTCGCCGGTGCGGAACGATTGGCCGAATGTTCGCATCGAAGCCGATGACATCAAGACATCTTTTTCGGCGAAAGATAATCTTGGCATCATCTTAGGTGAACCGTCAGGATGGCTCGTAGACGTGGATCTCGATTGCCCCGAAGCGATCGAATTGGCCGACAGCTACCTGCCACTAACTCCAGCCATCACCGGTCGCCCATCAGCACCGCGATCACATCGTTGGTACATCGCAGTCGGCGCGACGACTGAAAAGCACACCGACCCAAACGACGGTTCGATGATTGCCGAGTTGCGATCGACCGGCGGGCAAACCGTCGTCGGCCCAAGCATCCATCCCGATGGCGAACCCTACGATATTCTCGATGGTGACCCCGCAATCGTTCCTGCACCCATGTTGGCCGCGTGCGTGAAAGCACTCGCCGACGCGGTGATTGTCAAACGAGGTGTGCCGGCACCGATCAAACTGCCGATCCAGGCACCGCGATCGGCAGCCGATGGCGACGTGGAACAACGTGCTATCGCTTACTTGAACGCCATGCCGCCGGCGGTTTCCGGTAGCAGCGGTCACTCGCAAACCTTCGCCGCCGCGACCGCACTGGTTCACGGCTTCGGCATCGACTCCGATCGAGCGTTGGCGATCCTGCAAACCGATTACAACCCACGATGCACACCGCCATGGTCCGATCGCGAACTGCAACACAAGATCAACCAAGCCGCGACCAAGTCGCACGACCGCCCGTTCGGATGGCTCCGCGATATCGGGCCGATCGAACCGGCCGATGACGTTGACCTCAGCAAATTACTCGCAAAGCCGAGGGTGGTTGAGGACGACGAGCCTGCCCCGGAGCCGCCTCCCGTCGTCGTTGATCCGGGCGTCCTTCCTGATCGTTTGCTTCGCATGCCAGGCTTCGTCAACGAGGTCATGGACCATTGCCTCGACACAGCACCGTACCCGAACCCGGTGATGGGGTTCTGCGGAGCGTTGTCGCTGCTGGCCATGCTCGCCGGCCGCCGCGTGCGTGACCCCGGCGACAACCGCACGAACCTCTATCTGCTGGGGCTTGCTCATTCGGCGGCCGGCAAAGATTGGCCGCGGAAGCTCAACATTCGGATTCTGCAAAGTGTCGGTCTCGCCGATTGCACCGGCGAACGATTCGCGTCCGGCGAGGGCATTCAAGATTCGCTTCACATGACCCCGTCGATGTTGTTTCAAACCGACGAGATCGACGGACTGCTTCAGTCGATCAACAAATCGAAAGACGCCCGGCACGAACAGATCATGACAACGCTGTTGACGATGTACTCGTCTGCCAACAGCGTCTATCCGATGCGACGCAAAGCGGGAAAGGAAGCCGCCGGCGTGATCAACCAACCAAACCTAGTGATCTTCGGCACCGCGATCCCGAACCACTACTACGAGACCTTGTCCGAACGCATGCTCACCAACGGCTTGTTCGCCCGCATGTTGATCTTCGAGTGTGGCAAACGCGGCAAAGGCCAGGAACCAAAGATCCTTGACATCCCCGATTCGATCTTGGCAACTGCCGAGTGGTGGGAGAACTTCCGCCCCGGTGCCGGCAACCTCGTAGACTGGAGCCCGACACCCGCGATCGTCCCGCACGATGCGGATGCGTCGCGGTTGTTGGTCGATGCCCGCGTGGACGCAGAGACCCAATACGAGAAAGCTGAGGAGTCGAACGATTCGGTGGGCACGACCGTTTGGGGACGCGTTAGCGAACAAACGCGAAAGCTGGCACTGTTGCACGCCGTCAGTCGTCGTTGTCGCGAGCCAGTCATCGACGGCGAATCGGCTCGCTGGGCCATCGAGGTCGTCGAGCACCAAACGCGACGCATGTTGTTCATGGCAAGCGATCACGTCAGCCACAACGACTTCGACGCGATGGCGAAAGCCGTGGTCAGGCAACTGAAGAAGTGGAAAGCCAAACGCGGCGACAAGCCGATGCCCGAGTGGGAATTGACGCGGCGGTTGCCATGGAAACCGAGCGACCACAAAGAGGTCATCAAGCTGCTCGACACCCAACGCCTAGTCGTCCGTCAGCCCTCTGATTCAAAGACACGTCCGGGCTTCGTCTACCGGCTGGTTGAAAACTGAGGAAACGAATGCCTCAACCGATCCACTCGCCAGGCAGCGTTCACGCAGACCAAAACCACGTTGCGGAATTGAAACACCGCACTAAATCCCACCAACTCACAAATCGCCGTAAGTTCAAGGAGACAAGCACTTTGTATAACACAAATAATAATTCATCAATTCATCAGACAAGCACGTGTACGCCAACATCCACGCGTCCACATAAGAGCCCTGAGGATGAATTGATGAATTGCGGTATTCCAAATCAGCCCGAACCGTCGTGCTGGGATTGCCGCTTCTTTGACACGTCGCCACTCTTAGATCGCGACCAACCGCCCGAAGAAGAATGTGAGAAAGGCGAGTGCCGACGTCTCCCGCCGGTATGCGACCATGGCAACCGCGAAGCCTCGGTGAACTACGCCGAGTTCCCGATCGTGATCGCGTGCGATTGGTGCGGCGAGTTCGCCCCACGCCGCAACACGCCGGCCCACGCCCACGCCATCGAAGCCAACGCCGCCTTCGACGCAGCGGCCCGCGAGGACGCGACCGACGCCGCGGTGTGCGGCCACACCCGAGACGTTTAGGTACTCCCGGCCAATCCGTTCTCTGGTCAGGGCCGCGGGAACAGCGGCGGTATTAGGCACAGTTTGTTTCGCTTGTCCGAACGAAGCCGTAAGACGTCAACCAAGCTGATATATTCTCGTCATGAATTACTTCAAACGATTGGCTGGCCGAATATCGGCGGGAATAAAGTTCTCCGCAATGGCTGCCTTGATTGCTGGCACTGGATGTTCAACCGAGGAAAAACCGATGTCAACTGAACGAGATGAGTTTGGTGAATTCTTCTTATCGACCTCGAGCGAGAGCGGTAAACGTGCCGCGTCCGTGCTTCCGACATCAGGATCAGAAGACGTCTCCCGTTTACTTGGCGTCATTGATGTAGACAGCATGGAGGCGGAGCCCTGCGAGCGTGATGAATACTTGCCTGAGGCGGCCAGCGAATGGGTTCTGGATGTCGCGTTCCTAGACGATGGTCCCATTGACCCAAAAGTTTTGTCTGAAGCCTTCGGAGAATCATTTCGAGAGTGTTTCGGAAGGGTCTCTTTGTACGGAAAGGACTTCAAAACTGGATTTTGGACGTTCTTGATTTCTTCGGACGGGCCTGAAAAAGTCACGGGACTAAAACTCGCTTGGCGTTACTACGCGTCCAGGCAAAGAGATCCCCAGGTAACGTCGGCAATTGAATTTCAAAAACGGATAGGAGCCGTTTCCGAAGCACTCCAACCCGTCGTTGGCGAAGTGAAGGTGATACCGGCACTTTCCGCGAAGGACGCTGCAGCAAAATCAAGCCGTCTCTCAAAGCTCAGCGAGAAGTTCGACAAACGCTTCGCGATCTACCTTGACGCACCCGAACCAAAGCTCTTTGAAGGACGCGACATCTGGGATGTAATGCTTTGCCTAGGCTTGCAGTGGGGCGATATGGATTGCTTCCATTGGATCAACGAATCGGAAGTCGGTGGGGACTACTTCTTCAGTGTCGAGTCATCAACCCCGCCGGGCTATTTCATCCCTGAACAAATTGCCGCTGACCAGACTCGAACGCAAGGTCTCATCTTCTTGTTCAACGTTCCTCGAACGGCATTTCCCACGATCGTCGCCGAACGGATGGACCAAGCTGTTCGATATGCTCAGTCAAGGCTGGGTGGTGAAATCCAGTACACGCTCGGCCAAGAACTTGCAGACCGTGACACGATTTTGGAACGCATCAAATCAATCGAGAGCGAACTTACCGAGTTGGGCTTTCAACCGGGAAGCAGTCCGGCGATGCGTTTCTTTTAGAGCACGCAAAGCCGTCGCGATGTAGCGAAGCGAATGCCCAATCAAATGCAAATTTCCGAAACGATTAAACCGGCCGATCGAAAGGCGTGGCGTGACTGGCTACAAGCAAATCACACCGAGAAGACCGAGATCTGGCTTTTGCTCGACAAACGACTGGACGTGCCATCAGTCGAGTACCTCGACGCGGTCGAAGAAGCGATCTGTTTCGGTTGGATCGACGGCATCGCCAAGAAGTATTCTGAGTTCGAGAAAGCCCAGCGTCTAACGCCACGTCGCAAACGCAGCAACTGGACCGAGCTGAACAAGGAACGCGCTCGCCGGTTGATCCGGCTTGGCTTGATGACCGACGCCGGCCAAGCAACGTTGCCAGACCTTGCGATCAATTTTTCAGTCGCCGAAGACATCGTCGCGGCCCTCAAAGCGGAGCCCGAAGCCTGGGGACATTTCGAGTCGTTCCCAGATCTCTACAAACGAGTCCGCATCGGCTACGTCGAAGAGATGCGAAAGCAGCCGACCGAGTTCGACAAACGGCTTCGCAACTTCATCACCAAGACCGCCGCCGGCAAGATGTTCGGCAACTGGAACGATGACGGAAGGTTGTACGAATCGCAACGCTTTGGCAACGGCGAGGCAAGGGTTTGATCTGCCATTGAACAAACGGTAGTCTCCGCCAACGCGAGAAATAGGAGACTGAAATTGCCAGCAGAACAACAACCCACCGTCTATGTCATCGCCGGCCCGAACGGTGCCGGCAAAACAACCTTTGCGATGAGCTACTTGCATGCGTTTGCCGGTTGTCGGGAATTCCTTAACGCAGACTTAATTGCCGCCGGCTTGTCGCCCTTCCATCCAGACTCACAGGCGGTCCCGGCCGGCCGCTTGATGCTCGGGCGAATTGAGGAACTCACTCGCGGACGCAAAACCTTCGCTCTTGAAACAACGCTCGCCGGCCGCGGCCATGCCCAGCGGTTGACGCGGCTCAAGAACGAGTGCGGCTATCAAATCGAACTCATCTTCGTGTGGTTACCGACCGCTGACTTCGCCGTCGATCGCGTCGCCAACCGAGTTCGCCAAGGCGGTCTTAACATCCCCGAACCAGTCATCCGCCGGCGGTTCGACCAAGGCATCTCCAACTTCGCAAAACACTATGCCCCCATCGCCGATCGCTGGGCAATCCTCGATGGCACTTGGTACCCACCCAGCCCCGTCGCTCAGCACGAAAACAACGACACAGTCTGTTTCGACACCCCAGCCATCGAGGCGATTCAAACTCGAACGCCAAACTTGCTAGACAAACCTCTGGCGACTTCAGCGAAACCAACTTCGTTTTTCGATCGACTTGAATTAGCCGCCAGTGAAATTACCCAAACGATCATTGCCGCGGCCGTCCGCGTTCCAACGCCGATCCTCGTTTGGGGCGACGGAGAAACCGTTCGGATCAATTCCATCACAGAACGACGCATTCCCGACCACGTCGGCGACGACTGGATGGATCAGATCTAGATAGCGAACCAGCCAACCCACCCAACCATCGAACCAACCACCCAACGACCGAACCTTTTCCGTTTCTTCCCCTTTGGAAAAGGACTCTGCCATGCAGGTCGAAATGTGGACGCTTGATCGAATCAAGCCTTACGAAAACAATCCTCGCATCAACGACGATGCGGTCGCCGACGTCGTACAAAGCATCAACGAATTCGGTTTTCGCCAACCGATTGTTGTTGACACCGCCGGCGTCATCATCGTCGGCCATACGCGATTCAAAGCTGCCAAGGTTTTGAGCCTAACCGAAGTCCCGGTTCACGTCGCGACGGACATGGAACCCGAAGCGGTTCGTGCTTACCGGATCGCCGACAACCGCACCGGCGAAAACGCGGAGTGGGATTTTGAGTTGCTGCCACTCGAACTCGGAGCGTTGCAAGACAGCGGTTTCGATTGCGAATTGCTCGGCTTCGATTCGGACGAGTTGGCGAAACTGCTCGATCCCGGCGTCGACCAGGGTTTGACTGATCCCGACGACGTTCCCGAACCGCCCGACGAAGCGATCACGCAGCGCGGCGACATTTGGATCCTCGGTGACCACCGATTGATGTGCGGCGACTCGACCAGTGTCGAGGACCTTGATCAACTTCTGGCCGGCGCGAAGATTCAACTTTGCAATACCGACCCACCGTACAATGTGAAGGTTGAACCGCGAAGCAAGAACGCGATCGCCGCCGGCAACAGTTCCTTCGAGGCCGGCAAGGGCAAGACGAAGGAAGGCCCGAAGAAGATGCGGGCGAAGGACCGGCCTTTGGAAAACGACTTTGTTTCCGACGAAGAGTTCGACCGGCTGCTCAAAGCCTGGTTCAGCAACATCACCCGCGTGCTCGAACCCGGCCGGTCGTTTTACATTTGGGGTGGGTTCTCAAACATTGCGAACTATCCGCCTGTCCTCGCTGCGGCCGGTTTGTATTTCTCGCAAGCAATCATCTGGGACAAGCAACATCCTGTGATGACGCGAAAAGATTTCATGGGCGCGCACGAGTGGGCGTTCTACGGATGGAAAGAAGGAGCCGGCCACAAGTACTTCGGGCCGAACAACGCCACCGACCTTTGGCACGTCAAGAAGATCGCGCCGCAGAAACTCGAGCACCTCACCGGCAAACCCGCCGAACTCGCGGTCTTGGCGATGCAGTACTCGTCGCGCCGCGGCGAGAACGTGCTAGACCTATTCGGCGGCAGCGGTTCGACGTTGATCGGAGCCGAGCAAACCGGACGCAAGGCGTTCTTGATGGAACTCGATCCGCCGTAC
The DNA here is from genome assembly GCF_001642955.1 of Rubripirellula obstinata. Taxonomy (GTDB): domain Bacteria; phylum Planctomycetota; class Planctomycetia; order Pirellulales; family Pirellulaceae; genus Rubripirellula; species Rubripirellula obstinata. Next base: position 94,449 of record NZ_LWSK01000007.1, on the reverse strand, counting down.
TGCGACGTGATCGTGGACCGCTTCCAACGCTTCACCGGCAAAAAAGCGGTTCTCGAACGAACCGGCGAGTCACCGATCCCGGTCGGTGCCCGCGAGGAGAACATGCGATGAGCGGTCGCGTCAAACTTCCTGGTGCGTCCAACCCTTTTCGGTCATCAGGTAAACATGCTCGGCGTTCAAGTACTGAGCGAGCGACATCAATTCATCGGCGGATTTCAATTCGTTGGTTCGCCGGCTGGTTTCAAAGTATTTCGGCAGTTCCGGTCGCGGCGAAAGTGATCGGATTTCGCCGGCCTGAATCAGTTCAAGGGCTTCGTCCGGATCAACGTAGCCGCTGGTCAGAATCGGCATCACGTGGTCGGGGTAGCCGTCGAAATGCAGGTACGTCGCCAGGATGGTTTCGTCCGGCAATCGGATGGCGAGGATGGCTCTTGTCGACATGGGTCAGTTTCCTTGTTCTTCGGGAGACGGATGTTGGCCGGCGTCGAGACGTTCGACGCGGTCCGGTGGAATGGAAAGCATCAATGACCGGCCGGTGTCCCAATCAACATCGACTTGCGTCCAGCCGTTTTGCGGATACACGCCGGCGACCGTTCCGGCGGTGCCGGCGGGAATCGGGTCGGGGTCGTCGGTCATCGAAACCAGGCGGACCCGGTCGCCCGCCTTGGGGATGGTTGGCATAGCTGCGTTCTCAGTTGCGAGCGTTGTTGGTTTCGTCCACCAACGCGGCAACTTCAGAAAGTTGGGCGTTGATCAAGTTCAAAGCGCGGACGTGCGTCCAACGCAACGCCTTGTTGTCGGGTTTCAGCATGCGATCGAGTTGCAATTCGATGTGTTGCAAAAGGTCGCGTGAAATTTGGTGAGCGTTGTCGTACGCCGCGGCCGGTTCGATCGGCCGCGGGGCGAGGGTTTGAACGTTGGCGTTCTTCATGTCGTTTCTCCGTTTGGGAAAGGAATCGTTTCGCGGTTTGCGTGTGACACATGGAGCCATGACGTTTCGCCGGCAGCAAGCGAAGTCCGGCAAACATTCCAAAAGAACTCGAATGTTTTTCATCGTCGGCCAACGATCGCAACAAACGCCGCGTGTCGGCCGACTCCGGTGCGCAGCATGGTTTGCCGTCCAACGAGAAAACGCCCGGCAGTCGCGGGCGTTGGGCGTGTGTCGCGAAGCCGCGGTCGCCGGCTAGAAAGGGATGACCGAATGCGGGTTGTCGCCGGTGATTCGGAATTGGTTACCGGTTGTCATCTCGGCGTACAGTTCGTGGTCGCGTCGCGTGACCCATTTCACATCGCCGGGTTCGCGGTCGGCGGTTCCCGGTCGCCAACATTCGTAGCGGCAACCCGGTTCGGGATAAACCTTCTCGCCTTCTTCGAGGTGCGAAAAGCAGCCGATGTCGCTGATGTAGAATTTGGTGTCCATGTTTTGTCTCCGTTGAAAGAAGTTTTTCGGAACGCCCCGTTGGCGTGTGACACATGGAGCCATGACTTTTTCAACGCAGCAAGCGAAGGCCGGCGAACAGTCCAAGGAATGTTGAATGTTTTTCATTGCCGGCCAACGACCGCGAAAAACGCCGCGTGTCGGGCGACTCCGGTGCTCCGCATGGTTTGCCGCACAACGAGAAAACGCCCGACCGTGGCCAACGTCGGGCGTGAGTGGCGAAGCGTTCGCCGGCTAGAAGGAAAGTGGAACCAAGACGTGAGCATTCGGTCCGGTTACCGCGAACTCGCGTCCGTTGGTTGTTGTGGCGAGGATGCGGTTGCCGCGGCGGGTAATCCCGACCACGGTCCCGCGTTCAAACCGGCCGGCGATCGTCCGCAGCTCGTAACCCATGTCGGCTTCCGGTTTTGCGGTCTCGCCGTCAACCAAATCCTCGATTTCGCGTATGTCACCAATCGTTTTCATGGCGTCGCCTCCCCTTCAAACCCGCACCGTGAACCGGCCGCGTTCGGTTTTGACAAACCGGCTTTCGTCGCCGCGTTTGAGGTCGCGCAAAATGGCCGAGTACAAAGTCGCGTGCGGAGTTTTGCCTCCGGGGCTCTCCCAGAGGTTTTGTTCCACCATCGCCGTGATCATTTCTTGCGAGTTCATTGGCTGGCTGGCGGTTTCCAAAACCTGCAAAGCCGCTTTGACGCACGAAAGCTTTTTCTCGCCGCCGGCGGGCGTTTCCGATTTCGCCTTCTTCTTCAACACCCGTTTGGGTTCACCGGCTGCCGGCGTCGTCACCGCGCGGGCCGGCCATTGAAGCCGGGCGGCGGTTTTGATGCGGACTTTTTTGTTGGTCGCCAAATTGGTCGCGTCCCAGCCGCCCGACGAATTCTCCGCGTCGATCCGGACCGTGACTTTCTTGTTGGTGACCTTCGCGAAGTACTCGCCGCCGATCTTTACGTCTGCCTTTTTCATCTTTGTCTCTCCGTTCGGAATAATTCGTGGTTGGCTGCCATCGTCAGGCGGCGGGCACCAACCCGCCGCGACGCCGGCCCGTTGCGGGTGAGCCGGCGTTTCGGCTTTTCAAACCCAACGCATGACCGGGGGCACCCGTCGGCGGACTGGCCGGCGAAACATGTCGTACCAGCGGTCAAACGCTTCGCTGCAATCCGACCGCTTGATACCGATCGAGTCGTACGTGACGTGCCGGTTTGGGTCACCGTGTTCGGCGTATTTTTCTTCTGTAATCAATTCCCATTCGCGGCCGTGGAAGGTGACGAAGTAGCCCTCGTCGCGTCCGTTGACCCAGACTGTGCCGGCGTAGCTTTCAACTTCAAAAGAAAAGTCCATGGTTTCGTTCTCCGGTGCGTTGGTTGGTTATGTACCGCGGTGTTGCGGTGACACACATGAGCCATGGTTTTTCAAACAGCTCAAGCGAAGTCCGACAGGATTCTGGAATGTTTTTCAATGTTTTGATTCGCCGGCGACGTTGCCGCGTGTGGCCGGCGGTTGGTCGCCGGCATGGTTTACCGAACATGCCGGCAAGCGGGCGACACCGGCGGGCCGTGGCCGCCGGTGCCGCGTCCGTGCGGCTGGCGTTAGACAAAGGTGCCCAGGTCGCTCTCGTCGAATTTGTCCAAGGCCATCCGGGCGATGTAGTGCTCTTCGAGCAAGATTCCGTTCATCAATTCGCCGGCGTCAGCGTCGGCCATTTCGAGTTCTTCGGAAAGCGTCGCCAGTCCCTCGGCGGCCTTGTAGTACGCTTCGCGAATTCGCTGTGCCCGCTCGGGCGTCATGGTTGCGAAGGCCGCGGCGAACCGTGCTCGGATCTTTTCGTTGGCCGCGTGAATCTCTTTTTTGTTCGTCATCTCTTGGTCTCCGGTGGAAAGGTTTGTTCGCCGCCGTTCGTTCGGCGTTAACACACATGAACCATGGTTTTGAAAACACCTCAAGCGAGTTCGGGCAGCTTTTCGCAGCCTTTTTCCATGTTTCTGGAAAGCTGTGATAACTCGCGACACACGGGCGAATTCAGTCTGTGAAATTCTTTTGGAACTTCACCAATAACCCGTCGACTTCGCCGTGCAGGTCGTCCAGTTCACCGAAATAGCGATCGAACTTTTCGGGGTTGGCCGCTTCGAGGATCGGCATGTTCTTGACGGCCGTGTGCAATTTCTCGATCAGTTCAAGCGCGGCGGTGCGGGCATACAAAAGGTCGGCGGTGGTCGGCCGGTTGGCGGTATTGGGCATTGGTTGGTTCTCTGAATTTGGGTTGTTTGAATCTTGAAGTTTCGTTTTGGTTCGCTACCGAAGCCTTCCTTCGAGTTCGTTCGCGGCGGTCCAGACGGCTCGGTGTAGGTTCTCGGCAGCCATGAAATGGATTTCTTTGGTTTCGTTGTCGCCGGGTTCGATGTCGGTCAAATCTTCCGCCTCCGACATCAGTTGCCGAAGGATGCGAAGGGCCGCTTCGACGTTCTCTTCGAGCGTCTCGTACTGCGGCAGCCGCGAGTGGTATTCAAAATTGGTTTGCATGGGTGTGTTTCCGTTTGCGGAATGAAGAATTCGTTTCGGTGACACACATGAGCCATGGGTTTGCAAACAGCTCAAGCGAAATTGGCAAGCAATTCGTTGGTTTCTTGAATGTTTTTCGACGCCGCCGACGTGGCCGGCAGACGCGCCGTGTGGCGTCGTTTCAACTCGCCGGCGAACCATGCCCGAACAAGAAAACGCCGCGGCGTTGGGGCAACGTCGCGGCGTGTTGCGGTGCGGCGAACTCGCCGGCGGTCAGTCGTTTTCGTCGATCAAGTACTGCAGCAATTGGCGGCGTTCAAACAGCGCGGTGAGTTTTGCTTTCGCTTCGCTAGCGTGGCGGGCGTCTTGTTCGGCGAACTCGGTCCAACCCATCGAACACGGTTCTTCGGCGATCATCGCTTCGCATTCCTTGACCGCCGCGATCCCGCGGGCGGCCAATCGTTCGGCCGCTTTGGCGAGGTCGCGTTTGGCGTCGGGAATCATCCATTCGAGTTTCGCCAGCTCGGCGCGGATGGTGGTTTCGGGTGTCTTGGTTTTTGTCTCGGTCGCGTTCGCCATGGTGGCGTCTCCGGTTTGTTGGGTTGAAAGAAGAATCGTTTCGGAAACACACATGAGCCATGAAACCGAAACGACATCAAGCGAAGTCCGGCAGGATTCCGCGGGTTTTCAATTCATTTCGTCGGGCGGCACGATGACCGGCAAAATTCCGCTGGTCAGTTCTCGCATCGCCTTTTCGACTCGGTCGAGTTCGGCGATCAAAATTCTGCGTTCGTCACCCTTCGTTTTCCGGATCGCGATGTCCATCGCGTCGCGCAGGTCGGTCATCGTTTCGTAAGCCGAAAAGATTCCTCGGGTCATTCGCCGGCGAACGCGGCTGTCGAGTTTTTCCATAGTGGCGAGCAGCGTGCGTGCGTCCTTCTTGTCTTGTTCGGTGTAGTGCGGCATGTTTGGTTCCTTGTTTAGGTTCAGGAAAAGTGAAATGGTTTTGGGGTTAGTTTCCCGCGTCATCCGGCGAGAAATGGTTCTTCAAATCTTGCAGTTGTTCGCAAAGATGCTTCAGCGATCCAACGTCGTCCCATCCGATCGCCGGCCCGTCGTCGGTCGGTGCCGGCGTGTCCTCGACGCGTTGGTGCAAGTCTTCGAGAAGCGTTAGCGCTCGGACGTGGGCGGCGGTGTATTCGGCTTCGATGCGTTGGCGGTTGGTTGCGTTGGCCATGTTCGGGTCTCCGTTGCGGAAGGGAAATGAAATTCGTTTCGGTGACACACATGAGCCATGCGTCGCCGGCGACAGCAAGCGAAGTTCGGAAAACATTCGAGATGTTTTCCGAACTTCTTTTTGCCAGCCGTGATTAGCAATCGCGGCAGGTTTCCCAGGCCCGTTTGCTGCCGTAGCAAATCTGGCCGCCTTCGACGATGTAGACCATCGCGTCGTCGGCGACGTCTTGGTCGTCGAAGAATTCGCTGGCGTCTTCTTCGCTCGCTTCGTTCATTTCCGCGCCGCTGGTTACGCCGGCGATGCGGTTTTCAAAGGGCCAGTTCTCTTGCGTCATCAACCGCACTTCGCAGTCGTCGCCGTGCGTTTCGCGGTACTCTTCCAAAAGCGTCATCAGTTCGGAAACCGTCATGTTTGTCTCTCCGTTTGGGTGAATGAAAAACCGTCTTGCGATGACACACATGAGCCATGCGTTTTGAGACGCAGCAAGCCGATCCCGGCAGTAATTCGCAGGGTTTTTTCATGTTTTTGGATGCCGCCGACGTGGCCGACAAACGCCGCGTGTGGCGACACGGTTCATGCCGGCCGAGTAGCCGCAGTGGCGGAGCTTTTGCCACAGGTGCGCAACGTGCCGGCCTAGTAGTCACATAACCCGAACGGGAGAGATCGTTCGCGGTTTCAAAAAAGAAAGTTTGAAGCCGCCAAGCCCGAAGAGGCTGGCGGCGTGCAAAAACCTGGCGGCGTCAAACCGCCCGGTCGTACTTGCGGGCCATTTCGAGAAGCTTCTTTTTGACCGGTTTCCAATCGCAGGTTTGGTCGCCGGCGGTCAGTTCGCCGAACCGTTTGTTACGAAGGTCGCCCTTGTACCAACCCTTCGTCCAACCGAGCCGGTAGAAGAGCCGGTTCAATTCCGTTTCGCCTTCGCCGGCACCCGGTCGGTCCCAGCAAGATTTTGTGCCGGGTTTCTTTGCGTAGTCCCAGCCCGAGCACCGTTTGCTATTCAAGGCGAGTTCTACCAAGCCGAGTACGAGTTGCAGGTAGCCGGCGATTTTGTCTTTGTTGAGGCTGCCGGCGAAGGCCCGAATCTCGATGCGGTTCTTCCCGCGGGCCAGGTGCGTCAAATTCAAAAGGTGGTAGCGGTCCGATTCGCATTGGCGTTTCGCGGCGTCTTTGTTGCCGTAGTCTTTGATCCGTTTCGCCCAGCGGTTTTGTTCGCGGCGTCGCGTGCCGGTCGAAGCGTAGATGGCGCGTTCGTGGTTGCCGATCAGCGAGATGAGTCGCGAAAGGGCCGCGGCGTCGTTACCGAAGCTGACCGTGACATGAATGCCGGTCGAATAGTTGACCCGGCCGCCGCGGGCCGCGATCGCGTCGACCGCGGTCATGACGCTTTGCAGCCCTTCGTACCCGCGGAGGACCGGCGATACAAATTCGCAACCCTTCCGGCCGCGTCCAAGCGTCATGATGCTCGAATCGCGTTCGGCTTTCCAACCCGCCGGCAGCCAAGAGACCGGCAACCCGTTGTGGTAGCCGCCGATCGGCGTGGGGTCGTTTTCGGGCATGGTGGTTTCGAGTTCGATGCCGAAGGCGATGTCGTTGGCGTGCATGTTTGTGTCTCCGAAGGGGTGAAGAATTCGTTTCGTTGACACACATGAGCCATGCGTTTCGAGACACCTCAAGCGAAGCTCGGCAGTAATGTTTCAGTAATTCGCAGCTTTCTTTTCACGCCCACACGCGGCCACGTTTGCCCCTGTTTTGCCGTGCGAAACATGCGGCCGATCATGCCGGCGATGCCATTTCTCGCGACAGTCGCCGGCGTGTTGCCCGTGTCGCAATTCCTCTCGATGGAGCCCGTCATGGAAGACAAGAAACCGTCCGTCAGCCCCAACGCATTGAGGGTCGAACAACTCGCCCAGGTTCTTTCCGCCGCGGCCCAACGCCGCGTGCAGGTCGAGCACATCCAGGCCGATATCGAAGCCGGCGCACCAACCAACGCCGACGGAACCCTCAGCGTTCTCGACTACACCGCATGGCAATTGCAGGAGATGCACCGTGGCCAATGACATCCGACGATTGAAGCCGAGCGAGTGCTGCCGGATGCTCAATAGCACATCGCTCGGCGAAGTCATCAACGAACGACAGCTCTACCGCTATCGAACTCGAGCCGGCAATCGCATCGGAGACGGGCAACACGTCGATCTTCTCCGGTTCAGTCAATGGCTACTCGAAGAACGCAACAAACCGAAACCGCCGGCGAGCGAAGACCCGTATGCCGACGCAAAAGAGCGAGCACGATCACGCAACGCCGCGATCGCGCAGGCCGGCCGTGACATTGGCGACCTACCCGTGGTCGAGGATGCCGAACGCAAGACAAAGGCCGCCGGCAGCTTTCAGTTCTTCTGCGAGGCGTACTTCAAGCTGACTTTTCATCTTTCTTGGTCCCCGGACCACATCAAAGTCATTCGCAAGATCGAAGAGGCGGTCGTTCGCGGCGGTTTGTTTTCGCTCGCCATGGCACGTGGTTCCGGCAAGAGTTCGCTTGCAGAGGTCGCGTGCATTTGGGCGGTGCTCAACGGCTACCGAGACTTCGTTTGCCTGATCGGAAGCGACGAGGGCCACGCCTGCGACATGCTCGATTCGATCAAAACGGAACTCGACGCCAACGAACTGCTGTTGGCCGACTACCCCGAGGTCTGCTTTCCAATTCAAGCGTTGGACGGAATCGCCAATCGCGCAAACGGCCAGCTCTACCAGGGCAAGCGAACTCAAATTGGTTGGACGGCCAAAGAGGTCGTGTTACCAACGATCGCCGGCAGCAAAGCGAGCGGTGCGATCATCAAAGTCGCCGGCCTGACCGGTCGCATCCGTGGCATGAAGTTCAAACGGCCGGACGGGAAAACGGTTCGGCCGTCGTTGGTGGTTTTGGACGACCCGCAAACCGACGAGTCCGCTCGCTCGTTATCGCAGTGCGCCAACCGCGAAGCGATCCTCGCCGGAGCGGTGCTCGGACTCGCCGGCCCAGGCAAGAAGATCTCGGGCATCATGCCATGCACAGTCATCCGTCCTGGCGACATGGCCGACAACATCCTCGATCGTGACAAACACCCCGAATGGAACGGCGAGCGAACGCGAATGGTCAACTCTTTCCCCACCAACGAAACATTGTGGGAACGCTACGCCGAAATCCGCAGCGAAGGCTTGCGAGCCGGCGATGGCGGAACTGCCGGCACGGAGTTCTATCGACAAAACCGTGAAGCGATGGACGCCGGCGCAGAAGTCTCGTGGAAAGAGCGCTGCAACCACGACGAGCTATCCGCGATCCAACACGCGATGAACTTGAAGCTCCAAGACGAGGCCGCGTTCTTCGCCGAATACCAGAACGAACCCCTGCCAGCCGAGACCGTCGACGCCGATCAACTGACGCCGGAACAGGTCGCCGCGAAGATCAACAACATGCCGCGGTTAACCGTCCCCATCGCTGGTAACCATCTCACAGCGTTCATCGACGTGCAAGGCAAACTCTTGTTCTACGTCGTCGCCGCGTGGGAAGACGATTTCACCGGCTACGTCGTCGATTACGGAACCTACCCCGACCAACAACGCCCGCACTTCACGCTTCGCGACGCACGACACACGTTGGCAAACGCAACCGATGGAACGGGACTCGAAGGCAGCATTTACGCCGGCCTCGATTCGCTCACCACTGATCTGCTCGGCCGCGAATGGCAACGCGACGACGGCGCGGCCATGAAGATCGGTCGGTGCTTGATCGACGCGAACTGGGGCCACTCCACCAACGTCGTCTACCAATTCTGCCGGCAAAGCCCGCACGCCTCGATCTTGCTACCCTCGCACGGTCGCTTCGTCGGTGCCTCGTCAAACCCATTCAGCGAATACAAACGCCGGCCCGGCGACCGCGTCGGACTGAATTGGCGTATCCCGTCCATCAACGGCAAGCGAGCGATCCGCCACATCATCTACGACACGAACTGGTGGAAGTCCTTCACGCACGCCCGCCTCGCGGTCGCGATGGGCGATCACGGATGTCTTTCCGTCTTCGGTGATCGCCCCGAACAACACCGCATGTTTGCCGAACAAATCACCGCCGAATACTTCGTCAAAACCGAAGGCCGCGGCCGAACGGTCGACGAATGGAAAGCCCGCCCCGAACAACCCGACAACCACTGGCTCGATTGCCTGGTGGGCACCGCCGTCGCCGCTTCGATGCAGGGGGCGTTGTTGTTCGGGACAGATATTGCCGCCGCACCGAAACGCGAACGCGTTAGCTTCAAGGAAATGCAGCGTCGAAAGAGGAGTTAGTATTATCTCGACCAACGCGAACTTCAAATGGACGGCAAGTGTCGTGAAGGTTTGTCGAACTTGGATTGAGGAATTGCCATGAATTACGAAGAAGATCTCTCGGAAGAACATCGCGAACCTGGCCCCGAGGTGACGCCCAAACTATTTCGCAAGTGGCAAAAGGCTGTCCGGGGTTCAACCGTCGCTGAAGACATGACCAATCCGGTTTGGCTCTGGCTTTTTCGCGGACGAGTGGATCCCTATCACGCCCACGAGAGGTTCAAGTCCCGGCTTGGCAAGGTCTTTGGCCACGGAGACTATCCCAGTGAGGCACGGTGGGCGGGATGCCGCATGGGACAATCGCGAACCGAGCTTGCGGATGGGCGAGTTTTCTGGATCGCCGGTGAACACGAAGATTACTACGACCCAGACTTTTTTATCTACAACGACGTCATCATCGAACATCCTGACGGCGACGTGCAAATCATCGGCTACCCCGAGTCATCGTTTCGGCCGACAGACTTTCATTCCGCGACCGCGATCAACAACGATCAGGCAATTTTGCTGATTGGCAACGTTGGCTACGCCGATGAACGCGATGTTGGTCACACGCAAATCTATCTGCTCGACACGACAAGCCTCGTGCTCACGGAGGTATCGAGTTCAGGAAACCTCCCCGGTTGGATCAGCAAACATGACGCAAGGCTTGCATCCGATCTAGGTTCGATCGTTGTTCGCGGCGGCGACATCATGACCAAAGACGGCTTGCTCGAGAACATCGACGATTGGTCCCTTTCACTTCCCGACTTCGTTTGGACTCGGCTCACGATGCGAAAGTGGGTGCGGTTTCAGGTGTCGCGTTCCGACGGGCTAGGCCTTCACCTGTGGCAGTACGACATGCGAAGGTTTGCTTTGGAATACCCTCGTGCTGGTGTAGATCAGGAAGACGACCTGGTGGAGCAAATCGGTGGCGAGCCGAATATGGATGCGTTCAATTCGCTTTACAATCCACCCGTTGATCATTTGACGGTCGAGCGAGACCCCGACGAAGAGGGTGATTGGCGAGCGATGCGCATCTTGGTTGACGACGTTTGCGTTCGATACACCGATGACATGGAGTATTTGACCGTGACGGTCGAAGGAGAGTTGCCGGAACCAGTGATCGAATCCATTGCCAGCGACTTGCAGAGTAAACTATCGCATGTCGAAAATAGCGAGTGCCACATAAAGTGGCTGGAATGAACACCTCCGAACGGAATCGGATTGCGTGTGCGTCTACCGTCACTTCCTCGCAACGCTGTCGATCTTGTCCTGCATCGACTGTTCACGATCCGTCCGCGTCCCGACTTTGATGCTCGTCGTGATTCGCGGTGCTCCCATCGCGTGGACTCGTTCGTGGCATTGCTTGACGGCAGCGAACACGTCGTCCCACTCGCCTTCGATGTTGGTACCGTAGGCGTGAAGTTGGTGATGTAGCCCTGCTTCCTGCAACACCTTCTGGCATTCGGTGACGTACTTTCTGACCGAGACACCAACGCCCATCGGGACGACACATAAATCAACAATCACTTTCATCTTGGGCAGGCTTCCTTTCATTTTGGTCGCTTAAGTTGTGCTGCCTCAAAGTTGACCCTCAATTCGCTAGAACCGCAACCTTCGCAGCGACATCGGTCGGCAACGGATCTTGATGACCATTCGACACGAGGCCAGATCGAACTTTTTGAAGCTGGCCAATGCGTGTTTGCAGCGAAGCGATCTCTTCGTCGATTGCCGCCAGGTTGCGTGCCTCGATCGGCGACGACAAATCCTCGCCTCGGTGATCCAACTTGCTGATCCGATGCAGAATCGGCACCGTCAAACTGAACGAACCGATCACAATCGAAGTCGCCGCAATCAAACGCCAAACTTCTTTGGAATCAATCTCGCCGGTGATGACCGCACAGAGCAACAACGCAAAGCCGAACACGACTTGACTGCCGATGAAATGAATCCACTGAAAACGTTTGGCCAGCTTCGCGATCGACAGCAAGCAAACGTGGACGACCGAAACGCCGATAATCGAAACGCATGCGGCGGTCTTCCAATAGACCTCTGAATCAACATCGCCCCAAATTCCGACAAGCATCATCGCCGCGGTCACGATCGCGAGACCCAGCCCCGCCTTCGGCAGCACGTTTCGCCCGCGTGGTGTCCGCGACAGGTCGCAGGCCAATCCACAAAGACTGGTCACGGCGACGATGACGGTGGTTAACATCACCTGCACCTCGAACCATCCCCAAGTATCTCGGAGGATGAACACGATGCCGAGGACCGCGCCAAGAATGACGGATCCGATCAGTCCCCACAAACAAAATTTAGCGGGGCGACTCTTGTCAGTCTTGGCGATAGCGTTCATGGCGATGGCTCGAGGCATATAGATTTGAAGAGTGGTTGGGTCCACCATCAACCAGAGCCTCTTGAAGCGGAAAGGCTTCGCAAAAGATTTTAGAAATCTTTTCCCCTTCGCTTACGCCGGTAAATGCAGGCGAAAAACGTCTCTTCGTGATCTTGCAGACCGGAATCCTTCTTCCTCGCTGCGCAGAGTTTTCGTCGAACGGATTATGTGACTAACAGAGAAGCACGGTCCACACGCGGCGAAAAACGATGCCAGACGACCTCGAAGACGAGATTCGCGAGAACGCAGCAGGGCCGGCGAAGGCGTCAGGGGATGCCGGCAGCGTTGAACAGCACAAGCTGACCGACCAGATCGCCGCCGACAAACATCTCGCCGGCAAGAAGGCCGTTGCCAAACCGCACCGCGGACTTCGCTTCAATAAGATCGTGCCGCCGTCAGCTGGCTGATTTTTATTTCAACTCAACACCACGACCATAGGGCTGCCGGGGACGGCAACAGGAACAGCACGGATGCTGAAACGTTTGTCAGGGATAATCGAGCAATTGCGCGGGCGGAGTCACCTTCCTCCGAACGCCTCTGGACGCTCGCCCCGGCAGCCCTTTTTCTCACGACTGCGAGCGAAGTACGACGCGGCAAACACGACGCTCGACAACATGAAGCACTGGTCGCGGGCCGATGGTTTGTCGGCCTCGTCTGCGAACAGCCCCGAGGTTCGTCGTACGCTTCGCAACCGATCGCGTTACGAAGTCGCCAACAACAGTTACGCTCGCGGGATCACACTGACGCTTGCCAATGACGTGGTCGGAACCGGCCCGCGTTTGCAAATGCTGACTGCCGACGACGCCGCGAACCGATTTGTCGAAGCGGAATTCTTCGCTTGGTGCGAAGCAATCGGTCTGGCCGAAAAACTGCGAACGATGCGGTTGGCTCGTGTCGCTGATGGTGAATCGTTCGGTTTGCTGACCAGCAACGAACGGCTCAATACGCCGGTCAATCTTGATCTTCGTTTGATCGAAGCCGACCAAGTGGCGTCGCCGACACTCGCGAACGACTCCGCACGCTACATCGACGGCATCCGCTTCGACGCCGACGGCAATCCGACCAGCTATGACGTGCTTCGTCATCACCCCGGTGATGACTTCTTCGCCTACGAGGAAGAATACAACACCGTGCCGGCCGCCGCGGTGCTGCACTACTTCCGCTGCGATCGACCGGGTCAGATTCGAGGCGTCCCGGACATCACGCCGGCGTTGCCGCTGTTTGCACAACTACGTCGCTTCACGCTCGCGGTGCTCGCTGCCGCGGAAACGGCCGCCGAGTTCGCCGGCATCCTCTACACCGACGCGCCGGCAAACGGCGAAGCCGATTCCGCCGAACCTTTCGAGCCGATCGAACTTGAGAAGCGAATGCTGCTCACCATGCCCGGCGGCTGGAAGATGGCGCAAATGAAGAGCGAGCAACCGGCGACCACCTACGCCGAGTTCAAGAAAGAAATCCTCAACGAGATCGCTCGTTGTTTGAACATGCCCTTCAATGTCGCCGCCGGCAATTCATCGGGCTACAACTATGCCAGCGGCCGTTTAGACCACCAAACCTACTTCAAGTCGATCCGCGTTGAGCAAACTCAACTTGCTCGCGTTGTCTTGGATCGAATCCTGACCGCTTGGCTCCGCGAAGCCATTCTTATCGAGGGCTATCTGCCCAACTCGCTTCGCACGCTCGACAGCACCTTCGAGCATCAATGGTTTTGGGATGGCCACGAGCACGTGGATCCCGCCAAAGAAGCCAACGCCCAAAAGATCCGTCTCGCCAGTCATACGACAACTCTGGCCATCGAATTCGCGCGGCAGGGGCGTGACTGGGAGACGGAACTTAAACAACGTGCGAAAGAACTCGCACTGATGCGTGACCTCGGTCTGACGATCGAGTCCGACGAATCTGATTCATCCCCCGAAACCGAGGTCACGGAAGACAATGCCGAAGAGTCTCAAAGCCAACAAGCCGATTGAAGCCGAAGCCGAATCGGTCCCCAGCAGCCTTCGTATCGTTTGCGATGACGCCGCGACGATTCAACTGGCCGCCGCCGAAGAAGCCGGCGAAGACAAACCCGCGCTTCGCAAGTTCAGCATGACTGCCTACACCGGCGGCGCGATGCGATTGGGTGGTTGGCCTTACCCGGTTGTCGTTGACCTCGCCGGCATGCGAGTGACGCGCAAGTCACGACCGATCTTGAAGGACCACGATCGTGGCAGCATCGTCGGCCACACCGACGACATCACGATCAACGACAAATCACTCGTTGTCGCCGGCGTGATCTCGGGCGTTGGAACGACCGCGCAAGAAGTCATCGCGACCAGCGAGAACGGATTCCCGTGGCAGGCATCGCTCGGTGCGAGTGCCGACAAGGTTGTCTTCATCCCCGAAGGCAAAACTGCACAAGCCAACGGTCGCGAACAAAAAGGCCCGATCTACATCGCCCGCAAGTCAACGCTCGGCGAAGTCTCCTTCGTCGCTCTCGGTGCCGACGACAACACCGAAGCCCGAGTGGCCGCCGGCAACTACGCCGACATCGAAGACCCCGGCGATGAGCCAGAAGAAACCGACACCGATCCCACCGACGACCTCGAACCCGTCAACGCAAGTTTGAACATGAACACGAAACCCAAAACCGAAACGAAGCCTGCGACCAAGGAACCTTCGCCGGTCGAGGAAATGCGTGCTCAAGCCGCGGCCGAGTCACGACGAATCGCCGGCATTCGCAAGCTGTGTGCCGAAAACCATCCCGACATCGAAGCCGACGCGATCGAGCAAGGCTGGTCCACCACCAAAACGGAACTCGCCGTGCTGCGAAGCGAACGCCCCAAGGCTCCCGAGCAAACGCAAAACCAACCTCGTTATTCTCGCGAAGTCCTCGAAGCCGCCGCGTGTTTGTCCGTTGGCATCGAAGAAAAGGTTCTGCTTGCCAGTTACGGCGAGAAGACACTCAACGCCGCCGACCCGTTCCGGCACATCGGCTTGCGTGAACTCGTCGCCGAGTGTGCCCGCAGCGAAGGCATCGACGTCCCACGAGTGTTCGGCGACGGAACGGCAACAATCCGCGCCGGCTTCAGTTCCATGAGCCTCCCCAGCATCATGGAAAACGTCATGAACAAAACGCTCTTGGCGGCCTACCAAAACACACCGATCGCCGCGTTCGATCTGTGCAGTGTCGGCACGGTCACGGACTTCAAGGAAGTGGCCCGCTATCGCTTGCTCGGAACCGGCGGCTTTGAACAAGTCGCTCCCGACGGCGAACTGAAACACGGAAAGCTGTCGGAACAGAAATACAGCAACAAGGCCGACACGTACGGTCAGATCCTTACGCTGACCCGTCACGACATCATTAACGATGACCTGTCGGCGTTCATGGACATCCCGCGTCAAATGGGACGCTCGGGTGCCGAGTCCATCGACGATCTGTTCTTCACACTCTTGCTCAAGAACGCTGGTTTCTTCTCATCGTCGAACGCCAACTTGCTGCAAGGTGCCGACACCAAGTTCGGTCCCGACGCATTGACCGTCGCAAAGACCACCTTCCGAAAACAGAAGGCCGGCCCTGGCGGCAAACCCAAGGACCAAAAGCCGATCAACATTCGGCCCGAGTACTTGGTCGTGCCAGTGGAACTGGAAACCGAAGCCGAACTGTTGATGGGGTCGTCCCAGTTGATGATCGACGCGCAAGGATCGCCCACCAAGATCCCGGTCGATAATCCGCACCGCAACAAGTACCGCATCATCAGCACGCCGCACCTGTCGGATTCGTACTACCCCGGTGCCAGCGCTGCCGCGTGGTATTTGTTCGCCAACCCGAACGTGCTGCCAGCGTTCGAGATCGTGTTCCTCAACGGTCGTCGCACGCCGATCATCGAACGAGTCGAAATGCCGCCGAACACGCTTGGCATGGGCTTCCGCTCTTACATCGACTTCGGTGTGAACTCGCAAGACCACCGCGCCGCCGTGAAAGTCGCCGGCGAGTGATCGCGGGCTGACCTTTGACCATCTTCCTCAACCGTAAACAACGAGACCCATGCAAGCTCAATACATCCACGACGGCAAACAAGTCGACTTCACGCCTGACGTTGACGTGCCCGTCGGTTCCCTCGTCATCCAAGGCGACCTGGTTGGCGTCACGAAACGTGACCTCAAAGCGGACACGCTCGGTTCGATCGCAGTCGAAGGCGTCTTTGACTTTCCGAAGGATCCCGCCGACGCCGAAACCTACACAGCCGGCCAAAAGGTCTACGCGACCGATGACGGCATCGTCACCGAAGTCCCCGATGGCAGCGTTCTCCTCGGCAAAGTCGTCGACGATGCCGAGCCAACCGACAACGTCGTCCGCGTTCGCCTGAGCCAGTGATGAACCGCCGTGAGCAATCCCATCATCGCACCCATCGGGGCGACGTTCGTCCACGAGGGCGTGACGATCCCGATTGTTACCGAAGCTGAAATCCCGGCCGGCAACGTCGTCGTGCTCGGCAAGCTGGTCGGCGTCGCTAAGTTCGGCATCTGTCCGAACTCACGCGGCAGCATCACGGTCGCCGGCGTCTTCAATCTCGTCAAAGACCCGACGACCAACATCCCGGCCGGCACGATTCTTTACTGGTCCAAGATCAGTCACCACGTCATCAAGAACGCTTACGAGCATTCGATGATCGGCATCGCCGTCGAAGACGCACCGCCGAGCACGCTGCGAGTTCTCGTTCGTCTCAAACAATAAGGAAGTGTCGCCGTCATGGAAGACAAACTCAAAACCCTCTTTGAATCGCGACGCTTCTGGGCGGCAGCCGGCGGTGTCGTTCTCGTTCTCTTGCTGCCGTTCGAGGTCAAGCTGTTGGCAACCATTCTCATCGCCCCCTGGATCATCGGCGATTCGATCCGATCCACCAAAGCCATCTTGCTCGCAATCGCGCTCAGCATGTTCGGCACCGTCGCATCCGCCGGCGACTTGCACGACACCTGCCGCGAAGCCACCGTGCGAATCCGCAACGGCAACTCGATGGGCAGCGGCACGTTGTTCCGCGAAAGTGAAGAGCACCTCTACGTTCTAACCAACGCCCACGTCGCGGGCACGGGCTTGGGCAATCGCGTCCAAGTCGAGTTCTGGAAAGAAGGCCACCAATCGCGGCCGATCGAAGCCGAAACCGTCGCGGTCGCCTACATCCCGCGAGCGTACCGCGATATCGCCGTCGTGCGGGTCGATCGCCGGGCACTGGGCAACTACCGCCCGCCGGTCATCCCGCTCGCCGATTCGCAAGACTCGTTCAACTACCAGAACATCTTCAGCGTCGGTTGCCCTAGCGGACGATGGCCAACCGCCTTTGAAGGTTTCGCACTCCGCCGGCAAGCCAATGGTGGCGACACGATTCACTTCGTGCCGATGCCTGCGGGCGGCCGATCCGGTTCCGCGATCTTCGACGTCAACGGTGGTGAAGCCCAAATCATCGGCTTGATCGCATGGCGAAGCACCGACTCGGGCGGTCACGGTCTCGACGGCCGAGGTGAAACGCACGGTTACGGCATCGCGATGACCCATCAAGAAGTCTGGGCAGGCTTGAGCGGTAAGCAAACCACTTCTTCGGTGCTGCTCGTTCCTCCGCCGGACGCCGTGCCACTTGGCACCAAGGTCGAACCTTCGTCGGAATCGAAACCAGATGCCAAACCCGAAGTCGCCGACGGTGAAGAGAATCAAGGCGAATCCGACGAAGTGATTCTCAAATACTCGGACCCATTCGCGATCGAACGCGATGTCGAATCCATTCGCGCTCAACGCTTGCCAAGTGGCATCCCCGCAACGGGTTCCGACCGCGACATCATGTTGCTCTACCAAGACTCCGTCACCGAAGGCCCGCAGTCCAGTCCGCCGGCACTCGCGTACCAAGGAAGCTGTTGCCAGAACTGCGGCTGCTACCTGACCACATCCGGCAATTGCCCCAACGGACAATGCCCGCTTCCAGATCGCCGTCAACAACAACCGCAACAATACGGGCAAGACCGTGGCGGCGGTGGACTGTTCCCAAGCCTGCCCCGCAACCGTGAACAAGGCGAACTGGAAAACCACTTGCTCCGTCGTCCCGGTGAACGCTTGCGAGAACTCTGGCCGTTTCCGTCGATGCGAGACATCGTCACGTGGTCGATCGTCGCGTTCTTCGTCCTCTACTTCATCGGCAAGTTCGCCAAAGCGAAGGTCAAACGAATCGTCAACGACCTGGCCGTCAACTTGGCAAACGTCGATGACGAAGTCGACACCGAACCGCCGGCACCGAAGCCACGAGCGAAACCGGTCGCAACGCGAGCCCGAAAACGCACCGCCGCCAAATGAGCGACATGCTTCACAAAGGTCAGTCTTGGCTCGCCGCCAAGCTGACCCGGTTCGCCTCGCGGATGGTCACGTACCAACGCGACGAAGTCTCCGTCGACTTGCCGGCGACCATCGGCAAGTCCGAATACGAGCAAGACGATGGCGAAGGCGTCATCACCCGCGCCCAAGTCCGCGACTTCCTGATCAACACCAAAGATCTGCTGGCATCGCCGATCGGCACCTGGCCCCGCCGCGGCGATCGCATCCTCGAAACCGACGGCGACACCACGTTCGTCTACGAGCTGATGTCGATCGGCAGCGAACCGCCGTGGCGATACAGCGATCCCTTCCGAGTCAAACTCCGCATCCACACCAAACTGGTCGACACCATCACATGACTGCAACCGCCGCCACGCCCGCCACCGTCATCCAAATCGCCGACAGCGTCGTGGCCGAGATCAACGCCGCCGACCTGTCCAAGAAAAACATCAACGCAGCACGCTTGTACGTTCCCGACTTTGACCTCGAGGACATGAAGGAACTGCGAGTCTCCGTCGTACCTCGCGAAGTCGAATACCTGCCGCTCGACCGTGCCACCAATAAGTACCACGCGACCATCGACGTCGCGGTGCAAAAGAAGTTCTCCAAGGGCGACGCCAAAGAGATCGACCCATTGGTGTTCTTCGTCGAAGAGATCGCCGACTACTTCCGTTTGAAACGTCTCAACTCCTACGTCGCCGCCCGCTGCATCAAGGTCGAGAACTCGGTCCTGTATTCCACCGAACATTGGACGCAGTTCAATCAGTTCACCAGCCTGCTGACGCTCACGTTTGAACTCGCCAAGTGATGCACATCCGGACGCGGGTTCGCTTCAACGCCAACCGCGTCAAGAAAAAGGTTGACCAAGCGTCGTTCAACTCGCTCGGTCACGCCGGCGGAGCGATCCGCAAAACCGCGTATCGCAGTATCCGCAAACGCAAGAACCCCTCACGGCCCGGCAGCCCACCGAGTTCGCCAACCGGTCGCCTACGACGTTCGTTCCGCTACGAAGTCGACCGTCGCACACCCGGCGTCGTCATCGGCCCAGTCAACGAAATCTCCGGCCAACTGTGGCACCTCCACGAGTTCGGCGGCAAGGCAAAGAAACGTCGGCGACTCAAACGTCACCGCTTCCGGGTCGGCCAGCACGGTCCCATCCGAGCGATCCGCCCCGGCAAGTTCGCCCGCATCGAACTCCGGACCGCCGCCCAAGCCAACCGTGCCCGCAGGTTGATCGACGAAGAGAACCAACGCCGTGGCGAAACCAAACCCGGACGCTATCCCAAGCGACCATTCATGAAACCAGCTCTCGACACCCACCGCGCCCAACTCCCCAAATTCTGGCGGGACTCCGTCAAGTAAGTTCACAACGCAGGATGGAAACGAACCCCTATGTCCGCTGAAGTAAAACTCGGTCTCGACGCCGTCCTGACGATCGACGGTGCCGAGATCAAGAACGTCAAAGACTTGACCGTCACACTGGAAAAGGCGGAGGCCGATGCATCGACCCGCGACAACAACGGTTGGCGAGCCACCGTCGGCACACTCAAAGACGCGTCGATCGAATTCACCGTGCTCAACAAGTCCGGCGACACCGCGTTCGGCATGCTGCAAGGCTTGTGGTCCAGTGGTTCGCCAACCGACGTTGGCATCACCGACGCCGGCGGAGCACTCACGCTCACGTGCGAAGTGATGAACTTCAACGTCAACCAAAACCTGGAAGAAGTCGTCTCGGCCGACGTGACACTCAAGCCGACTCAGTCGTCATCTGGCAGCGGTATGAACGTTGGTGGTGGATCTTGAACAAGCTTACTACAAAGCATTCGCCGTTACAGTTCACTCGTCTATCAGCATTCGACCTGATGAAATGATGGAGAATCGGTAACAGCCAACGCAGTTCAACCCTTTGAATCGCGAATTGCCGTTGCGACAACAGATCCTGAAAAAAGAATTGCGCCGGTAACCATGTGGGATGCTGAATTGTCAACGAGTCCATAGAGAAGAACGAGCATGCCGACCACGAACGTAATCCCAATAGTTCGTCTTTCAGTAATCCAATTCGATTGACTTTCTGAGACTGAAGCTGAAGTCGACATGGTTTTAATCTCTCTTTTGAAATTTAGGCGGTTCTTGCGATTGCTCTGCCAGGCATCGTAAAGTCCTCATTTTCAGCCATGAGTCTGCAAAGCTCTCTGTGGGCCTGCATTCTATCCAAATTTTCTATCTGGACCACGGAACGGAATCCCATGCAAAAGTTCGTTGACCGCCACGGTCGCGTTTGGATCGTCGACATCGACAACACCACGCTTCGCCGCGTGAAAACGCTCACCGGCGTTCGCTTGCTCGATGCCGTCGACGGAGACCTGATCCCGCAGATGACGCAGGACTTCTTGTTGCTCGGCGAAGTCCTATTCGCGGTCTGCAAGCCGCAAGCGGACAAGGACACCGTCAATCAAGAAGTGTTTGAGTCTGGCTTGTCGGGCGACTGTTTGACCGAGGCACGCAACGCACTCGTCGAAGCGTTGTTGGACTTCCTCCCGGAGGACCAACGCCGTCTGCTGAGCAAAGCGGTGACGCATCAACGCGAGGTGACGGCACGCGGGATGGAGATGCTGCACCGGAAGCTGGACGACCCGACGCTGGCGGACAAGATGGTGGCGGAACTCGAAGCGAACCTGGAGGTGCCCGGCTTGAACGCGAAATCTGTCACCTCGCCGGCATCCTCGGCGTCGACCCCGGACCGTTAACGCTTCGGCAAATGGTCTGGATGATCGACGCCAAGCGTAAACACGATTGGCAACTCGCCAGCACGCTGGTGTGGATCACCGCCGAAGTCAACCGCGATCGCAAACGTCGTCGAAAGGCATTCAAGCCCGACGACTTCAATCCGTGCGTCACGACGCGGCCCGCGCCCGCAAAGGCAAGCGTCGAACAAGTCGCCTCGCTTCTCGGTGCCAAGTTCACCAAAGCTAACCGCTAACCGCTAAAGGCTCACCGCTTCCCCATGTCTCAAGTCCGTGCCGGAGCCGCTTTCGTCGAGTTGACGCTGAAGAATTCGGCGTTGGTGAAGGGATTGCGTTCGGCACAGAAGCAATTGTCCTCATTCGCATCATCGACGTCGATGTTGGGAGCGAAGATGACGGGACTCGGTCTAGCGATGGCCGCACCGCTCGGCGATGGCATCCGCAAGTTCGCGGAATACGACGATGCGATCCGCCAAGTCGGTGCGATCACGGGAGCAACCGGTGCCGCGTTCGATCGTTTGAACGCGAAAGCAAAACAACTCGGAGCGACCACTAGCTTTTCCGCTGTCGAAGTCGCCAACTTGATGACCGAACTCGGGCGAGCCGGTTTCGATTCGCGGCAAATCGAGGACATGACCGGCAGCGTCATGAGTCTGGCCCGCGCGACCGGCACCGATGCAACGCTCGCGTCAGGCATCTTCGCAGCCGCGATTCGTCAATTCAACATGGAAGCCGGCGACGCATCACGAGTCGCCGACGGACTGACCGCCGCGGCCAACAAGAGTTTCAACAGCGTTGAATCGCTAGGCGAAGCGTTGAAATACGCTGGGCCAGTCGCAGCCGACGCCAACATGAGCCTCGAAGAAACGCTCGCGATCCTGGGAACGCTCGGCAACGTCGGCATCCAAGGATCATCCGCCGGTAACGCACTGAAACGATTGCTCACGCTTTCGGCCGCCGAGTCCGAGAAGTTTCAAAAGGTATTCGGTGTCGCGACCAAAGATGCCGCCGGAAACGCTCGACCGCTCGTCGATGTGTTGGGCGAAGTCGCCGAAGCCACGAAAGACCTCGGTTCGTCCGATCGTGCCGCCAAGTTCAACGAAGTCTTCGGGATGCTCGGCATCACAGCCGCTTCCGCAATCGGCAAAACGGTCACGGACACTCGCGAGTTACTCGGTGAACTGGAAGGTGCCGGAGGCATCGCCAAGAAGACAGCCGACAAAATGGAATCAGGACTCGGCGGAGCGTTCCGAGTTCTCGCCAGTTCCTTTGAAGCCGTCCGCATCGCGATCGGAGAAGCTCTCGAAAAGCCGATTCAGCGACTGACCGAAAACGTGTCACTCGCTGCATCGTCTATCACCGATTGGATCGGCGAAAACAAACGAGTCGTCCAAGTCGCTGCAATGGTCGCGGCCGGAGTAATCGCCGCCGGTGCCGCGTTGCTCACGATCGGATCAGCCGCCGCGGCAGCGTCCATGGCGGTCGGCGGGCTACTCGGGATCTTCACCGCGATCGGCAGCGTCGTGGGCATGGCCGGTGCAGCGGTCACCGCGTTGCTTTCGCCGATCGGCCTGGTGGTCGCGGGCGTTGCTGGGCTGGGGCTCTACCTCGCCAAGACATCCGGTCTGCTCTCACGAGTGTCCGCGTTCTTCAAGACCGCGTTTGCTCAAATCGCGGTCGATTCGCAAGCCGCGTTCAAAGCCATCGCTGCATCGCTCGCATCCGGTGACATCACCAGTGCGGCCAAAGTCATGTGGGCCTACCTGCGTGGCTTATGGAAACAAGGCGTCGCGGCTTTGGCCGACGCGTGGGATCAACTGTCATCCAGCCTCGATGGTTTCGCCGGCGGATTGCTGTCGGCTGTCGGCAGCTTGCTTCGCAGCACACTCGCGTGGGCAAGCGAAAACCGAACCGCGATCCTGACCGCCGTGGCGGGTTTCGCCGCGATGAAGGTCGCTGCCACCGGCGTCGGTGCCGCAATGATCGCTCTGAAGGGAATCACGATCGGTTTGTCCGTCGCCTCGAAAACGCTCGCGGCAACTTGGGCGGTCTTGAAGACCGTTGGCACAGGAATCAAAGCGGTCTTCATCGGTTTGGCCGCGGTCAAGAAGATCAACATCGCACTTGCTGGCGTCTACGCTGCGGTCACCGCCGGACTGTCCGGTGCGTTCGGCTTGTTGACCGGAGCGATCAGTGCCGCGGCCGGTGCGATGGCGTTGTTGTTCTCGCCGCTGGGTCTGGTCGTCGCCGGCGTTGTCGCTCTCGGTGCCTACTTTCTGTACACGTCGGGGGCGATCGGCAGCTCGATCGACTTCCTCAAAGGAGCGTTCCAAAACCTGAAGGCCGACACGCTGGCCGCATTCGGTGCAATCGCCAACGCTCTGCGAGCCGGTGACATCAACGCGGCCGTCGATGTGCTGTGGTCCTACATCAAACTCCAATGGACCAAAGGCACGACCTGGCTGTCCGGCATGTGGTCACGCTTCACCGCGTACCTCTCCGACGCTTGGGGCGACGCCGTCTACAAACTGGCCGATCAACTCATGCAAGGTTTCGGCGGCTTGCGAGCGATTTGGAACAGCACCGTTGCCTACCTCGCCGACGGTTGGACGATTCTTACTTCCGCAGTGCAGAAAGGTTGGAACAACACGGTTGGGTTCCTTAAGAAAGGTTTCTTGAAGCTTCACGAATTGGTCGACATCGCCGGCGACGTTGCGATCCAAATCGGCGGCGTCCTGGTGAACTCGCTGGCCGGCGTCGAAGGAGCATGGGTGGAAACGATCGACTACCTTGCCGATTCCTGGGCAGTGTTCGTCGGCGAAGTCCGCAAGATGTGGAACAGCACGGTCGGCTTCCTCCGCAAGGCATGGGTGAAGCTGAAATCGCTCTTCGACGACGACATCAACGTCGAAGCCGAAGTGCGAAAGATCGACAACGAAACCAACGCCAACAACGCGGAAGAACAACGCAAACGCCAAACCGCAATCGTCGGTCGCGCTGAACGCCGCCGCAAACGCAAGTCAGAGATCGAAACCAACCGCAAGGCGATGCAGGAAGACCTGCAGCGCCAACTCGACCAGCGAAAGAAGTCACGTGAAAGCCAAGACCTCGACGCCGACTTCGCCGCGATCGACGCTGAGACCGACCAGCAAAACGCGGCCGTCGACGCCGAACGTGATCGTCAGTTCGATGCCAACGCCAAAGCGAACGAGCAACGGACTGCCGACACCGAAGAATTCACCGCTGGCGTTCGCGACACGCTCGACGAAATGCGTCGCCAAGCAAAAGCCGACGCTGCCGCGAAACGAGCCGAACGATCCCTCGCCGAAGCCGATCGGCAAACCAAGGTCGCCGAAGCCGAAGCAGACTTCCAAGCCGCCGTCGACAAAGCCAACGCACTGAAACCGGAAGGCGACGAGCAAGCGACCAACAGTGAGACCAAATCGCCACAAATCTCCGACGACCTGGCCGCAGCGATCGCCGAAGCCAAAGCGTCGCTCGAAGCCGCTCAAGCCGACGCGGGACTAACAGGTGAAGATGCCGCGGGCGATGAGCGTCTCGATAAACTCAAGGCCGGCATCGCAGCCATGGAAGCCAAGGCCGTCGCGATCACCGATCGCGTCGGCAACGAAAGCAAACTCAAATTGCCGCCCGCAGAACTCGATGATGATTCAGTCGCCTTGGAACTCGACCGCGACGCCCAAGCCTCCATTGACAACTTTGCCGGCACCGATGTTGGCGAACAATCCAGCGAATCCGTCACCGGCAAGTTCGATTCCCGCGGACTGAACATCGGCAGTGGTGCCCGCAAGCTCGAACCACTCGCACTCGATGCTCCTGCCGAAAAGCTGAAACCCGAACCGCTCGACGAACAACCTGAAGTTATCGTCGCACCGAAGCTGGCCATCGACGAGCACGCCGATGATGCGACTGTTCAACAAGAACCTGATGCTGAAACCATCGCCGACTCTGGTCTGCAGCAAATCAACGATCGTCTCGTCGCCATCGGTCAACACTTGATGAAGTCCAACGAACTACTCGGCGGCGGAAGTGGAAACCTTAGCGAATCAGGCGAACGATCCGGTCTCGGCCTGAGTGAAGACGTCCAACGAGCAATCGTCGAAACCGCCAACAACACTCGCAAGCTAGCCGAACGATCCACCGGCGGGTTGGTGTTCAGCTAATGAGTTTTTCATACGGAGGCTACAGCTTCGACGTCGCGGCTCTGTCGGAGAAAGCGTCACGCGGCAAAACCAATTCTGACTTCACCGCCTACGTCGCGACCAACGGCGGAAACGTCAGTCCACCGGCAGCCGCGAGTGCCGCCCGCTCGTACTACGAAGACAATTTCCCCGACCTGATTCCGTTCTTGCAAGTTGATTCGGAATTCATCAACGCCAAGCACGCGTTAGTCAGCGTTACGCTCAATGAAACCAAGCTCGATCCGGTCTCGTTCAACACCACCGGAGCGACCACACATATCAACCAAAGCTTGCTGACACGAGGCATCTACGCCGCGCCCGGCAAGATCGCCCCGGACTACCGCGGTGCGATCGGCGTGAGCGATTCGGGTGTGTCTGGCGTCGATGTCACGGTGCCGGCGTTCGAGTTCTCGGTCCGCAAGAAGTTTGAGTTCGTCTCGACGTCGTATCTGTTGGCCGTTGTCTCCATGACGGGCCGCACCAACTCCGCAGCATGGTCGATCTTCGGTCCCGGTGAAGCCTTGTTTCTTGGTGGTGAAGGGGGCGAAGACGACAACAACTGGGTCGATATCACCTACCACTTCGCCGCTCGTCCGAATCAGCCAGCGTTACAACTCGGCAACATTGGCAGTGTCAGCAAACGAGGTTGGGATTACCTGTGGGTGAAGCATGACGAAGAGGTCGTCGGCGATCGCGTGCTGCAAACGCCGGCGGCAGCTTACGTCGAACAGGTCTATCCCGATGGCAATTTCGCAGCACTAGGACTTTCGTAGGTGGCAAGACGTGTTCGACCCGGCGACAGTCTCAACATCACCGCGGTCGAATACAACCGACTGTTGGCGGCGGCCGAGGCGTCACATCGCAACCGTCTGCCCGGCGGTGGCGGTCCGCGAACGCACCTGCGAAACGCATCGACGGTTCGCGTTCACAACACGTCGGGCGCGGTTGTCCCGATCGGCGGCATCGCCGGATTCGATTCCCCCATCACGGATCCCGAAGCCGGCCCGGTTGAACTGGCCCGCTTCGTCCGTGACGCGACCATCAAAACGGTCCTACCAACCGAGGACGAACATACTGGCCGAGTCGGCGTCGCGATTGAACCAATCCGCGATGGCGAAGTCGGCCGAGTTGTCTTTGACGGAATCGTCGCCGCCCAAGTCGATGTCACCAAAACCTGGCACCGCTTCGCCGACGTCGCCGAGTCCGGCGGCGACACGTTGCAGTCGAAGCCCGACGGATCGGCCCATATCCTGTGGTGGAAAGATCCGTCAAAGACTGGTCGGCAATGGGCGGTGGTCCGTGTCGGCCGGCCAGCCGATCCGGTTTACCTCGTCAAAGTCCCATCCGGCGGCATCGCAGCCCGGCGCGGGATGCGAACCGGATCAGCGGACTGCGACCTGTTCGAGCTGGACAAAGACGGCGAGATTACACCGGTCGATGATCCCGCCGGTGGCGTGGTCCGCATCACCGCTCGAAATCATTCGGCTCAGCGAATCCGAGGCCCGATCGAAGGCAGTGGTGAAGACCAATACCTCGTCGTCACGTTCGATGGGCACCGGTCTTGGGTCATCGACCCGCCCAAGCAAACGCTGCTTTGCAAACCAACCAAACGACTTAAAGCCAAGTCCTGGGGCACCGCCCGCGAGTTGCGTTTCGATGGAGCACGTTGGCGACCGATCGGCGTCCGAGTCTCGGTCTACAACGTCTGCGACTACGCGTTGCTGGCGTCGCAACAAATCATCTGCCACTTCCACGAGGACACCGGCAGTTATGTGACGATCGGATGCCGGTGCTGCGACGGAAGCAGTTCATCCAGCTCGTCGTCTTCATCTGGCAGTTCCTCATCGAGCGTTTCGTCCTCATCAAGCTCGTCGTCACCATCATCGAGCAGCCCGTCATCAAGTAGCAGTAGCTCATCACCGAGTAGCAGTTCGTCAAGCATCTCGTCGATCAGCAGTTCCAGTTCGAGCCTCTCGTCATCCAGTTCCAGCAGCACGCCCTCAAGTTCCTCGTCATCACCAAGCTCAAGTTCATCGTCGCCCAGTTCGTCTTCACCATCGAGCAGTTCGTCCCCAAGCTCGTCGTCCATCCCTTCGTCGAGCAGTTCGTCTACTTCGCCCTCGTCGTCTTCTAGCAGCCAGTCATCGTCACCGAGTTCATCCTCGGTCAGCGATTCGTCGTCGAGCAAATCATCAAGCGTTTCGGACTCGTCGTCGAGCGTTTCAGATTCATCCAGCAGCACACCGTCCGAATCATCATCGTCTGCGCCACCAAGTTCCAGTTCCTACTCAACCGTCACGGACTCGTCGAGCAGCAGTTCATCCAGCAACCCATCCTCGTCCGGAAGCCCAAGTTCATCATCAGTCGACGATTCCTCATCGAGCGACTCGTCCGACAATTCATCAAGCGTTTCTGATTCGTCGACCAGCGATACCTCGACGTCGTCGGCATCAACTTCCGACGATTCCTATTCAACGGTCACCGATTCAAGCTCCAGCGGATCACCATCTTCAGGCAGTCCATCTGACAGCAGCGATAGTTCAGTATCGGATGGATCCCCATCCAGCGATTCAGAATCCGACTCAGATTCCGAATCAACACCCTCCGATTCCGCATCGTCCGAACCGCCGAGCGAATCCGGCAGTCCGTCGTATTCAACGGTTGACGATTCATGGTCCTCATCCAGCCACCAATCATCCGATGTTAGCGACAGTTCGGTCTCCGACGGTTCGCCATCCAGCGAATCGACGCCGTCCGATTCCGGCTCTGAATCAACACCTTCCGAAAGCGATTCCGAAAGTGAAACCTCCGACGAAAGCACGTCGGATGATGGAAGCGACTCAGTCGACGATCCGAGCTACTCGGTGTGGGACGGATCACCATCGTCGCACGATTCGACTTCGGATGGATCGACATCCGACGCCTCAACGTCCGACGACTCCGTTTCGGATGTCTCGACGTCCGTTGACTCTGTTTCAAATGAAGAATCGACATCCAACGACGCTTCCATCTCCGATGACGATTCCGGCATTAACGGATCATCGAACACAAGCGACGACACGGGATCGGAAACCAGTGACGAATCAGTCGAATCAGAATCAGACCGCAGCGAGGGCTCCGGCGGTGGATCAGACGACGAAAATTCCGGGGGCGGCGGTGGCGGAAGTGGCTCCGGCAGTGGCGAAGGTTCTGAACCCGAAAGCGGGGAAGACTCCGGCGACGGTTCTGGCGAAGAATCAGGTGGTGGAAGCGAAGACACGTCTGGGGGTGAATCTGGTGGCGGTGGCTCCGGCGGCGGTGGTGGCTCGGGCGGCAGCGGCGGATCGGGCGGCGGCAGCGAAGACGATTCCAACGACGATGGATCTGACGACGATGATGACTCCCAAGATGACGACGATTCGCAAGACGACGATGATGAAAGTGCAACCAGCGAAGGCTCATCCGATGCATGCGAGTCGACGTGGATCTGGTCGTGCGGTTGGGAACTTCAAGGCAGCGACTGTGAAGACGCTGGCGACCCGCCATCAAGCAGCGGTTCCTATGACGGCGAAGTAGTCACGGTGTCTGCATGATCCATTGCCCACACCTTGGTGGCGACAACCAATGCGAAGTCGCCGCCGGCATGGCCGGTTGCAAGGTGCGAACTTCACCGGCCGCTTGCAACGCCTGCCAGAACGAGTCTAACCCGCGAGCGATCAATGTCGTCACGATCGGGATGGCATTGGTCAATCGGCGTCGTCGCAAGAAGGACGTTGTCGAACTCGAAGCCATGCTGGCGAACTACCTGCCCGACCGCGACGAGATGCCGGCGACGCTCAAGATCGCGGACTTCCGTCCTGGGCCGGGCAACGAACTCAAGAAGATGCTCGCGTGGTTTGCCAAACCGTCCGAATCGTGCAACTGCGAGTCCCGCGTTGAAACGATGAACGATTGGGGCGTCGAAGGATGCTCACGCAACATTGACACCATCACCGATTGGCTTCTCGAAGAGGCCGAAGCCCGAGGCATGCCCCATGGAAGGTTCACCCGCGTTGTCGCCAAGTCACTCGTCCAAACCGCCATCCGAAAGTTCCAACGCAAGTTCCCTGAAGGCGCACCCGAGCCAGAGGACGACGACGATCGTGCGTGAAAACAACATCGTCGAACGCTGTTTCCTGATCAACCTCGACCGCCGCGACGATCGTCTCAAATTTTGGCTCGGCCAACTCCCTGAACCATGGCCGTTCCCACAACCAGAGCGGTTCGCCGCCATCGACGGCCGCCGCTGTGCAACGCCACCACAATGGAAAGCCGGCAACGGTGCGTGGGGCTGCTACCGTTCGCATTGTCTGATTCTGGAAAAGTGTTTGCTCGAAGGTATCGACAGCTACGTCGTCTTTGAAGATGACGCCGGCTTTGTCAAAGACTTTCCCGATGCCGTTCAAGCCTACGTCAACGAACTCCCGGCCGACTGGGGACTGGCGTACCTCGGCGGGCAGCATCTCTATGCCGGCAAGCATCCGCCGCAACGAATCAGCGACCGCGTCTATCGACCGTACAACGTCAACCGCACGCATGCCTTCATGGTCCGCGGACGCGAGAACATGAAGGCGTTGTATCGGCACCTGCACTGGAACGATTGGCACACCAAGCACCACATCGACCACCACCTAGGCCGCATCACCCAGCGTCGCTATCAAGCCCTCGTTCAAGGCAAGAATGTCGACAAGGAATCCGTTGCCGTCTACACGCCCGACCGCTGGATCGTCGGTCAACTGCCCACCAAATCCAATATCTGCGGACGCAAGTGGGATCAAACACGTTTCTTCAATGACGCCCGCAACGCCGACCATTCGGACGCCCCATTCTTCGCCGTCCTCGGTCCACACCGATTCGGCACCTCGTGCGTCGCGATGGTCATGCATCACCTCGGCGTTCACATGGGCAACCAACTTTCCGGCTACGAATCCACCGGCGGCGGTGAAGCGGTCGGACTCGCCCAGCTTTGCGAAAAAGCGATGCGTTTTCCGGCGGTCGATCCGGTCATGTCCGACGATCAACTGACGCAGAAACTCAAATCCTGGATCGTCACACGCAAAGCGGAAGCGAACCGAGACAAAACGGTCGCCGGAGCAAAATACCCGCATCTGTGTCGCTTCGTCGAGCATCTGCACGCCGGTTTGGGCGATTCACTCCGCATCGTCAGTGTCGATCGCGACATCGAAGCCTCGATCCGATCGTTGCAAAGCCGAAGCGAAAAACACCGAGGTCAATGGTTCGCCGCAACCGACGAACAATGCGAACAACTGCAACGCAGTCTGCTCCAACACCGCGACGCCTTCATCGCCGCTCACCCCGACGTTCCCGTCTTCAGGATCGAATTCGCCGAGCTGACCACGTACCCCGAAGAAGTGATCAAGAACCTGATCGAGTTCCTCGGCATCGAACCGACCGAAGAAGAGATCGCATCGGCCATCGACCACGTCAATCCGGACCTACGCAAGCATGGATGAATCAATCTATTCATTGTTGTTCAGCAAAGAACTCCTCGTCCGCTTGTTCGACCAAAGGCAACGCCTTGGCAAGACGGTTGGCTCCCTTCTTCGTGAGAGTTAGCGAAAACGCTCTCGCATCGTGGGGATTGGCCGATCGGTTAACCATCCCGTCCTTTTCAAGTCGGCGTACGATTTGCGACACCAACATCCGATCAACGCTGGCGAACTTCGACACATCTTGCTGAGTCACGATTGCTTTGTCTCTCGAAAGGTATCCGATTACCGCCAACATGCTGAATTGCATTTGAGTCACACCACATGGTGCTAGCGTCTGGTTGATCAGTCGCTGCCACTGGTGAAATTGCTGCCAAAGATTGAAGCCGGGGCTTTCCGATGATTCGGCGAACTTCGACGCTTTCGTCCAGTCAATGTTTGCCACGGTAAGCGTCCTTCATCGCATCGCGAATCAAATCGAAATCGTCTTGCGGGATTGCGAATGAACCTCGCCGAAACGCCATGCCCCAGTGATTCCCTTTGCCGCGGGTGAACGACAGCAATTCGAGCAGCGGCCGGACCGCAACCGGCGAGACATTGTCGTCGTATTGAACATCGCGACGAAACGGCTCAAAGCAATCGCTTTGTCGGACCTGCTTGACTTCATCACCGACGACTCGACCGACGGCGGCAAACGAGGAAACTGAATCACCGCCTTCGAGCGACTGACGAGTGGCGTAAAGAATGATGCCGTCCCCGTCTGACAGCCGGCGGACGGGAGCTTCTTTGCCATGACCAAGTTGAACGAAGCCGCCTGCGACGGCTGATTCGATGTGGTCAAGCACCGCGACACCGATCCAGAATTTGATCATGAAGATGCTCGCGATTCAGCGTGAACGACGTGACAAATGACGGGCGTAAACCCGTTGCACAGTGAAGCTGCTTTACCCATGTGTTCTCGAGCGTCATCGCGGGCAAGCATTGCGTCAAAATCCGCACGGCTACGCCACTGGGCGTAGTTTACAACGTGTCGTTTATCCTCGGCCATGTGCAAATTGGCGGATACAAAACCGGGGATGTGTCGCATGACGCTTTCGGTAGCCTCCACCAGAACGGCCATCAATTCGTCTGCCTTCGCGGGATCGACTGAAAAGCAATTGACGAGCGTCATGACAGATTGGTCGACGGATATGGTGCTCATGAAGGTTCTCCTGTGTGAACGAAAGGAATCGTTAGTAAACGCATTTACTATACGATCAGCTAATCCTGAGTCAATGCCCGAATGATGGAAGTTTCTCCCCTGATTTCGCCGGCGATGCCCACCAAATTTCCGAAGCCAACCGAAGACTTCGGCGTGATGTACATCGCCATCGGCGGCAAGTCGCTATGGCAACTGCGGCGGTCGATTGCATCGCTACGCCACCATTGCCCCGCCGTCCCAGTCGCGCTGTTCACCAACCAGCCTACCGACGCGTGCCCGACGGTCGAGTACCGTTTCGAGGTGTCAGCCACTGGCGGCTACCACGTCAAACCACGCTTCATTCCATGGCTGCCGTTTGATCGAACCGTCTATCTAGACGCTGACACCGTGGTGCTCAACTCATCGGCGATCGAGCCCGCTGAATTGTTAACCGACAAATACGGCTACGAAGCAATCTACGTCCACGGCGTTTCACGCCGCTGCGACAAAGTCCGTATCTGCGGCGTTCCGTCGATGAACTCGGGCGTCGTGATGTTGAAGAAGTGCCAACGAGTTCTCAATGCTCTCGCTCATTGGCGGCGGCACTACCAAGGCGGCAACGATGAAATCTTGCTGACCAAGGCATTGCTTCGCCACGCTGTGCCATCTTTTGTTTTGCCAGCCGAATGGAACTGCAGGGCTCGCGACCAAGTCCGTCACTACTCGTCGATCCGGATCACGCACCATCGCCACGTCCTGCGTTTGGTCCAGCCCGACGGATCGGTGCCGGATGAGTTGCTCAAACGTTGGTGGGAAACCGGAGTCGCCGAACTTCAAGGAGGATCGTTCGCATGAGGCAACCCATCGACGTGCTTCAACGGGTCAAGCCGCGGTTTCTGCTGTTCGGTTCGTTCGCATTGCACGCCCACGAATTTTCGTTCGGCCAAACCGACGCCGACCTCAATTTGCTGTACCGCATCTCGATGGACTCGATCTACGGACGGGTTCCACCGGTGAAGATTATCCTGCGAAGCAAGCTGCACGCGTCGCGACCGAAGGACTATCGGCACGTGATGCGAGTCGCCCGGAAACTACTCAACATTTGGTGATAGTCGCTTAGCATTCACATGCCCCAGTCTTAATCTGGTCCATCGTTCCTTCCGTCGGGTGTCCATCGCGCTTCCACCAATCCAGACCGCCTAAAAGTTCTTTCGTGTTGAAGCCAAGTCTTGCCATATTCAAGGCTCCCTTTGTGGATCCATTGCAACCAATGCCATCACAGTAAACGACAATTGCTGCATCTGGCGGAATTCTGGCAGTTGATTCCTTTGTCATCGTTCGATGCGGAACACAGATGGCTCCGGGGATATGCTCGCGATCGAACGCTTCGCTTGACCGAGCGTCAATGACAACAGGTTTCTTCATAGAACGCATCGCTTCGCTCAGATCCCACGAGTCTATCTCAAACTGAAGTTTCGATTCGTAGAAAGAGATCTGGTCGTTCACTTGTTTGCTCGATTCGGGTATCGGGTTCGTTCTTGGTGACGAAAGTTTAAGGAGAGACCTATTTGAACGTCAATGACATCACGTTTTGCATCAAGACGATCCATCGACCTTGGTCGTGCCACCGGTTGGTCGAGTCGCTCTGTAAACACATCGCCGAACCCAAAATCATCGTGGTCGACGACGGGCAGCCCGATCGTCGCTTTCTGCCGGCGTACCCGGAGACTGCGGCGAAGTGCCAAGTCATCCAACTGGCCCGCGTCGATGTTGGTGTTGGAGTGGGTCGCAACATTGCAGTTGATGCAGTGAGAACCGAACACATGTTTTTGCTGGACGATGACCACGTCATCACCGAGAATCTGAACCTCGATCGGCTTTGCGATCGCTTCAACTCGAATGAAACCGACATCCTCGGCGTTCGCCAAGGTAGTGGTGGCCGACCGACGATGCTGTCCAGGCTGATGAACGGCAAGCGGATTTGGATTCACCGCGGCGAGACACGACGAAACGGTTACGTCGCTTGGTGCGACATGTCGTCAAACGCGTTTCTGGCTCGCACCGAAACGATCCGCACGCTGCGATGGGACGAAGCGATCAAAACGTTCGAGCACTGGGAGTTCTTCTATCGAGCCAAGCTGGCTCAATTGAAAATCGCCGTCGCCGGCGATTGCTTCGTCAAACACGCTCACGTCGAATCGGAAGACTACCGGCGGCTGCGAAAACGAGCGAAGTACCGATCCATGGGGCTTCGCAAGCACGGTTTCCATTCAATGCGATATCCCGGCGGAGGTATCGTCCGTGTGTGATCAAGTCACCTTCTGCATCAAGACGATTCATCGGCCGCAGTGCTGCGCGGCACTCGTTCGCAGTATCCACCGGCACTACGACGAAGACCGACCGTTGATCCACGTGCTCGACGACGGCCAACCCGAGTTGCGGTTCTCGACCAACTGCCCCGATGAAGCCGCGATGGTCGATCAGTTGATCGAGACCGAATACGACATTGGCCTGTCGGCTGGCCGGAACCAACTACTGGACGCCGGCGAAACACCGATCGTAGTATTCACCGACGACGATCATTTGGTGACGGCGGAAACACGGTTGCCAGAATTGGTCCGCAAGCTGAATCGGCATCATGACATCGACTTGCTGGCAGCGCTGAGCAACCAACAAGAACGGCCGAAGATGATGAGCGTTGCGAACAAGGTGCTCCGCATCCCGCACGGCAACTACAAACGACGCGGCTCAATTCGCTGGTGCCACTACGTCGGCAATTGCTTCGTCGCCTACCGAGACATCTTGCAAGCGATCCGTTGGGACGAATCGCTGAAGGTCGAGGAACACTGGGACTTCTTCTGGCGATGCAAACTCGCCGGTGTGAACGTCGCCTGTGATATCGACCACTCGTTCAAACATGAACATGTTGATCCGCCGGGCTACGTTCGACGCCGTCCCGAATTCCTCAAAGCCAGCCTTCGCAAACACGGATTGGAAAGAGTCGTATGGAAGTGAAATCACCAGGGAAAGTCATTGCGGTGTTGGACCTACCGCCGCGGCGTGCTCTGAAGAATGTTCGCGAGAGCTACGCCGCGGCGGCGGATCGTTGGGGTGCGGAGTTGCTGTGGATCCGGCAAAACCTCAAACCGGTGCATCCTTTCTGGCAGAAGATGTTCGTTTGCCGGCACGTGCATGAGACGTTTGGTTCGTCGCATGTGTTGCAATTAGACAACGACATGGTGATCCGTTCGGACTGCCCGTCGCCGTTCGATTTGGTGAAGCCGAAACAGTTCGGCATCGTCGCCGAGCGGCAGTGTGCTCAAAACCGAATCGACAACGGCGGTTGGCAGAAGAAGGCTCACGATGTTTGGGCGGAGCGATGCGGTTTGGAGCCCGCGCTGACTTGGCTGCATCCCAATGGCGGTTTGTACCTGTATGAGACCGAAATGTTTGGTCCGATGTTTGACCGCATCATCGCCCACATGATGAAGTGCTGGGGTGCCCATGATCAGGCGACCGACGAGTCGTTGATCATCAACCAGTTGTGGAACGACCATCCGGGCTACATCGCGTTCCTGCCCGGCGAGTTCAACACCAGCGTCCAGCAAGCCGCCGACTGGGCACCGAACCCAGTGATGCAGTCGTGCGTTTACCATTTCATCGGCAAGTCCAAACCGTTTCTGAACAAATGCCGCTGGCGACGCTTCGCCGACCCGGAGTTGCCGTACCCGAACCACGCCCCGTCGCAGCAGGTTATCAACAACATCGGAAACAACCCGCCGGCCGAGTACGACATCGGTCCGATCTTCACGCCGGAATTGGCCGCGAACTTGCTGGCAGCCTACCCGAAGTTGATTGTCACCGGCGAGTGGTCCAACGAACCGCACCGCCTTGATCCGCGAATGCTCAGCCATGCCGAGACCGCATCGACGCATTTGGTTCTGACGCGGTTCTTTCTTCGCCTTGGCGTGAACGCATCACGCTTTCGATTACGCATCAAAGAGGACGCCGTCGATGGATCGACGCTTGCCGTTGCCGGCACTTGAATATCACGTGGCCCATGGTTGCAACCTATCGTGCCAACAATGCAGCCACTACTCGAACTTCCACGTCGCCGGAAGTCTGCCGACGGTCGACGAAGCCGATGCGGACTACTCGAAATGGTCACATCGCTTGCGACCGAAGCGGTTCGCGTTGCTCGGTGGCGAACCACTGCTGAACCCGCAACTCATCGAGCACATCCAACTCGCGAGGAAGCATTGGTCCGACAGCAACCTAATGCTGGTCACCAACGGGTTCTTCCTGCATCGCTTCCCAGAGTTGCCCAAGGTTCTGGTCGACACCAACTGCCGGCTCGAAGTCAGCCAACACGGCACACACGACGACTACGTCAAACGATTCCGTGAAGTGAAACGCCTCGTTTGGCGATGGCGAGAAGAGCATCCCGGCATTCAGATCAAGATCCGCCAATCGCATCGCGGTTGGATGCGGCAATACAACGTCGAGAACGGCAAGCCGATGCCGTTCGATTCCAAACCGGATGCCGCGTTCAAAGTCTGCATGCAGAAGACTTGCACGCAACTTTATCGCGGCATGCTGTGGAAGTGTCCCGCGCTCGCCTACTTCGCTCAACTCGAAGCCAAGCTCAACCTGCGAGATCTCCCGCAGTGGCAACTCTTCCGCGACTACAAAGCGATCACGCCCGACGCCACCGACGATGAACTTCGCAAGTTCATCGAAACCAAAGCCATCCCGCAGTGCGGACTTTGCCCAAGCAACCGCACCAAGTTCACCCACCCCAACCCGCTGCAACGGAGTGTCCTGCCATGACGTCGCCTCACCATCCCGACATGCCGCCGTATCCGTTCGTCCCGCCGTTCGATCCGCCGGCCGACGATCCGCCCTACGAACCCGAACCGCCAATCGTCGGCATCCCACTACCGATCCCGCCGCCGCCACCGCCGCCGGTGTGGCCCGACGACTATCCGCCCGGCCATCCTGATCCTGGCCCGCGTCCGCCGTGGTACCCCGAAGAACACGGGTGGCCGCCGCGCCCCGAACCGCCGGTAATCATCGAAGGAACATTGCCGCCACACATTTGGCCGCGACTACCGCCCGACCACCCGTACCACCTGCCGCCGGGTCACTCTTACCCGGACAACCTTCCACCCGGCCACCCTGGCGAAGCTTACCCCGCGATGCCCGATTATCCCGTTGTGCATCCGGGCGACTGGGGCGAAGACTGGTACAAATACCCCGGCATCCTCGACGACTGGCCGCCAACCTACGAAGACGACGAAGAATAGTCGTCTCTACCAACTGAATTCACGCCACGGCTGCATTGGACAATCCAATGCAGCCGTTTTTCGTGCGCGGTGACAAGTTTGGGCGGCAGCTCAATGGGTGATCTATCGGTTGAGGCAGA
This sequence comes from Rubripirellula obstinata, assembly GCF_001642955.1. Taxonomy (GTDB): domain Bacteria; phylum Planctomycetota; class Planctomycetia; order Pirellulales; family Pirellulaceae; genus Rubripirellula; species Rubripirellula obstinata. The sequence goes on along the minus strand of NZ_LWSK01000007.1, from coordinate 57,195 downwards.
GGTTGGTGTGATGGAGGCGTTTCGGAATTCGTAACGCCGTCCCCTATCGTTTTGATCCAGCGATCTCTCTGATGCGAAGTTTTTCAAGGCATTTACGAATCAGCGAACTTTTAACGCGCCCAGGTGTCTACAGCGGATGTGCGGGGTTCGGTAACGTTCTGTGAATCTGTCGTGCCATCACGACTTCACCAGCCCTTTCGGACTTAGATCTTTGTCGCATGCTCCCCAAGCCAGCAATGACGACGGGACGCCCGGCGACAACTCATCCGCTGAAGACCATCGTTTTGTCTCCGGCGTTGCGATGGCGATCATCGGGACGTTTCTGTTTGCGTCGAAGTCGATTGTCGCGAAGTTGGTTTACGGACTCGGCTTGGATGCGACCGGCCTGCTGACGTTGCGAATGGTGTTTTCGTTTCCGGTCTACTTGTTCGTCTGGTTGGCATTGAAACGCCGTGCTGCCGCGAAACAATCCGCCAAACCGATCTCGCGACGATTAATCTTTCGAGCGTTGTTGCTCGGGTTCTTCGGCTATTACCTCGCGGCTTACCTGGACTTGCTCGGGCTGGAGTACATCTCGGCGCAGATGGAGCGGCTGACGCTGTTCAGCTACCCTGCCATCATTGCTGTTCTTGCTTGGATGTTCCTGGGCGAGCGGCTGAGCTGGAAGATCGTTCTGTCGATCGGACTTTGCTATGTCGGCGTTTGGCTGATGTACAGCCAAGAACGCAACTACGCCGGTGATGCGGATACTACGAAAGGCATCATCCTGGTAATGGGAGCGGCACTCAGCTATTCGATCTATGTGCTGTTTGCCAAACCAACGATGCAGGCGATCGGAAGCCGCGAGTTCACGTCGCTGGCAATGATGGGATCGACGGTATTCGTTGCGATTCAATTTGCCGCAACGCGACCGCTCGCCTCGTTCTTCCAGTCCAACCCATTGGTGTTTGTGTATGGAGCGGGACTCGCAATCGGCTGCACCGTCATCCCAAGTTACTTGATCAACGAAGCCATCGTGCGTATCGGAGCGACTCGAACATCAGTGATCGGATCAGCCGGGCCGGTGTTAACAATGCTGTTGGCGATTTTATTGCTCAAAGAACCGTCCACACCTTATCATTTCATCGGCATGTCCGTCGCGATCATCGGCGTGGCATTGGTCGCGAAGAAATGACAAACCAATCGACATTGCAATGAAAGATAAATCACTCGTTTCAACCAGCAAGTTCCTCAGCTTGGTCCTGCGTCATCAACCCGAAGTTGTCGGCATGCAGCTCGACGAGGAAGGCTGGCTTGAGATCAACGCGTTGATCGACGCGGCGAATCAGCATGGCAAGCAGTTGTCACTCGAACTCCTTCACGAAGTCGTCGCGACCAATGACAAGAAGCGGTTCGCGTTAAGTGACGATGGACTTCGCATTCGCGCCAGCCAAGGGCACTCGGTCGCCAGCGTCGACTTGAAACTCGCCGAAACGACGCCACCGGCAACGCTGTATCACGGAACCGTCGCCGCGTTCATCGAAAGCATCCGGTCCACTGGCCTCGAGAAACGATCTCGCAATCACGTGCATCTTTCAACCGATGAAGCGACAGCCATCAAAGTCGGCTCGCGGCGCGGCAAGCCGATCATTCTTCAAGTCGACGCAGCAGCGATGCACCAAGACGGACACCGCTTCTTTTTGTCGGCTAACGGAGTTTGGCTGGTCGATGCGGTCCCTGTGGAGTTCTTGACCTTTCCAATGTCAGGAGCCGAATGCAATATTGGGACACTTCTATGAAAGCTAGCCATCTCGTTAGGCCACTTTGGAAACGATAAACTGCGTCGCTTTGAGGTGTGCATTCGAGTTGACTTGCCTCATTCGTTAGTAAATTCGTTGCAAATGGGGCCATGATGGCATCTCTTGTTGAAACCTCCGCTGAGAATCCTCGCGTCGGCATGATGGCGATCGTGCGGAAACGTCGGGCCGTCATCAGTGAAGTGCGTCCGTTTGATGGTGACGATGGCGTCGTCCACTTGGTGAGGCTGGAATACAAAGACAGCGAGTCGCCTGAAACAGAGCAATTGCTTTGGGAATGTGAACCGCATCGAGAGCTCCTTAGTCCGGCCGCCGTTCCATTGCCGTCCGACCGGCCAATGCCACCGGACGAATTCGATGCCGTTGTCCGCGCGAGTCGTTGGTCCGCATTGTCGCCCTATCTGGATCCCGACGGCGATGGTCCGCTGGACCGGATGCCGGTGTGCTCGCCGTTTCATGGAGCGGTGCAGGTCGAGGATTACCAGATGGTGCCTCTGCTCAAAGCGCTGCGGATGCCACGCATCAACATGATGATCGCGGACGACGTCGGTTTGGGGAAAACGATCGAAGCCGGCTTGGTCCTTCGCGAATTGTTGATCCGTCGACGAATCCGCCGCGTGTTGGTGTTGACGCCGGCGTCGCTACGCGTTCAGTGGCGAGATGAAATGTGGGACAAGTTCTCGTTGCCCATGGATGTTATCGACCGCGACGCGACCCAGAAGTTGAAGCGAACGATTGGCATCGACGCCAACCCGTGGCGATCGAGCGCCCGCGCAATCACCTCGTATCACTACCTGAAACAACCCGATGTCCTGGAACAGTTCCACAGTGCATGCCAGGTCAGCGAAGACTCTCCTCATCTTCCTTGGGACTTGCTGATCGTTGACGAAGTCCACAACCTGATGCCGTCGGCGATGGGCGAGGACAGTGATTTGTGCAAGATGCTGCGGTTGGTCGCGCCGTATTTCGAGCATCGTCTGTTTTTGACAGCCACACCGCACAACGGTCGCACGCGTTCGTTCTCCGGCCTACTGGAGATGTTGGATCCTGTTCGCTTCAGCCAAACCGATGAACTGAAACCCGCCGAACGCAAACGAATCGAACAAGTCGTCGTCCGGCGATTGAAACGCGACATCAACGCTCGCACCGATCCGCCAAAGTTTTCCGAACGGAAAGAGCCACAAGCAATTCCGTTGTCGTTCTCGAAGAAAGAGAGCCAACTGATCACCGCGGTTGACGAGTTTCGCGATGAAGTTCGCAAGATCGTTGCCCAGTCTCGCGGTCGGCGTCGGATGTCGGGCACATTCGCCATCGAAATCTTGGGCAAGCGATTGCTCAGCGGACCAGCAACATTCGCCGAAAGCTGGTACCGGTGCAAACTCGGCCTGCTGGAACAAGACGAGGCGGATGATGGCGAGATGGCAGCGGCCAGCCGCAGCGTTGCCGAGGACACCGCCGACGACAACGAATCGCAGCAACGCGAAGCATCCGCCACGACCGTCATCGGTGCTTGGTTGAATCATTTCGCCGACGATCTCGCGGCCGAAATCGCCGCCATCGACGAAGCGGTCCAGGCTCTTGGCTTTCCACTGCCCGCCTCGGCCGAAGATCTGGAATTGTCTTCATCACGACACACGATCAATCCCAAAGCGGACGCCCGTTTCGATGTGCTGATCGAGCTGATCGAGACGCAACTTCAAGACGACAACGGTTGGGACGATGAGGAGCGTTTGGTTGTTTTCACCGAATACAAAACGACGCTCGACTATCTGCTTCGCCGCGTTCGCGAAAAGTTCCCGGACCAGCAAGACAACTTCCTCTCTTTATACGGAGGCATGGACGACCAGCAACGCGAACAAATCAAGGAACAATTCAACGATCCCGACTCTCATGTCCGCGTGTTGATCGCCACCGACGCAGCATCCGAGGGATTGAACCTGCAAGAGACCGCTCGCCATCTGTTGCACTTCGATTGTCCTTGGAACCCCGCCCGCATCGAACAACGCAATGGCCGGCTTGATCGTCACGGCCAAGCCCGAGACGTGTTCACCTATCACTTCATCTCTCAAGAGAACGCCGACCTGCGGTTCATGTCCAAACTGATCCATAAAGTCGATCAGATGCGAGAAGACCTTGGTGCCGTCGGTGAAATTCTCGACGAAGCGATGCACCGCCAAATGATCAAGGGCGAGACCGTCGATCAGCAACAACTCGAACTGCGGTTGGAATCGGCCAAGGGGCAAGCCGAATTTGAAGGTGACGACAGTGCATCGACCGCCGAGATGGACGATGACGATGCGAGCATTGATCGTCTGGAAGCCCTCGCCGCGGAACTCGATTTTGATGGTGACGCCGAGTACGAACTATTGGACGTCGCGATGGGCTTGGGCGCATCGCGACCGCAACTTGGCCAGCCCGACGCCAAGGGACGCTGCCGCATCTTGAACCCTGGGCTACCGATGTGGAGCGACACGATCGACCAGACGATTCGCCGCGGCAGTACCGGCGGCGTTGTCGGGGCACTGCCGTATCTCGCATTCACCGCCGATCCCTGCCTGCAACAGATCGGCAACCGGCTCGTCTTTCGGCCTCCCGGCAATCTGCAAATGATGCACCTCGGCCATCCACTGGTCGCCAAGGCGATCGGTTCGCTTAGTCGACGTCGTTATCCCGGCCCGTCCGCCGTCAGCCGCTGGACCGTTCGCACCGGCGAAGTTCCCACCGGGGCTGACGCATTCGTCTTGCTTCACCTGGAAGAACTTGCCGTCAACGGACTCCGTGAGACGTTCCACCACTGGATTCGCACGGTGACGTTTACCGTCGCAGGCGGTGAACTGTCGTCCGCCTTGCCGCATGTCCCTGCACGACAACTCCGTGGTGCTTCGCCAACCACCGACGAGACGCTGAAAGACCGCGCGGCCGAAATCTTCGCCGACATCGAACTCGATCTGCTCGACGCCATCGCCGGTTTGAAAACCAAGCTGACCGACGATCTTGTCGGACAGCTTGCCATCGACAGCAAGCAAGCGATTGAACAAGAGAACAAAAACTTTGCAAGTCGACAGGGCGAAGTATCGACGCTGATCGCCGACAACACGCTTGAGAAGATTGAGAAAGAGATCAAGACGCTCAAACGCCAGCGGCAGGAAGGTCGGCTATTCGACAGCGAAGACACCCTGGACGAGATCGACCGCAACATCTCCAAGAAGAAAGAGGAGATTGAGCGACGCACGCGGCACTATGAAGAAGTCCGCAGCCAACTGACCCGCGAGCGCGAACGAGTCATCAATCGGTTGCTGCCCCGGCGATTCAGCATCGACGGCGATGCATCGGTGTTCCCGTTGGCCGTCGAGATTCGTTTGGTGGCTGGTGGTTAGGGGTTGGTGGTTGGTGTCTTGTTTTGGAGAAAGACGAATGGTTCGTAGTTATCGAGAATTAGAAGTTTGGCAGAAGGGAATGGATTTGGTTGTAGCGATCTACGCCGCGACGAAGAAGTTTCCGGCAGATGAACGCTTTGGACTTTGTTCCCAGTTGCAGCGTGCCGCTGTATCGGTCCCCTCGAATATTGCCGAAGGTCAGTCCAGAACTTCGACAAAAGAGTTTGTGCACCATCTGTCAATTGCACGCGGTTCACTAGCCGAAATTGAGACTCAAATTGAAATTGCAGTACGACTTGGATACATCCCCAATCCTGACGACGAACAGTTGGCCGCTGAAGCTGCGACCGTTGGCCGAATGCTCTCGGGACTGATTCGTTCACTTCGACGCAAATTGGAGGCTGGTGGGTAGTGGATGGTGAATAGTGGCTGGTGGTTAGTGACTGGTGGTTGGTGGGTGGTTGGAGAAATTGCCTTGGCCGTTCCCCAATCGCCAGTCAACCCTTAGCCCACTGACCAACCACAAACCACCAACTACCCGTGTGCCAATCACCAACTACAAACCACCAACTACCCGTATGCCAACCACCAATCACCAGCCCCCAACCACCACCATCGACTGGTGGAACGCACTTCGTCACGGCGGCATGCTCGTCGATCCGACTCGGCTCACCAAGCTGATCTCCGATCCGCCGCCCCCGCTCAGCTCGTTTGAAACCGATCGACTCCGTCGCCGCATCGTTTCGTTCGAGCAAGATGAAAACGCCGGGCGAGGCAAGTTCGTCAGTTACGTGCTCGATTCCATTTGCGGATTCGCCCGCGCCGGAACTTGGGATCGCGGCACCTCCGTCGATCCCGCCCGTTGGACCCGCCGCACCATCGCCGGCGACGACGTCAAACCCAACCATCTGTGGCGTGGTCCATCCGAAGCCATCCTGCCCGTGTTCATCGACGCCGAAAAACGTGTTGGCGTCGGTCGCGGCAAACGCGCCGTCACCGCGGCGATCCAGTGGCTACGTGGCGGCGACGAAAAACTGGCCGTCGTTACCAACGGTCGCCAGTGGCGTCTCGTCATGGCGGGTCTCGACTACGAAGCGTTCTGTGAATGGGACATCGACCGCTGGCTCGAGAGCGGACAGACATCCGCCGAGCTGTTTGGGCTGCGGGCGCTGTTGAATCCACCAATCTGGACACCGTCATCGAGCGACGAAAGCAGTCCGCTGGTCGAAGCCATCGCCGACAGCCGCAAGGGGCAAGCCGACTTGTCGGCCGTTCTGGGCGAACGCGTGCGGCAAGCCGTCGAAATCCTGATCCAAGCTCATGGGCCAGTGCTTGGTGACTGGGGGTTGGTGGCTAGGGAGGAAGGGGCTAGTGGTTTGGGGTTGGTGAATGGAAAACCCCATTCATCAACCACTAGCCACCAACCACCAGCCCCCAGCAACCAGGAAATCTACCGAGCCGGCGTGCGGTTGGTCATGCGTTTGGTTGTCGGCCTGTTCGCCGAATCGCGGGAAGGCTTGCTGCCCAAAGACAACCCGATCTTTCACGAGTGTTATTCTCTGTCCGGCCTGCGAGACCAACTCGAACGCGTTTCGCCAAGTCGTCGTGCGGGCAGCTATTCCGCCTACCCACGCGTCGTGTCCCTGTTTCGGCTGATCCACGACGGCAGTTCCCACGAAGCCCTCGCCGTACCCAGCTATGGCGGCAGTCTGTTCGCGCCTGGCCAAGCCGACAGCAGCGACGGCGTCAGCCGTGCCCTGCACGTGCTCGAACAAGGTTGTTACGAACACGAAGTCATCAGCGACGCCAAGGTCTACTCCATTCTTGATCTGCTCTCGCGGACCAAGGTCAAAATTCGCCAAGGCCGCGGTGGCACCTGGGTTCCCTCGCCCGTCGATTTCTCATCACTCGACAGCGAATACATCGGCATCCTGTACGAAGGCCTGTTGGACTTTGAACTACGAGTCGCTGGTGATGATGGCCCCGTCATCTTCTTGGCCGTTGGCAACCAACCCGCCTTGCCGCTATCGACCCTCGAAGCGATGGATGACAAGTCGCTCAAGAACCTGCTGGAGAAAATGAAGGACACTTCATCCGGTGACGACGAAGAGGAAGCGAGCGACGAAGATGAGGATGACACCCCTCCCGCGCAGCGGGAGGGGTCGAGCGACAGCGAGGGGGAGGGCGAGCCTGAAGACGACGAGGACGACGAAACCAGCGACGACACCGAAGAGGAATCCGCCGACGACATCCGCCACACCGCCCGCACCGCCGCAGAAGCCTGGGCCAAGCGAGCGATCGAAGTCGGCAAGCTGGTCCGCAAACCACGCGGCGCGATGACGCCCGAAAAGCAACTCGGTCATCAGGCCGCGATCGACCGCAAAGCCAAGCAGATCATTACCAAAGTCGTGTTGCCCGGCGAACGCTACCTCGTCCGTTGGGGCGGCACACGAAAAGGCAGCGGCACGTTCTACACCCGTCCGCAACTGGCCATCCCCACCGTCCACCGAACGTTGCGTCCTTTAGTGGTGGTTGGTGATTTGTGTTTAGTGGCTGGAGAAAATCAATCACTAACCACCATCCCCCAATCACCAACCACCATCCCCCGGCTACCGGAAGAGATTCTTTCGCTGAAGGTGTGCGACCCCGCCTGCGGCAGTGGTTCGTTCCCGCTTGCGGCGCTGCGTTTTCTTACCGATGCCCTCTACCATTCTCTTGTCTATCACAAACGTTTCAAAGACTATGCCGATCACACAGTAATCGAACTCATCCACCCACCAATCGACTCCCAATCACAAGCCACCAATCACCAGCCACTAGCCACCGAGTCTTTGCCGTGTCGTCCCGACGACGCCGAGTTCGAGCCGCGTACCAAAGCCGTACTGCGACGTTACATCGTCGAACGCTGCATCTACGGCGTCGATCTCGACCCGCTGGCCGTCGAGCTTTGTCGATTGAGCCTTTGGATCGAAACGCTCGACCGCCGTTTGCCGTTCACCTTTCTGGATCACAAGATCAAGTGCGGAAACTCGCTGGTCGGAACCTGGTTCGACCAATTCATGCACTACCCCGCGATGGCATGGATGCGTGAAGGCGGCGACAAAAACCATTCCAACGGTGTTCACTTTGAAAAAGACGGCTGGGGCAAAGCCATCAAGGCCGGTGTTGGTGACGTCAAAAATGAATTGAAGGACTACATCGACGGTGCCCAAGAGCTTTACACCGGAGTCGATTTGGTCGACGTGCAAACCGTTCATGATGACGCCGAACGGGCACTGCAAGAAATCCACGCGTTGGGCATTCACCAAGTCGAAGCCAGGGCACAACAGTATCGCGAGTTGCTGGAATCGGACGCCTACCGGGCCGCCAAGTTTTCACTCGACCAATGGTGTGCGACTTGGTTCTGGCCGCCCGAACAAATTGACCAGTGTCCCGGCGTCTTGAATTTCTACGATGGCAAGATGTCCGAACCAGCGCGTCAGATCGTCATCGAGACCGCCGACCGCCTGCGATTCTTTCACTGGCAACTCGAATTTCCCGACGTGTTTGCAAGTGACGGTGGTTTTGACTGTGTGATCGGCAATCCGCCCTGGGACATCGCCAAACCCAACAGCAAAGAATTCTTCTCGGCACTCGATCCGCTGTATCGCAGCTACGGCAAACAGGCTGCCAACAAGGTTCAGGAGAACTTGTTCGAGGCCGACGCCGACGTGGAACGCAACTGGTTGCTCTACAACGCCGACTTCCGAGCGTTGTCGAATTGGCTCAAGGGCAGCGGCTATGCGTTCGGCAATCGCGTCAACACGGCCAACGACGGCAAGCAAACCCACGACATCAATCTGGGCGATCGTGGGCGAGACAGTTTTGCATCGTCTCAGCGTCGGCACGACAAATGGAAAGAGAATCGCGAAGCACTCTCGGGCTACTCGATGCAGCTCGAAGACGATCGCGGGTACCGTCATCAGGGCGGCGGCGACATCAACCTCTATAAAATGTTCCTGGAACAATCGCACGCCTTGCTGCACTCTGGTGGCCGGTTAGGCATGATCGTGCCATCGGGCATCTATTCCGACCACGGCACGCGAAACTTGCGAGAGTTGTTCCTGGATAGATGCCAATGGGAATGGCTGTTCGGGTTTGAAAATCGCGAAGGCATTTTCGACATTCACCGTTCGTTCAAGTTCAACCCGTTGATCATCACCAAGGGTGGCCGCACCGAGTCGATCAAGACGGCGTTCATGCGTCGCGACATCGAGGATTGGGAATCGGGCGAACGATACGCGACCAAGTATCCGCGCGAGCGAGTGATTCAGTTCTCACCACGCAGCAAAGCGATCTTGGAGATCCAGTCACGTCGCGACTTGGAAGTGCTCGAAAAGATCTACTCGGGCAGCGTGCTGCTGGGCGACGACGGCCCCGACGGTTGGGGCATCACGTACTCGCGTGAATTCGACATGACCAACGACAGCAAGTTGTTTCCGCCACGGACTTGGTGGGAAGAACGCGGCTACATCCCAGACGAATACAGCCGCTGGATCAAAGGCAAATGGCAATCCCGCACATCCACCAGCCCCGCCCCACCGAATTGCCCCCGAACCCAAATCCCCGCTGGCATCTTCCTCAGCCGCGACGGAGAACAGTTCATCCACGAAGAAGACATCGACGTGGAAGAGTTCACCCAAGCCAACGGGAAGCCGATTATCTTCAAGATTGAAAACGAGGATGGCGAGACCGAGGAAGTTCAACCAGTTGGCCCTGCGATCGCCATGCCGCTCTATGAAGGGCGGATGATTGGTATTGCAGACTTTAGTGAGAAAGGATGGATTAGCGGAAAGGGGCGAACAGCAGTATGGGAGCCAACCAGCCCGGCGGATAAGACGATTTCGCCGCAGTATTTGATGGGGAAAACTGTTCAATCGTTGTCGGGCAAAGCACCGGACGGACCAAAAATCTCTTACATGCGGATTTCATCAACAACAAACTCTCGCACAATGATTGCAACGTATTTGCGTGACACACCCGCGTGCGACAGCGTGTTCTTTTATGTTCCGAAAAAAATGAGTTCTGAAACGGCACTTTGCGTTAGCTCGATCATAGGGACATTTGCATATGATTTCATCGTGCGGAAAAAAGTTGGGGGACTGAATCTTAGCGACTTTGTAATTAGCGAAACGCCGCTTCCAAAGCCAAGCAAGAACGAAAAGTTACGACTTTGTCTATTGAGTGTTGCGGCTCAACTTCTGATTCCAAATCGAGTGTTCGCATCTGACCTGGTTCGGATCGTCCCAAAATTGGAGACGCCCAGACTCGCCGCGACACCGCACGAAAGAATGCGGCTCAGGTGCATTCTAGAAGCGATCGCTGGTGCAGCATTTCAACTAACCAGCGATGATTTTCGATGGATCTTCAAAGACTGTGACTTTGCAGTAGGACAAATGCCATCGAATCGCGACCCGAAGGGATTTTGGCGGATCGCCAAGGACAATCGACCGGAAATCCGTTCAACGGTCTTGTCTCAAATTGCATTTAACGATCTAAAAAATCTAATCGAAACGTCTGGGAGTGAATCCGCCGGCGTCGCGGACTTCCTAACCCAGAACGACGGGGAGGGTTGGCAGCTTCCTGAGACGTTGCGATTATCGGATTATGGGTTGGGTCATGACCAGCGGGCGAAGCAGGCTCAACCGGTGCGGGAGTGTTTCGGGCCTCGCTTTTACGATTGGCAGCTCGCCCAAACCCCCGAAGAATCCTGGGCCGAATGCCACCTCCACGCCCGAAACCTCCTCGGAGAGCCAGCGTACCGCCGGCTGGTAGATGGTGACTCAGGGTCGATGGTTGGTGAAGAATCCGCCGACTACCAAACACATACCACTAGCAACCAACCACCGGCCACCAACAACCAACCACCAGAAGAGCCGTTCAGGCTCACCGGTGAACCCAAGCCGTCGAAACGGCGTCGGTAGGTAGGCTCGAGGACCAAACAATGACTGGCAAGATCCTGATCAACGAGTGTCCCGAGCAAATGCTGACGGCATGCCCGAAGTCTTTGATGGCCAGCTACCGTGTTGCCATCGGCCTAACCAATCGAGCTGAGGCTTCCAGCGATGCGGGGACAGCCGTGTACCAATTGACTCAGTGTCAAAAGATTGACGCGGGCGGCATTTTGTTGCTGATGTACGCCGGGCGTTGCTTATCGCGAATGGGGTGGCAAGCCTGCGTGAACGGAACGGGGGAAGCAATGGACCTTGTCGTTCGTCATTTGGAACACTTCCTGCGTGAACGTGATGCCAGGGCGACCTGTGAACGTGCCGAAGGCGACTATCTACTGCGTGAAATCGACAGCAAGGACGAAATGGTGACGGATATTGCGGAGTGGGCCAAATCAGTTGGTCAAGAAACGACGGCCTCGCGTGAAGAAATCGCGAAATGGAAGCTGCAAATTGGCGAAGTCACCACCAACGGCTTTCAACATGGGATCGGTGGGCTCGACGATGCCGGGCATCTGCTGCTAGCCGGTCAGTCGAACCGCAAGCAGAAATCCGTGCAATTGGCGGCTATCGACTTCGGGCGGTCGATACCCGCGACGATCGGTCCGCTGGCCGATCGCCTGCAAATCGCCCAGCACGACGGCAAACGAATAGGCTTTGCTTGCAAACGTAAGGTCACCTCGAAACGCCACCTGTCCAACCAGGGTGCGGGCCTTTTCAAGCAGGTGGAGACGGTGAAGGCAAACGGTGGTCGCCTGCTGATTCTCAGCGGAAACGGCCTTTTTCACGTGTCCAACGGCCGTTGTTACAGCCGGAAATTGGACGGTGGACCGACGACAAACCCTTTTCTGCAAGGTACACTATCGGTAATGAACCTACGGATTTGACGAGGACGCTCTTGCCGTGTCGGCACGACATTTGATACGACGACCATGGAGAATGGATTTTGTGATGCTTCTTGAATCGGCTAGAAACATGAACGTGATCAATGGAAATCGCTTAATCGGAATGGGCTATCCGGTTGACGAAGGTGCGCAGTTGGCTACCCGATTGCTGCAGCAAGAAGACGTCGACTGGCAATCGCTGACCCTCGACATGACGGACGTCGATGCAGCGATGTTGATCTCGTCGTTCGTCAATTCTTTCTTGCAGACCATTCACGAGCAGGCACCCCTGCGACTCGACCAAGCCCGCAAGGTTCAGTGGAAAACTGAATTTGGTTTTCAGCAGGAGAGTATCGAAGAATGGGTAAACGATTTTCAGCCTGAAGCGGTCCACTGATCGACCGCTGAATCCATTTGTGTGACAATCGCCCACTGTAATGATTGCAGTGGGTTTTTTCGTGGGATTTTCCAATGACCGTTCACATCGCCATCGCATCCCGAGAGAGTGCGGTTCTGTTTTCCGATAGTCAAGGATCGACGACAGACGCCGAAAGTCATGGCTTCCACAAGCAGTTTGTCGGAGCAAATTTTCTGGTGGGGATGGCGGGTGCCGGCGATATCATCATGCGGCAGTTCGCACATTTGGAAAAGTCGCTTGGATATACGACAGAGCACAATGTCAAAGATGTGCGTGCCGCGATTGAACAATTCTTTTCAGATGAGGTGCAACCGTTTGTATACGGACACTGCGTCACTTTGCTGATTGGATGTGATAGTCACGGTAATACGTCGGTGTCCGAATTCGAGCCGGGGAAATTCAAGCACTTTGGGCCTGAGCAAGGCTTTGGAACCATTGGTTCAGGATCCCAGTTTGTCTACCGTGCTGCAGGTAGGAATCAGACTCTTGGAATTGTGTTTCCAGGTGATCAACTTGAAGACCTGCTCTTTGAAGCCTTGCACTATGCCGACGCTGCCAACGAGAGCTTGACAGTGGATGACTCTTTGGCGATTGCGATGATTCATAAATCTAGAAGCTATTTGACCGGGGACCGCAGTCTTCGGATCAGTCACGCGCCCAGCGATATCCGTGCTCATTGGAATGTGGTCTCGCCTTGGTGGGATCAGCTTCGATCGACCATTCGGGCAATCAATGGACAACTGACCGGCGGACAACGAACTTTTTGCAAGTTACAACGAGCGGAGTTGACGCCAACCGACCTAAAAGCGATTGAAACGCTGAACCATGGAATTCAAACCTCGCGAAATAAACTCACGCAATCACTCGCTGACTTCATCGCCGACTACGACCGCATTCGTTGTGGCTCGACGACGATTCCATGATTGCATCAATGGACCAGAGAGCCACTAAAAGCCATGCCGAAAGCCTACCGAATCATGAAAGCCGAGGGCGATCCGCCGAAGCCAGTAGTCGGGGAGTCGGCGACGAAGCTGGGGATACGCGAGCGGGACTTGAAAGCCGACGAAAACGGCGATGCCGTTCCCGGCGTCGGTGGGTTGTCGGTTTTTTCCTCGATCGCAGGGATTGGCCGCCGGATTCCTGATCGCTTTCCGCCGGACATGGTGCCCAAGCGTTTACATGGTTCCGAAAGAGTGATCGGTGCAACTGGCCCGAACTCGCTGCGAGTGTTTAGACTGGGGGAGGGGGACTACGAGCAAGGCGGAATTGCGCCGGGCTTGTGTTTGGTTCCTGATGGCGAGGTGAGTCCAGACCACGGGACGATTCAGCCAGACCAAACGATGCCCATGGACGAGTACAGACAGGCAATTGCTGATACGAAAGAACTTTGGGAAGACGGAGAGAATGACGCATGATTGTTAAACTGATCCACCGCCCCGAGTCCGCGTTTCGTTTCTATTTGGACGATACGCTTGATCGTTTCGAGCATCGCATAAAGCATGGGGACTTTCCAGAAGACGATGAACGTGAAGAGGAGCGTCTAGAACTGTACGAAATGCTCAGCGATCAGCAGCGTCTGGATGTCTGGGGATTGTCGGCAGATTTGTATTCATTGCTGGACGAAGAGCGGCCACCAAATTGCGATACCAAGCCATCGCCAGATGAAGTCGCAACCCGTCTGCAAGTGGCATACGATACGGCGAATTGGCGAGAACTTGTTTGCGTGCTGCGATACCAAGATGGCATGATGGAAAGGTCCGTCGTGGATTACATGCGTTATCGGGCTTGGGCCGAACTCGGCTATCCCGAAGTTGCGTTCGTATTCCTGAAAAACGCGATCCGCCTCGATCCAGCGGATTCCGGATACAAGCATCTAGCGTTGGAACTACTCAAGAAGATGAAAGATTGGGACTCGCTCGCAAGCCTTGCTGAGAAATACGTTTCTGATTGCCCCGAGGACGCGGGCGTGCTGTTGGCTGCTGGTGAAGCTTGCCACGATCTAGCAATCAACACCGGGAATAAGACCCATGATGAGAGAGCTGTCGAGTACTTGAAACGTGGCCTTGAGCAAGCTGAGACCCTTGAGGCTCGCCAGTCGCAAAGCGCTTCCGCCGTTGTGACTCTCGCTTTTGCACTCCTCAATCTGGGTCAAACCGATGAGGCAACATCCGCGCTCGATCAGTGGCTTCAAGAAGACTCCCGAAATCCCGAGCTTCACGCTGCGAGAGGTATCGTTCATTTAACGAACGACTACTCGCTCGCGATCGAGGATTTTAAGCAGGCTGTAACGTTACGCACAAAGAGCGTGATTGCCTATTTGGAGTATGCAAACTGGTTGCTGCACGAGGGGATGCATGACCAAGCAATCGTGGTAGCTTCGGATGGTTTGCAATTCGCGGCGCGAGCAAGCGATCGGTCCAAAGTGCGGCATCTGATGGCACTTGGTTACGCGATGTCGGATCGGCCACACCAAGCGATCTATTTGATGCGGGAAGCAAAACAGCTCAATCCGACCGACCGGGAACTCGCGTTGAATATGCGATTGATGCAGCCTGACAATACCGACCGCAACGGTGTATCAGCGGTTTACACACTGCCGCCCCGTCAAACACGCAACGTTAATGAATTGCTTCGCCAAGTTGCGGCGTAGCGTTGATCAGAGATCACGCAGGATTTTGTCGTCATAGCGTCCGCGGTTGCGAATCACGCTTTCGGATCGGTCTCGGAATTCGTTTCGATGGGGCAGCTTGCTTTCGGCGGCGGCCGTCACCGTCAGGATACCGACCAGTAGTGAGATCGACATGCTTTCGACATCGGCGTTCTTCAGGAATTGATCGACCCACTCAAAGCGTCCTTCCAAAAACGCATCGTCAATCCGATCGAAAGCCAAGTCGAGCGCCTCATTGATCGTTTCTTCCTGATCGAGTTCGGTGAGTTCTTTGGCGAACATGTCTTTCTCCGGGTTGCTAAAGCAATTGGCCGATTCGGATCTTAATGTAGTCGCGTCCTTCGTCGGTATTGATGCAGGTTGACTGTAGCCGAGCCTCGTTCTTTTCCCAGAAAAGCCGGACGGCCTCGTCGTGCGAGAGGCCGACACACTTAGCTTTGAAAGCACCGAGGATTCCCGAGAGCTGATTGCGAAATGCGTCGTCATCGCGTAACTGCATTCGTTCAAACGCCGCTCGTCGTTCTTCGATCGAAAGTTGGTTTCCCTGTTCGGACGGCAGCAGTTGAACGAACAAAGTGGAAGTGCCGAAAAACGGATTTTCGAGTACGGATGCGACGACGGTTTGGCTCTCGTTGTGGTCCGCTCGAAACGCATCGGGGCTGATGGCTTGTGCTTCTTGACGCAAATCAAAAGCGGTCTGCTCGGACATACGCAGGGTACGCGACCATTGCCAACGGATTTCGTCCCCGGAAAACGCAACGACCGATGCGTTGAGCAGTCCCAGTTGTTCGGTGAGATTACACACTCGCACCGCGGCGGCAAGTTCCGACACCTTGGCACGCTTGGCGAGTCGTTTTAGCGCTGCCGCGACAACCGGAAGTCGGCCTGCGTCCTTGCGAACTTCCGTTAGCGGCATCAGCAAACAGGATGCAACCTCGTTGACCCGTCTCTCTTCGTCGCTGTCCGATGAAAGCATGTCCTCGAACGATTCGCCGAACATTGACGGAATCCCCAGGATCAAATGCCCGAGTTCATGAGCAAGCGTGAATCGCCGTTGGTGCCGAGTCAGTTCGCCGTTAAGCCGGATGATTGTTCGATCGTCATATTGAAGGCACCATCCGTCGCATCCAGGCGTATTGGATGCGCGGACTTCGATGCCAAAGTCCTTGACGAGCTGTTCGGGAGCCGCTGGAAAATGGGTTGCAGCGTACGACTCGACGTCATCGAAAGAAATCACCGACTTGAATCAGCTTTTGATGCCAAGCAGATCATTCATGTCGGCTAGCAGAACTCGTTTGGCATCATCGCTGAACTGGCTCAGGTCCTGATTCTTGAACCTGACTCGCAGCTTCTTGTGCAGTGCGAGTAGCCGAACGATGTGTCGATCGAGTTGCGAGTCTGCCTTGACCGACGCCAAGTCGTCGACGTCATCACGCCGATAAGAATCCGCCTGCCCTCGGCCACCTGAAACGGGTGCGAAGTCGTCGTTGATCTGCTGAGTGTTTGATTTGCTTTTCATATCGGATAGCCCTCTTCAGCGAGCCAGGCACACGCCCCGGAGGCGGAAATTTCAAAATCCAAAATTCCATCCTCATCTTCAAAGATAACCTCAAATCCCCTTGCGAGGTAGAAGTCATGCGTTTTTTGGTCCGGAACAGACGTCAGCCAAACTCGCCCGCCAAGGCCCAGGAGATAGCTGTGCCGCACGACAGCTAGCAGCAAACAATACCCGACACCCTTGAAACGAGGGGGTTCGCAAAGCCACGGACGATTTCGAGGAGCTGTAGCGATCCGGTCGAGATTGATGGTACCTTCTCCCTCCTCCAATCTGCTCTTGGAATCGACGAAATACGTCGCGGCACCCTGAACTTCCTGGTCTGGCGTTTGAACAGCGATTGCCTGGTAGGCGAGATTCGTTCGTTGTTCACCAAGCACTTTCACCCATTGCCAATGATGGTCTTGTTCTTCGGAACGAGCGGTTCGGCCTGATTCGATCTTCCACCATCGGCCATCAATCTGAGTTTTCGCCAAGGTGCGATCGAGTTCGACGATCTTTGCGGCCTCCGGCCTTCCCGTGTCACCGCGGGTCAGACTGACCGAGAAGGGTAATTCAAACATTGATCGAGGAAGACATCCTTGAGAAACAAGCACCGACGACAACATGTCGCCGGTGGGGGTCCACTATCCAGAGAACTTAGCAAGTTGCGTCGTGGTGGAAACCATATCGTTATCTAACGACCGTCGGAACAATTCGTGGCGGGAAAATTGGTAGCGAAAGTCGCCAAGACTTTCGGTTTGTCGAGTTGCCGAAACTCTTGGCGAGTTTCGCTACGCCACTTATTGTGGCGATGGTCCTAACCGTCCCCCTCGCTGTCGCTCGACCCCTCCCGCTGCGCGGGCAGAGGTTTTTGTTTACCTCCCCCGGCGAAGCTGGGGGAGGTCGAACAGGCGATAGCCTTGTTCGGGAGGGGGCCGACATGCTGGTTCGTCAACCGTACAAAATAAGCATCCGGCCCCCTCCCTCGCAAACTCCTGAACGTCGTCGCTCGACCTCCCCCAAACTTCGTTTGGTGGAGGTTGATCAGTTTTGAGGGGGAAGGTCAACCGAGGGCTGAACCTTTATGATGGTCGCTCGTCCACCCACCCGCCGATAGCGACCATTCACGATGGGGCACCGATGCCGCTGAATCCGATTGTTTATACCGAAAAGATTGTTCGGAGCTTCCTTCGTTATCAATTGACCAGCTACGCGCTGGCTGATCCTCGTTTGTACGACCAAATGCGGGATCAGTTGCGGCTCGATACCGTCCGAACATCACCGCTGCTGCGCGGTCCCTACGTCAGTTTGTCTCGTGGGTTTCGCCAAGGCGCATCGGTTGATCAGTTGATTGACGACGGGGTTTTTCATCCGCACATGAAACGGATCGTGCCGAGCGGTTTCACGGCAGCATACGGGCACCAGGAACGGGCCTTCCGATCGGTGGTGGATGGCAGCCCGACACTGGTCAGCACGGGAACGGGATCGGGAAAGACAGAATGCTTTTTGTTTCCGATCATCAGTCGCTGTTTGGAACTGCGTGACCAGAACGCACCGGCGGGCGTGACAGCGGTGATCGTCTATCCGATGAACGCGCTGGCCGAAGATCAATTGGACCGGATGCGTGGGCTGTTGGCCGGCAGTGGCATCACATTTGGAATGTACGTCGGCAAGACGCCCGAAAACGAGCGGGAGGTTCACGGCCATCGAATGGAGGTGGGTGAGAGCCGCGGCGATTATGAGTTCCGCATCCGCGAAACTCGCGAGGCGGGACTGAGCGATTCGGTTCACCCGGTCGAGGAGGTTTGCTCGCGAGAGATGATGCGGACCAGCGGCAGCCAACCACGCATCCTGCTGACGAATATCAAACAGTTGGAACTGCTGCTGACTCGACAGCGTGACGTCGAACTGTTTGACAACGCGATGCTTGACTTTCTGGTCTTTGACGAGGCTCACACGTTCACCGGGATTCAGGGGGCCGAGACCGCTTGCCTGATCCGACGACTGCGAGCGTTCTGTGGCAAGGACGCTTCGCACACGACTTGCATTGCAACTTCCGCCACGATCGTGGACGAAACGGAACCGGACGCGGCCCGAAAATTTGCTTCGCGTTTCTTTGGCGTCGATGCGGCATCGGTCGTGACGGTCAACGAAGAATACCAAAACGACGAATGGGCCAGCACAAGCTATCGTCCCGAGCGACCTCGCGAACTTTCCAAACTGCTGGCCGACACACTGACCGCGGTCGAGTCGCTCAATCCGGAAGAGCAAGTCACGTCGGTTTACCGGCGGCTGACGAAGCGTGAGATCAGTGGTGAAGATTGGCAGGAAGCGTTGTTCGATGATCTTCGCCAAAACGAAATTGCCAAGCAGATCCGCACTTCGTTGATGGGGCCTCGCGAGCTGTCAACCTTGCTGAGTGAATTGAAGACCACGGTCGGTCGCAAAGTCGGTGAAGAAGAATTGTTGTGCTACCTGACGCTGGGGGCGGCATCGCTGAAGGACGGCCGGCCCTTGATGCGACCGGTCGTGCACGGTTTCTTGCGTGGTATCACGGGTGGCGTGGTCTCGTTTGAAACGGGAAGCGAACCGAAGCTTTCGCTTAGCAGCGCCGAGGAACTGGAACGCGGAGAGAGCGCCGAGAAGTGGTGGCGTCCGCGACTGTTTTCCTGCAATACCTGTGGTCAACATTACCTGACCACTCACTTGAAGGATTTCCAGTACACCGGCAACACGCCGGGTGGCGGAGAGATGGGCGAAGACGAGGACCACTTTTGGGCTCCGCAAGAAGAGAAGCACGGAGGCGTTCGTGTGGTTTTGCTGGACACGATCGTCAATCAAGATGGTCAAGGCCTCGACAATCATGCGCGAGCCACGGCGTTGTACTTTTGCCGCGGTTGTGGTGCGGGGCATCCGAATGCGAAGTCGCGTTGCCAAGCCTGTGGGACGATGTCGGAGATGGTTCGGCTGTATGCTGTTAAAAGCAATGATTCGCATCCCGGCAATCTGACAAGCTGTTTTTCTTGCCGGGCTTTGGGCAGCGCCAATGGGCGACGTTATCGTGAACCGATTCGCGAAGTCCGGGCGACCTCAGTTGCCGACGTGCATGTTCTTGCGCAGGACATGG
Organism: Rubripirellula obstinata; assembly: GCF_001642955.1. Classification (GTDB taxonomy): domain Bacteria; phylum Planctomycetota; class Planctomycetia; order Pirellulales; family Pirellulaceae; genus Rubripirellula; species Rubripirellula obstinata. Next base: position 37,401 of record NZ_LWSK01000007.1, on the reverse strand, counting down.
TGCATCACGCAGAGCGGAAACGCTTGCTGTTGTTTGCGGATAATCGACAAGACGCGGCTTTCCAAGCCGGCTGGATGAAGGACCATGCCCGGCGTTTTCGTTTGCGGGGTTTGATGGCCGAAGCGATCGCGGGCAACGCGGTGTCGATCGGCGATGTTGCGCTGAAGATGAGCGACGGGCTTGATCGGGATGATTCTTATTCGCGAGCGTTGATCCCCGAAGTTTGGCGGGTAGCACCGAAAGAGGGCAGCGGCGGATCGCATGCGGACGAGCGAGCTTACTTCCTGCGGATTCAGATGCTGCGTGAGATCACGATGGCATCGAATCAACGCAAGGGCTTGGAGCCGTGGGGGCGAATCACGGTGTCGTATGAGGGGCTGAGCACTTCGGACGCTTTTATTCAGTCTTGGGCGAACCGATTGGCGATGCCGGCGGACGAGCTGAAGATCGGAGTTGAAACGCTGTTGGATATGCTGCGTCGGCGACGTTTGTTGCGAGATTCACATAACGAAATCTTCTCGCGTTATTGGCATGACGGCGATCTGGAAATCCAACGCGGTTATTTGCCGATCCTGCCCGGTCCGAAGGGAATGAAGCTCGAGCTCAGCGGTGCTGACGAGCGAGAACGGGTGACGGCTTGGATGTCACAGCGAAACAACTTGATCCGGTCCATTGTCCGTAAGTGGGGTGTGCCGCCAGACGATGTAGGCGACTTCATCGAAGAATTGTGGGCTTTCTGCACGGATCCGACGAAGGCGTTGCTCGTGCCGGTGACGTTGCGCAGTAACAAAGGGAGGGCTTTGCCGCGATGCAGTGGGGTCTATCAAATTGATTCAGACAAAATTCGCATCACCGAGAACCACGGCTATTACTGCTGCAATCGTTGTCGCCGCCGGGTGACCCGACGGACGCCGGGCAGTCTGTGTTTGGCCTGGCAATGCGATGGCACTTTGGAATTTGTGGGCGAAGATCCTGACAACTACGACTTGCAGGTGCTTGACCAGCGCTACGCGATGCTACGCCCGGAAGAGCATACGGCGATGGTTCCCCAGGCGCATCGTGAGAAGATTGAAAACTGGTTCAAAGGCAGCGGCGATCGAGTCAACACATTGGTTTGCACGCCCACTTTGGAACTTGGTGTCGACATCGGGGCTTTGGACTCGGTTTTGCTTCGCAATGTTCCGCCGTTACCGGCCAACTATTGGCAGCGTGCCGGGCGTGCTGGACGTCGTCACCGGATGGCGGTGAACATCACTTATTGCCGGCCGGCATCGCACGACCGGTCGTACTTCAACGATCCGATGCGAATGCTTGGCGGAAGGGTCGACCCGCCGGCGTTCAACTTGCGAAATAATGTCTTGGTTGCCAAACACGTCGCGGCCACGGTGATCACGCGACTGAATCAATTAGCCCGTCCAGCGTCTGGTTTGCCCGAGTCGGCTCGAGAATTGATTCACGATACGTTGAAGGAAACGCTGCCGTCGCGCATCACGCATTACCTGTTCACGGCATCGGGACAACTGCGCAGCCAACCGTTCAACGTTCAGCCGCTGCAGGATTTAATCGCATCACATCGGGATGATTTGTTGCAGTACGTTGGTCGAGCGTTTCGGGATGGTTGGCCGGACGAGGACGCCGACGTAACGACGGCTGACGAGATCGCTAGGCACATCGACGAAGTGGCGAACAATCTGGATGGCGTAATCGGTCGGCTGCGCAAACGGCTGCAATGGGCGATTCGTGAAATTCGCCGTTTGAATCGGGTGCGTGACGACGAGGGCACGCTCAGCTATGACGACGAAGCGCACTTCAAACGTTGCGATCGACTCGTCAAACAGCTCAAAGGCATGGGGCGTCGTCGTCGTGGCGATGCCGATGGCGTTGACGACACGGTCACTTTCAGCGTTCTGTCGCAGGAAGGTTTTTTGCCGGGCTATGGATTAGATGGCGGCGCGATCGTTGGGATGGCGGAAGTGCCGCGTTGGCAAATGGGGGCGATGGATTTCAATTTGCCGCGGGCCGCGTCGATGGCACTCCGCGAGTACGTGCCAGGGAATTTGATCTACGCGAACGGACATCGCTTTGTTGCGCGTCGATTCCACCGCGAAGCTGACATGGACGAAGTCGATACACCCGTGTTTGCGGTGAACGTCGATCGCGAAGCCATTATCGAAAGTGACCGCAGCAGCGCCGCGGGCAGCCTGAGCGATATCGAGTTAATGGCCATTCCTGTTTGCGACGTGGACTTGGTTCACATGTCCCAGATTTCGGACGAGGAAGAGAACCGATTTCAATTATCCGTAGCGACGTACGGGCGCGAACAGGGACGGCACAACGGCGGCCAAGCGTTTGCTTGGGGCGGCAGCCCAATGCATTTCCGGCGGGGCGTTCACTACCGCATGGTGAATGTGGGTGCGTCTTCGCTGGTGGATCGAACGCCGCCGGAAATGGGATACCCGGTTTGCCAAATCTGCGGGCAGAGCGTGTCTCCGCTCTCCTCGGTTCGCCAGATCCAAAACTTCCGCGACAAGCACACCGAGTGGTGCGGGCAGGAGCCGGTCAATGTTGGCTTCTATGCCGACGTGGTCGCGGACTCGATCACGATGGTGGGCGTTAAGGATCAATCAACCGCTTACACAATCCTTGAATCCATTCGTCAAGCGGCGGCGTCCGTGTTGGACATGCATTTGGATGACTTGCAGGTGCTTGTTGTTGGCCATGTTGATCGTGATGAGGTCGATGGCAGCCTGTGGGATCCGATGCCGGGCGGTTCAGGCTTGCTGGCTCAATTGCTTGAAAACTTTCCACGCATCGTCTCGACGGCGGCGGAGATGTTGGCGGGCTGCCCATCGGATTGTGGAAGTTCCTGCAATCACTGTCTGCAAACGTTTCGTAATGCGTACTACCACCGCTATCTCGATCGTCACGCAGGGTTGGAGTTCTTCGAGCGAGCGGGTAACCAACTTGTCGAAGAGCACCCCATTCCATCCCTACAACCGTCGCCGGACAACAACCCCGTCGCGCCGGCGGGCGAAGTCAACGATGCCGAGGCCAAATTGAAGCATTTGTTGTCAGCGGCAGGCTTTGCAACCGGCTCGTTTCAACAACAGATTCGATTTCGGCATGAGTTTCGGCCAAGTCCGAATTTGAGCAGCACGACTCCCGATGTCTTTTTTGATCCGGATCCCGATGACCCTGACGAAATGGGGATTTGCATCTATCTCGATGGCATGAGCAACCACATCCACGGCAACGCGGCGACTGCGGCCAAGGATAACGAGATCCGATCGTGGTTACGAAGCAAGGGATACAACGTGTTGGAAATCACACGGGTTGATTTGGATGATAGCGGTGCGATGCGCCGTCACCTGAAAAAGCTTGGCCGATTGCTGGTGGGGAAAGAGTTTGCAAGATCGCTGGATGAGAACGCAGAATTGACTGCGGCTTTGGGTTCGGTTTCTGAGGTAGTGGATCTTGCTAAAGATCCTCAGACCAATGGATCTTTATCAAAATCCACGACCGATTCGATCGCGAAACACACAACCAAGCTCTCCGCTGACTACGAAGAGGTTCTCGATCTAGTTAGCGGCGACGTCCGCAAGTTGGTGCTTCAACTCGCCGAAGAAAAAATCCCGGTCCCCGAACCGGGGCACCCATTGGACGATGAAGACGGCGTCACGATTGCCGAGTGCGAGTTGGCGTGGCTCGACAAATCGGTTGCCTATTTCCGCAAGGGTGATGAAGGTTCAGCGGAGCAGTTCAAGTCACGTAGCTGGACGATTGTTGTCAGTAAAGATGTTGCCGCTGATGCGAAGGCAATTCAATCTGCACTGAAGGAGGCAGGCACGGCATGAGTGTTCCGCGATTGGCCATCAGCAACGAATTCATGGATGCTCTGGCGCGACTGCCGAAGTCGCAACGAAAGAAGGTTCAAGAGTTTGCCAAAAAGTTTAGAGCGGATCCAAAATCGGCGGCGATCAACTACGAGAAGATCCACAACATGGCGGACGATCGCGTTCGCACCGTTCGGATTGATCAAAAGTACCGGGCCGTCGTGCTGCACCCTGATTCGGGCAACACTTACGTTCTGGTTTGGGTCGACAACCACGACGAAGCGATGGATTGGGCCAGGAACCGCACGTTCGAGGTCCATCCGGAGACTCAATCACTGCAAATTTTGAATGTCGAACAAGTCCAGCAGGCGGTCGCCCAAGCGGCGACGGCGTCTGCCAATGAAAACGCACTGTTTTCTCATGATGACGCGACTTTCCTCTCGTTCGGAATTCCCCCCGTCTTGCTGCCGGCGGTTCGGCAACTGCAATCAAAGGAACAGCTCACGCAGCTACAGAACGTGTTGCCGGCCGAGGCGTTTGAATCGCTCGTGTGGCTTGCCGAGGGCGAGTCGATCGAGAGCGTCAAAGAGTATGTCGGCTTGTTGCTCGAAGAGAAGGAACAGAAATCGTCACTCGACGAGATTGCTGAAGAAGATCGAGCACTGGCGAGCAATCAGTCGTCTAGACGTTTTCGCAGAGTCGATAGTGACGATGAATTGGATCGTGTTCTTTCTGCACCGCTGGAACAATGGCGAGTGTTCCTGCATCCTCACCAACGTCAGATGACTCAGCAGTCGTTCGCCGGGCCGACGTTAGTTCTGGGTGGTGCGGGAACCGGAAAAACTATCGTTGCGATGCACCGGGCACGACAGCTCGCCTTGAAACTCTCGCCCGACGAGCGAGTTCTTTTCACGACTTTTACAAAAAACCTCGCAGAAAATGTGCGGTCGGTACTACGGACGTTTTGTGGCGATGAGTACGAACGCATCGAAGTTCAACACATCCACGAGCACGCGATGTCATGGCTGCGAACTTCCGGTCCGGTTCAAGTCGCATCCGACGACGACATTTCGCTCGCATGGGATCAAGTTGCGATCGACAATCCCACCAAACTAGAAACGGATGTTCTGCGTGATGAGTGGTTCTACACGCACGCCATCCGAGGCGTCACCACCAGAGACGAATACCTGCAAATGTCGCGTGTCGGGCGGACGCCATCGTTGTCACGACGTGAGAAAGCCGGCGTCTGGAAAGCGTTTGAGAATTTTGACGAGGCGCTTCGCTTGAGCGGAAAGCTGAGTTGGGTCGGTGTCACTACGACCGCAAGCAATCTGTCCGCTACCGCCGCGTCGCCAACCTATCGACACGTCATTGTCGACGAGGGCCAGGACTTCACCGCAAGCGATTGGCGATTCATCCGGTCATTGGTGCGACCGGCTGCCGACGATCTGTTCATCGTTGCCGATCCTCGGCAGAGAATTTATCACGAACCCACGCAACTTGCCGACGGTGACATTCATATTTCGGAACGAATTCATCGCTTGCAGATCAACTATCGGACGACCGAACAGATTCGCAGTTGGGCGACCGGACGAAGCAGTGCGTTGACCACTGCGGACCTATGTGATTCTTCGTGGTCCGAAATTTCGACTCATTCTCTATTCAGCGGTCCAGAACCTGTTCTGCTCGAACACGATGACCAGCAATCCGAATCTAACGCGATTGCCGAGCTCGTGCTTTCGCTCAAGGACGAATTTCCGCCGGAAGAAATTGCAATCGTTGTCCGAGCAGGTTGGCTGTTGAAAAAACTCAAATCAGGATTGAAGAAAGAGGGTGTAGAGTTCACCGTGCTTGATGGCGACACCTCCGTCGGAAGCGGAGTGCAATTGGCGACGATGCATCGAGTCAAAGGGCTTGAGTTCCGATGCGTCATCATCGCGGGACTGGCCGATGCGGTCTTTCCGACGAAGTTTCGAGGGCGAGACGAGGACCAGCGAGCACGCGATCGCCACATCGCTGCTGAACAGAACCTGCTTTATGTTGCCGCGACACGCGCAAGGGACCAACTGTATGTGAGCACGGTCGGTGGCTTCGCGAACTCTCAGTTCTTAACCGGTGGTGAATCATGTTGATGCCGATGTTGAGCGAAGCTGATCCGGCGGAATCGGCGGAAGGGTCGATTGATCCGCTGGGGATCTACCCGATTGCGGATTCGCTAGCGTCACGGATGGTGCCGGGAGTGCGGGAACGGCAGCAACATCCGAGGTTCTTGACGGTGATTGCGGCGTCGCTTTGGCTGTGCAGCACGTTTGATGAAGAGCACGTTGCCGAGGACGGAGTGAGTGAGCCGTGGCAGGTGTTCGAGTGGTACGTGGTTGAAGGCTTGGCTCGGGAGACCAAGGACAAGTCTTTACTGCGCGGTTTGCCGGGGCGCGATAAAGCGGACAAGTTGCGCGCCGAGGGTATTCCTATGTCAGCGCGTGGCTACTTGAAGGGGCCGCGGACGTTTGGATTCCATGGGATCTATCGTGCGTTGGCACGCGAGATCGGTGTCGAGCAAGCGGGGCGGCTCGGTGATGCCGGGTTCTCGATTTTGTCGGCATGGGAATCGGATCAAGAACTGGAGGGCTTTTTGGGCAGCGGCGGTGGGCCGGGCCGCAATCATCGCGAACGATTGCGTGAAGGAATCCGGGACGGTCTGGTGGCGGGTGCGACGGCGCGGAAGTCCTGGGGTAAGTTCTTTGTTGACCACTTTGGGATCTACGCTGCGGGACCGCAGGAGTCCGAGGCAATTCGTGCCGCGATCGCGTCCTCCGATACTGGCAAGATGGTTGATGGTTACCGGGGTGAGATCTTCGATGCGTTGACGTCGGGTGCGGGGCAAGAGGTTTGGGCAAGGGAGCGTGAGTCGGACTGGCCTTCGGAGCGGCGATTCCACCAATGGTTGATGCCGCGTGCGAGCGAGCCGCTTCGTGATCTGCTTCATGCGATCTCCTGCTACGAGCAGTTCGCTCGCTATCTGCAAAGTGCTTTCGATGCTTGCTTGAAATACATGGTGGAGCAGCAAGTGCGGGTGAAGGCGGGCGAATTTACCGAATTAGACGCGGTGAAGGAGGCAGCGACGAAAACTGCTGGGGTTTATCCAAGCGTTGTCGAGGCCCTTGCTCCATTGGGCTTGGTCGATCGGTTCACTCGCTCGTTCGATCCGTTCGCTGATTCGGCCACTCCCGCGTTGTGGGCCGACCAGTTGTTGGCGTTTCACACAAAGGTCCAACGTGACAAACCGCCCGCCGGTAAAGCGCCATGGTTCGATCGCTTCGATGATGGTTCCTACCTGATCCGGCCAGGTTACATCCGCGATTACAATCCGCGACCAGCATCCGAGTACGTGCATGCTTATCGAACGCATTCGTTGTGGTCGTTTGCGAGCGACCTGAATTTGATTTCCGGCGAGGTGGGAGTTGGCTAAGCGTCGGAAATCACGGGAAGGTTTCGGCAAACTGTTGGACGCTTGGGTTCCACCGGAAAACGCGGGCGATCCAATCGGCGTGCTTGCAACGTCGTTCACGTTTGACGCGGCGTTCTTTGAAGAGGAATGCTTGGCGAGCTTCCTCGGATTAGAAACCAATCCGACCGACGACGGTCCGGCGTATTTGATCGAACGCGAAGATAAGCTGGCGCGATTGCAGTGCGCGTCGGTATTGGTCGACGCTCATCATTGTCGCGGGTCGCGTAGTCTGCGTTGGGACTTGCTGCCGGCACGTTTGCCAGGGATTCAGCATGCCAAGGTCAGCTTGTTGGTTTGGTCGAACCACGTTCGCTTGATGATCGGGTCGGCGAACCTGACGGAAGACGGCTATCGACGGAACTTGGAAGTGTTCGGCGTCCTCGATTTTCATGCGGGCAGTGACTCGCCGATTGAATGCTTGCTTGAGACAGCAAGCTTCTTGCGGCGAGTTGTTCGTTACAGCTCAACAACGACGCCGGCTGCACTGCGTTGGAATACGCTGATTGATCGAGTTGAGAGCGATTGTGCCGGGTGGGGAACGCGCGAAACCGATCGCAAGCGGCCAGCGGTGCAGGTAAAGACGCTGTTCGTCGAACCAGCGAGCAAAGCGGGTGACGTTGGCGATTCCGGGTTCGATCAACTGGAAGAGATCTGGCCGGCCGGCGTCGGTCCGAAGTCGGCGGACATCGTCAGTCCATTTTTTGATCCGCCGGAATCGAAGAACACACCGGTTGATCGAATCTGGCAATTGCTTCGCAGTCGCGGTGAAGTCACCGTCGGTTATCACGTTGCTGGTGAACAATGTGTTGGATGGGAAGAACTGGGGCATTCGCGATGGGTGCTGCAAGCCCCCGAATCGTTGCGTCGAACACCTCGGCAAAGTGCTGTTGTCGAGTTTGCCAGAGTCACTGCTCCAGATTCTCGACCACTTCATGCCAAGGGCATTTGGTTGCAAGACGATCGTTACGCGGCTTATCAAATCGGGTCGAGCAATTTCACCAGTGCCGGCATGGGCATTGGAAAACGATCGAACTTGGAAGCCAACCTGGTTTATGTGCTCGACAGCAAACGGGACGAAAAGCTATTCAAAGCTGTCGAGGCAACGTTTCCGAAAAGCGAGGTGGTTGACGCTGCGGACGTGACTTGGCAGCCTCCGCCGAACGAAGAAGACGCGGATGCTCTGGAACAACTTGCGTTGCCAGGATTCTTTGGCGATGCGGTTTACTCGCTCGATGCAAGTGACGGCAATAGTGCCAGTGACAATGGCGTCGTCTCGCTGGAATTCGTGGGTAATCGCAGTGAAGCGTTTAGCCTGTCGATCGAAGGAACTGAAGAGGCGTGGTTCGACTGCCAACGGTGGAAAGCGGCAGGGTCACCCGCGAAGGTGACGCTGCCTTGGACGAAAACGCGACCACCGAGTGGTTTCGAGGTGCGGCTGGGCGATCAAGCCGGCACCGCTTGGTGGCCCGTCAACGTGGCTTCACCAGAATCGTTGCCGCCACCGGATGAACTGAAAGATTTGCCGCTTAGTGTGTTGATGGATTTGCTTGGGTCATCGCGACCGCTGCATCGCGTGATGGCGGACTACCTGTCCAGGAAATCGAAAGCCAATCACGATGAAGTTGTCACGGCAATTGATCCGCACAAACGGGTCGACACCAGCGGTTTCTTGTTGCAACGCACGCGACGGTTGTCGTGGGCACTGACTCGGATGCGGGAGCGAGTTGAGCGTCCCGCCGCAACGATCGAAACGCTCCATTGGCGATTGCACGGCCCGGTTGGCGTCATGGCTCTCGCCGAGGCGATTGCTCGCGAAGCAACCTCGCCGACTGAATCCGCGTTCTTGATCGCCGAGCTGACTCTGGAGCTGTCGCGAGCGAACGTCGTCGCGTGCGAGGGATGTGTCGACGTGGCAGTCCACCGCAGCGAAGTGCAGGAGCTTTGCGGGAAATTGCGAACTCTGATTGAGGCTGATGGAGGAACCAACGCGCCGGCCAATCTACAAGCTTACGTCGCTTCGGTGTTCGATGAGGTGACAGCATGAGTCTCTCGTACTCGTTAAATTCTGAAATCAACCTGCACGTGACCGGCAGGATTTCCAAGGCCGACGCATCCCGTCAGTCCAAGACGGCCGCGGCGATCTTGCGTCGTCTAGCCGATCAGCCGGGCGTCATCCTGGCCGACGAAGTGGGCATGGGTAAAACTTTCGTCGCGATCTCCGTTGCCGTCTCGGTCGCGTTGTCGAACCGAGGCGGCCGGCCGGTTGTCGTGATGGTGCCGTCCACTTTGAAAGACAAATGGCCGCAGGATCTCGGTTTGTTTTGCGAGCGTTGCCTGCCCAACAAGATCGCGAAACGCATTCGGTTCAAGACGGCGGAGAAGGCGGTCGATTTCCTGAAACTCTTGGACGACCCGAAGGACCGACGCTGCTCGATCATCTTCATGACGCACGGCGCGATGAGTCGCGGATTGAATGACCCTTGGGTAATGTTGGCTCTGATCCAGCGTAGCCTGCATCGACGAAGAAACACGAGCGGCTTGAAGCGAGCATTGGGTCGGTTCCTCGGCGACCTGCTTCAAAAGAAGGACCTCACACGCAAAGACGAGGGCATTTGGAACAAGCTGCTCGCGACGCCGCCCAGCAATTGGCTGCCGCTGATCAAGGATATCACCGGCGCGGACGATGATCCGGTGCCCGAGGCGATTGCAAAATTACTGCCGCAACTCGATACATCGGCGGTGTTCGATGCACTGCAAGACATTCCGCAGCGTCGCACCAAGCACTTTGATGCAAAACTGGTGGCGGCGCGGCATGCAATCAAGGAACAGCTACGCGAAGTCTGGCTAGATTGTCTCGTAAGATTCCGTCAGCGGTTACCGTTGTTGATCTTAGACGAAGCTCACCACCTGAAGAATGCCGACACGAGACTTGCAAAGCTCTTTCGATCGGAAGATTCTCTGGCGGATGCCGAAGCGATCTCGCAAGGAGCTTTGTCTGGTGTGTTTGAGCGGATGCTGTTCTTGACGGCGACACCGTTTCAGCTTGGGCATGGTGAGTTGTGTAGTGTGCTCGATCGCTTCCAAGGAATTCATTGGACAGGCAAGTCGGCTCCGTCGGATGGATTGGACGCCTTTGCAGAAGCACGACAGTCGTTGCGGCAAAGTCTCGATCGGGCACAAGAAGCAGCGTTGTGTCTCGATCACGCTTGGGGGCGGTTAACGCGTGACGATTTGCGGGTCGAGGGTAAGTCCTACGAAGACGCCCAGGATTGGTGGCCCGCGGCAAGAAACGCAAACGGCTTGAGTGGAGCCGCTGAAGATGTCGTTGTCTGTTTTGATCGAGCGAAGCAATCCTTGCGGGAGGCGGAGCGTTTTCTGCAACCATGGGTGATCCGCCATTTGAAATCACGGGAATTGCCGGGCGAGAAGGATTTGCCGCGGCGCGAACGTCGGGTTGGTGCAGCCATCTCGTTGAAATCGGATGATGAAACCGAACGACCTGTGAAAGAACAAGGACTGAGCGTTACCGGCGAAGCATTGTTGCCGTTCTTGTTGGCATGTCGAGCGTCGTCAGCTCAACCCGAATCGCGTCCCCTGTTTGCGGAGGGTCTATCGTCCAGCTACGAAGCGTTCTTGCACACACGAATGGGAAGCGGTGAGAAGTCGATCGACGACGATGACGATAGTGACACTGATATTAGCGATACCAAGCAAACAGATTGGTACCTGAACAAACTCGATGGCCTGATAGCACCAAGCGACACCGGTTCATTGGCGCACCCAAAGGTCGACGCCACCGTCGCACGATCCGTCGATATCTGGAAGCGAGGTGAGAAAGTGGTCGTCTTTTGTCATTACGTCCAAACGGGGCGAACGCTGCGCCGACGCATCTCAAATGCGGTAGGCGATGAGATCCTCCGACTTGGTGCCAACAAATTGTCGTGCTCGACGGATGAAGCGGCAGCCGAGTTGTCGCGGATCGGAAAGCGTTTCTTCGACGACGACGGTCCGCTTCGGCGTGCCTGCGATCGCGAGACTCTACAATTGCTGACCAAATATCCGAGCTTAAGAGCGCACGAAGTCGCGTTGGTCGAAATCATTCGACGCAACCTGCGAACACCATCATTTCTGGTGCGATTCTTTCCACTTGCTGAAGACAGTGAACCAGATCAGTTGATGCAAGCGACGTTTAACGCAACCGATGAATCCGGATTAGCATTCGGAACCGTCGTAAAGCAGTTCTTCACGTTCTTGGTCGAGCGTTGCGGCACAGACCAGCGAGATGCCTACATCAACGCGGTGAAGCGTATCCAAACCGGGGCTCACTTCGGAGTCGACTCAGCGTCAGAATATGATGATGACGAGCTTCAAGGTGATACGGCGGAACAACTCCTCCCCAACGTGCGATTGGTCAACGGTCGAACGCGAAGCGAGACGAGGCAGCGGTTGATGCTGACGTTCAATACTCCGTTCTATCCCGAGATTCTTGTTGCCAGCAGTGTGATGTCCGAGGGAGTCGACCTGCATCTAAACTGCCGGCACATTATTCATCACGACCTGTGCTGGAACCCCAGCAATCTTGAACAACGAACTGGGCGAGTTGATCGTATTGGTGCGAAGGCCGAACGCGTTGGTCAATCCATCCAAGTGTTCATCCCCTATATCGGTGAGACACAAGATGAGAAAATGTATCGCGTGGTGATGGATCGCGAGCGTTGGTTCAACGTCGTCATGGGAGAGGAATACCGAGTCGATGCTCGAAGCACGGACAAGCTTTCCGAGCGAATTCCATTTCCCCTGATTGCTGCCCAAGAGCTAGCGTTCCGACTGGAAGCCGAATCGGCGACCAGCTTGGGCACTGACTCCACGATTTAAACACCGAACTCAATTAGCACCGTTGAAAGATTCAAAATGAACGGACGATCCATTCGCCTCTTTTTTCCCGACGGTGACCCGTCGGGGCTGTTCACAGCCGAAGTGATGAACTGGTCGGGCAAGATGCTTGTCGCGCCGCGTAGCCGTTTGGCTGATCTTGCCAAACGTGAAGAGGTGACCCGAACAGGCATCTACATCCTGGCCGGTCCGGATCCCGAGAACCCGATGAATGAAATCGTTTACATCGGTGAGGGTGACAACGTGATGACGCGTTTGGTGAAGCACAACAAAGACGAATCAAAGGACTTCTGGACTCGCTGTGTTTGCGTGATCAGCAAGGACTTGAATCTCACCAAAGCCCATGTTCGTTACCTCGAGAGTCGGTTGATCGCGTTGGGATACGCTGCCGGTCGGGCGAAGATTCATAACAGCACGGCTCCAGCCCCGACGCATCTGCCCGAAGCTGACTTGGCCGACATGGAAGGTTTTCTCGAACACATTGAATTGACTCTTCCTGTGATCGGATTCTCCTTTTTGAAACCGAAGCCCACAGTCAATCGACCGGATTCCAGCGAACCACTTGGTGATGACGAATCACCGCTTTTTGAGTTCGCTTCCGGCGAGGCAAAAGCGACAGCGAAAGAGGTGGACGGCGAATTTGTCGTGCTGAAAGGTTCGACAGCCACACTTGAACCAAGAGCAAGCTGGACGAGCTATCGAAAGCTTCGTCAGCAGCTGGTCGACGAGAAAAAGCTGGTCGAAGTTTCTGGACAGGGCCTATTACTCTTCGCCGAGGACGTCTACTTGGCTAGTCCCAGTGCCGGTGCGGCCATCGTCGCTGCAGGCAACTCCAACGGTCCCGGCCTTTGGAAGACCGCCGACACCAGACAAACCTATCGCGATTGGAGACAGTCGCAACTTCCCAGTGAAGTCGATGAATAGTGGATCGTTGTTGAAGTGCAGCCCATGCACGGATTCGGATGATTTGGCTCGTCGGAATCGGCGTGTGCTCGAGATCCGGTACGAGATTGCTGAATCGCTCGGGCGATCGGCTCTCGAAGCTATCGACAACGGGGAATACCTGAGTGACCACGGGCTGGTGAATTGGTCGGCCGAGATCAAAGCGGCTGAAGTTGCGAAGGTGTCTATTCCACCGGATGCTTCGTTGCCGGATCATGATAGGCAGTTGTTGGACGAGACGCTGGTGACGGTCGTGAATCAAACGACCTTGGCGGCGGCGAGTGCTTTGATCGCGGGTGGTCTTCGTCCGTTGGCACTCAACTTTGCCAACGGTGTCGAGCCGGGTGGTGGGTTTCTGCGGGGCGCGACGGCACAGGAGGAGACGCTTTGTCGGTCGAGTGCGTTGTACGCGACGTTGTTTGGCGATCCGATGTATGAATTCCATCGCGAGAACGATCCGGCTGCGTCGAGTGATTGGGCCATCTTGTCTCCGGACGTTCCCGTTTTCCGAAACGACGCCGGGATGGAATGCGACCAACCTTGGTTGCTCAGTTTTCTGACGTGTGCGGCACCGTACGCTCCAGCGATTGGACGAACGGATTCCGCGAGAATGCTTCGCGGGAGGATCCACCGTGTCCTGGCGATCGCCCGAGCGTATGAGTACGAGTCACTCGTATTGGGTGCTTGGGGCTGCGGTGTGTTTGGTAACGACCCGCACCAAACGGCGTCGGATTTCCGCGAGGCACTCGAAGGTGACTTCGCCGGAGCATTCTCACACGTGACTTTCGCGATCACCGATTGGTCCGAGCAGCGTCGATACCTGCGTCCGTTTTGTGATGTGTTCTCGGATGCGTGAAGTCCTTGGGCGTGATGTCGTGCCAGCGTCTTGAAACGCTTGGAATCTCGGCGGCCAATCAGACATCGCCGCTTGATGACTGCTGGGGTGCTCTCGTAAGTGTTGGGTTGGGTTCGTTGGCGTTGGGTCGGCGGCTTGATCTTGGCTTTGCGAGGGAGTTGTTCTCGTGGTTGATGAATTGAATTTGGATTCGGTGCCGGCGGTGGAGTCGGTGGGGACTCGGGCGGTGGCTTACTTTCGGTCCTCGTTGGATGACGAGGGACGATCGGTTGAAGTGCAACGTGATTTTGTTCGACGGTGGGCGGCGGCGAATGGGGTGCGGATTGTTCGGGAGTTTTTTGACTCGGGGGCGGCGACAGCGGAGGATCGGCCGGGGTTGGTTGAGTTGATGGAGGAGTGGGTTGCGCGGCGGGATGATTTTGATGCGGTGATTTGTTTTGATCGGAGTCGGCTGGGGCGGGTGGTTGACGATGGGGGTGCGGAGCTTGCCGCTGTTTGCGAAGAGAATGGGAAGACGATGTTGTTGATTGATTAGGCACAGGTCTTGGTTTTTGAACGTTGATTCTCGTCGATGGGGTGGCCGTCGGCGAGAATTTTTGTTGGGGTTTGTCGGTCGGTTTCGCATCGTGTGACAAAGTCTCGGGAATCTGGGCGACAGGTGTGACTTAGCCGCTTGAGGCATGTGGGGGTGCTCTCGTAACTGTCTTGTCGGTGTCGCGAACGTTGGGTTCGCGGCCACGACTTTGACTTTTGCGAAAGGATCTCACACGTGAATCATTGGTGGGAAATTGAAATCCCGGATGCGGACGCTCCGCCTCTGGTGCGGGCCGTGGCTTACTACCGGCACTCGGCTCAGGACCGGCAAGAAAACTCGATCCCGATTCAACAGGATCAGGTGCGGGCTTGGGCTCGCGAACATGGGGTCGAGATCATTCGCGAGTTTTGTGACGCGGGGCGATCGGGGCTGAACTCCGAAGGCCGGCCGGCGTTCACGGAGATGATGGAGGAATGGATCGCGAAGCGGAATGATTTCGAGTACGTGTTGTGCTTGGACGTTTCGCGGTGGGGTCGGTTTCAAGACATCGACTTGTCGGCTCAGTTTTCGGCGATCTGCAAGAAGAACAAGAAGCAGGTCATCTACACGACGATCGGTAAGCCGAAAGAGAACGATCCGCTCTATCCGGTCTACGTCCAGTTCGAGCGGTTCCGGGCCGCCCAGTACAGTCGCGAATTGAGCGACAAGGTTTGGCGGGGATGCGTGAAGATCGCCGAGCAAGGGTATCTCGCCGGCGGCAAACCTCCGTATGGTTTGTCACGGTTGTTGCTCGATGAGAAACGCGAACCGTTGCACGTTTTGGAAGCCGGCCAACACAAGGGCATCCAAAACCAACGGGTGACGTTGACCGAAGGGCCGCCGGAACAGGTCGCGGTGGTTCGGCGGATCTTTGAAGAGTTCGTTGAGAAGGGATACTCGGAGTTCAAAATCGCCGAGGGGCTCAACGACGACGGAATCCCGTCGCCGAGCAACGGACGTTGGGGCGCGGGCGGCGTGGTCGCCCGGCTTCGCAACGAGAAGTACGCCGGCACGATGGTCTACAACCGGACGTCGGGCAAGCTGAAGACGCCGAGTCTGCCTAACCCGGTCGAGAAGTGGGTGCGGACGACGGACGCATTCTCAGGAATCATTGAGTTTGATCTGTTTCTTCGGGCGCAGGAGATCTTCGAGAAACGCAAGCAACGATACGACCCGGACTACATGTTGCGGGTGCTCGATGAGCTCTATCGGTCGCGCGGCATGGTGCGGCCGGGGCTATTGCGATTGGATGACGAGCTGCCTTCGTCGGGGGCGTATTCGCGACAGTTCGGTTCGCTCGACCAAGCCTTTCAGAATCTGTTCGACGGCGAACGCGGGAAGGCTCGCGAGAACGTTCACGAACAGATCCGCGGGCACATTCCCGAGGTGACCGCTTACTCGGACTTTCTGGTGCTCGACCAGAAGTTGACCGTTTCGATTCAACCGGCGGTTCCGATTCCGCACGGCTACGAATCGTACTGGCCGATCCGCCGCGACCCTCGGCCGGTCATCGACATGACGCTCGGCGTGCTGCTGTCCGAGCCCGCCGACTTCAACATTCTCGGCTTCATCGCGTTGCCGCGGTTTGGATCGGATTCCAAACCGATTCGCTTCACCAGTTCATCAGTCCGCACCGAATTGTTCGGCCGGACCGATTTGCAGTTTCTTCAACAACTTCTTTAACGAAAGCAAACCATCATGGAACCACTCAACAACATTTGCCCCATCGCCCAGCGGCGTTACGAAGACGTGCCGATCGACAAGGTGAAGGTGATCAACTCGCGGAATCGCGACCAAGAACAATTCGACATGAACGTCGAAAGCATCGAGGGCGTTGGGTTGATGAAACCGATCCGCGTCAACGACAAGTTTCTCGAAACGACTGGCAAGTACGAATTGATCTGCGGCGAAGGCCGGTTGCTGGCCCACAAACAACTCGGCAAGACGCACGTCGCGGCCGAGGTCGTGACCTGCACGCGGAAAGAGGCACTGCTGCAATCGTTGATCGAGAACATCGCTCGGACCAAACCCGGCAGTATGGATTTTGCGAGGGAACTGAAACGGCTGCATGACGAAGGTTGGGACTTCAAACGCATCGCTAAGGTTGCCTGCAAAACGGAAGACTACATCCGCAACTACATCCGATTGGTCGAACAGGGCGAGGAACGGTTGATCCACGGCGTCGAGAGCGGCGTGTTTCCGATCAAGTTCGCGATCCAGGTTTCGGCGACGGAAGATTCGCAGATGCAGAATATCTTGATGGACGCGTTCGATCGCGGCATAGTGACGACCAACAACTTTGGCCAGGCTCGGCGGATCATCTCGGCGCGGGCCAAGCACACCAAGAAGGCGAACGTCGACAAGGACTACACCGTCAACCAACTGGTCAGCGACATCGCCGAGACGACGAAGGTCAAAACGTCGTACGTCCGCGAGGCGAAGTCGAAAGAGAACCGGTTCATGACGTTGTTGTCCGGCATCAACACGCTGTTCAAAGACGACGCGTTTGTGGCGATCTTGCGAAAAGCGAAGCTGGATAAACAGCCGGTGCTTTCGGGCGACTTCCAGTTTGAACCGATCACGACCGAAGGAGGCCAATCATGACTTCCGGTAACGGTGGCCCGCGGGGCCAGGACATTTCGATCGTGAAGCTTGTGCCGCGGAACGAGCGTAAGGTGGCGAAGAAGTACTCGCAGCGGATAGAGGCCAGCTTGCGGGCGGTGGGATTGATCGAGCCGCTGATCGTTTTTTCGCTCGGCGACACTTACGAGATCCTCGATGGGACGCTTCGGTATCGGATCTTGCTTGAACATGGCGTCGAAACCGTGCCATGTTTGATTCACGAAGAACGCGACGGCTTCACCAGCAACCGCATGGTGAATCAGCTTTCGGCGTCGCAAGAGATGCGGATGCTTCGCAAGTCGCTCGAAGAACTCGATGAGAAGACGATCGCGACGGCGCTCGGCATGCAAGGCATCGGCCACCGGCTGAACAAAGGCCTCTTAACCAAGTTGCATCCTGAAGTGGTGAAAGCCTTCAACGCGAACAAGATCAATCTGCAAACGGCGAAGGAGTTGACCAACGTCAAGCAGGACCGCCAGCTTGAGATCTTGAAGCTGATGCAATCGTGCAATGACTACTCGACAACGTTCGCTCGCGGGTTGGTATTGAAAACGCCGGTGGCGAAACGGACCAAGGCGAACGGTAAGAAGTCGCCGTGGACGGAAGCGGACGAGAAGAAAAGTCAGTTGCTCAAAAAACTGCAAGAAGCCGAACAGCAACAGGATTTCTATTCGGGTCTCTACCGGCAGTACACGACGAACTTGCTGAAGACGGTGATTTACGTTCGGCAGTTGCTGGGCAACGCGGAGGTGAAAGCGTATTTGACGGAACATCACGCGGAGCTGACGACGATCTTTGAACAAATCCTCGAAAACACGGAGGGTTGAAAGATGACAAAACGCAAATGGACGAAGGAGATCATCGTTGAACGGCTGCGAAAGTGGCACGAGGAAGGCGTGCCGGCGAACGCACTGTCTCGGCAAGATTCTGCGATGACGTCGATGGCATGCTACTTGTTTGGTTCGTGGCGGATGACGCTCGATGAAGCTGGGATCAAACCGGCTCGCAAGAAGTGGCATCGCGATCGGATCATTTTGGAACTGCAACGGACACGTGGACAAGGACTGCCCGTGCCAGCGACGTTGGTGTCTGCGGCGCGGTCGGAGTTCGGCACTTTACGGTCTGCTTGCAAAGCCGCGGGCGTTCGGTGTTTGTGCCGCAAGCTGGCTCATCTTGATTGGAACCGAGACATGGTCATCGAGGCGATCAAGAAACGACATGACGACGGCCGGCCGCTGCAATTGACGACGCATGAAGACCCTCGGCTGTACGCGACGGCGGTTCGGTTGTTCGGCACTTGGGGCAACGCTCGGGCGGCGGCGGGCCACCCGCGTCCGCCGATGGGTAAGCTGTCGGCAGAAGAGGTTGTCGCGACGATTCGAGACCACGCTGCCGGCGGCGGCGACGTTTTAGAACTTCGGCGAGACGAGATGTTTTATCGCTCGGCGAGGCGTCGGTTTGAATCGTGGCTGAACGCTTGCGAGGCGGCCGGCGTTTCGGTGAAACGTGTGAGACGATGGACGCCAGAGAAAGTGATCAAGGCTATCCTCAAACGCCAGGCCGATGGGTTGGATCTTCACAAGACATGGCAAGAAGACCAATCGCTCAATGGGGCCGCACGACATCACTTCGGCTCTTGGCGGGCGGCGATCAAAGCGGCTGGCATCGAACCGATCCGGACCGAACGATGGAACAAACAACGGGTCATTGAACGATTGCGGGTTTGGCACGAACGAGGCACCGCGACAAATTTGGTCCAGTCTGATTCGCGTCTGTCGTCCGCTTGCTACCGATACTTCGGCAGTCACGTCGCGGCGATGGAAGCGGCCGGCATCGAGCGACGCGAATCCAACGGACGCAACGGTCGCGTTTGGACGAAGGAACGTGTGCTGGTCGCGATCCAAGATCGTTTCTTGGCCGGCGATCCCAAAGACCAATTTGGATTCGGCGATCGCGGTTTGGGCGATGCGGCAAAACGCTTGTTCGGATCATGGCTGGCTGCGGTTGCGGCGGCCGGATTGAAAGACAAGGTCAACTTCAAGCCGAACCCACGTCGATGGGATCCAGCCCGTGTCCTCGCAGAGATCCAAAAGTGGAAAGCAAAAGGTGGCAAGCTGATCCACGTTCATCAAGAGTTCCCGTCGCTCTTCATCGGAGCAAAAACGCATTTTGGTTCATGGAACAGAGCGATCGAAGCGGCGGGCCTAACACCGGAATGCAAACGCCACACATCGGCTGAAGTTTTGGCGATGATCCGCCAGCGGCACCGGGAGGGGTTATCGTTGGACAGTCGCGATCCGGGATGCAAGTATCTTTTGAACCGAACTCGGCGACGTTTTGGTTCTTGGGAGAAAGGCTTGATCGCCGCCGGCGTTGTTTCGCCCGATGGGAAGAAGGTGGCGTCATGATTCGCGAAGCCATCATCCGCAAGATCGTCGAACGCGACGTCGCCGGCGAGAGTCTGCTCGAAGACGAAGTCCGCACAAGCGACGAACTCTTGCACGCCGCCGCGATCGAAGACTTCGGTTCGTGGGAGACCGCACTGGAATACTCCGGCGTCCGTGCCCGCGACGTCGGCCGCAGTCGCGAGCTCACGGCCGATCGGACCGCACAACAACTCCGGCGTCTGTGTACCACAGGCTACGACCTAGCGGCGATGGTCAACCGATCCCGCAACCGCCCGCTCTACGACGCCGCCCTGCGTCACCACGGCAGTTGGCGAGCCGCGCTCACCGCCGCCGGCATCAACCTGTCCAACGTCTCCCGCCGTCGACCAGAAAACTTCGACCGCGAGACGATGATTCTCTGGCTCCGTGAGCGTCAAGCCGCCAGCCAGTCATTGGTCTACAGCGAAGTCTGTCTCGAAAACCGAGACAAGGCGATGGCGATCCGACGAACGTTCGGTAGTTGGCAGCGGGCAATCAATGAGATGACCTCGTAAACGTCAACAGCTTTCGGGCGTGATGTTCAAGAGCTTGCCTTGCTCTTCGATCCAATCAAACAGTTCGGTATTTGGGTCGATTTCCGAACCAGAAACCGGGCGGAAGTACTCGTCAAGGCGATCGACTGGGCACTGGCAGATCGCTTCGAGCGGATTGGCGGTGCCGTACGGTGGGCCAATGTCCCAGTGGTATTCCGTGAACAGATACCGGCTGCCCATTTTATGCCGAATGCCTACGAACCCACGCTCTTCTTCGCGATAGACGCCGAGGTTCAGATTGCGAGAGTAGACACGATACAGCCAACCGTGTTGGCACCTCTCAATCGGAAGTCGATCCGGATGATCTTTCATGCGTCATCCGTTGAGTCGCGTTCTTCTAATGCGTCGCCGAGTTGTGCCATGAAGTGATTCATCTCGTCAGCATTTTGAAGCGATTGCTCTTTCCACTGTTCCTCGGTTAGCTCGAACGCTCGCTCGCCGACACGCTCGACCTCCAGTCGCGTGCTCTGGATCACCGCTCGGCCGTTCGCATTGCTGTACCATTCCAAATACAGGCATTTCCGCCAGGTGAAAGGCGGTTTTTCGCCGGCTCGCATGCGGCGGAGCAGTTCGCTCGTTGGAATGTCGAAGTGCTTGATCATCTGATCGGCGGTGATGTCGCCGACGTGGCCGGACTGATCGAGTTTGATGCCTGAATAGTCCGGGTTGTGATCGTCGTCTTCGTCGATCAATTCCGGTTCGATACGATGGATGCGAAACTTCCAGCCGGCTAGATCCGGGTGGCAGTTGCCGGCGAGTTTTAACTGCAGCGGCGATTCAAAACCGTCTAGCTTCAACCAGCCGATCGTCCAGCCGGGCGTGGTGTTGTCAAGTTCGCCGCTTTGCATCAAATGCGTCGGTCGCCATGCCATGGGATTGCTCGCCAGTTTGGAAATAAAAAACCGTTCGACGTAGTCTAATGAAATCCATCAAACGAGGCGTGACGCCGGGACCGTTCATCGAGTCTGTTTTTCTCGATCCGTCACGGATCTACGACCCGACGCACTACGCATTTAATTTGCCGTCGACGAAATCGTTTCGCAAACTCGACCTGCATCCGAAGGTCACGTTCTTTGTCGGCGAGAACGGATCGGGCAAGTCGACAATGCTCGAGGCGATCGCGATCGCCAACGGGCTGAATGCCGAAGGCGGTAGCCGGAACATGATGTTTGCGACGCGCGAGAGCCATTCGGAATTGCATAAGGCTTTGAAGCTCTGCCGATATCACGCGCTCGTCCCGGATGCTTGGTTCGTGCGAGCAGAGAGTCTGTTCAACGTCGCGACCGAGATCGAGAACCTCGGCGTCGGCGGCAGCTACGGCGACAAGTCGTTGCACGAACAATCGCACGGCGAAGCGTTCATGACGCTGGTCGAAAACCGCTTCGGGCAAGGTCTGTACTTTCTCGACGAACCTGAAGCAGCCCTATCGCCGCAACGCCAACTTGAATTCCTGGTGTTGCTCGATAGCATCGTCAAACAAGACTCCCAGGTCGTCATCGCGACGCACTCGCCGATCATCATGAGTTACCCAGACGCCCAGATCTATTCGTTCGGCGACGACGGCATTAACCCGATCGCGTACGAAGACACCGAGCACTACCGAGTCACCAAATCATTCCTGGATAATCCACGTCGGATGCTGACGCATTTGCTTGGGGACGATTGACCGAGCATGGCAAAACGTAAACCGTTACCGCCGAGAGTCAAACGCATGAATCGTGCGGGTCGGCTCGCTTCGGCAAAGACATGGCTGCCAACATTTACGGGGAAGAATATTCTGCGTGGTTACTGCAACCACTTCGGCGTCGATTGGCGCTGTGCGGCTGCTGAACTGAAAATACTCGGCGTCCAGCTTGATCCGGCGTACTTGGCCCAGCGTGAAAAAAACGATGAAGAAATGGTTCGCAAGCGAAAGGAAACGGCCAACCGACGTCAGGCGGTGGTCGACCAGCATTGGCATCCCTACACGGAACCTTTCGAGGCTTACCTCGCCGGCGACTACGCCGCTCTCTACGACTTAGAGCAGAGCGAAAGTACCCCGGACGACTTGACTGAATAGGCACGCTTGACCGCGTGCGCAAGTCGGGTTTCGGGGCGGAAAAACTGGAAGCCACTCTGATCGAGGTGAATGGCACCGAAGATTCGCCGCCCGTTTGAGTACTGAGGCGATACCCACAGGTTCTCTCTCGATATACCTATCCGACAAAATGGCATCTTGGCTGAGAGACCGTGCCACCCAGCGGAGCGGCCAGCAGGCCAAGAACTTTACGCCGCCCCGAGAATCCGAGCCGAGTTGCTCGAAACACTGTGTTTCGCAGTGCCAAATCAATTTTTCGCATCGTTCATAACCCGAACGAGACGAGTTTTGTTCGCGTCTTTCACCGAGCGGAACCTTGGGGGTTCGTCTCGGGAGAGCGATGCAGACGGGTGTTCACCCGAAACGGTCGAGGGACAGAGAGGTCTGAGAGAACGGGCCAAAACACTCGAAAACGGGGGCGGTCCATTACCCGGAGTGGCGACGACGGGTGAGAGAATCGCGGTTCTGAGAAACTGGCCGGCGGGCGGAAACGTCGCGAAACGCTGGGCAAAAAACGAAAAAAGCCGTCGTGGGAGCCACGACGGCTTTTCGTTTACTGGAG
Organism: Rubripirellula obstinata; assembly: GCF_001642955.1. Taxonomy (GTDB): domain Bacteria; phylum Planctomycetota; class Planctomycetia; order Pirellulales; family Pirellulaceae; genus Rubripirellula; species Rubripirellula obstinata. The sequence goes on along the minus strand of NZ_LWSK01000007.1, from coordinate 14,554 downwards.
GGTCGGAAATTGTTCCAACCAAACAGAGAAGTTGAGTGGTCAACACGGGTCAGCGACCGTGAGCACAAAGTGTACCAAAAAGAGATGTGGTTATTCGCGCTTCGGAAAATAGTTTTGCGGCGGCGTCAAAGAGAGTCAGATAACGCTGGTTCTGTTGTGCATCGGGAACGCTAGCCGGCGGCTGGCTTGGAACGGAAACGCCTGCTGGAACAATGCAACGGAGTTCCAGTTTCCGTTGCCGACTATTCCCGACAAACATCGGCAACCGTGCGCGGCGTTGCGGGCGTAGATCATAGGCGTTTGTCGGGATGGGATCATTGCGTGATCCTGCGAAATCTCTCGGCATTTGGGTTATGGATGAGCCGTTGGGTTTGCGAATAACCCGGCGGTGAAGTGCGTGTTTTGGGCTTTGGGTTATTCGCGGCGGAAGTTTTCTGGTGGATTTGTCGGAGGCGTGACCAGACGTGTCACGGGCGATGGATAGCATTCCGGTGTTGTTTGCGTGGCGGGATTGGCCTGCCGCGTTGTTTGAGATTGCGTGGTCCAATGAGGGAATGCAGTGTTTGAGAAACATGGGTTCGGAGGGCAGCTCCGAAAAGCTCGATTGAACCAGGGGTATTCGTTGCGGACGTTTGCCAAAATGATCGACGTCAGTTCGACGTATCTGTCGCAAGTGGAGCAGCAGAAGTTTCCTCCCGTGACGGCAAGTCGTGCGGCGAGGATCGCTGAAATTCTTGGCGATGATCCTGATTTCTGGATCGGTCTGGCTGATCGGATTCCTGAAGATCTGGAGCCGATCATTCGCCGGCATCCAACCACCATGCCGGCGTTGATCCGTGTCGCGGGCCAGCTTTCGGACGATGAGTTGGTGGACGCGATCAGTGACGTTCAGGCACGTTGCAACGGTTCGCATGCACTCGTTGGAGGCGAACCGAAATGACTGTCGTCGATCTCCCCGAAACGAACATGGATTGTGCCCGCTGCGGATCACGTTTTGAGCATGACGAAGAACCGGGCGATCGCTGGTGCGAGACCTGCTGGACCTACATTCGGTACTCGATTAACGCTTGGGCGTCGGCGGAGAGGCGGACCGGCTTAGAGCTCCCCGAGCTGGCTGGCGTGGTTGACGAAGAGATGCTGGCGGCGTTGAAGGGTGAACTGCACCGGGCTTGGCTGACGATTGAAAAGCTGGAGTCCGAGTTGGCTGTGCGGACCAGAACTTATGCCCACCAGAAATCCTGCGAGGAATGTCGACGGAGATTTACGCACGACGTCGGGCTGTTTGCGATGCCAGGGCGGATACGCGTCGTGCCGCTGAACGATGCGGCCAGGCATCGTCGCTCAATCGAACCTATCCAGGAGAAACGAGGAGAGGTCGTCATCGCCGAATGAGCGTCGTCGGCAGATCGCCAGTTCGGGCCACATGCCCGGCGAGCAGACGAATCAATTACTCATTGGCAGGAACAGCTTCGGCTGCGGAGGCAGCGAGATGCGATCCTGGCCGTGCTTCGGACCGCCACGTCTTTGTTCGCCTTTCGGGCCTCGGATGCGAACGTGCCCTTCTTCCTTCAATTCCGCGAATGCCGAGTCAATACGAGAAACATCCGCAGGTGTCTCGTTAGCGATCGCTCGTACGAAGTCATCACGCGTCACGTTGCCGCCGAGTTCATGCAATTTCGGAACAAGCTCGACAAACAAAGCTTCGTGGGTCGATTTCCCTGCTGCTTCGTCAAAGCGAAACATCGTCGTTTGATGGAAATTGTCGCGATTGAACTCCAGCATCTTTAGCCCAGCGAAGCCCTCGTGGAGTGAATGGTTTTGATGTTGCCAGTGCGTCGCCTTCATGACGTTGTTTGCCTGGGGATGATTGCTGAGGTGCAACAACCAATAGCCCCAGCCATCGTGCTGAACCATAAAAGGGCTGACGTAGTTCGCGTCGCATCCTTTCCTAATCTTGTCCAAAAAGATGGCGATAAGCGATTTTCGCCAATCGCTGAAGTGATTGAATGAAGCTTGGCTGGTGAATGCATCACCGAGGTCCACCCCGAATCGCTCAATGCCTTTACGAAAGTCTTGATTTTCATTGGCGAATGTCGCGAGCGACTCGACGCTGATATTCCAAATAATCTCCGCCTTGGGAAGATGCCGAAGGATAGCGTTGCAGTGATCTAGCGTGGCGATGTTCCAACCACACTGATCAAGAAAGAAAAGTGCTTTCGTCTTTTCGTTAGATGGAATGCGACCCAGCAAATGCGGCAGATAGTTGTCGAATTTCATCCGGTCAATCTGAATGTCGCCCGAATGCAACTTGGACGCATACTCCGATGCCTGGATGCCTCGGGTCAATTCCGAAACGGCCGACCGGCTCGCGTCCGCAAAGTGATAACGAGCCCGAATATCTAGCTTCGTGCTCGTCCGGCTGGCATTGATCGTCTGCTGCGCACCATGCACGGTGTTCAACATGACGAACGGCGAACCGGCGACCGGACCACCAGAGATCGGATCCTTCAGCACCCCACCGCCCGCGAATGCGTCGACCAAGTGAATGTTAACGACGGGAATCGCGGGGTTCGCCGCAACCGTTGAGAAGTAGGCTTCGATGTAGGTTCGAAGAATGTCCAGTTTGACCTGACTATGGATCGGACAAACAGGGCGATTGCCGTCCTTCCACGAGAAAGCGTCCTGTGACTTGACCATTGATCCCCTCCGGATGATTGGGTGGTGTGCTAGCTAACCCCTTCAGGATAAGCATCCCATGTTTGGCCGTCTAGCGTTCGTCCGGCGTTGCCTTTGCCCATCCGGACCACCGCGGCGTCAGTCTTCCGCGGCTTCTTATCATCTCGGTCACGAACATCGCCCTGACGGCCAATTTTGACAATCTTTTTTTCTTCCGTTCCCTCCGGTGCCGGCGCGTAGTCGCCATATTGTTTGAAGAAAAACGCAGTGCCTTGTTTTTCGCATAGCTTTCGTAGTTTGCGAAACCAATCGGGATGCGATGGCCGCGAACCAGGACCGCTTTCGCCTCCAACGATTGCCCAATCAATACCGCTAAGGTCTACTCGATCGACTGGTCCGATCAGCGGCTCGAACGAGATGAATCGAACCGCGGCGGGCACCTGACGCAGATGATCGACGCGAAACGTGTAGTCCTGCGATTCAACGCTGGTCCCCATCCAAACATTGTCGGGCCAATCGAACCGATCCGCCTCGCGGGCAAGTCGCTGTGTGCGTTTCGTCAAAATTTGAAATTGGTGCCAATGCGCGCGCCGGCAAACATCCAAAACCCGCTCGATGAACTCGACGGGAACGTCGCGGTGAAACAGATCACTCATCGAGTTGACGAACACCTTGCGCGGCTTCTTCCACGACAGCGGTTTTTCCAGCACATGGTCGTGCGTCGTCAGCTCGAAGCCATTGCGATAGTTATCGACGCCCATCGCTTGCAAACGATGGGACATGCGTAATGCGTAGCAGTTCTCGCAGCCGGGACTGATCTGGGTGCAACCCGTCACCGGGTTCCAAGTCTCGTCGGTCCATTCAATCTCTGACATCTTTCTCTCCTCCTTGGAGACAAGGCTACGAGCCGGCCGTGACACGTCTGGTCACGGCAGTGTGTATTTTCTCGGTAATTCTAGCAGAACAGCGAAATCGGATCTCCGTCAATTTGACGGGGGAAAGGCAACGCGCGGGCGGACCGCTACAATCTGGGGCTGAACGAGGCGGCGAAAGACGCGGGACCAGAGGGGTTTGCACACGCCGGGAAAACGATAGCCAAGCACGACCGATGCGGTGAGGGAACAGCAGCACGATGACGCCGGATGAATTTGTTGATCGTTGGAAGGAATCCGGTGGGGCGGAGCTGGCTAATTCGCAATCGTTCTTGAAAGAGTTGTGCGATCTGCTGGGGGTGCCACAGCCCGATCCGACGCGGTCCGATTCGGACTCGAACCGGTACGTGTTTGAAAAGGCGGTCGAGTTCAACAACGGCGATGGGACGGTCAGTCACGGACGCGTCGATCTGTTCAAAGCCGAGTGCTTTGTGTTGGAGTCGAAACAGGGCAGCGAACGCAAGGCGGCCGAAGCTGCCGAGGCGCTGGCTACCCGGACTCGCACGGCGAAGAAGCTGGGTGGGACGGCCAAGCGGGGCACGGCCGGTTGGGACCGGGCGATGAAGGCGGCGTACAAGCAAGCCAAAGGTTACGCCGAAGCGATTCCCGAGGAATGGCCGCCGTTCTTGGTCGTGGTTGATGTCGGATTTTGCTTCGACATCTACGCCGACTTCTCGGGCACCGGCAAGAACTATGTGCCGTTTCCCGATCCGCGTGGCTATCGCGTGCCGCTGGATCGGCTGCGTGATGAGCGGACTCGCGATCTGCTGACGAAGATTTGGACCGAGCCGCACTCGCTGGACCCGTCGAAGATTTCGGCCAAGGTGACTCGCGAGATCGCCGAGCGGTTGGCGAAGCTGGCCAAGAGTCTGGAAGCCGAGCATGACCCCGAAGTCGTCGCCGGGTTCTTGATGCGATGCTTGTTCACGATGTTTGCAGAAGACGTCGAGTTGCTGCGTCCCAATTCGTTCACCGAAATGTTGCTGGGGCTGCGGACGAAACCGGACAAGTTCGCACCGATGGCTGAGAACCTTTGGGCGTCCATGGACGAGGGTACGTTCTCGGGGATCTTGCAAGAGAAGATCAAACAATTCAACGGAAAGTTCTTTAAAGACAAAACCGCTTTGCCACTGAACCATGACCAAGTCGAACTGTTGGTCGAAGCGGCGGAGTATCGCTGGGAAGAAGTCGAGCCGGCGATCTTTGGCACGTTGCTGGAACGGGCACTCGATCCAGTCGAACGTCACAAGTTAGGGGCGCACTACACGCCGCGGGCTTACGTCGAACGGTTGGTGATGCCGACGGTCATCGAGCCGTTGCGAGAGCAGTGGGATGCGACCTACGCGGCGGCGATGCAGTTGGACGAAGACGACAAGCGGGCGGAAGCTCGCAAGTTGCTGCGTGATTTCCATGGCCGGCTTTGCGAAACGCGAGTCTTGGATCCGGCCTGCGGCAGCGGCAACTTTCTGTACGTCGCAATGGAGTTGATGAAACGGCTCGAGGGCGAAGTGCTCAACACGCTGCGAGATTTCGATGAAGGCGTGTTGCCGGGTTTGACGATCGACCCGCATCAGTTTCTGGGCATCGAGGTCAACCCGCGAGCGGCGGCGCTGGCCGAGTTGGTGCTATGGATCGGTTCGATCCAGTGGTACAAGCGAACCCGCGACTCGGTCAGCATCCCCGAGCCGATCTTGAAGGACTACGGAAACATCGAGTGCCGCGACGCGGTACTGGATTGGGACAGCATCGAACCAGTCACCGACGACGACGGCAATCCGGTAACCCGCTGGGACGGACGAACAACAAAGCCGCACGGCGTCACTGGCGAAGAAGTCCCCGACGAAGACGCTCGCGTTCAAGAATTGCGTTTCATCAATCCGCGAAAAGCCGAGTGGCCTGAGACGGACTACATCATCGGCAATCCGCCGTTCATTGGCACGTCACGAATGCGGGAGGCACTCGGCGACGGCTACACAAAGGCGATCCGGTCGACGTTCAGCAAATTGCCCGAGTCGTGCGACTACGTCATGTATTGGTGGCACAACGCGGCGGAGAAAGTGCGAACCGGCGAAGCGAAGCGATTCGGATTGATCACCACCAACAGTTTGCGGCAGACGTTCAATCGTCGAGTCGTCACGCCGCACCTGCAAGCGAAAGAACCGTTGTCGCTGTTGTTCGCCATCCCCGATCACCCTTGGGTCGATACGGCAATGTGCGCGGCGGTTCGGATTGCGATGACGGTGGGCGTGGCTGGTGAAAGCACCGGTGAACTAAACCGGGTCGAGCATGAAGCCGAGCGAGACGAAGATGCGGCAGAAATTCGATTCGACATTCAGGACGGAATCATTCAGGCCGATTTGCGCGTCGGTGCAAACGTTGGAGCGGCGATCACATTGCAAGCGAATGAGGACGTTAGCTGTCCAGGTGTGAAGCTTCACGGTTCGGGTTTTATTGTGACACCGGAGGAAGCGGTACAGCTTGGACTGGGTCGCCTTGAAGGTCTTGGAAAACACATCCGGCACTATCGAAATGGAAAGGACATCACTCAGCGATCGCGGAATGTGATGGTGATTGATCTCTACGGATTGTCTGCTGAACAAGTCCAAGCAAAGTATCCCGAGGTCTACCAACACGTCGTTGATCGTGTCAAATCAGAACGTGACAACAAAGTGGGAGGCACTAAAGACTCAATCACTTACGCAGAGAAATGGTGGCTTTTTGGGAAGACGCGAAACACTTTCCGCCCCGCGTTGAATAGCGTCAAACGCTATATCGCAACCACGGAGACGGCGAAACATCGGTTCTTCGTGATGCTCGACGAGTCTGTGCTGCCCGACAACATGCTGATTGCAATCGCGGTAGACGACGCATCACTCCATGGCGTCTTATCTAGCAAACTTCACGTTTGCTGGGCATTGGCGACCGGTGGACGATTGGGTGTCGGCAACGACCCTCGCTACAACAAAACTCGTTGTTTCGAGACCTTCCCCTTTCCCAATCCCGACGACGCCACTCGCAAACGCATCGCCGAACTGGCTGAACAGCTCGACGCCCATCGCAAGCGGCAGCAGGAAAAACATCCCAAGCTGACGATGACGGGGATGTACAACGTGCTGGAGAAACTGCGGGCCGGCGAGACGCTGACGACCAAGGATCAAACGATCCACGAACAGGGACTCGTGTCGGTGCTAAAACAGATTCACGACGACTTAGACGCCGCCGTGTTTGACGCTTACGGATGGCCTCACGATCTGGACGACGAAGCGATCTTGGAGCGACTGGTCGACCTGAACCACGAGCGGGCCGAAGAGGAATCGCGCGGCATCGTTCGCTGGCTGCGTCCCGAGTTTCAAAATCCCGACGGCGCGACGCAAACCGCGTTCGCTGGCGACGACAAGACCAAGCCGGCCAAAAAATCCGCTGCGGCGAAACCGAAGAAACAACCGTGGCCCAAAACGCTGCCCGACCGCATGGTCGCGATCCAATCGGCGTTGCAACGTCACGCCGCCCCGGCCGACGCCAAAGAAGTCGCCGCCTACTACACCCGCGCCAACAAATCCCAAGTCACCGAACTACTCGAAACCCTCGCCGCCGTCGGCAACGTCCGCCAACTCGACGACGGCCGGTTTACTGTTTTTCAATAGGACTTCACAAAATGTTAAATGGCACTGTTCAATATTCTGCCCCCGTGGAAAACAATCCCATCGAATTCGACGTGGTGAACCTCCCAGGCCGTGCTGGCGAAGTCTCGGGTATGAATCTCCGTGCGGATTCGGCGAACGGGATCAGTGTTTCCGTTAGTGTGTCGAATGTCTCGTCAGAGGAAGACGGTGTCGCGATCGCTCTTAACGAAGTTGAAACGATTTTAGATGAATTGGCTTTCGAGCGACGGATGGCGATTGGGCGGCCTCGATTATCATCGCAGGCTTTTGAAGATGAAAGTCGATCTCCTGCGACACAAAGCATCTCATCTGGGGTCACTTTGCACCTCAGTTGCAACGCAACGACGCTGACCCGTGCTTCCGCACAAACTATCGAAAAACAAATCATGAACTCGGCTCCTGCAGCGTCGATCCACAAACAGATGTTTCGTTCAGCAATCCGATCCAACGGAAGCGTTGAGAGGTTCATGCATTTCTACAACTTGCTGATGATGCTGCACGGTGATCATCAAGGTCGCGTTGATGCCTTTATTCGTCAGCATGAAACGGACGTTTCTGAGTCGCAAAGTCCGCACCACAAAGCCGGCGTGATGGAAACGGTTTACACACGCTTACGAAATGAGATCAGTCACCACCGACAAGGTGTTGATCTTGAGGAAACAAAGAGGTCGATGTCGGATCACGTTGGAAGACTACTTGAGCACGTCCGGGACGCGATTGTCGCCGATGGACAAAAGACACCGTCTGTCCAATGACTTTGCGGAATCGTTAACTGAAGACCGGTCGAACGCCGTTGCCCTTCAGCCTCTCATCAAAACGCCGGCGGGGTGATGCCTTTGGCTTTCAGGGCGGCGAGGTATTTGTCTGGTTCGGCGGTTAGCTTTTTGGCGCAGCCAGGGCAGCAGATGTAGATGGCTTTGCCGTTTACGTTCACTTTGCCGGGGACGCCCATGCCGCCGAGTGGTTCGTCCATGACGGGGCATATTTTCTGGGCGGCGATCGCGGCGGCGTCTGCGAGCGTTGATTTGAAGACGCCTTCGCGGACCTGTTCGCCTTTGGCGGTGTAGTATTTGGTTAGGTATTGGTCGGATGAGGCTTCGACTTTCTTTGTGCAGCCGGCACAGCAGACGAACAACGACTTATCGCCGATCGTGATCTTGGGTGGTTTGCCCATGCTGCCGAGCGGTTGGCCGCTGACGGGGCACGTGGCTTGGAGGCTGATGAGGAGTTCGTCGGACAGCTTGCCGCCGGCTAGTTTGCCCATCGTGTGGAAGACCAACGGCTGGCTGCCGATGTTGGTGATCTCGACGTTCATGTGCAACGGTTGATCGACGACTTTGTAAAGATCAACGCCGACGCCGATCGCGAGGTTCTTGAGCGTCTTGAGCCTGTAGGTGTATTCCTTCTCGCTGTCGCCGACTCGCAGTTTCAGTGTGCCGGTCGCGTCGGGTGGGGCGATCGGTTGGTCGTTCTTGCCAAGGATCATAAACATGATGCCTTTGTCGGCGATCACGGTTTCAACGCGACGGTCGCCGACGGTTTGCAGAGTGCCACCGTGTGGGCCAGTGGTTGCTTGAGCGGCGTGCTGTCCGTGACCGTGCGTGGCAACGGCATCTTGGGCGGTCGCGAAAGGCGAGGTCGTCAGTAACGTGGCGGCGGCGATTGCGGCAATGAATGGATGTCGCATGGAGATGCTCCGTTGGGAATTAGCTGTGGTGGTGATAAACGTGGAAGATGGCTGATCCGTATTCGTAGACAAGCGATTGCTTCAAGAGTTCGTCGTCCTTCAGCAACTCGGGAAAACGAAACTCGTCGATGATCAGCCATAGGTCTCGTGGATGATCAGTGAGTGACTGCCGAATCATTCTCAGAAAACTGTCGGTGACCGGCCGGTCGAAGGGCGAATACAAGAAGAAGACGGTTTCGCTGCCGTCCATCTGGTAGTCGAGGATGTTGGTGCAGACGACGTTGATGGAGCTTGCGGTGGGCGTGCTTTCTTGGAAGGTCGCGACGTTCCGTTTGGCGATCTCGCACAACGCGGGAGAGATCTCTAAACCGACGACTCGGTCGAAACCGTGTTCGGCGGCGAGCAGCAGAATCCGGCCCTTGCCACACCCGACGTCGACAAAGACGCCGTCACGTGGCAGATCGAGCTTGGCCATGATCTTGCGAAAGTATCGAGCCCGCGTTGGCTTGTACTTGTCGGCGTGTTGTTTGTCTTCGTCGCTGATGTCCAAGTCGTTGATCGCGACTTCGGATCGCGTGTCGAGTTGGTGTCGACGATCGAACGCATAGTCATCGACGACGCTCAATACGCTTTGCAGGGAATTGGATGGGCCTTTGGTGAAGGCACGTTTCATGAACTGCGCGGTGGCCATCAACATGCTTACTTCACTTTCGCTAGGTACTTCTCGGGATCGGCGAGCAGTTTGTCTTTGCAACCGTCGCAGCAAATCCACACCGACTTGCCGTTCACGTCGACCTTCTCGGGTGCTCCCATCGTTCCCAGCATCTCGCCGCTGACTGGGCACATGTGTTGGGCCATCGCGGACTTGTAGTCTTCTGGCGATAGCTCTTTCAAACCGGGCATCATCTTGGCCATCGGTGAATCGGCATCGACGTCGGCCTGATCGCCATGATCGTGTTCCGCGTGATCGTGCTCGCTTTGGTCGTGATCAGCGTGATCGTCGGATGTGTCGCTGGCGGGAGTGGCTGACGGTGCGACGGGATCGGATTCCGGCGACGAGCAGCCGTAGATGCCGATGGCGAGCAGGCCGACCAGAAATGCGGAGAGGATTGGCTTCGTTTTCATGAATTTGCCTTCGCGATGTTGGGAGGGCGGAGATCGGTTGGGACGTGCGTTTCGATGCCTGGGGCGTGGCTTTCTTCACGCAGTGCCGAAAGAATTTTCTTTTTCCGCCGAAACGGTGAAGAAACGGGATGGTCGAGCATCCAAAACCCTGAACACGAAACGTCCCCCTGAAGAGCGAGCGGGTCATGTCAACGAACGATTGCCAAACGGTGCAGCGTCATCTGTCGGCCTACCACGACGGTGAGTTGTCGGCTGCGCAGAACGAAGCGATCGCGAAGCACGTCGGGTACTGCTCCGCGTGCGCGGCGGAACTGGCATCGTTCGAGTCACTCGGGTCGGCTTTTGACCAGTCACCCGTGCTGGCAAGGCCGTCGGACTTGTGGCAACGAATTGAACGTGAGCTGCCGGCACCAGCCGAGCCGGTCACGTTGTCGCGGCGGCCAGTAATGCTGTCAGGACGGTTCGTGACTTGGATTCGCGAGTCACCTTACGGAGCGGGCTTGGTGTCGATGGCGGCTTCGGTTTTGGTGCTGTTGGGTGCGGGGCTGTGGTATGGCGAAGAAAGAGGGGGAGTGAAGGAGATGGGCAGTGGGGGAGCGATGGCAATGCACTCGCACGACGGCGAAGAAGCGATGTCGGCGGAGCACATGGTCGAGTTCGCAGGCGTGATGAATGACTATTTGCAAAAATTGCCAAGCGATCCTGACGCGGCGGAACAGATGCTGCTGTCGAAGTACAACGGCGAAACGGTCGATTCGGATGGTGCCGTGAAGTTGGTCGGTTACCGTCCGATCATCTCGGGTGGATTGCCAGAGGGCTATTCGCTCGCGTCGACCAGCGTCTTGAAGATGCCTTGTTGCACTTGCGTGAAGGCAGTTTGCAAACGTAGCGACGGTTCGACGCTGGTTTTGTTTGAACATGACGACGAAGAAGCCGCTTGGTTCGGCGATCGGCCATCAAGCATGGCGATGTGCGGCGACAAGGATTGCTGCCTCGTTGATCTCGATTCGAGTATTGCGGCAACGTGGAAACAGGGTTCCCGCAGCGTCACGGCGGTCGGCGTTCGCGATCAAGAAGAAGTGGCGACGCTGGTGAACTGGTTGGGAAATCGAGTCGAGAGCTAAATAAACACTATGACGCTTGCTCGTAAAGCCAAGTCCGCCGTCGCCTCGATCAGATTCAACATGCAAGTGCAGTCGTTGCCCGATCGCGTGTACCTGCGGCAAGTCATGCTTCCAGCGATGGCGAGGATGAAGCCAGCGAATGTGCTGCTCGCCGGAACCCGTCGCTACACGCGGCGGTATCCGGAAGCCTTTGATCGCCAGACGACAGCCGTCTGGACGATTGACTTCGATCCGACAGCCGCGGCATTTGGCAACGGCCAACTCCATCGAACCGGCGACATGTGCAAGGTCGACCAGGTCTTTCGCGGTGTCCGTTTTGACATGATCCACATCAATGGCTTACTTGGTTTCGGCGTCGATTCGCCCGACAACGTTCTCGCGATGATCAAAGCCTGTCACCGCGTTCTACAGCCCAGCGGCTATCTCATGCTCGGCTGGGACTCCGACCGAACACCGGACCCAACGCACAACAAAGAAATCACATCACGCTTCGAGCACACCGGATTCCTCGACGCCCCCGCCCGTCACACCGTCACCGGGATCGAAGGCCACGATCACGTCTTCGACTGGTTCCGACGGGGTGATTCAGAAGAATCAAACACAATGCAATGCAGCAAGTCGTTTGGTTTTGACATTTATCCCCAGTCGGACAAATTGGATTGAGCTTTACATTTACACCATCGCGACCGATAATGACGACATGTTTCAAGCATTGATTCGCACTCTGATGATCGCCACCGTGTTGGCCTGTCCAGCACTGGGTGGTCGCTGCTGCGATGCGGGAAGTTCAGACGTGTCCACTGACGCACTGGCGGTCGATCTTTGCGAAACATGCTGTTGCCACGATTCCGAATTGCCGGAGCCGGCTTGTCCGGCTGAGGGTGGCGAGTGTCACGATTGCTTCTGTGCGGGGGCGCTGCCGGTTGGGCCGAGTGCTTTGGACTCGCTTTCGCTTGATTCGCTCTCGTTTGATTTCGTTGTCTACACGCTGGCGTCGACGCTGGCCTCTTTGCATCGGGCGTCTGCTCGGCTCGATGTCTGTCAATGGCCGCCGACGACGGGCGAGCGATTGGCCACTCTCTGCACGCTGCTGATCTAGCAGCGGACTTTCCTACGCATTTGACGAGCGGATCGTCAAATTCTGAGCGGGTTGCTGCGCGCATGTTGTGTCGGCGTCGCTCGATCTTTGAAAGTCGAAAACGTTTGAGTGTGCCTGTATGTCTACAACTCTTGATAAGCCGGACGTCGATGCGCCGGTGACCAAACAGCCGGCGCAAAATGGCGTCCCGGAAGCCGAGCGAAATTTAGCGACGACCGAGCAGGCGAACATCGCTTCAACGATCCTTGGATGGATTCCGCCTGTCTTGGTGCTGAGCCTATTGGCCGGCATCGGCTGGTATGGACATCACAACGATTGGAAGTTGCCATCGCTGAGTTCCATTACGACGACGGAGGTTGCATCGGGACCGCAGTGGTGCGACAGCCACGGCGTGCCGGAAGATGACTGCGTCGTTTGCGATCCGTCGCTGCTCGAATCGCCGCCGGAACTGACGTTCTGTAACGAACACGGCGTCCATGGTTGCGTGCTACATCATCCCGAACTGGCACAGACCAAAACGCCGGTCGATGTGACCGACGCGGACTTGCAACGAGCCGCCGAGGCGTTGTCGCTCATACCGCGATCGGAGAATCTGCCGCTGAGCAGTTCGGCGGGTTCGCGGATTCAATTCGCCTCGATCGAAGCGATGAACAAAGCAGGCGTGGACGTTGAACCGGTGACTCGGGCGAGCATCACCGAGTCGATCGAAGCGGCGGGCGAAATCCAATACGACGCGACCAAGACCGCCCAAGTGTCGCCATCGGCCGACGGCATCGTTCGCAAAGTTCTGGTCAATGTCGGCGACTGGGTCAAAGTTGGCGACGTGTTGGCAGTGGTCGATTCCAAAGACATCGGACGGCTGAAGTCGGAGTTGCTGTCGGCACTCCTCGAAGAACGCCTGCAACTCGATCAGCTTGCTCGCGTCGAGAAACTCGCTCCCAGCGGTGCGGTGCCCGGCAGCCGCGTGATCGAAGTAAAAACGGCGATGCAGAAAGCGATCGTCGGCGTCGAACAAGTCATTCGCGACTTCGCCAACCTTGGCGTGAGCGTCGATCATGTCGCACTGCAATCGTCGAATCTCGCGGAGACAAAGCGACGGGTTCGTGAGATCGGAATGACTCAAATTGATTCATCGACCGGTGGCGACAACCTGATCGCGGTGACGGCACCGATCGAAGGGCGCATTGTCGATCGTGACATCACGGTGGGCGAAGTGGTCGATCGCGGCAGCCGCATGTTCCGCATCGCTGATACGCGAACGGTTTGGTTGGATCTTCGGGTAGCCGCCGAACAAGCATCGCTGGCTCGGCTTGAATTGCCGGTTCGCTACCAAGGCGACGGCAGCCAAGTCAAACACGACGGCCTGATCACTTGGATCAGTAGCGATGTCGACCCGCAAACTCGAACCGTTCGCGTGCGTGCCGAGCTATCGAACGCAGACGCAAGCCTTCGCAATGAGTCGTTCGGCCGTGGTGAGATCGTTCTGCGACAAGAACCATCGGCGATCGTTGTTCCCGAGCAATCGTTGCAGTGGGATGGGTCGAGCCATGTCGTGTTTGTTCGCGACGCGAGATTCTTTGAAAAGGACCGGCCGAAGTTCTTTGTGACTCGTTCGGTGCGTCCGGGTGCGAAGCAAGATGGTTTTGTCGAAATCATCGCTGGCGTGTTGCCCGGCGAAGTCGTCGCAAGCAGTGGAAGCGATGTGCTCCGCGCTCAACTCCTGCGTAGCAACTTGGGAGCCGGCTGCACCTGCGGCCACTGATTCATGCTCGAAAAATTCATCGACCTATCGCTTCGCCACCGCGTCGCCGTATTGCTCGGCGTCGTCGTCCTGATCGCCGGCGGAGGCTACGCGCTCGCTCAACTGGACATCGACGCGTTTCCCGACACGACGCCGGTGATGGTGCAAGTCAACACGACCGCCGCGTCGCTTTCGCCCGAAGAGATCGAACGTCAGATCACGTACAGCATCGAGCAATCGCTCAGCGGTTTGCCATCGCTCGAAAACATTCGCTCGGTATCGAAGTTTGGCTTCTCGCAAGTCGTCGTCACCTTTGAAGACGGCACCGACATCTACTTCGCTCGGCAAGTCGTCGGCGAACGACTAGCGACCGTCGAGTTGCCGCAAGGCGTCAATCGTCCCGAGATGGGACCGGTCGCGACGGGACTGGGCGAAGTCTTTCACTACGTGTTGACGTATCCCGAGGTCGACTTCCGGGCGCTACCCGAAGACGAGCGACTGCGGTTGT
>NZ_LWSK01000069.1 GCF_001642955.1 Rubripirellula obstinata | reverse complement strand
GTTTCGCGGCGTAGCCGCGAAACCGAGCCAGAGAATTAGTGAGAGATAACGCTGCCATCCGGGGATTTACATCCCCGGCAGAGAGCTTCCGTCCCGCCGGGACTATTCACGAACGTTATGGTCGCGGATCGATCAACGACAATTTGCATTGATTTGTTCGACTTCCCTCGGGATGAGTGACGACACCAATCCGGCAGTAATTAATACGACGTCCCCTGCGAAAGCCGACACTAATTTTTCGCTCGTTCCTTAGGTTTTGGTGGGTTGCTTACAGACCGTATTTGTCACGGGAAAAAACCTGATCGCAAGCCTTTTCGCTCACTTTGATCGGCAGCACGCAAGCGGGAGAGTAGAGGGTGGAGTGGGCCCTGCCGCTTACGCGCCCGAGGCTCACTTTGATCGGCAGCACGCAAGCGGGAGTTCACCGAGAAGTGTCGATTCATGCCCCATTTTCGTGATGGGCGTAGCGTTGGACTTTGGCGAACAGTTCTTCTGATTTGATTGGCTTGGAAACGTAGTCGTCCATCCCGGCATCCAAGCATGCTTCACGATCACCCTTCATCGCGTTCGCTGTCATCGCCAAGACGGGAATGTGTCCGCCGCGGTTTTGTTCAATCAAACGTATTTCGCGTGTCGCATCCAATCCGTTCATCACCGGCATTTGAACGTCCATCAAAACAAGATCGAACATCGTTTGCTCTGTTTCCACTGAACTGCCAGGCGGAAAGAGCGATTCGATGGCTTGTTGCCCATCGCTCGCAACCACAACCGAATGGCCTTGTTTTTCTAGCAATCGAGTTGCAACCTTCTGATTCACCAATCCATCTTCGACTAGCAGAATGTGGGCAGGCAAACCCGACGCTTGGATCGGCGAAACAGCAGCGGCGGTCAACGCAACTTCCGCGTTTCCAGTCGCCATGTTGATCGCCTGAAGAAGCGTTGAATCTTTCACGGGTTTGGGGATGCATCGCACGACATCCAATTCGCGTGCGCGGCCACTGTCGAATCGCTGTGATGCCGAAGTCATCAAGACGACCTTGGTGCATGACACCGCCGGGTCGGAATGCTGACGCAGTTTTTCAGTGAAGGACAACCCATCGATTTCGGGCATGACGACGTCAACCAAAACGATGTCGTATGGATTTCCCGCCTGTTTGCTTTGTTGCAATTCGGTCAGCGCGGCGTTTGCATCGGCGACAGTCGCGGCGGTCAGTCCCCAAGATCTCAGCATGTCACAAAGAACTTGGCGACTGGTTGCGTTGTCGTCGACAATCAACACACGTTGACCTGAAAGCGAAGGCAAAACGTTTGTCGAGCCAGCACTGTCGGCGATGCCAAAATGAGCCGTAAAGCGAAAAACGCTTCCTTTTCCAACTTCACTTTCCAACCAGATTTTTCCGCCCATCAATTCGGTCAGCCGTCGCGAGATGGTGAGTCCCAACCCCGTCCCACCAAACTGCCGCGTCGTCGTGCTATCGGCCTGACTGTATCTGCCAAAAACAGCGTCCTGCTTTTCCTTGGGAATACCAATGCCGGTATCTCGCACCGCGAAACAGAGCGTCAAGTCAGTGTCGCTTCGCGATTGCACCGAAACATCAACGACAACCTCACCTTCGTCGGTGAACTTGATCGCATTGCCAGTCAAGTTCATGACGATCTGGCGAAGACGTGTGGGATCACCCACCAACGCATCGGGAACATCGGCCGGGATACGACTGGCAAGTTCTAAACCTTTTTCAGATGATCGGTTCGCGATCGTCAGCAAGGTATCGCCAAGCGTTTCTCGCAGAGAGAAATCGATCGTTTCGAGTTCTAGTTTCTCGGCTTCGATTTTTGAAAAGTCAAGAATGTCGTTCAGGATTTGCATCAAGGCTTCGGCGGATTGCTTGACGATATTTTGGTGATCGCGTTGCTCGTGCGTTAAATCCGTGTCGAGCAACAATTCTGTCATGCCGATGATTCCATTCATCGGTGTACGAATTTCGTGGCTCATCGATGCCAAGAATTCACTCTTGGCCTGGTTGGCTGCTTCCGCTCGTTCTTCTTCACGCAGTGCAACGTTCTTCAGCCGCCGCAGCGGTTTAAAGACAAACAACCGAGTGATCAGAATCGAGGTTCCTGAAACGGCAAGCGACATCACTAATCCTAGCGTGATCGCGAACAATAGATCCCGCCGAATCTCGTCCGTGACAGCGCGGCGCGACATCACCAGACTGACTTGGCCGATCACTTGACCTTCGTATTCGACATTCGACGTGGCGATCGCGTGCAATGACGATCGCGAATAGTCGAATAAGTTCCAATCGGGCGATCCCGGTTGGCGTCGCATTGCCAGGATCTCGCTCCCGTCGGTGACCTCGGCGTACTGTATTTCTTCATTCGTTAAACTGACGCCCAGCAGATCACCGATCGTTCCCTCGTCGATATTCCACAACGGCGTCGCAATGCTGGTTGCAATCGACGCGGCGCTGCGATCAACCTGTTCGCGGATTTTTTCGTCGAATTTTGATACCGTAAACAAGCCCGCCACTGCACCAAACACGCCCAGCGTGATCAAAATCGTGGTCACCAATGCGATCACATAACGAAGCGTGATCCCGCGTTCATCGACGCTGTTGTGGTGTTTCGATTCGGTTTGATGATCAACCATGCTTTTCCGCCGTTATTCTTCCGCCATCATTCTTGCAGCTTAGCTGATTGCGACTGATCCTGATGTTGCTTTGTTACTAATTCACGAATGTCAAACTGGTAACCTTTTTGATCAGGTTGGTGAACTAATGAAAACTTGCGAAAGTCGATATCTTTCCAAGTCGAACGATCGAAAATAGCTCGATAGGTGCCAAGGTTCTCTCGAGTGACCAGTCGCATTGCCAATGAAGACCGCTTGGGAATGCGATCCAGATCGATGCCATGAAAGAAATCGTGCAAAAGCACCGCCGCCCATCCGCCATCCAAGACATGCCCGCCGACGCTGGCGAACATCTTCCCCTGCTCGATCAATTCCATGGCCTCCGGCGTTGCATCGACGCCTCCGATGATGACATCCTTTCCCGGAACGAGCTTTCGGTCAGAGATGGCATTGACTGCTCCGATTGCCATCGGGTCACTGGCTGACCAAACGACCGATGCATCGGGATATCTGCGATGCAGCACGCGACACCGTCGCCTTGCCAATTCTTCGTTCCAATCCGCGGCCACGACTTGATCCAGCACAGCTTCGTCGGAACGTTTCGCGATGGCGTCTTGCAAACCCGCGAGTCGTTGGGTGGAGGCACCATCGGAAATGACTCCGATCAAACCGATGATATGCACCTTTCCATCTTCTCCGATCCGCTGCGGCACGCGCCGCGCTTCATCGATCAAAGCGTTCGCAAGATGAAAGCCAGCCTCGAAGTCATCTGGTAATACTTCGCCAAGCCAGTATGGCAAACTCGTTCGAGGTTCGCCGATCACTTCGGCCAATTGTTTTTTCAGTCCCGCATTGACCAGTAATGCTGTGACTTCGTGACGGTTGGCGATCTTTAAAAACTTGACGCCACCTCGTTTGAAACTCTGGAAAACAATCGCATCGGGTTTGTCTTGTGCTGCGCAGACATCCAGAATCTGGGCCTGCATTAAGTTGCGACTGCTGGCGGCGTATTGCACTTCCAATTCCATGCCCAGATCTGTGGCGGCCTCATCCATAAATTCCGCGAATGGTCCCCAGAAGTGATCGTTGGGGATTCGCGGAGTGAAAAGCACGATCCGATAAGGCTTGTCCTGGACAAAAGGTTCAACCCCGTAGAGACGATTCGCTTGGAAAGCATGTGTCAACATTGCAGCGACAAACGCCAAGCCGAACCAACTTGCAAAGCTCAAAGACCCTACAACGATTGAACGAAACGAACGTGAAGGATCGATTAGACGCATCTCGGCGAGAATCGGTTGAAGTCGCAATGTGGTTTCGTCGCCCTCAATAGCTTTCATTTGGTCCTTGCGAAACATCTGACTACTCTCATCTTATTGTAACAATCTGCCGCGATGCAGTAGTAGAAATTCAACCATGAATCGCGATTGGTTCAGTTCTTGCCTCTTCCCAGCGTCGGCCGGAATTAGGTCAACTGATCAATATCAACAAGCAATGTGATTGGTGACTAAGCGGTAGACCGTGCTGAGTAGAGCGAAATGCGGCAGAGTGCAGGGCAAAAGATGGGTTGTCGAAGCTGATACACTATCAAAATCTGCCTCTCACCGGTTATTCAATGCATGGACGTCCAGGCCAAACTTGCTGTTCTCGCGGACGCTGCGAAATATGATGCGTCCTGCGCCAGCAGCGGCTCCAAATCGACCCGCGAAGGATCCGAAATCGGCAGCACCGAGGGCATGGGGATTTGCCATAGCTACACGCCTGATGGTCGCTGCGTTTCGCTTCTGAAAATCCTTCTCACCAACTACTGCATTTACGATTGCCAGTACTGCGTCAACCGAATTTCCAGCGATACACCTCGCGCCCGGTTCACGGTCGATGAAGTCGTTTCGTTGACGATGGAATTCTACAAACGCAACTACATCGAGGGCTTGTTCCTCAGTTCTGGAATCATTCAAAACTCCGACTACACGATGGAGCAATTGACGTCGGTCGCAAAGAAGCTTCGCACGCAACATCACTACGGCGGTTACATTCATTTAAAGACGATCCCCAATGCGTCCGAAGCGTTGATTGCAGAGGCAGGACGATGGGCGGATCGGTTGAGTGTGAATATCGAGTTGCCGACTGAAAGTGATCTCGTTCAACTGGCTCCTGAAAAGAAGAAGCCTCAAATTGTGGGAGCGATGACGGGAATCCGAAAAAAGATTGACGAGTACAAGCAGGAAACCAAGGCTGGGTTCAAGCCACCACGGTTCTCGCCAGCCGGCCAGAGCACGCAAATGATTGTCGGCGCGACCGCCACGCCGGACGTGGAAGTTTTGAAGACTGCTTCGTCGCTGTACACCGACCAACGACTCCGCCGCGTCTACTATTCGGCCTATAGCCCCATCCCGCACGCGGATGCCAGATTGCCCGGCCAATCGCCGCCACTGATTCGCGAGCATCGACTGTATCAGGCCGATTGGTTGATGCGGTTCTATGGATTCGAAGCCAGCGAGATTGTTGCTGAAGCGGATCAGAATTTATCGCTAGACATTGATCCCAAACTTGCTTGGGCTCTTGCCAACCGCCATTACTTCCCCGTCGATGTCAACCGAGCCAGTCGAGAGGAACTGCTTAGGATTCCCGGCATCGGTGTTCGCAGCGTCGATCGCATCATCAAAATTCGGCGGCATCGTGCCTTGCGAACCGAGGATATGAAGAAGCTTCGTGTGGCTTGGAATCGGGCAAAGGTTTTTGTGACGACCAGTGATCACAATCCCGGCTTGGCAGATTTGGACAAGCTGGATCTGGCGGGCAAGGTCAAACCCAAGACGCAACAGTTGATGTTGTTCGATGCCGCCAGTTCGGCCATGACCGGGGAAGTGTGAGTTGGCCAAACGATGACGCAATTTGTTTTTGCCGACTCATTCGAATCCTGGCGCACCGAAGCTCGTCGTTTGATGGTTGCCGGTGTTGAGCCATCGGCGATTGCGTGGACCAACGAAACGCAACAGCCCAGCCTGTTCGGCGACGAAGTAGAAACAGACCAATCCGCGTCCAAGCCTTCCTTCACCGTTCCGCCAAAGTTCCTGGATCTTGCACAAACGGTAGCCTGCCATCGCAATCCCAGCCGTTGGGAAATCCTCTACCGAACGCTGTGGCGAATCTGTCACGAGCAAAAACATCTGCTCGAAATCGTCACCGATGATGACGTGCATTCGTTGACGCAAATGCGAAAAGCAGTCACCCGTGACGTTCACAAGATGAAGGCGTTTGTGCGGTTCCGAAAGGTGGAATCCGAATCTGGTCAGGAAAACTATATCGCTTGGCATCGGCCTGATCACAGGATCGTTCGCTTAGCAGCGCCGTTCTTTTCACGTCGTTTCAAAGCGATGAACTGGACGATTTTGACGCCTGATGAATCGGTTAGCTGGGATCAACAACGCCTGGAATACGGTGCCGGTGTTCCTGTCACGGAAGCACCCGACGAAGACGCATTGGAAGAGCTTTGGTTGACTTATTACGCCTCGATCTTCAACCCGGCTCGCGTGAAAGTGGCGACCATGAAACGCGAAATGCCAGTCCGGCATTGGGCAACGCTTCCGGAAGCTGCCTTGATCGACGACCTACTTCGTGATGCTCCGGCGCGAGTCGATGATATGATCGAGCGCAGCGAAGGGATCGCTGAAACAGCGACAAGCTACTTTCCAGAAATGCTCGGCGACGAATCGTTGGACCTTGCAAAGCTTCGCAGCGCCGCGATGGTTTGCAAGGCTTGCCCGCTGCACGGCCCGGCAACGCAAACGGTCTTTGGCGAAGGAAGTCACGATGCCAGGATGATCATCGTCGGCGAACAACCGGGCGATCAGGAAGACATCGCGGGACAACCATTCGTGGGACCAGCCGGATCGTTGCTAAACGAAATGCTCGGTGCCGCACAAATCGAACGCGGCGACATTTACGTCACCAATGTTGTCAAGCACTTTAAGTTTGTTGAAAAGGAAGGTTCGGGCGGGCGAGGCAAACACCGGCTGCACAAGAAACCTGATTCACGCGAGATCTTTGCTTGCCGTCCTTGGTTGGAGGCCGAGATCGCAGCGATCGCACCCGACGTGATCGTTTGCCTGGGCGCAACGGCGGCTCAGGCATTGTTTGGCCGCGACTTTCAAATCACCAAAAGCCGTGGACAATTTTCCGCCACCGATTGGTGCGCCCACACGATTGCAACCTGGCACCCGGCAGCGATTCTGCGGATGCCCGACGACGCTCGAAAGAAGCAAATGAAACAACAGATGATTCAAGATTTAACGATTGCAAGAGAACGATTCACTTAACGCACACCGATGCCAGCCTTCCACCAAATCCTCGAAACAACACCGCGAGGGCTTTACTGTCCAGCGGGTGATTTCTACGTCGATCCGCATTACCCCGTGGACCGAGCGGTGGTGACGCATGCTCATACCGATCACGCTCGATGGGGTTGCAAACGCTACTTGGCCGCTGCGCGAAGTGAACACCTACTGCGGATGCGAATGAACGATGACGCCGAGTTTCAGTTTTTGGATTACGGCGAGGCCATTACGATCGGCGGCGTTCGTGTCAGTTTCCATCCGGCCGGACACATGCTTGGATCGGCACAGGTACGGCTGGAACTTGCGGGCAAGGTCGCGGTCGTTGGAGGCGACTATAAACTGGGCACCGATTCCACTTGCCACCCTTGGGAACCGGTCCCTTGTCATCTGTTTGTCACGGAAACAACGTTCGGGCTTCCCGTTTATCGATGGGAACCGCAACAACAAACGATCGACGCGATCAACGATTGGTGGCGTGTCGAACGTGATGCGGGTAAGTGCTGTGTTTTGTACGGATACGCAGTCGGCAAGAGTCAACGCTTGATTGCTGGTCTCGATCCAAGTCTCGGAACGATCTACACGCACGGTGCAGTCGAGAAAGGAAACGAAGCGTACCGCAAGACTGGCGTCGAACTTCCAGAAACCACCTTTGTTGGATCGGTCGACCGCAAACAGGATTGGAGCGGTTCGATCGTGGTCGCTGTGCCAAGTGCTCATCACACGCCGTGGATGCGAAAGTTTGGAAACGTCAGTACGGCGATGGCGAGCGGTTGGATGGCGGTTCGCGGTGCCAGGCGTCGCAGAAGTGTTGATCGCGGCTTCGTGATGAGCGATCACGTTGATTGGCCAACGTTGCTGGAAGCAGTCGAGCTTTGTGATCCCGAAATCGTCTGGGCCACGCACGGCTATTCGTCCGTCGTTGCACGGTACTTGCAAGAACAAGGCCGCAACGCCGAGGTGATCGATTCACGCTCGCGAGCAGATTCAGAGTCCGACGAAACTGATTCAGCGGGAAACGAGGAGGATCCAGAATGATTCGCTTCGCTGAACTCTACAATCGTCTCGATTCGACAACGAAAACCAATGAAAAGATCGCGGCGATGGTGGCGTACTATGCTGCTGCGGATTCAGCGGATGCGGCTTGGGCAACTTACTTTTTGTCAGGCAATAAGCTTCGCCGACTGGTGCCAACAAAGCTGCTGCGACAATGGGCAGCCGAAGAAGCGGGAATACCAGATTGGTTGTTCGACGAGTCCTATCATGCGGTTGGCGACTTGGCCGAGACGTTGGCGATGGTGGTGCCGCCTGGAAAAATGGAAGCTGACTTGTCGCTCGCGACGTGGGTGGAGGAACTGTTGCCGATCCGCGAACTAGACGAAGACAAGCAACGTGATGCGATCCTAGATATCTGGCGAAAAACACCGATCTCAATCGGTCCCACCAATGCTGCTTCGATGCGTTTTGTCGTTATGAAGCTAATCACGGGTGCGTTTCGTGTCGGCGTCAGCAAGCGGTTGGTCACTCGCGCGATCGCCAAGCAGTGCGGACTATCACCCGACGTTATTTCACACCGTTTGATGGGGAACTGGGAACCAACATCAAAGTTCTATGAAACACTCATTGATCCAGACGGCCCGGATGCGTCGGCAAGTCAGCCGTACCCGTTTTGTCTTGCACACCCAATCGACTTAGAAGCCGGACCTGAACCGCTTGGTGATTCGACCGAGTATTTTGCCGAATGGAAATGGGACGGGATTCGTGGACAACTGATACGTCGGGAAGGACAGACGTTTATCTGGTCGCGTGGCGAAGAATTGATGGAAAACCGCTGGCCTGAAATTGAATCTGCCGCCGAAAACATTCCTGACGGCTGCGTTCTTGATGGTGAAATCCTGGCTTCGCTTCCGGATGGGGAAGTGCTGCCGTTTGCCCAATTACAGCGACGGATCGCCCGCAAAAAAGTCGGGAAGAAATTGCTTTCGGAAGTTCCTGTCGTCTTTCGCGCGTTCGACTTGCTCGAACACGAAGGAGCGGACATTCGGTCGGAAACCTTGGAATCGCGGCGATCGAAACTGGAATCGCTTCTTGGCGAAATTACACACCCGAACCTGCGAATCTGTGACTTGGTCGCTGGTGATTCTTGGGATGCGTGGGCAACGATTCGCGAAACAAGCCGGGCAAAGAACGCCGAAGGTTTGATGTTGAAACGCAAAGACGGCCTCTACGATGTCGGGCGCGTGCGAGGGACGTGGTGGAAGTGGAAGATCGCACCGCATACGATCGACGCGGTGTTGATCTACGCTCAAAAGGGACACGGAAAGCGGGCGAGCTTGTTTACCGATTACACGTTCGCTTTGTGGGATGGCGACACGCTGGTCCCGATCGCAAAAGCCTACAGCGGATTGGATGACAAAGAGATCCGCAAAGTCGATCAGTTCGTTCGCAAAAACACCAACGACACCTTTGGTCCTGTGCGAAGCGTGACGCCGGAGTTGGTGATGGAGATCGCGTTTGAAGGTTTGCAACGATCGACGCGTCACAAAAGCGGCATCGCAACACGGTTCCCAAGAATCGTTCGCTGGCGGCATGACAAGCAAGCCAAAGACGCAAACCAGTTGAGCGATTTGCTAGATCTATTACCGCCTGATTAAAAACGATGTCAATACATCCTCCAAGATTGACGGCGATCAGCCCGTAGCTGATCCCGCCAGGGTTCAGTCGAGCTTGATCGGATCACGAACTGAACCCAACGCCGTGAAGAGTTTTCGTCCCGGAAAATTCGTGTTAGTTCGTTTAACCGCGTGGGCATCGCCCCGCGCGTCATGCTGGCCCGAACGCGCGGGGCGATGCCAACGCGGTTAAACAATTTAGAAACCCTTTGCGGCGTTGGACTGAACCCTGGCGGGTTCAGCTACGCTTTTAAACAGTCACCTTCCCGAACGAAACGTGCTACCTGCACTGCGATGCCAAACGTAACCTCACCCTCAAAAACCGTTGACGCATTTTTTGCATCGATCGGTTGGAAGCCATTTCGCTTTCAACGTTCGGCTTGGCGGGCGTACCTGGATGGACATAGCGGACTGATTCACTCGGCGACCGGTACGGGAAAGACATTGGCGGTTTGGATGGGGCCGATTTTGAAGTGGTTGCACGAGAATCCTGATCAGTCGAAGTGGAATCCTAAACGTCCGCCCGCTGCAAGAGTGTTGTGGATCACTCCGCTTCGGGCACTGGCGGGTGACACCGAAAACTCGTTGCGTGCTCCGCTGGATCACTTGGGACTGCCTTGGCGGTTGGAATCGCGGACAGGCGACAGCAAGGCGAGTGCAAAGGCTCGGCAGTTGAAGCGTCTTCCGACCGTTTTGATTACGACTCCCGAGAGCCTTTCCTTGATGCTGACGCACGAGCGCCTGCATGAACAACTCGGCGGAATCGAATCAGTGATCGTGGACGAGTGGCATGAACTGATGGGAACCAAACGAGGCATTCAAACGGAACTCGCCTTGACTCGGCTAAGAAAGCTGAGCCCTCAACTTCGCACTTGGGGCGTTTCGGCGACGCTTGGCAACCTGGACGAGGCTCGACAATCGTTGATGGGAAGTCATCCTGTTGGCGAAGTGCGTTTGATCGAGGGAGTTAAAAAGAAACGTCTGAAACTGCAATCCGTGATTCCTGAAAAGATGGACCGCTTTCCGTGGACAGGTCACATCGGAACCAAGATGGTGCCCCAGGTCGCGGAATTGCTGGACAGTGTCACCAGCGCATTGGTCTTTACCAACACTCGTTCACAAACCGAAATTTGGTATCAGCAATTGTTAAAACAGCGTCCGCAGTGGGCCGGCAAAATTGCTCTGCACCACGGATCGCTGGACACGTCGGTTCGCCGCTGGGTCGAAAACGGTTTGCGAGATGGATCATTGCGAGCGGTGGTGTGTACCAGCAGTTTGGATCTGGGTGTTGATTTCACGGCAGTGGATTTGGTGATGCAAATCGGCAGCCCCAAGGGTGCCGCTCGTTTACTGCAACGCGCCGGACGCAGCGGCCATCAACCGGGGGCGGAGAGTCGCATGGCGTTTGTGCCGACCAATGCGATCGAGCTAATCGAGCTAGCCGCGGCACAGGACGCGATTCAAAAAGGTCATTTGGAAGCCCGGCCAACGCTAGACAAGCCGTTGGATGTTCTGGCACAGCATGTCGTCACGATCGCCATTGGCGGCGGATTTCGTTGGCAGGAATTGTTAGACGAAGTTCGCACCGCATGGGCCTATCGATCGTTGTCGGATTCCGAATGGCAGTGGGTTTTGGACTTCGTCGTTCACGGTGGCAGTTCACTGACCGCCTATCCCGATTTCCACCGCGTCGAGTTGATCGATGACGTCTACCAAGTGACTCAGCGGCGAACGATGACGGCCCATCGAATGAATATCGGAACGATCATGTCCGACGCTTCGATGCGGGTGAAGTATTTGAAAGGCGGAACGTTAGGCACTGCCGAAGAGAGCTTCATTTCAAAGCTGAATCCGGATGACAAGTTTTTATTCGCGGGACGATTGGTGTCGTTGGTGCTTGTCAAAGACAATATCGCCTACGTGCGAAAAGCAAAGGGTTCGCCGGATTCGGTGCCAAGGTGGATGGGCGGGCGGATGCCGTTGTCCAGCGAATTGAGTGCGGAATTACGTCTAAAACTGGAACAGGCGTCCGAGGGGAAACTAGTCGGCCGCGAGATGAAATCGCTTAGCGAATTGTTCGAGATTCAACGTCGATGGAGTGCGTTGCCTCGCAGCGATGAAGTGTTGATCGAACGCATCAAAGCGCGTGGCGGTTACCAGATGTTCATCTTTCCGTTTGAAGGTCGCCTCGTTCACGAGGGCCTAGCGGCGCTGTTAGCGTTTCGGATTTCGCGGCTGCACAAAACCACATTCACGATGGCGTGCAATGATCACGGCTTCGTTTTGCAATCTCCGATTCAAATTGACATTCGTGATGCGATTGCGAAGGGTGTCTTTGAACCGGACAATTTAGAACCGGATATTTTTAGCAGCATGAATGCGACGGAAATGGCGAAGCGTCAATTTCGTCAGATCGCACGCGTCGCCGGATTGATTCAGCCTGGTTTTCCAGGCCAACGCAAAAGTTCCAGTCACCTGCAAGCGAGCAGCAATTTGTTCTTCGATGTGTTCTGCCAATACGATCCCGGGAATTTGTTGCTGGAACAAAGCCGCCGCGAAGTGATGGAGCTGCAGCTTGAAAAGTCTCGGATGCAGGATGCACTGCAGCGGATACAGCAAAGTACGATCATCATTACGGAACCAAAGAAAGTAACACCGCTGTCGTTTCCGTTGTTGGTCGATAAGCTACGCGAAAGAGTCAGCAGCGAGACGTTGGCTGACCGCGTGCGACGAATGCAAGAACAACTAGAAAAAGCCGCTGATTCGCCTGCTAGGTTTTAACGGTGATCGGCGGCCAGTAATGGTTTAGGAAATGACAAAATCTGTTTCTGTGACAATCGGCGATGTCGAACTTGAACTGTTTGCCAAGCGAGCAGCGTTTAGCAAGACACATGCTGCACTGTTCATCGCCGACCCTCATTTTGGTAAAGAAGCAACCTTTCGTCGCGGTGGCATTCCCGTTCCCCAGGGCAGTACCGATGGAACGCTCGACACGATCGCTCAGTTGCTTAGCGAAACCAAAGCCAACAAGCTGATCATTTTGGGCGACATGTTCCACGCTCGATCGTCGTTATCGGATGACGTTCGCGAATCACTGGGTCGTTTTTTTGAAACGCATCATGATGTCGAGCACATTCTTATTCGCGGCAACCACGATGCCCATGTTGGGCAACTTCCCGCGTCGTGGCCGATCAAGATTCGGGAACCGGGCGAACGGCTCGGATCGATTGTGCTGAATCATCATCCAAGCAAAGTTCCGGTCGATGCTGCGGCTTTGTTTTGCGGGCACCTTCATCCGGCGATTCGTTTTTCGGTCGGCGGCGAATCAACGGGGAAGCTGCCCTGTTTTTGGTTGAGCAGTGGTTGCCTGGTGTTCCCAGCGATCGGCGAGTTTACGGGAACACACGTGATCCAACCCACTAGCAACGACCAAGTCTGGGCGATTGCTGACGATCAGATCTTTGGGTGCTCGCCGGTTTCGGCGTGACACTGCGAAAGGTTATGTTGGGTTGTAGGTCAACGCTAGGAAACCTCCGTGCCCCCGCAACTAGGGCGTTCGGACCGCCGGACAATTAGTGGCGGGAAAATTGGTAGCGAAAGTCGCCAAGACTTTCGGTTTGTCGAGCTGCCGAAACTCTTGGCGAGTTTCGCTACGCCACTTTTTGTTCCGACGGTCTTTAGTTCGTTTAGCCGCGTGGGCATCGCCCCGCGCGTTGTGCTGGACTCGAACGCGCGGGGCGATGCCCACGCGGTTAAACAGATTTTGAAATGCCAACCCTATTCAACTTAGGCAAAGAAGATGATGAAAGAGACTTCAAAGCGCTTATCGGATGATTGGCTTGCGATCATTTGCGCGACCATCATCCTTGCTTTGTCCTTCGGATCGGTGCGATTGAGTTCAACGGTCACGGTACCCGAAGACGGCGCTGCAGAGGTTTCGGTCGTCAATCCATTTTTGCAGTGGATTGGTAAACCGGCGAAGTGGACTGAGTCGCCGTTGCACGCGTTTGTAACAACAAGCGAATCGGGGCGACGGGATTGGTCACCCGTGTTTTCAACGTTGGGTTCATTTGCCGTTTTGGCATTGTTGTTGTCGGTTTCGATTGGATTGCGAGCTGGCGGGCGAAGCGGGTTGCAGTTTTTCACGGGCTTCATCGCTATCTTTTTTCTGGCAACGTTCAGCTACACGTTGGCCGCTCAAAGCTTGGTCAAAGCTTACAACTTGGAATACGCATTGTGGGCGTTGATGGTGGGGCTGATCATCTCCAACACGGTTGGAACTCCGACATGGATACGTCGTGCTGCATTAACGGAATTCTTCATCAAAACAGGACTCGTTTTGCTGGGGGCCGAGGTCTTGATGTCGCGATTGTTGGCACTCGGTGTACCGGGCATCTTTGTCGCCTGGGTGGTGACACCGATCGTATTGATCAGCACCTATGTTTTCGGCCAGAAGGTTTTGAAGATTGAATCGCGTTCGTTGAATATGGTGATATCAGCCGACATGTCGGTGTGCGGCGTTTCAGCGGCAATCGCTGCGGCTGCGGCTTGCAAAGCGAAGAAAGAAGAGCTTTCACTTGCGATTGGAATGTCATTGTCGTTCACGGTGATCATGATGGTCGTGCTACCGATCGTCATCAAAGCAATCGGAATGGACGATACGGTTGCTGGCGCGTGGATGGGCGGGACGATCGATTCAACCGGCGCGGTGGCTGCCGCCGGCGCAACGCTAGGCGATCGCGCCTTGGAAGTCGCGGCAACGGTGAAGATGATTCAAAACATTCTGATTGGCGTGTCTGCGTTTGGAATCGCGACTTATTGGGTCACTTGCGTGGAAGACAATGACCAGGGAACTCGGCCTGGGATATCCGAAGTATGGAAACGGTTCCCGCGATTTGTGCTCGGCTTCATCGCGGCATCAATCGTGTTTTCGATTCTGCACTCGCTGATGGTCGGCGGCCCGGAACTGGTTGACGGAATGATCAAAGGGACGACCAAGACCTTACGAGGATGGTTCTTTTGCCTGGCCTTTGTCAGCATCGGATTGGAAACAAAATTCAGCGAACTGGCACCATACCTCCGCGGCGGAAAGCCGTTGCTGTTGTATGTATGCGGGCAAACCTTGAACCTGATCCTGACGCTGGTGATGGCCTACCTAATGTTTGGTGTCTTGTTTCGCGACTTCATTCGGTAAAGCAGAACATTATGAAGTTGCGAAATCGCCGTCGAGTTGCACTGACCGGTTGCATCATCGCCATCGTCTCGATTTGGGGCGCTGTCTTACCCTGGCTATCGTCTTATCACCACGTCCAAGAACGTTTGCAATTTCTGGACGACCGTGGAATCGATCCCAGTGCCATGTTCTACACCGAACTGGAAGCGATGGAACCCATTCTCAATCGCATCGAAGGACGTTCCAATCACTCTGAATCGGGGACGTCGTTGTGAGCTGGGATTGGGCTTTCGTAACCAGCGTAGGCTTTCGGCTTGATTCCTTTTGCGTGCAGTTGCATTCCAAACGTGTTGGGGTTGAATGGGCCGACCGTCTCGATGGACATCTCCGGTGCAATGGCTGAATCTAAACCAATTGCCCAAAAAATTCCGTTGACGATTAGTCGTCGGTAGCCTTCGTTGGTTAAATCTTCGGGCGTGCCATAGAGCGACGTAAAGACACGGGCTTGTTGGCCGGATTCGGATTCATAGGTGCGGGTCCACTCCGAAGGCATCGGCGGTTGTGATTCCGATGGCGGTGAATCCGCTGTCATGCCATCAAGCGGTTGTGCCATCGTCAACACGTCACCATCGATCGGCTTGCCAACATAGCCACCCGCCTGAACCCAAACGTCCTTCACACCTCGCAGGATTGGATGGTTCTTCATTTCATCAACTTGGACAATTCGCGTGCTTTGAACATGGTTACGACCGTAGTGTCCGACCCAGGTTTGCCCGAGCACTTGATGACCAAACCCTTGGGGGTAACGTTCGTCGTTTGAGTCGTACGAATACTCTGCATAGGGTTCTGATTTCGGAATCTTGAAAGCGTGAGTTGACGTTCGCAGTCCGACGACGGGGCCGCCACGATCCAGGTAGTCAACGAAGTGTTTCATCTGCTCGGAAGGCAGATTTTGGAAGCGAAGAAAAACCACGGCAAGGTCGGCGGTTTCCAAGCTTTCCATCCCAGGGATATTCGACGGTTTGCCAGCAACAATTTCGCCAGTCGCCGGATCAATGTTGAACAGAACCGTGCATTTGAATCCATGATGCTTTGCCAGAATCCTAGCCAATGCGGGCAACGACTCTTCCGATCGATACTCATGATCGCCAGCCAAAAAAACGACGTGCTTGCCTTGCCCAACGCCTTCGCTTCCTTCGTAGACAAGCGGCGCAGCCGACAACGCACCCAATGGGATGGTGATCGTAACTAGAAATGCGGCAATCAGAGATAAAGTGAAGTTCTTCATGGAATTGCCTCTACAAAATGATACTTGGAATGTGAAACGCCGCGTTGCATCGATCGATCTACCTAAGTCGCATTTGCGATTTGATGTCAGCGGGGAAATCGCTGATGGATCGGATCTTCATATCTTTGTAGTAGCACTCGGCAGCTTCGCTTTGGATTTGGATCTGACCCCTTGAAAGCGGTTTGCCTCTGATCTTCAGATTTTCCAGAACCATCACGACCACATCATTGGCAACGTGAACGGACGTCGTACCTAACGTGTAAACTTCAAGGCGGTTCCATTGGCCATGCGGTGCATCGGGTTCGGATCCTGCCTTGATCATTCCTCGGCGAGCGAACTGTTCGCTTTCGGGATCGTACTTGCCGTCGGTCGCGCGGACTTCCGCTGAAGTGCCACCGAGAGGATACAGGTCGCCAAGGTCGGTTTCTTGAACCTGATACTCGACCGACGACTTCCAGACTTCCCAGAACGCCCCATGCTTTCCGGTACAGTGATAAAGAATCCCACTGTCACGCAGTCTGTTCAGACGCGGTTCCCATTTTTTGTCGCCCCATTTGAATTGAGTGCTGAAGTGGTAGTCGCCGAAGTCCTCAAGCGTTGTCAGGCCGCCATAGATTTCGCCAGAGATTTTCAACACTGGTTCCTCGTTTACGACTGTGACAGCGAAGACGTTTTTGACGTCCGCATCGAGTCCCATGGGTTGTCCCTTGGTCACTTTTTCAGCTTGAAAGGTGCCTTCGGGTAACCCCTGGACCGACTGGTGAGGAATCCCCATCCAGACTTCAAAGTTTGACAGATCCTGATCGAGCAGCGACCGCCACTGACCATCGGCTGGCTGCTCTTCTTTTGCCTGATCGATTTTGGGATCGTCAGCAATTGATGGGGCGACCGATTGGGCGTTTGATGGCGTGATTGAGGAAAGAGTGGAAGTCAACAAGGCTGTTATTATGAACCAGATTTTTCTATTGGTAATCACTCAGGTATCTCGGTGGTGGGTAGAAGTGGGGTGTTTACAACGTCGCTGATTCCGCCAGGGTTCAGCCGATCACCAGTTTAAGCTCGACTGAACCCGGGCGGGATCAGCTACGAAATTTTTTTGCTCGTTCCCAATGGGTGCTCTTAGAGCGGAAAGTGATTTACCGACAGGGATTATGCCGGAACTTTCGGAAGGGGCCGTGGTTAGGGTACAGTAGAGCGAACCATGACTGTGACTGAATCAACCGCACTACGTTATCAGCAATCCGATCCGGACGTGCGTTTGATGCTGCGCGTTCGTGATGACGATGCGGGGGCCTTTGCTGAATTGGTTAGCCGCTACGAAGGACGTTTGGTTCGGTTGATGCGAACGATCGGTCCAAAGGCAGACTTGGCTGAAGATCTTGCTCAAGAAACATTTTTGCGAGTCTTTCGGGCTCGAAAACGATATGAAGCCGGCGCAAAGTTCTCGACTTGGTTGTTCACGATCGCCGGCAATGTGGCACGGAATTCGGCCAGGTCACTGGGGCGGCGGAAGGAGATCAGCGAAGCCGATGCCGGACGAGGCGACTTGTCGCCCAGCAGTCCAGCTTTGTTGACGCACAACGCACCCGACGCCAGCGGATTGATGGCGGCTCGTTTGGTCGAAGGCGATGAACGTGCGAGCGTGGTTCGTGCGGCGGTTGAATCGCTGAGCGAACGGCAGCGAATGGCAATGATGCTGTCCCGGTTTGAAAATATGTCCTACCAAGAAATCGCCGACACCATGAACTTGACGACCAAGGCGGTGAAGTCGCTGCTCAGTCGTGCTCGAGTCAACCTGAAAGAAAAACTGGAACCGTACATTGAACATGGCGTCATCGAAAACGGTGCTGCCGATCAGCAAGCCACTAATGCAGAAAGGGAAATCGAATGAGCGTCTCGCTGTCGGCCGATTCGGCCCCTTCTGATCCCGACGACGAATTGCTGGTCGCCTACCTTGATGGCGAACTGCAAAGAGGCGAACGCAGCGAGCTTGAAAATCGTTTGCTGGTCGATGAACCTCTTCGCGGTCGTTTGACAGAACTGCAATCAAGTTGGGACATGCTGGACGTGCTGTCCGTGGATGGATCAGGCGTCAGTTTGGTCGAAACGACGTTGGAGCTTGCGATTGCCGATATCGATTCGAGTGCTTCGGGAGATTACAACAGGACAAACGATTCGTTGCAGCGGAGCAAAACGAAGTCGCGTTGGAATCAACGCAGAATGGCTCCGGTTTTATTACTGTCGGTGATGGCAGGCCTGGCTGCTTGGTCGTTTGCTGCCTTTGAATCTCGCCAGCAGCAACAAAATGAACTTCGCGACCTAGCCATCGCACAGGATCTGGATGCATTTAACTACGGCAGCGATCTGACATTGATGCGTCACTTAGCAGCGAATCCCGATTGGATAGAGATG
Source organism: Rubripirellula obstinata (assembly GCF_001642955.1). Lineage (GTDB taxonomy): Bacteria > Planctomycetota > Planctomycetia > Pirellulales > Pirellulaceae > Rubripirellula > Rubripirellula obstinata. The sequence goes on along the minus strand of NZ_LWSK01000069.1, from coordinate 11,205 downwards.
GTGGAGACCGCCGCAGAGTTGTCGGCTGAAACCCAACCATTGCAACCGCTGCGTCAAGTCGCCTTGGATCAGCGGCAATCGGCGATCGAACAAATGTCGGTTGACCAACGCGAACTACTGGGGTCTCGCTGGGACGCGTTCAGTCGATTGTCTGATGCCGATCAAGAATCGATTCGACAACTTGCAGCGACAATCGAAACTCAATCGGATCGGGATACTTTGCTGAATACGATGCGTGCGTACGCGACTTGGCGGTCACGTTTGCCAAGCGGTTTGGTGGACCAGATCGAAGGCGATGACGCCGATGCGAGTCGCCAGGCGGTTCGCGATGCCATCGACGAATCTAAATCATCGATGGCGGAAACATCAGGTTCACAACTCGACGACGAAACCGTGGATGTAATCTATTTTGCAATCCAAGAATTCGCCAAGAAAAGAATCGGCAAAGACCAACGACGGTACCAACCGCCGGGTGGTTTCCGCGGACCTTTGGAAAATCCCAAGACCCGTGAATGGTTTGCGATACGGCAAATGTTTGGCTACCCCGACCGGCGTGGTCCTGGAAATCGAAACCGATCCAACGGCGGCAATCAGAACAGACGCCGCGACGTTTCGCTGACCTCAAATGAATTTGCCACGATCGAATCGCTATTGCCAACTCAATCACAGGAAACTCTGGGCATACTGACCAATGGCGATCCCACACTTGTCACAATGACTTTACAGGTTTGGGTCGAGGAAGTGATTCGGCGAAAGATGCCACTGCGAAGCGACAAGTCATTGCTGCAGCGGTACCAGGACCTCAGCGAAAAGCAGCGAGAAATCGTCGACCTAATGCCGCCTGAGAAAATGCTGCAATCGATTTCAGGTGGACGAAGCGGTGGGCAATAGTTTTTGCCGTAGTGTTAGGCCGTGTGGAGGTATGCGACACACGGCATTTTTGCATTGCAAGTCAGCTTAGTTTTCGGGCGGAACGCCAAATGGGTGCCAGGATGGGATGGCCGAACCGAGCGACAGTGAGTCTTCGGTGGCGCATGGACGTAGGCCGGCAACGAGCCGCTTCGGCGCTGTTCCGGCAGACAATGTCGGCGCGGATTGCCGGAACTGCGTCGAAGACTCCTTGTTCCGGCCTACCAGACTGAGAAAATGCTGCAATCGATTTCAGGTGGACGAAGCGGTGGGCAATAGTTTTCGCCGTAGTGGTAGGCCGTGTGGAGCGATGCGACACACGGCTTATTAGGCAGCAGACTTCTATGCGGCCCGGCGTGTCATTGCTGATGGCAAGCTGTCGCCGGTTAGCGTGACGCTTCGGTCGGTCAACGGGTAGCGAATTTTGCTGATTGCGTTCAGCATTGCGACGGCGTCGCGGAATCGGCGACTTGGCGTTGGATCAATCGATTTTTTGATGATTGAAACGAAGTCGCGCGACATGCCTTTGCGAAAACGATTGAATGCGGGCAGTGAATCGAACGGGTAGTCCGGCACCGCGCCAGAGAACATTCGATAGATGACCAAGCCAAGCGAGAACACATCGCTTCGATACGTGGGTTTGCCCATCGCCTGTTCCGGCGAAATGAACCCGAGCGTGCCGCTGCCGGAAACGTCATGGCCGCCAGTTTCAATTCGGGCCAAACCAAAGTCCGTCAAACGAATGACTTGGTCGGAAAACAAAACAAAGTTCTCTGGCTTGATGTCTCGATGCAAAACTGATTTCTGATGAGCGTACGCGACCGCGCTGATCATCTGAACGGCGTAATCCATCGCAGTGGCTCGAGACAAACGACGCGTCAGCCGATCTGCCAGTGTTTCTTCGCCGAGCGGAAACGCGATGACAAAATGGCCGTCAATAAATCGAGCGTCCTTCAATTTCAGAATGCCAGGATGTTCCATCTTGGCCATGATTCTGACCTCGCGATGCAAATCGTCCAGCGATTGTGCGTTGGCGACATGGCGTGAATCAGGAATCTTCAACGCGACTTTGCGATCTTCAACCAGATCCATTGCGGCATAGACGGTCGCAAATCCACCTTCGCCCAATCGCCCCGTCAGGCGGTATTTATCCAACCTCGATCCGATTCGGAGCGACGTTGGCGTGTGGGTTGAGTCTTTGAAGATTTTTAACGACGGTGCCACGTGCATCCTTGCAAACCGTGAATTTGGACAGCCTCTTCCGATTAATCGGACGTTTCATGCCGATTTGTACAGTTTATTTTTCCAACGTAGGCCGGAACTAGCGAAGCACAGTTCCGGCAATGGCATAGCGACTGTGTTGGATGTCGGACTCAGTCTTTGCAATTGCCGGAACTGCGTTGAAACGGCTTGTTCCGGCCCACATCTGCATCAATTCTTAGAAGGACGCAGGCAGGAGCAGCAATGCACTGGCATCGACGTCCGGTGTCGCCGTGACGGTCCACTGGTCGATGACCTTGGCGTAGCTGATTCGATACCAGGTCGAAGCGCCCGCGGTCGTGTGCAAATGGCCGTAATTGAACGGCGTTGGTGGATCACCGGTCTGCAATCGATCAATCGCAAGTGCGAGCACTGACAAGGATCCAGCCGAATACTCTTCCGCTTCGATTCGGGCTCGTTCAATCCGCAATGCCGAATCGAGATGGCGCATTTGGATCGTTGCTAGCGCGGTGCTGCTAAGCACAATCGCAAGCACGATCAACATGGCGTAACCGCCGCGGTTTCTTCGTTTGTTGAACATCAGGGAAGGTCCGCCGTGACATAGGTGAAGGGTTCTTCGAGACCACCCAGTGAGAATTGAAAGTCCGTGGTGATCAGTCCTGCGTCGATGCTAAAACTCAGAAAAGACAGATTCTCTGCAACAACGAATTCGGTACCGGATATGGAATCGCTGCGAATCAGTTGTCCATCATCCAACAAGTAGGTGATGATTCGATCGTCCACCCAATCAACGCTACCGTCTTCATCGGCGTCGAAGCACAATCGCAGTTCGGTGTCGCTGACCAGTTGTCGGCCCACCAATCGCCATTGTTTGACTGGGCCGCTGCGTGCTTCGGGAAGCGAACCAGCGAAATCTCGCTGTAGCGTTCCCGTCAAAATCCGAAATTCAGTCGCGATTCTGGCTTCGGCAATGCCTTCGACAAACCCTCGGCCAATGTCCACCGCCACTGTGGACGCCAAGACCACCACCATGGACGACATCATTGCCGCGATGGTGACTTCCAGTAAGCTGAATCCGTTTCTCGCGGACTTATGTTTCAAAACGGACATCACGGAGTCACCACCACTGCGGTTGCTCCACCGCCAGCGGTCGGATTGACCGACGTCAGTTCAAATTTTCGGGTGCGGACAGCGATCGCGTCGGCGATGATGAAGCGATCTCCGTTGGGTCCGTCCAGCATCCGAATCCGCAGGGTTCCGCTATTGATCGGCATCACTGCGATTCGTTCCCAATCGTGTCCGTCTAGTTGTGTGTCGTCGCACGGCAAGGTTTGATTGACGATGACAGTGTCGACCAAGGTCGCACCATCGTAAATCTCGTAAGGAATGCCGGTCCCAAGCGAACTGAGATACGGGTACGTGATCAGGACTTCGTAGTTTCCGCTGGGAATCCCCGTGATTCGTTGTTCGCAATAGCTGCCCGCACCGACGGTTGAAAACTCGGGATGATAGAACGCGGTGCCGCCGTAGCATGCGAAATAATGCCAATGGTACCAGGTATAAAAATCGCTCGGCGCACGGAAGGGAATCGTCGCTCCGCCCCACAGGTTATCCGTAATCGAAACAAAGTAGTTATCTGGATCGATTGCATTGGCAGGGCTGGCGACTTCATCGACTGTGGCGATCGCTCCCAACTTTCTTGCCCACTCGTTTGTCGGCGCGTTGATCGCTGCATCGGCGTCCGCGAACTCGGCAAAAACCCGACCGCTCAAACGAGCCGACTGCTTGGTTTGGATCACCGAAACGCTGTACAGTCCCGCTGTCGCGATCGCCAACATCACCATCGCCACTTGGACTTCCAAGTAGGTGGTGGCTCGGCGATTTTGAATCGAGCGTTGCATGGATGATCTGTAGCGAGTGATTCGTTTTAGAATGACGGCGTCAATTGAGGGTTTGAATTGCCAACATGGCCTCGAGGGCCTTGGACCAATCCGCCAATCACGCCTGTTTCGTCGATCGTAAACGTGCCTTGCCAAGCACCGTCGAAGACCGGGTTGCCCAATGCATCGAGATTTCGCCGGCGAGCTTGAACCTGGAACGCGCCCGCGGTGGCTGTGGCGATCGAGTATTCGTACCGCGGCGTGACCGTGGTCAGGTTGCCATCAATCAGGTCTTCGTCAATCAGGGTTTGCAAGTCAGGAGCATACGTGCGATTTTCAAGCCAATAGAATCGCTGGGCGACCGCGATGCTTCGCAGTCCCGCGCCAACCATGTCGGCATGAGATTGTTCCATCGACCGAGACAAGCTTGGTGTGGCAAACGAAACCAGCACCGCAATGATGGTCATCGTGATTACGATTTCAACTAACGAGAAAGCGTTTTTCTTTTTCGGGCGTGGCATCATTTCACGGTTCCCGCCATCTCGAACATCGGAATGTAGATCGCAAGCATGACCACACTGATGACGGCCCCCATCACCATGATGATGGCGGGTTCTGCGAGCTTGGTTGCGCGGGTCAGAAACGCTTGAGTCTTTTCGCGATAGTACGGAGCCAGTTCTTCCATCACCGGGCCGAGTTGTGCGGATTCTTCGCCCACGCGAACAGCGTTGATCATCATTGACGTGAACAGGCCTGATTCCTCCAGCCCATCGGCCAGAGCACGCCCGGCTGCCATCCGATTTTTCGCAAGCACAATCGCGTCGTAGTAGGGTGGCTGGCTGTGGAAGACGCCCGCGACAGTGTCCATCGTCTCCAACATCGGCACTCCGCTTTTCAGCAACAGAGCCAAGTTAGAAGCGAACCGGTACATCGATGATTGAATGACCAAGTCGCCAATCACGGGGATCGCCACCATGAACGAAATCATGCGACGTCGTCCTGGCTGCGTTTTGGACCATCGGCGGAACAGGAATCCGACAACACCAACGCCGGCAACCAGATACAGCCCGTATGCCGAAATGAAATCGCTGCAACCGAGAACAAACAAAGTGATCTCGGGCAACTTGGCACCCATGTCGGAAAACATTCCGCCGAACGTCGGTACGACGAACCATAACATGACCAAGACGACCAACACGGCGACACCGATCAACACGCATGGATAGATCATCGCGCCGATGAACTTGCTGCGAGTGTCGGCGGATTCGCGAATTTGTCGATTCAGGTCAGCCAAGACCGCGTCAAGTTTGCCCGTCGCTTCTCCGGTCGCGATCATCGCAACCCAATGAGACGGAAACATCTCGCCGGTTGATTCTTGGATCGAAACGTGCAGCGGAGTCCCCGATGCAACGCGTTCACTGGCCTCTTCTAGCTTTTCTCTTAAATCAATGCTCTGGTTCTGTTGAGCGGCAAGTTTCAGCGCACGCAACATCGGTGTCCCGGACGCTAGAAGCGATCCGAACTGTTGAAAAAAAGTCATCTTGTCATCGAGCGAAGCGCGGCGATGCGATTTCGCCGAGACGCGCGCGTGCGATAGGAACCAAGAATCAAGAGACATGGAAGGAATTAGGGAGTAGGGAGTAGGGAGTAGGGATTAGGGATTAGGGATTGGCTAACAGCTAATAGCTAACAGCTAACAGCTAACAGCTAACAGCTAATGAACGCAGACGCTGAGGGCTTCTTCTAGTCCGGTTTCGCCGGAGACTACTTTTTCTAGCGCGCTGTCTTTTAGTAATTTCATGCCATCGGCGACGGCTGCTTTTTGCATTTTCTCGACCGTCGCGCCCGCTTGAATCATCTCGGCGATTTCGGTGTTGATGCGGATGATTTCAAAGACCGCCAATCGGCCGCGATAACCGGTTTCGCGACATCGGCTACATCCGGCGGGCTTGAACACGACCGTTTTTGGATCGATGCCGTACCGTGCTGCGGTCGCTGCATCCAACTGTGTTGGGGTTTTACATTCGTTGCACAATCGACGAAGCAATCGTTGGGCAACCAGCAATCGAATCGTGCTGGAAAGCAAGAATGATTCGATGCCCATGTCTTTCAATCGAGTGATCGATGACAACGCGTCGTTGGTGTGCAACGTTGAAAAGACAAAGTGCCCCGTCAATGCGGCTCGCATGCAAATGTCGGCGGTTTCGTTATCGCGAACTTCACCGACCATGATGACGTCGGGGTCTTGTCGAAGAAACGATCGCAGTGCACTGCTAAACGTCAGCCCGACTTTGGACCGCGTTTGCACTTGGTTGATTCCCGCGAATTTGAATTCAACAGGATCTTCGACCGTGCAAATGTTGGTTTCGCTATCGTTCAAATAGTTCAGGCATGAATACAACGTTGTACTTTTACCGCTGCCGGTCGGGCCGGTAACCAACATCAATCCGTGTGGACTGCGAATCGCTTCGCTTAGATCTTGGAATTGTCGTTCGTCCAAGCCAAGTGAACTGAGATCATGCGGCAAGGCGTTCTTATCCAAGACCCGCATGACGATCTTTTCGCCGTAGACGGTTGGGCAAGTATTGACCCGCATGTCAACGCGATGTTCACCGCTGCGAAGTCCGATCGCGCCGTCTTGCGGCAGACGCCGTTCGGCGATATCCATCTTGCTAAGCACCTTCAAGCGACTGATCACGGAATTGAGCAGTTGCATCGGTGGCGGTGCAACCTCGGTCAATGATCCGTCAATGCGAAGTCGCACGCGGCAATTGTCTTCGTAGGGTTCAATGTGAATGTCACTCGCACCGCTTTGCAACGCTTGTTCAAAAATGCTGTTGACGTAACGAATGATTCGACCGTCACGTCCCGGCGGTGGAGCTTGGTCTAGGTGAACGATTTCGGTTGCTTCGGCGGTTTCTTCGTCGTCCAGATCTTCCTGTTCATCGACTTCTTCGAAGCTGGCGGCCGTGCTACTGCTAACGCTGCTGGTCCACGAACCTTCTTCGTACAGAACGCTCAACAGTCGTTCGATCACGCTTAATGTCGTGAATAACGGTCGCATCTGGCGACCGGTTATCAGCTTGACTTCGTCGGCCAGCAACAAAGAATCAGGCGAAAAGACAGCGACTTCGATCGTTTGGCCGTCGTCGCTAAGCGGTGCGATCAAGTGATCACGACACAAACGACTGGGCAAAATTTCTGCAACGCCTGGATCGACTGGTGGCGGCGTGTCCGATGGTGGATCGAACAACGGCATCAGGTAATGCCTTGCGTAGGCTTCGGCGATTTGACGTTCGTTGGCGACACCGCTGCGAATCACCATTTCCTCGAACGACACTTCGCCTTTGCTGGGCGAGTTGTACAGGTCTTCGAGGCGATCTGGATCGAGCTGGGTGACCGATTGCAACAAACGAACGATCAATGGATCGGACGTCTGTTTGGCTCGGGTTGGATTTAGTACGTTCGACATGGATTTCGCCTTAACGACGTTTGATTATGTGAAAGTGTGAAGTTGGGCGGCGGAGGAATTTCAGATGCCTCTTGAACTGACGCCGATTCGGGTGCCGCCGATTCGATTTCCGTCACCGGGTGCAGCTTGACGCCTGGTAAGTTCGATGCGGATGAGTTTTGTTTTGAGTTTCTAATTTCGACTTGGGCAATCGTTTCTTCGCAGCGAACGACAACATGGTCGTGGCCAACGGAAACGACTTCGCAGGGATGACGGTTCAAGTCATCCGTCACGAGCGTGTCGCCTGGCAAACGGGGACGCCCGTTTAGAATCGCCCATTTTCGGCCACCCATATCGGCGATCCCCGACAACACTAATCCCTGTTGCAACACCGTTGGATCGGGACCGGCGGGCCGGGTCGCGGGAACCAGCTTTCCGGTTTCCTCTTCGACTTCTAATTCGTCTGACACGACCAAGACCGATGCGAACGGATCCACATCAATCGACACAGTTGCAGGTTTCTTTAAGTCATCTCGTTTCCACCGAACTGCGGTGGCGCGAACGATACTATCGCTTTGAATCAACGGTTTGGCGGGCGGCCAACCGAAGTACAAAGTCGCAGCGACCACCATTCCGGGCGGCAAAAACTTGTTAACACTGGGACTCATAGCGTCTCCTTAATGATCCGCAGGTCAACGTTCATCGTTGCGGTCGATCGAGTTTGCTTTGGTGGCTTGATCGCAACGTCTTCAATGCGAATCAGGTAGTGGTCCGAATCAAGGTCGTGCAAAAGCTTCAGCAGTGATTGATAGGATCCCAAGACTTCGATTGAAATTCGGACGCTATGCAGCGGCCCCAATTTTGTGGGCGCACCGGCGTCGATTCGCATCAGGTCCACGTCTTCGCTGCGGATCAGTTCGATCAAATGCGACAAGACTGCATCGTTGCCTTTGCCAACGAAGATGCGATCTTGAACTTGTTCCATATGATCACGCAGCAACATGACTTCTTCGGCCGCGCGAACGGTGTTTTTCAGTTGGCTTAAGTCTTGTTTCGTCGCTTGCATTTTTCCTTGCAGCGGATCGTTGATCACAAAACTCATCACAGCCAAGGTCACGCCGGCGACGACCATCCGCATTTTGAACGGATCACGCAGTACTTCGGCGATTTGGTTGAGTTCGCTTTTCCAGTCTTTCTGAGTTGCCATGGGAATCTCCGACGTCTTTCGACGTTATCGGCCCTTCTTTGTCTTCGCGGTAAAGATCACCGAGAACTCGGCACCAGCGACGCCGCTCTCTTGATCGCGTGTGCGATGCAGATCCGACAATTCGACGGTTTCAAAGTGCTGGTGAACGCTGTTTAGTTCGTTAAACGTTTCGGCCAATGCATTCAGCGAAGTCGGCATCGTTCCGTCTTCGCCCAAGGCACATTTGGCGTCCAAGACCAACGTTGCGGGCAGCGATTTTGACTTGCCGCGAATGTCGCGAGCCATCGGTGCAGAGCATCGAATGTCCATCAACTGCATTCCTTCGGGCAGCGCCGTTGTGACCTCGGCCAAAACTTCGCTCCAAAGAACTCGCTTGTCCAAGAACCGACTGAAAGCGGTCGCTTGTCCGTTGAGGCGATCTTTCTCTGGCTTGGGGCTGGTTCCATCACCGATGATCGGCGGTGCAGAAGCAACCAACGCCATTCGCTGACTCTCAATTCCATCCATCCGCGTCCAAAGGACACCCGCAAGGACGACGGCCGCGGTGATGTAGCCAAAGATTTCGCGATACGGAACGACACGACGCAGTTGAAGCGGGTCACGATGCTCGCGAACCAGATCAAAGCCTTCGTCGTTGCCTTGCAGCAATCGATCGGCCAGCGCCTTGGTCACGTCTTCGCCGGATAGGGTTGGATAATCGACCCAGCGAAAGTTTCCGTCCAGACTGTTTTCAAGCCACTGGTTGTCCAGCAATGATCGCAGCTCGCTGCGTCCGTGAACGACGACGTTGTCGGGCGTTCGGTCGAGGCCGCATGCCGTCGCGGCGGTTTCAAGCGAGCGAATCGCCGAAACAATTCCTGTCGCTTCGTCGCCGGGCGGCAACGGTAATCGTTGCCAGTGAATCGGTTTTGCACCACGACTCATCACGGCCAGCAAACTGGATTCACCCAGCAGGACTCGCGTGGTCAATTGGTTCCTTCGCTCGCGACCTTCGTGACTTGGCGAGATTCCGATCAGGCAAGCGGCGGCTGGTTCGACGCGTTGCAATGAGTGCTTGGCGGCGGCAACGGCTTCGCGAATGTCTTCGACCCGCTGCGTGGGCGCGGCACAGATACCTGCGACGGTTCGGCGATCGGGTTGCCAATGGATGACGTCGATGGACATCTGGTCCAATCGAGCGGAGGTGCTTCGCAGCGATTCACGCAGCAGCACGCGTGGCGATGCCGTGGCTCCGCCCGACGTAATGGGCCGAGTCGCGAAGTAGCATTCTTCGGTCGCAATCGCAGCGGCAATCGGCAGCGCAGCTTTGCTGCCGCCTAATTGTGCAATCACTTCTTTCGTTGCTGCGGCCAGGTCACCGTCTTGGATCGCAGTGCTGGCGTATTGGTAGCGGACACCGCCAAAAATGGTTTGCCGGGCGCGACATGCGTCCAACCGATCGTTTTTGAACAGAATTCCAACCACATCCGAGCTGGATTGATTTTCGGCGTTGGTAGTCATGTGCATATGCTTCCACCCGTGTGAATTTCCACCCGTAAATTGACAATCACGGTTCGCGAGAGCCAAAAAAGAAGCGGTTCGCTTGTGCTTAGCGAACCGCCCCGTTGTCATGTCATCGACACGTCACTTCATCGACACGTCAGTCAGCTCTGGACTAAGTTCCGCGTGGATTGACAGCGGCAGGGATGCTGCTGGCAGTCGTGTCGGGATCGTATCCGTCTTCGTTGAACGAAACGGTGTAGGCACCGTAACCAGCGCTTGCACCGGCGCGAGTCAATTGAAGACTCCAGGTGGTTTCGTCAGCGGTGATGGTTGCGGGAACGGTGAAGTAGGTTGGTGCGCTTTGCGACATATCGAGTTCGGTGAAATCGGTCGCGTAAGTTCCCAAGCGTGCCTGATATCGTTCTTGAGCGGTGCGGACGGCAGCCAGGTAGTTGAAAGCTTCGGAAGCTTTGCTCCGCTCAACGCTCTGTAGCAAGCGGGGTACTCCGAATGCAGCTAAAACGCCAATGATGATAACGACGACCGATAGCTCGACCAACGAGAAACCCTTGCGGCTTTTCGCGGGTCCATGATTTGAAAGGGCAAGTGTTGCCATGGCTTAGTAGCCTCCAACGTAAACTGAATTGAGAGATAGATTTGGTGGTGTACGCCCCGCCAGCATTGGCCGGACCCCAAACAGTTGCCCCTGGTTAGAAGACATGTCGGGAAACACGCAAAATTTTGTCCAGGTGACTTGAAGGATTCGCGAAAAGGATTCGGATTTAACGGTCGTGCCGATTTCAGGTTAGCTTGCGGCGTGGTTAAGGAACTGTTTTAAAACGATCTCGCAGGTTGCCAGCGACCTGCCCGTAGCTGATCCCGCCAGGGTTCAGTCGAGTTTGATCCGATCGTGGACTAAACACCGCCGTGAACGGTTTCTAAATTGTTTAACCGCGTGGGCATCGCCTGGCCTGATGAAAATCATTGCAACGCAGCAGATTGGAACGCTGGGAAGCATTGTGGTAACGGCACATTTCCCTGATCGCCAGCATGTA
>NZ_LWSK01000068.1 GCF_001642955.1 Rubripirellula obstinata | reverse complement strand
CGGCGTATCGATAATAGAGTTCGTCGTGGCGGTGGTTCATTTCCAACATTCCCATCACTGCCTTACGCCAAATCGTTCAGGCGTGTCTCTAAATCGCTCGCGAGAGTTTCCAACTCTTTCGTTTCCAGCGCCTTGAGCGAAGTATCATCGGCCGCGGTAATTTTTAGAAACCGCTGAATTAACTTAATACGACCAATCAATTTCCCACGAGCTTCACTTTCCGCAAAACCTTCCGCAAAACCTTCCGCAAAACCTTTCTCAAAACCTTCCGCAAAACCTTCCGCAAAGGCGGCGTCTTGGGTGTCCTTTAAGAAGGAGAACCGGTCCTTGGCTTCTTTAGCTCGGTCGGCGTATCGATAATAGAGTTCGTCGTGGCGGTGGTTCATTTCCAACATTCCCATCACTGCCTTACGCCAAATCGTTCAGGCGTGTCTCTAAATCGCTCGCGAGAGTTTCCAACTCTTTCGTTTCCATCACCTTAAGCGAAGCGTCATCGGCTGCGGGCATCTTAAGCAACCGCTGAGTCAACTGAATACGACCAATCAGTTTCCCGCGAGCTTCACCTTGTTCCAGCCCCTTGGCCATTGCGGCATCGCGTGCATCTTTTAGGAACGAGAACCGGTCCTTTGCTTCTTTAGCTCGGTCCGCATATCGATATCGAAGTTCGTCGTCTCGTGCGATCATTTCAAGGATCCCGGTAGCTTTTTGAAACGTGGGTGATGGAAGCAGTCGCCGCAATTCTTCTGCGTCGCGATTGGCCGATTCCTTCATAAAGTATACCCACTTCTCCAACCAATCGGCATCGCCCAACATGGCATCAGAAAGATTATACTTGGCTAATTCGACGATATGAACCTGCACTTGATCGCCCAGGCTAACGCTGTTGACCGGATCGCATAACGAAAAACGGAAATGTCCAGCCGGCGACTGATCGAACAATGATTCAGTCAAAAAACAAATGCTGATCGCTGGTTGTAGCGACGCGTAGGAATCACCTTCACGCATTTGCCCGGCAAACAATTCACTGGTGTAGAAAACCAATCGCTGCTTCAAGCCGTCTGGGATCGTCGTTTGGACTTCGATTACATACCAGACGCCTGCTGAATCACGAGCCTTGACGTCAACGATCGAAAGCTTGTCGTCATCAAACTCTTTATCGTTGTACGGATTCAAAATCACGACCTCCTCGATCGGCGACTCCGGCACAAGCACTGAATTTAGCAGATGAATCAACAGGTCCGTATTCTGGATCTGCCCAAACAAAAACTTAAAGACGAAATCAACAGTCGGACAAATCCCCAGCGGCATCGCAAATCTCCCGGCGCATGATCGTGCATGATTATTCGCAATCAATCTAACATGCCCGGGACGGTGCAACAAACTTCTACCGTTTTTAGTGAGCCGTGAACGCGTAAGCGGCCGGGCCCCATGTTCATTACTTCGCGTCTTTCGCGGTACCAAAATATCCAACAGCAACTTCGCTTGCCACAAAACATTTACCCATGACTTTTGTGGATCTTTGTGTCCCTTGTGGCTAGCAACAAACTGCAGGGCAAATCAGTTTTTCAAACTGGGAAGTGAGCCGTGAACGCGTAAGCGGCCGGGCCCTAGGTTCATTACTTCGCGTCTTTCGCCGTTCCAACCGATCCAACAGCAACTTCGCTTGCCACAAAACATTTACCCATGGCTTTTGTGGATCTTTGTGTCCCTTGTGGCTAGCAACAAATTGCAGGGCAAATCAGTTTTTCACACTGTGAAGTGAGCCGTGAACGCGTAAGCGGCCGGGCCTACTATCAATGTCGTGAGCCGTGAACGCGTAAGCGGCCGGGCTGATCGATATGCCCGAGGCGTTACCGCCGGCGGCTCACAAAAGCTTGCGAGCCGTGATCGCGTAAGTGGCCGGGCCGACTATCAATGTCGTGAGCCGGGAATCGCGTAAGCGGCCGGGCTGATCGATATGCCCGAGGCGTTACCGCCGGCGGCTCACAAAAGCTTGCCCAGCTTCAAAAAGTGATTTGCCCTGCAATGGACCGTCCATCGCTGGACTCCCGTCGTCCTACCGGTCTCTAAGCATCTCGCATGACCGACCTTGTTCATCGGTCCATCGAACCAGCTCTCGCACCGGAGTCCCTACGGGAACCACGTCCACATCATCGATTGGTCGAAACGCACCACGTTGAACGATCAAGACATCAGCCTGATCTTGGTCGGTCAAACGGTCAGCCTGTTCCCCAAAAACGACACGACAAACATCATCACTGCCCGTCGCCCCAAGTTCAGTCCGTTCATCGGTCACGCCGTTCCCACCATCATCAATCCCCGCCCGCCCAGGCTTACCATCAGGCCCAGCGGTCAAGACAACCAACGCATCAGGATCAAAACCACTGATAACCACGCCAGTGATTTGGGACAGCTTAAAGCCAGCGTTGGCCGTAGTGGATCTTGTTAAAGATCCGACCGCGACAGGATCATCAACAAGATCCACTCCCCTAAAAATAGAATCGCCCGGACCATTAGCCCCCGCATCATCACCAGGCGGATCGATTGCATCCAACGAAGGTGATTGACTCAAATAGAAACCCCGCGCCACCATCAACACGCCAATCGACAGCGTCACAATTGAAAAAGGCAAACTCGACACACCCACCCTGACCGCCCCAGAAAGTTTAGACAAAAACATTGAAGACAAAAAAATGCAATCACGAGACCCGACGGCACCGCCAACCATAGCTTTAATGCTCCCCATCAATGATCCCATGCCGCAGCCCATCATCCGGATCGCAAACGTATTCCTGATAAGTCGTTTCCAAATGTCCAACTGACATCACCGTTCTCCGAATTGACCGCACGTAAATTGGTGGTGCCCTTGACAGAGAATACTAGACAATAGCCGGTTTATTGCAATTCTTCTTGTCCGTCCGTTGGATTCACGAAATGAGTCGGATAGGCCAGTGACGGAATACAGCAAACATCCCCTCCTCCATTTGCGAGAATGTCGCGTGTTCATCCTGGCTTTGTTGAAAAACTGCCGAATTGGCTTCCCTTTGGTAATCACTTCGCTAAGAAACTGTTGCATTAAGAGTTTTGACTGCTTAGACTCAGCCTTGAGGCGGGGGGGATGTAACCCGAATACGCTTTCTGAAATTGACAATTGTACCTCCGCAAAATTTGAAGGGATCGACATGCTTGATGTTTGTTTCCCGCAATCAATCTGAGAACTGACCGATGAAAAACCGCCGACTACTTTGTGCATTGGTTGCAATCGCCTTGGGCCACGTTGCCAAACCGCATGCTTCATCCGCTGCCGTCGCTGACTTGTTGGTTTCCAACGATACCGCGGTCTGGTATGCCTCCGGTGCAAGCGCAGCAGATGTCGCAGCGTACAACGGCTACATTGGTGGCAGCGATCCTGACATCGACAATTTTAACAACAGCCCTTTCTCTTACCGAGCGTTCGGATACTTCCAATTCGATTTATCTACGCTGAACATTGAAACGATCGATTCGGCCGAGTTTTCAATTCAAAGGATGGCAATCAATCCGAGCAACAATATCGTTGCAACGGATGCTTTTGATGTTCTAAACGACGTTGCAAGCGTGGACCGAGTCGATTTCTATGGGTTAAATTCGGTTGCTGGGAACACGGCACAAGATTGGAGCGAATCGACGCTGTCATTTAATACAACGGGCAACGAGCTGACGGCTGCTTCTATCGCATCGGGTGGTTCCCATCTGACTACAGGAACCGTCGAAGACTTTTCCGGTCAAGATTCGGTTGCTGGACAAACGGTTAGCTTAAGCGGGCCAGCGCTAACAACATGGTTGCAGACTCGTTTGGATGACAATGGCCTAGCCACGATTATCTCGATCAACCCTCAGGGCGCGCTTGCGGGTAGCGGACTTGCTTACCACAGCTCGAATGGCGCACTTGGTTTTACACCTTCGCTAAATTTGGTGTACACCGTTGCCATTCCAGAACCGACTTCTGCTGCTATTCTCGGGATTACTTTAAGCACTGTGTTGCTACGTCGTCGTCGCCGTTGATTCAACCGCGACGTTTTTATCAGCGATCAATCACGATGGACAATCGAGATCTGGCGAATTTGCCGGGTCTTGGGATTCTCTACTCTAACCGTGATTCGGATCGCATCTGGTGTGTTAATGAACGGTGGTGATGTTTCTCGTTCGGCAAAGTCATCAGCCCCGAACGTCGCGTCATCATCGATTCCATTTGAGCCGAGATCGACCGTGGTTGCTCCTGTTAGGTTTTCCCAGACTGTCCCATTGCTGCTGGCGTTCAAGGTTGCTTGAGCGAAACCATCACGTTCGTAGCTGTTGGTAAAGGTATCGAAAGTTGGCTGAAACAAGCGAATCGACGTGCCAAACGTGACTAGCTTGCCGGATTTAAAAAGGCTCGGCTGATAAACATCAGCGGGTGTTGTGGAGTAGCTCGCGACTCCTGTGAACGGCGTTATCATCAAGCCAGGTAGCGATAGCGCACCATCACCGGTACCATCGCGACGATCGATTCGCCGTGCCTGCCATCCACGCAAGGAACCACCAGCCAAAACGGGATAGCACAGATCGACGAACGCGCCACGTTCGGAGTAGTTGACGATTGACGTCGGGACTGAAGGTGACCCAGAATTGTCTGTACTGACTTGGTTGAATGCAGTCCTAATTGCTTCACGATACCCGGCATCGCTTGGTCCAACCATCACATCTGACTGCTTCGCACTCAAATCGCTTGTGTCGACAACGATGGCATTTGGATCGAACACTTGAACATCGAAAGCCAAAGAATTGTTGACTAACAAATCTTCGCCCAATCGTTCACCGCCCCACAAATCGGTTGCACTATCCAAGTGAGACCGATCGTTGCCAAGAACGAACTCTGGTCGAAGGAAACCTGACATTGATGCGGGAGTAACAACAGGCCCCACGTTTGGCGTGGCGGGTGGAGCAATCCTAGCCGGCGAGTTGCTGGTCGCGGTCGATAGAATCGTCGGAGCATTTCCAAGTGCCAGCACTGGCATCGAGGTAGGAAAGTTCGCTGTACCCGACCCCGTCAAGACGCGATTAGGAATCCTGACGTGGGCAAAACGGTTTTGTGGCTTCGATAAATCTCCCAGCGAATTCGCGGCGACGAACACTGTTGGGGTGCCGGCTGCGCTATCGATTCGACGAATTGAAAGGTCGCATTGTTGGTGAACACCAGCCATCCCGTACAGCCATCCGTCGGCGGCGTTGGCCGCTCCGACAATCGTCGCCGTTGATGCGGTTGGCCATGTATCGGCCTGCATAAATGGGATCGAATCGAAGGTCTGAATTGGCAATGCACCGCTGGTTAAATTCAAGTCAGGGCGAATGAGAAGAACACGACGATGAATTTTTAAGCGATCCGGTATCCCATTCTCGATTGCTGAACCAGATCCTAAATCGAGATCACCATCCACATCGATGTACGCCGGTGTCGCCGGCAATGAAACTGGTGCATATTCCGGGCTCGCAAAGTACACAATTTCAGCGTATTTCGATCGAATGACCACGGGTTCGAAGGCACGCGCCAGATCAGCCGGAACAGTCGGCAACGTATAACCCGTACCGGCCAGTTCTGCTGTCTTCATTTCCAAGATGTAGCGTGGCACTTTCCCGGTAAACCACTGTCCTGCAGGAGCCGATGCCGTGAAGGCTAGGTAATCATCGAAGTCGCCGAATTTCGCTGCATCCAGGAAAACGCCATCGGTTGTATCGGCCGCACGAAAAAGTGACGAAGTGGCATCGGTTACTGGCCCTTCGTAGTACATGAAGTACCCATTGGGTTCACTGCTTGCACTTGCCGGTTCCAGCGTAACGGTACATTGATCAATCTCGTCCGATAATCGAGTTGATACATCTCTTAATTGATTCGAGAGTTGCGTATCGGCACGTCCGTCGCGCACTTGGTTGCCAACAAAGCCAAAGGATCTCGCAAGCGCGGCCATCATGATCAAAGTTACCGCCATGGCGACTAACATTTCGACCAAAGTAAAACCTCTTGCTGTCACTCGCTGCGACATCATTTTGGGTTGTTCACACTTCATGGAATTCTCGATCGTTGGCTTTGTCAACAATGGCTTAGTCAATGCAGTTTTTATCAAAATGAACTTGATCATTCGGGATAGCTTTCAAACACAACGACATCCCTGGCGTTTAAATCCTGCCCCGGCACGAAGCCGACGGGGATCGATCGATCGATGATATAGAGCGATCGGTAACGCTTGTTCTCGCCTTGGTCAGCGTTATATTCCGTGCCTAGTCCGCCGGTCGAAGCGTCTACTTCAAAGAAACCCAGCGTCATCCGCAATAAGAAAACCTGGGAATTGTCCGAAGCCAAATTGGGCATCCGCATCAATGATTGGTAGCGAACAAACGGATTGCGGAAGCGATCGGTATGAGGCTGCGTTCCCGCTGTGGGAAGTTGTAACTCATCACGCACAAAGAATGCGTCGTCCGTGGCAAGTCCGCCAGCGGGATCGTTGACTCCCAACGGCCCTTTTCCGCGTAACAGCCCCGCATGGGTTTCACGACGTCGAAGTGGTTCGACCGTTCCGCTATTGCGAACATTCATCGCGAAGTTTGCGTTGATTCCTGTTCGCATGACACCTGCAAATTGAGTTGGGTATTCAGGGTTCAGCCGCAAACCGTCATAGTTGTACGGTGCCGTTCCCGTGACTGGCAAATCAGGTGTCGGTGCAGTCGGCACTGGGTATCCGCGTCGGCCTTCGATCCACCTAGCGAACGAAAGTTGATCCTCGGTCGCCCCCGAACCGGTCTCAATGTTGAATTCAGCATTGCGCAGATGACCCTGCATCATCCCTGCCCAGGTTTGAAACTGAGACATCGTATTCAGGTTGACGGTGCCAACCCGATTGTCGTCATAGAGGTAACAAAACGGAGCTGACAACAATTCGGTCAACGGCAGCATGACGGTGCCGAGGCCTTCGATACGTCCCGGCAAGATCGGTTCTAGTTCGCCAGCGAACCGCGGTCGCGTGTTGATCAATTCAAAGATGCGATGAAACTCGGGGACATCCGTTGCCGCAGAATCTGGGTGGGTGCTGGCAAAGAAGTTCAGCAAGTGCCGGAAACCTCCACGAAAAGCATCAATTTCAACGATTCGTTGTGGACTAACCGGCGAGGTTGCCGCAATCATTTCGGGCGTATAGATCGATGGATCCCCAGTTGCGGCTGCGACCACTGTAAACTCCTCGAACAATCTGGCCTGCGAACATGCAGGGACCATCATCAATTCAGCGACGGACGCAAACGGGCGATTGAGCCAAGGATGTTTTGCGAAAGGCACTGACGGTAGGTTGCGATCGTTGTTCGTGATCGCCAACGCACCGTTTAGACCAATCGATGGCGCGAATCCGACATATCCTGGATTGGCAATCGCATTAGCGTTGTTCAGGTAGCTCAGTGAATTGCCCAGATGCGGTTGACCACCACCGGCTACGACAAAACGGAAATACTCTGGCACCGCCGTATCCATCGTCAAACTCGGCGTCGCTTCGTCGGTTTGGTAAGAATACAAGGATTGCATTCCAGGTTGTGTGATCACGGTCGGGAACGCAACGCTTCGCATCGCACCGTTTCGCTGACGCGAACGTGCAGCATAAGTCCCTGAAACGACCTCACGATCCTCACCAGAGAAGACCGTCAGATCGACAGTGATCCAGTCCATTGTTCGATAGGGGTTTGTGACGGCGTTCCAAGGAATTGTTGGATCAGCCAACCGCTGAAGAACGGCGGTACAGTAATTAGGAGTCGTGCCAGTCGGTGGTTCAACTGGTGGTACAGCCGCGGTTGGATCGGCACCCGGGATTCGTCCGGTCGCCAAGTCCAGCGGATCGTCCAGTGCGTTAGTCGCTGCGTTACTGAAATCAATGTAAGCATCGGTTAATAGGTAGTCTTCCGTTCCGTCACCATCAAGATCCTCGGTTCCGTTATACCGAAGCGGTGGAAGCGGATAATAGGATCCACCACGCGGCAGCGGTTCCGAAACGCTTAACCCAACCACGTTGTTTTCCAAGTTGGTGACCGTCGCCGTTCCGTTGGGCCAGCCAGTTGGTCGTGGTGCTGCGATCATCATTGGTAGCGCAGGTGTGTACCCGTCTGTTGCCGCTGTCGGAGTCGTCGTCAACGAAGGCGTCAAGCGAGTGTCATCCATGGCAGTATGAATGATGCCCTGCAAGTCCGTTAGCAAGAATTTTTGCTCACTAGGAATGCCTGGTTCAACTGGCGCACCAACCGGATGTTCCTTGGACCCTAGAACCGTCGTCACGCGGGGCGCAAGTGTTAAATACTGCCCGGGCTGCAGATTGCGAACAGCGTTGATTTCTGGAACCGTCGCGATGCTCGGGGCATAGAACACTTGCTCTGCTGTCATCTGTTGACTCAGCCCAGTCGCAGCATCCGAGAGTCCGGTCGCGGCAAGAAGGGCGACGACATCGTCGAATGCTGCATCGGGCGCGGTGTCGGTTTCGATGAAATCACCGAACAGAATGAACCGATCAAAGTTCATGGTGCCGACGACGGAATCATCCACCTCGTCAAGAGATTGGATATCAAACGACGCGGTGTCAGGACGAAGATCACGCTGAACCGCAAAGTTTTCAGTATCGTTTCCGGACCCCACAAAGTGAGGCTCGGTAATCGCAATTCTCCAAACTGGTGCTCCGGTGCGAGCAGTTGCGATGGGGGCACTGGCTTGCGCCAAATCAATCGGAGCTTGGCGATCCAGGTCCAAAGTAGCGACGCCGGTTAGCGGTGCCGGCATGTCGTAAAGTTCACGCGGCACACGCGACTTGGTCGTTTGGTCGCCGGCGATGACCGGTCGCGGACAATACAGCTCTAAAAACAGCGAGCCTTGTGGAATCCTCACTTGGTCGGTGTTGGGATCACCGCCAGCGATATCGTCCCCAGCGCCGGAATCTCGCATTGCATCGCGAACTCGCAAATCGTGCATTGCAAGCGACTCGCTGAAAATCAAATCGGGTTCTTCCACGCCCCAGACAACGGGACGAACCATCGTCGTGGTTGTGCCACCCGCCGAAAACGCAACTTCGATCGATTCAGCGGTAAGCAAGTTTCCGTCAACGTCCCAGCCCTCACGTGTCGAACCGTTACGAGTGAACGGGTCTGGATCGTATTCAAACGCAGTCATAATGGAATCGGAATCGCGATAATCGACGACATTGACAGCCCATTGAGCGATCCGTCGGGCCCGATAGAGTTGCAATTGCTGAGGTGAAAAGAGACCGTCAGTAATCGCATCGACTGGAATAATAGGAGCAGCGGTTCCTGGTGCTGTTAGGTCCCGCGTGACCGTCATCATTAGCACATACAGATGACGCGCAAGCAGTTGGCGACCATGATCGCCTGTGGGCATCAGAGTTCCCGAGGCGTCGTTTTGAGCTTCCGAGTCGAAGACATAATTCGGCGTAATACTGTTACCGGGCGTCGCGGTATATCGACCCGGTCTCGCTGTCTGGCCATCGCGAATAACGTAGGTCTGAATCTCGCCGAGCGTTTCGCCGGGTTCATCAACCGTTCCATCGCTGTTGTTGTCGATACCATCGGCGTCGGCGCGGTTGGTTTCCAACGGTTCGTCGATCACTAAGTTACCGTTATCGTCAACGTAGTTGCCGAACCGGCGATTGATGTCTAGCTTGTTCCCGATTCGCAATTCTGGCGGAAGCAATCGATCCAGTTCGATCTGCGTGTAATGGCTACCAATCGTGTTCCCGGCTACAGCTTCGAGCAATTCGATTAATGACAGAACGGAACTACGGCTGTCGCCAAAACTTGCCGGGCTGTCGTTGCTGCGACTGTGCGGGGTGACTGAGCGAGCCAATTGACTGGCAACGTTTGGATTGACAGAACCGATTTCGTTGAACAGTGTCGTCAGCCTAGCGGGCAGCATTTCGGTATCAAAATCGAACTGACGCAACAGGCCTTCAAATTCGGCGTAGGTATAAGGCGTGTCACCACCAAGCCGTCCAGTTGGATCGGCTTCGTACGGAGTGTTGATCGCCTCGTTAAATGCGGGTTCCACAGGTGTGGTTCCTAAATCACCAGCATCAATGATTGTTCCAGAATCCGAAGCAACAAGGTTGCCGTCGCGACCGATCGCAATTCCACCGCGTCCATAGACATCATCGCTGTAGCCCATCGAATCAGCGGCACGTTGGAATGGCAAGCGATAACTAAAACGAAGCGCGTCGTGGATTTCCCGGTCGACACGCCCGGGTGCCTCATTGGCCGCGAATGCACGCTGACCAAACTGATAGCGACGATTTAAAATCTGTCCAAAAACACCGCTGATTGCGGTCTGCTGGGCGGCTGGCACAGTGCCACCAAGCAAAGTAATCGGGAGCGTCGCATCGGCGGGGCCCCAGCCTAATCCGCGGAAGACATCTTCGGGCTGGATCGCGGGCGTCGTTCCGTACTGAGCGGTGTACTCGGCTGCCGTCTTGCCCCAGGCCGCTGCAAGCGAACTATGGCCACCACCGACATAGGGAAGCGTTAAATTTCCAATCGCGTTCAGGTTCAATCGTCCGCCCAAGTCTTCGATCATGGGAGCAACCAGCGGGCGAATCAATTTACCTTCGGGCGATGTGAACATCGGCAAGTTCAAATCGATCCAAACGCTATCGGCAATCCCGTCGGAATCGTTATCGACGTCCCAACCATTGAGTGGATTAATTAACGCTTTGGCAAGTTGGTCCAGGCGATTTTGTGCTTGATTGATAAGCGTTCCATTGTCGGGTGTAACAAATCGCTGTGCTGACCGTAACGCAAATTCACTACTGCCACCGGTAAAACGGCCATTGATCGCAGGCGTTCGATTATTAACGTCTGCATTGGGAATGAATTGCCCATCTTCGATCGGAATCGGACGAAAGGTTGCGCGAGACAGGCTGACCAGCAAATCTCGATAGTCCGTATTCGCTGCTGCCGACCAGTCTGGGTTGTCATTTAGAATGTAGTTCAACACCGAGGGCCGGTGGAACGATGGAATCACCGAACCATCGGGATTTCGATGGCTTAGAAACCAATTGTTGAAATCAGCCGCGTCGTAGTCCTCGTCGAAGTCACCGGGCGTGAGTGCTTTGTTGACATTGCTGCCAATGTGATTCGGTTGCAAGGCGACCGGCAAGTTCAATCCGATAGCCGGGTTGCTGGTTGCATCGAAGGCCGCATTGGGATTGCTGGGTTGTCCGAGCTCAGCGACGAAGGCCGCATCCATCGTTGTTGCATCCACGTTGGCACCGGCGACAAACCCAAGACCCAACGCGTTACGTGGTGAACCGTTGATGTGGAACTCGTACCCACCTGTCGTCAGGTCAGCAGCATCTCGATAAAAGAGCTGCCTTACCTGTGCAGCGGTCGGCGTGAGACCTCCGAATACCTCGGCGTCAACTTGAATAAATAAATTGTCGTGGGCCGGTATAGCCGCAGTTGGTGGGACAAAAGATGAACGAATCACCCGATAGGTTTGGTTTGCAAGTGCGCCCTGCGTGAACGTGACGAGTCGTCCCGAGTAGGCATCGTCGAACGGAAATGCAGCTAACCCAGTTGGTCGAACCGTTCCGTTCTGGCTGACCGGAAATCGAATGAAGCCCTCACCGGCGTACAAAGGCCCAGCCGCGAACGTCGGAACATGATGAACCTGAACGTCGATCCCATCACTACGACCATAGAAGTCGCTTAGTAGATCTTCCCCGTAGAACGGAGCGTTCGGATCGTCGGTACCTCGAATCAGAAGCATCAGCGCTTCTTCGGTCGCCGCGCGAACATCAGGCTGATTAGTATTTCGTTTTGCAATCGCAAAAGACGAATCACGCGAGTCGTTGCTGAAGACCAAGTAGGTGGCTACCAGGATGCTAAAGAACGCAAGCGACCCAAGGACGACCAGTAAGATGATTCCTGAACGGTTCGACTGGGAACGGTTCGATTGCGAACGGTTTGATTTGAAACGGTTCGGATTGAGTTGGTGTTGACGTGACATGATAAGCACTCGCAAAGCGTGGCTTGAAAGAGAAGAAGAGAAGAGGGGGCAACTTCATTCGTCAAAGGTCTGTCATCAGGACCACACGCTGTGTGACCGACACAACATCCGCAACGATCGTCGCATAGGTGTTGTCGTCTAAGCTGCTATCAGCAAATTTTCGGGCAGTCCCGCCCTCAATAAAGTTGAAGCTCCAGTCAGGGCCATCGAGATAGACCTTATGTCGCCAAACATCGAAGGTGCCGGCTGGCACCCGACACCCAAGATCCACATGGTCAGTCGTCATGTCAGCACTGGTAACTCGAAACCGTTCGGATTCACGGCCAACACTTGCAACGCGGAACCAACGATGGACTGGGCCCGTCGGCGTGTTTCGCGAAAGCATGATCCAACTGTTCGGTAAGATGCGATCCGAAGTGTTCGCATTGGCGACCAAGTGGACGCTACCGCCAGATCCGCCGCTGAACCCGGATGCGAATGACACATAAGCCAAACGTTCGCCAACACCGTTTTCTTCCGGCGTCTCTGGGGCGGTTGTTGCATCGGGAAGGTCGAACAATCGTTCACGGTTTCGCAGCACGACCACCGACACCGAACCATACCGACCGCCCGGCAAAGGATCGACCGTAGCGATCCAAGTGAACTCGCCCTTGGAAATACGTTTTCCGTAAGGCAAGCCGCCCGACACAGCGGTCAAGTTTGCATTCTCAAAATTCGAACTTGCAGATCGATCATCAGGCCGATTGACCAACAAGCTGTCATCGCTTTCGCTGATGTTCATCGCTGCGTTTAGTGAAACGAAGTTGTTCGATTCGATGATGGGGGTGGCGCTGTTTTCAATGTTGGTGACTCCAACGCGTGTGACACGCGGTTGCGCAGTTGGCCAAGATGTCGAATCGGTCGATGGATCTAAAAAAGGATGATGGTTGGCGGAGTAGTAGGGAAAAAGCGTTTGGTTGTAACCGTTGACCGGCGGCGGATTTGCTGGAATCGTTGTGGATGAGGCAAACATCGGGTCTAAACAAAAACTGCTGGTCGGAAGCGTCAGGTTCGCGACCGCTGGGGCAGTCAACGCTACATCCAAGTCACGCCGAATAGGTTTCAGCCTGCCGTCAGCCAAGTAGTGACGTGATTGCAGTTCACCAACGACCTGTTCGCCAATCACGCTGGCCACACTCAGGCTGACCGATTCCTGAGCACGCTGTCCCGCGAGCGGTAAGATCGATAGCAACCCCAACAATCCGATCAGCACAACGCCCATCGCAAAGATCACTTCAACCAAAGTGACGGCCATCCTGTTTGCTAAATAGATCATTCCAGGTCCACCGTATCTGAGAGAAGAGCCAACTGCCGCGCTTGGGCGATGGCATTGCTTAGTTCCGCTGTGGTGGGATCAGCCACGTCCGTTGGTGGAGTCTGCGACACATCCGAAAACGGTGATGTTACGACTCGACCCGTGCTTGGATTGATCACCAACCAAATTGAATCTGTATTGAGAATATTTGCAGTTGACCGTCGTTCGTTGGCCCAAAGATCGTCAGCGCGAACGCCGTCCGTTTCCCCAATGCAAAAGAACAATTGACCAATCGGCGGTGGACCGATGCCGTCCGATGTTTGGGACGCCGAAATGACTTTTCCATCAGACCCAAAAACGACTGCGATATTAAAAACAGGCACCGTTAAATCGACGATGCTGGGGGCAAACTGGTTTCCGCTGCTGCCGAGTCCCGAATAGTTCAAGTCGATCGCCATACCCTTGGGAAGGTCAAACGGAGCAGCGCTGGAAACTGCAGGCCGCCGATGAATCTTGTAAGGCACACTGCGAACCGCAGCCATAAACGACATCGAAGCGGAAGGGAAAGTCTGGCTGCCGCCAACGGTCTGCTGCAGATCGAACGTGATGACAACTTTCGTCGTATCAGGCTCAGTCAATGCACGGTGAGTAATAACAAAGGGGACCAAACGGCCACCGGGTAATTCGATGAAGTCTCCGTTGCGAATGGGAGCTCGCAAGTCATCGACATCATCGGTGATGGCGGGGTCGGCGACCATGCTGGCCGACAGCGTTAACAGTTGATTATCGGATGGTTCAAATTGAGCATTAATGCCGTTGGTTTGTAACTGAACGGTTGAATTGGATGAATCACCGCTGTAGGGCGGCATCCCAGACATCGTTCGAATGCGAACTGAATGAGCTCGCCCGAAGTCGCTGTCAGTGTTCGCTAATCGCTCAATCAGCACCCCCATCGGACGCCCCTCTGCGATCGCTCGATTACGAATTCGATCGATGTAAGAACTGATTCCACGAGCGGTTCGCGTTGCGTGCTGATCCGCAATCATGTTCTTTGCGACTGGTAGCGCGATCGCTGCCAAAATTGACAGAACAACAAAGACCACCATGATCTCAACCAGGGTAAACGCAACTCGCTTTCGAGTGCCTTCGCGAACCCCAATTAGTGAGCCGCGACGCGTAAGCGGCCGGGCAAGACGTAGAGCCAAGAACCTTTCACCGTTCCAGCTGTGCTTCGATGCGTTATTCATCATTGCTCAACCTGTATCGAGTAGTTGGAAAGGTTGTCCTGTGTAGCTTCGACGTTGTCGTCACCAGTAAACGACTGACCAGGAAAGAAGCCATCAAAACCGGCAGCACCACCGTTGGTTGCCACAAATCGACGCAGGTAGGGATCGGGAAACGGATGCCCAGCGGTGGCACCGAAAGTCGTTCCCCCGGCACCGCGAGTACGGCCCGGTAATTCAGCACCGTAGTAAGCGGCTGTGATGGGCCAAAACCATGTTGCTGCTTGGTAGCTGAACAAAGGTTGTTCCGTCGTCGAATCCGACCAAGGGTTCAACGCAATTCCGAACTCCTCATCATCGCCTGGTGAAATGATTAGCGGACGAACCGACCATGGAAACCGCTGGGGAAAAGCAGAAGTGTCGTAAGGATCAATCGGCAACGAGGGATCCATTGTCATACCGGTCGGCGGAGTAGGTGGCGGTGGCGGTGGATCAGCGATGTAGGCATAGTCGGATCGAAACAAATCAAAGTCGTCAGCGAGTTGGCTGTCGGTGGCTCCGTAAACATCTTGAAAGCCAACCGGCCAGCGAACGAATTCAATCGGCCTTCCCCAACCATCCAGAATCTCTGGCATAAAATCTCCATCGATGTCCCCGATATTGGCGGCAGGGATGGTGTCAATCGCGGGCGAACCACCGACGAAAGAAGTCGCCATGATCATATAAAGGCATTCGGCACCTTGATGTTCGGCCGTTTGCGATCCCGACAAACGATCGTTGTACATTGCCAATCGGCTGGGAATATCATTGCCAACTCCGTACCAGTTGACCGGCATCATCCGCCGTTTCGATGGATCCAATCGCGAAGCGATAATCTGACCCGCTGGGTTTAGAAGAACTGGATTGCAAGCCGCACGGATCGCGGATGGTGGTGAAGTGATATCGGTATAGCGATCCGGCATCTCCATTCGCTGAAGATCCCGCAACATCATCATGCGAACCCGCGCGGTTTCAGTCGCGAGCACTTCGTAACCGATTTCCGTATCGGTCGAAGCGTCATTATCGTCGTAGGGGTTGAACGAGTCGGGAATCTCCACGGCCAAAGCCCGGTACCGGTAGGATTCGTACTGCTGCTGGATCACATGATCAATCGCTTGAACAATCGATATCGTTCTCGCCCGTTTTGCAGTCCGAGTGACACCGCGGGTCGCAGTTAAGATCATGCTGCCCATGATGGACAGAATCACCAACACCGTCAGCACTTCCACCAAGGTGAACGCACGCCGCAACGATCGTTTCGCCTTTGCGCTTGAGGTCTCGTTTAGATCCATTGGAATAACCATCAACTATTGCTCCAAATCGTTTTCAAGGGTGGAGTTTGAAAAGTTGGTGATGTTATCAGGCTGGAAATTCTCCGAACCGCCATAAATAATCGTCTCTTGATAACGACTCACATCGTCGATCAACAATTCACCCGGCGTACCCACACTCGCATCTGGTGACATCGCAGCACCCGTTGGATACTGGAAGTAAACCGCTTGGCCGCCGATGGCTGGCTGGGTTGGCAGAACGCCAAAGTTGTCATCGAGGCCCGCAGAGATAAGTTGGAACTTGTTGGGATTCAGAAACTGCCACGATGAAATTGCAGTGGCATCAGTCGTGAACGTCCCAGAGGTCAGCATGGTTTGGTCAAGACTCGACTGGTTTGAAATGTAGGGGCGTACTCCACCATGCGTGGCTGTGTAATAGCCATTGAAGTCGGCTAGGGTTGCATCAAATTGAGCGTAGGTTCGTGAATCGAAGTAAAGAATCGGCGCTCCGTCCGAACGAGCTTGGTAGGTTAGAAAGAGGTCGCTGTCATCGGTCGACAGGTACCGGTTTGTGCCCGTGACCGCGGCACTCGCATCGATCTCGCTGTAATTCAGACGATCGGGCGCGAACTCATGCAGGGCGTTTGGACGCTCGATGTTGATTTGGAAGTTGGCAGGGGTCTGACGCATCACGTCCGTTACCGCCGTGTCCGAGTACGAGTTCGCACCAGTTCCAGACCAAGAAAGTGGACCACCCGGCCCCGTGAAAGGACGCTGAACATTGTCGCTGTATCCCCCCAGTGCCCAAACTAACGCTTCGGCGCGGTCCATTGCCGTTGCACTAAACGTGCCGCCGGGATGGAGCATGTTAAAAAGCAAGGTGGAATCGTTGACGCCCATACGAGGGAAGATCTTGCTGTAGTGCCTTTGCACAACGGGGTAGCTAGAAAAGTCTGGCGGATAGTCGCCGTAAGTCTCGCGATAGTTTTCTAAACCACGTTCCATCGAACTGAGTTCCATCTTGATAGCAGTGATGTTGGCAGTCTCACGAGCGCCATTGATCGCCGGAATCGCAATTCCCATGAGGATGCCGATGATGGCGATGACGACTAGGATTTCTACTAGCGTGAAGCCGGGGCGGATGTGGGTCGCGCGTTCGGGAAGTGGTTTGGCTGTCATGGCGGATGAGTAGGTGTTGAGGGGGCGATTAGCTGTTAGGAATTTGTGTTGGTTTGAACCGCTAATGGACGCTAATGAAACGCTAACGAAGAGCGGTCGTGGTGGTGTTGGATATCAGGTCTTGGGCGTTGTGTTTCTTGTTAGCGTTCTGTTAGCGTCAATTAGCGGTTTGAGAATAGGTTTTTGGTTTTGTGAACCGCTAATGGACGCTAACGAAGAGTGGGGTCGTGGTGCTCGGGGATTAGGGACGAGCGGGAAATTAGTGCCGTCTTTCGCTCCGCGAAAGTAGCGAATCCGCTGCTTTCGCGGAGCGAAAGGCGACTATAAAAAGTCGCTCGTTCCTTAGGCGTTGGGTTTCTTATTAGCGTTCTGTTCGCGTCGGTTAGTGGTTTGAAAAATTTGCGGTGATGAGTGTTTTGGAAGTGTGGTTGTGGGCGTCGTTGTAAGTAGGAACCGTGGCTAACGCCAAAATGGCTAATCCTCGATTGCCTCGGGAAATTTGGGACATAACTCTGATCTGGTTTTGGACGTGTTGGGGGCGTCGGCGGTGTAGTACGTCATGCGGCCGTTTAGGTCGCACTGCCAGCACTCGGTTGCACCAGCCTCGAAGTACAAGTCGCGTTTGTATTTGATCTCGGCAGCCGTGTTCGACGCACTGATGACTTCGACGCATATCTCGGGTGCAATCTCAAACGCTTTCTGACCACGGACTTTCGCATATCGCTGGTCCGAATACCAAGCCGCGTCACACGCTTTCACTCCATCGATCGTGGAAATCGGACATTCCCCAAACCCTTCGCCTCCAAGCAATTTTTCAAGCTGCTTTCCGATACGAAATTGTCGCTTGCAATGAGGCCCGCCCGGCGGTGGCGACATGATGATGTTCCCGAAAGCGTTTGTTTCAATTCGACCTGGCAACTTTGAAATCGTCGGGTCAGCAAGCACTTCCTCCCATCGCTTGCGATTGCTCGCAAGAACTTCATCGCGGCTCGGCAGGTTGATGGTTAATTGCATGGGGGGGAACTAGCTGTTAGCGATTAGCTGTTAGCGATTAGCTTTTTGTGGGTAATGGTTAAACGTGAGTGGTAGAGGTTTTGAAGAGCTAATAGCTAATAGCTAATAGCTAATAGCTAATAGCTAATAGCTAATAGCTAACAGCTAACAGCTTCCTCTAAGTTAGTCCTGAAATGAGTGAAACGAGGGGCATGAAGAGACTGATGACGATGAAGCCGACTGCGAATCCTAGGAACACAATCATCAGGGGTTCCATCAACGCGGTTAGGCCGTCAGTCATGACTTTGACTTCTTCGTCGTAGGTGTCGGCGACCTTGTACAACATCGTGTCGAGTTCACCGGTCTCTTCGCCGACGTCGACCATGTTGACGACCAGGTCATCGACGACTCGTGATTTGGCTTTGCTGAATCCCCACAAACCGCATAGCAATCCGCCGCCGATGGTCATCTTGACGCCCATCGATGTCAACGTTTGCACCATCGTGCCGTCGTCCAACTTGGTTCCGATCGATGTGACGGCGATCGACAACAGGATGATCCCGGGGAACGCACCAAAGAGTGCCCAGATGACGCACGCCATCGGATGGAATCCCATCACGCTGTATTCGGCCAGCGGTTTGCTGATGATTTCACCTTCGCGGATCGAATCGTTGACCTTGGTAAACATTCGCTCGAACATTCCGTTACCGGACGTCTCGCGAGTGATATTGATGGCTTCCAAAATCGGCACACCGCTACTGATCAGTGTCCCCAGCGTCCGTGTGGTCCGGGCCAGAATGTTCTTTTCGATCAGGCTGCCGAAGATTGGCACTTTGATGATGAACATGTCAAAGCCCATTCGACCGTGACGGAATTTGCGGATCAGTTTGATCAGGATCAACAAACACACGGGCAACAGAATCAACAGCCACCAGTAACCGGCCAAGTAATTACTGATCGCGATCAGCAACAGCGTTGGCGCAGGCAACGTCAGCCCGAATTCTTCAAACATTTCCTCGAACGTTGGCACGATGAACAGCATGATGAACGTCAAGATCGCGATCGCGACGGTGACGACGATGACTGGATAGATCAACGCACCTTTGACTTTTCGTTTTAGCGATTCGGAACTTTCCAGGAAGTCGGCAAGCCGCTGCAGAATCGTTTCCAACGCACCGCCAGCCTCACCCGCCTTGATCATGTTGACGTACAGACGGCTGAACACTTTCGGACATTTCGACATCGCTTCGGACAGTGTTGCACCGCCTTCGATTTCGTCGCAGGTGTCCATCAGGGCGTTTTTCAGCTTGCCTGGTTTTTGATTGTTTTCCAGGATCTTCAAACTGCGCAGGATCGGCAGCCCGGCGTCTTGCAGGATCGACAATTGGCGAGTGAACGCGCAGATGTGTTTTGTTTTCGCACCGCCGATTGCGAACGGACGTTTCTTACCACCACCCTTGGTCGCCGCGCCGGCTTTCTCTTTTTTGACGGAGATCTTCGTGACGAAGTATCCCATCTGACGAATCGTCGTTTGCGCCTCTTCTTCGTTGGCAGCATCGATCTCGTCCCGGATTTCTTTTCCGGTCGCATCCATCGCTTCAAATTGATACATGGGCATGATGAGAGCTTTTTAGAGAGCTTTTAGCTGTTAGCGATTAGCTGTTAGCTTTTTGGGGTGGTGGATTTGGGGAACGATTAGCTTTTAAAGAGCTTTTAGCTGTTAGCGATTAGCTGTTAGCTTTTTGGGGTGGTGGATTTGGGGAACGATTAGCTTTTGAAGAGCTTTTAGCTGTTAGCGATTAGCTGTTAGCTTTTTGGGGTGGTGGATTTGGGGAACGATTAGCTTTTGGCTTTTGTGGGAATGGCGAGGTTCGTAAAAAGCCAATCGCTTCTTCTTCAATTGCTTCGCAGTTTCTGTGTGAAGCTGTTAAGCATTTTCTTCACTTCGGATACTTGGTCGTCGAGCTGTCGGTAGTTTTGATCGTCGATGTAGCCCAGGTCGTGAGCTAGCAGGATTTGATATTCAGCTTCGCTGGCGGAGCCCATTGCAATGTCACAAAACCGCGAGAGCTCTTTGTCGCCACGTCTTCCGCATCCTTCGGCAAGATTCGTTGGTATCGATGCGGCCGAACGTCTCAGTTGCGAAGTCAATCCATACAGTTCGTCCTTCGGGAACGTTTTGGTGTGTCGGTAAACTTGCAACACAAACGCATGAGCTTTCTCCCACACCATTAAGTCCCTGAAATTTTTCATTGGAAAGAGTCTTTGGTTTTTAGCTTTTAGCTTTTAGCTTTTAGCTTTTAGCTTTTAGCGGTTAGCGGTTAGCTTTTAGTTGAGTTGAATCGGATTTTGGAAAGCTAATCGCTAAAAGCTAATCGCTAATCGCTAATCGCTTACCGTCTCTCGAATGACTTCGTCTAGGGTTGTGATGCCGTCGGCGGCTACGGTCATGCCGAAGTCGCGTAGGCAGATCATTCCGTTTTTCATTGCTTCGTCGCGGATGTCGTCGGTCGATGCGTTGCCCATTACCATGTCGCGAATTTTGTCGTTGATGATCATTAGCTCGAACAACGCGATCCGGCCTTTGTACCCAGTGTTGTTGCAGTTATCGCAGCCAGTGCCTTTGAAGAATTTCTTGCCGCGGATGGCTTCTTTTTCAATCTGCAAATCAAACAACATCGCCTGCGACACCTTCGCCTCTTCGCGGCACTTGGTGCAGATTCGGCGAACCAAACGCTGAGCCAAAATGGCTTCGACGGTCGCGCAAATCATGAACGCCTGGATGCCCATGTCTTTCAATCGAGTGATCGTTGCGGCGGCACTGTTGGTGTGCAGCGTACTGAAGACCAAGTGACCGGTAAGCGCCGCCTGAATCGCAATCTCTGCTGTTTCCAAGTCACGGATCTCGCCGACCAGAATCGTGTCAGGATCCTGTCGCAAGATCGCTCGCAGGCACGATGCGAACGTCACGCCAACGGCACTGTCGATCGGAATCTGGATAATGCCTTCGATGTCGTATTCAACCGGGTCTTCGGTCGTGATCAATTTGTCTTCGGGATTGTTCAGTTCAGACAGCGCCGAATACAGCGTCGTCGTCTTGCCGCTGCCCGTCGGTCCGGTCACCAACACGATGCCGTTGGGGCGATCGATCGCGGCACGGAAGTTGGCGATCGTTTCTTCGTTCATACCGACGTTGCCCAGCGACAAATCGACCACCGATCGGTCCAGCACTCGCATGACCGTCGATTCGCCAAAGATTGTTGGCAGCACCGACACGCGAAGGTCAACCGGGTGACCACCGACCATCAATTCAATCCGTCCGTCTTGCGGCATCCGTCGTTCGGCGATGTCCAGGTTGGCCATCACCTTGATTCGAGTCGTGATCGCGAACGCCAAGTGACGAGGCGGCGGGACCATTTCGTACAGCACGCCTTCGGACTTGATGCGGATCCGGAATTCGTCCTCGAAAGGTTCAAAGTGGATGTCGGACGCGTGATCCTTGATCGCCAACAACAGCACCATGTTCAACAACTTGCGAACGGGTGCGGAATCGGCCATCGCAGCAGCGTCGGTGATGTTGAACTTGTCGTTTTCCAAAGCCGAAATCATCGACTTCAATTCTTCGTCTTCCGCCAACGACTTGACCAGCTTCTCGACGCTCTCGGATTCACTGTCGTAATAGCGTTCGATCGTCTTCAGCACATCGGTTTCGGTCGCGATGATCACATTGATTTCGTGACCCAAGAACGTACGCAATTCGTCTTGGATGTTCAGGTTTTGCGGGTCACAGGTCGCGACGGTCAACGTGTTGCTGGCCTCGTCGAACGCCAGCGGAACGACGCGGTACAGTTGCGACATCGTCTCTGAAATTTTCTCCATCACCTCAGGCGAAAACTCGGCGTCTTCCAACGACACCGTCTGCATCCCCATCTGCTCGGCCAACCCTTGGATCAGTTGTTCGTCGGTGATCAACTGCATGTCTTCAGCGATCTTGCCCAACAGCGTTCCGGGCTGCTGTTCCTGTTCCTCCAGCAATACCTCAAGCTGCTCATCGGATAGGAATCCGAGGTCAACGAGAATCTGTCCGATGCGTCGTGTAGCCATGGGGGTTGGTTTTTAGCGGTTAGCGGTTAGCGATTAGCGATTAGCGATTAGCGATTAGCGATTAGCAATTAGCGGTTAGCTTTTTTGCGGGGAGGATTTGGATCAGTGAGACGAAAAAGCTAACAGCTAATAGCTAACAGCTAACAGCTCTTTTCCTCAATCTTCTGGAACGGGAATGGGGTCGTCGCCTTCGCCTCGGCGGCTGGCGACGATTCGTTTTGCTAGGTCGTCGGGGCGGTGAGCCTTGGCCAGGACATCTTCGACGCTGACCTTTTCGTCTTTCCACAACACGTACAACGCGTCGTCCATCAACTGCATCCCGAACTTGGCTCCGGTCTGCATCGATGAATTAATGCGGAAGGTTTTGTTTTCGCGAATCAGGTTCGATACACCTGGCGTCACATTCAGCACCTCGTAAGCCGCACAGCGTCCGCCGCCAATCCGCGGCAACAACGTTTGTGCGACAACGCCGATCAACGTCGATGCCAACTGAGTACGAATCTGGTCCTGCAAGTTGCCGGGGAACGCGTCGATGATTCGGTTGACCGTGCCCTGAGCACTGTTGGTGTGCAGCGTGCCGAACACGACGTGGCCGGTTTCCGCGGCACTGATCGCCGCTTCGATCGTTTCCAAGTCGCGAAGCTCGCCGACCAGAATCACGTCCGGGTCTTGCCGCAACGCTCGGCGAATCGCTTCACTGAAACTGGGCACGTCCACGCCGACTTCGCGTTGGTTGATCGTCGATTCAATGTGGTCGTGATAAAACTCGATCGGGTCTTCGATCGTGATAATGTGGTGGTCAATCGTCTCGTTCAGCAGGTTGATCAACGAAGCCAATGTCGTTGACTTTCCTGAACCCGTCGGCCCGGTCACCAGGAACAAACCACGCGGACTGTGCGTCATTTTGACGACAGCTTCGGGCAGGCCGAGTTGTTCGGGCGTCAGTTTGTCGTTAGGGATTTGCCGCAGCACCATCGAAACGAAGCCACGTTGTTTGAACACCGACACGCGGAACCGAGCTTGGTCGCCGAACGCGAACCCAAAGTCGGTGCTGCCGGATTCTTGCAATTCGCGTTGGCAGCGTTCTGGCGTGATCGATTTCATCAACGACACGGTATCTTCGGCTTCCAGCGTCTTCGTTTCCAGCTTCCGCATCCGCCCGTGCAACCGGAATACCGGCGGCTGGCCGACAACGATATGGATATCGCTGACGCCTTGCTTGATAGCTGCCTGCAGCAGCTTGTCGATGAGGACGGTTGCCATGAATGGACGTCTGGAAGAGATGGGGGGTTGATGAGAGGAGGTAGCGAAAGTCGCCAAGACTTTCGGCGTTGTTCCGTTGTGTGCCGAAAGTCTTGGCGACTTTCGCTACCGCCTATGCCATCATTATCGCTGTGAAACTCGCCAAGGCCAGCAAAAACGCCGTTGCGAGGCATTAATGGTCTTGGGCAGCGATCGGGACCATGGTTTGCCCAGCCAACGCCCCCCCGCAGTTCCAAGCCAGGAAAATTACAAATGACAGATGGCAAATAGCTAATGACA
The DNA here is from genome assembly GCF_001642955.1 of Rubripirellula obstinata. Lineage (GTDB taxonomy): Bacteria > Planctomycetota > Planctomycetia > Pirellulales > Pirellulaceae > Rubripirellula > Rubripirellula obstinata. The sequence goes on along the minus strand of NZ_LWSK01000068.1, from coordinate 6,653 downwards.
AATCCGTCTGCGTGCGATTTGTCATTAGTTATTTGTCAATCGTCATTTGTCATTGGAGGTAGCCAATAGACGGCGATCATGGCCCGGTTTCTTCGGCCTACAGGCTATCCAAATCCTTCAGCATATTGTCGAACGCGATATGCTCGGATTCGGTCTTTTTGGCCACGCGATAGACCTCGTCAAACGTCGTAATTCCGCGGGTCGCCTTCAGCATTCCATCGGTGTAAAGCGTTGACATACCGTTCTTTATCGCTGCAATGCGGATTTCAGCGGTGCTGCTGTTCTTGAACATCATCTCACGCATATTGCTGTTGATCAGCATCAGCTCATAAATACCGATCCGACCCCGGTAACCAGACCGCCCACAATACGCACATCCCTTGCCCCGCGAAAACTCAGCCTGCTTGACCATTTCGGGCGGAATCCCGGTGTCCTCCAGCACGCTGGCGGGCGGCGTGTAGCGGACCTTGCAACGAGGGCAAATCGTCCGCACCAACCGCTGAGCCAGCACCGCGATGACGGAACTAGCCACCATGTAGGATGGTACACCGATGTCCACCATTCGTGATATGGCACTGGGCGCATCGTTCGTGTGCAGGGTACTGAAAACTAAGTGTCCAGTAAGCGAAGCCTGGATTCCCATCGATGCAGTCTCATGGTCACGCATTTCGCCGACCAGGATAATGTTGGGTGCCTGACGCAGCATCGCGCGAATGATCAGGGCAAAGTCCAGCCCGATCTTGTGCCGCACTTCGACCTGGTTGATCCCCGGCAAGTAGTACTCCACCGGGTCCTCCGCCGTGATCACTTTGCGGTCTGGCCGGTTCAGCGCGTTCAGTGATGCGTACAGTGTCGTCGTCTTCCCGGATCCCGTCGGGCCTGTCACCAAAATGATTCCGTTGGGACGTCGGATCAGCGAGTTGAAATTGCGGAAGTCGCGTTCGGACAGACCCAATTGCCGGACGCCGACCTTGATGTTGTCCTTGTCCAGCAACCGCATCACGCAGGACGATCCGTGGTTGGTCGGAATGATGCTGACCCGCAGATCCAATTGTTTATCGCCAACGGTGATCTTGATCCGCCCATCGGTGGGGCGTCGTTTTTCAGAGATGTCGATTTTGGCCAGAATCTTGATCCGAGCGATGATGGCTGACAGCATCCGGCGAGGAGCGTTTTCGCGTTCGACACATTGCCCGTCGATGCGATAGCGGATTCGCACACGTTCTTCAAACGGTTCGACGTGGATGTCGGACGCCCGCAATTGAACAGCTTCGGCGATCATCAAATTGACCAACCGGATGACGGGAGCACTGTTGTCGTCGTCGTCTTCTTCGCCGCCGCCGTCACCACCGCTGCCGTCTTCGGTTTCGGTGAAATCGATCGCCGTGTCAGTGAATTCCTGCAGCATCGAGTCAGCCGATTCGCCTTCGACTTGTCCGTAATAGCGGTTGATCGCACCCTGGATGGCGGTTTTGGGTGCCAGGGCGGTTTCGATCTTGCGATTGAGGATGAAACGCAGTTTTTCGATGGTTTCCAGGTCAAACGGGTCGGCGATTAGGATCCGCAGGGCTCCGTCGTGTTCATCAAACGGCAGCACGTTGTTTTCGCGAGCGACCGATTCGGGCACCAATTCGATGACTTCTTCGCCGATATTGGCGGTCCGCAGATCGACGTAGGGAATCTTGTGAAATTCGGCCAAGCACTCGGCAACTTCCTCGGGCGTGGCATATTCCATCTGCACCAAGACGTCGCCCACATTGGCACTGGTATTCTTGGACACCTCTTCGGCTTCGGTGAGTTGATCGAGGCTGATGATGCCTTTCTTGAGAAGCAGGTCGGTGAAGTCTTTCATGAGAAGAGAGTCATAGCGAGGAAGATGAGGGCGGCCGGTATTGGTCTAGTCTAATCATAACGGAAGACGCCATCGGGAATGCGGTGCGACCCCCATTTCGCGCAGCAACGTCGGACCGTAGGCCGGAACAAGCCGCTTCGGCGCAGTTCCGGCAATCCAACGCCGTGAAGAGTTTTGGTTTAGGAAAACACGTGTTAGTTCGTTTAGCCGCGTGGGCATCGCCCCGCGCGTTCGGTGCCGCACGACGCGCGGGGCGATGCCCAACGCGGTTAAACGATTGAGAAACCCTTCACGGCGTTGGGTCCGACCCCTATTTCGCGCAGCAACGTCGGACCGTAGGCCGGAACAAGCCGCTTCGGCGCAGTTCCGGCAATCCAACGCGGTGCCATGCAATTGCCGGAACTGCGCCGAAGCGGCTTGTTCCGGCCTACATTTGCTCTGCGGCCCAAGGCCCAACGGCGCCGCATTCTAAAGTTGCTCGGTAATTTGATTCGCTTTTCGACCTCAAAGCATGTTGGTCACTTGCAAATGGACGTAGGCCGGAACAAGCCGCTTCGGCGCAGTTCCGGCAATCCAATGCGGTGCCATGCAATTGCCGGAACTGCGCCGAAGCGGCTTGTTCCGGCCTACATTTGCTTTTCGCCACCCGTAAAATCATCCCGTACAATCCTCGCAATGATCGCGATGCGGACGATGGGAAACGATCATCCGCCTGGGATCGGCCTTTTTGACTCACCATCACCGGCAAATCGATTAGAATACGGACCAGAGTCTCCTGTACTTTTTTGGACCAGCCGGGTTCCCCAATATGCGTTTGAACTGCTTCTTTGCCTCCGTCTTGCTGTTTAGCTGCTTCGTCAGCCATGCCGTTCTGGTCCGTCCAGCGATGGCGAATGAACACATGTCGGCCAGGGTCGCCGACCAGCTTGGGTTGGTCGAAGCCTGGAATCGGTCGGTATCGTCGCCGATGGGCGTTCAGTCAATTTCCGACATGGAACTGTACGTTCACGAAAGTCGCCCCAACCAGTACCTGGAAGTAATCACGACTGATCCGGCCAAGAGTGTTCGGCCAGGCAAGAAAATCAAACCTGAAAACAAAAACAAAATCGACTCAGCAAAGAAGAAAGACGACAACGTTCGCGTCTTGTCGCGGTTCCTGGTCGAGCCTGAATCTGAGATCGACGAAACGATTGTCTCGACCAACAAGACGACTCCGTTTTCCGGCGGCAGTGCGTTTCGCGGAAAGAAGGAAGCCGAGCGTCTAGCGTCCAACGAGATCCGGCGGCTGAAGCGACGCGGCATCACCGCCACGACTCGGATGGTGTCATCGCCACGCGTTGGTTTGTACAGCATCGCCAACGACGGTTCGCTGGAGGCACGTGATGCTGAAACCGGCCAAACGTTGTGGACGACTCGCGTTGGTGATTCGCGAATGACGTACTACCAAATCGGCGTCAACGACACTCACATTTCCGTCGTCAACGGCGGCAACATGATCATCGTGCGAACGGACACGGGCGAAGTCGAACGCGAACTCGTGCTTGGCCGAACGCCGATCTTTGGCGCGATCAACGCGGGCGGCTACGCGATGATTCAAGGGATCAGCGGCGGTGTGGTTTGTTACTCATTGGACGATCTTGAACACGACCCGTACTACGAATCAGTCGAAGGTTACGCGATCAGCCAACCGACGTTGGCTCCGCGATCAACCAAAGTCGCCTGGTCAACCGACAAGGGCTTTGTCTTTGTGATGGACATGGAAGGAACGCCATCGACGTTGTTCCGATTAAAGACAGACGGATTGGTGACCGGCAAAATCGCAGCGGCCAAGAACGAGCGGTTTTACTTTGGCAGCGAGTCTGGTCAGGTCTACGGCATCCGTGCGACTCGCGAAGGCTTGGTCAAATGGAGCCAACCGTTTGGCGAACCTTTCTACGGCGAACCCATCGTGATCGAACAACAACTCTTTATGCGTTCGTCTTACAACAATCTGTATTGCCTATCGACGATTGACGGATCGCAGTTGTGGGACAACACGGTCAGCGGTGTCACTGAATTGGTTGGCGCGGTCGCTCATGAATTGTTTGTACGTGCATCCGACGGATCGCTGATGGTGATCCATCGGGAAACCGGCGAGCGGATCGGCAGCTACCCAAGTCTGCAGCCTGCGATGACGATCAGCAACGCTTTCACGGATCGCCTGTACTTAGTTTCTGATCACGGCGGCATCCAATGTCTGCGTCCGATCAGTTCTGAATTACCAACCTTGAATACTCAGCCGGACACAATTCCCGCGGCCACAGAAGAGGAAGCTGAAGCGAAGGAAGACAAGCCAAAGAAATCCAAGGGCGGCATGTTTGACGACAAGGAAACCAAGCCAGTCGATCCGTTCGGTGGCGACAGTACCGATCCATTCGGCGGCGGAAGCTCCGATCCGTTTGGCGGCGGAGGCGGCGACCCGTTCGGTGCCGACCCGTTCGGAAATTAGAGTGTTTTCCTAGATCGTATCGCGCAAAAACTCCAACGGCGTTTCACTTCGCCCGCCCCACGTCAGAGGTCGAGCCAAAGCAAGGGAGAGGGTTCCCAACCAGGTGCCAGCGGCAACCTAGTGTTCTATGTCAGCTCAATTTTCGGGTAGGAGGTAGCGGAAGTCGCGTAGACTTTCGGCGTCCCCCTCGTAGCCGAAACTCTTGGCGAGTTCCGCTACCCGAAAATTGAGGTGACGCGGAATACTAGCCCCGGATGGGGCGACAGCTCACTGCCGTAAAGGGTTCTTGGACTGTTTAACCGCGTGGGCATCGCCCCGCGCGTCCATGCGGCGCGAAACGCGCGGGGCGATGCCCACGCGGCTAAACAAGACAATGGGTTTTTACTGGACCAAAACAAAGCCCCGGATGGGGCGACAGCTCTCTGCCGTGGGCCTCGGCCCACGGACCCAAACGCACAAAAAAACAAAGCCCCGGATGGGGCGACAGCTCCCTGCCGTGGGCCTCGGCCCACGGACCCAAACGCACAAAAAAACAAAGCCCCGGATGGGGCGACAGCTCTCTGCCGTGGGCCCCGGCCCACGGACCCAAACGCACAAGAAAACAAAGCCCCGGATGGGGCGACAGCTCCCTGCCGTGGGCCCCGGCCCACGGACCCAAACGCACAAGAAAACAAAGCCCCGGATGGGGCGACAGCTCCCTGCCGTGGGCCCCGGCCCACGGACCCAAACGCACAAGAAAACAAAAGCCCCGGATGGGGCGACAGCTCCCTGCCGTGGGCCTCGGCCCACGGATCCAAACGCACAAGAAAACAAAGCCCCGGATGGGGCGATAGCGAGGAAGTGTCGGCTTTATTTCCCCTCCGAGATGCCGAAAGTCTTGGCGACTTCCGCTACGACTAAGAGCGTCAGCAATTAAATCGATGTCCGCCACTTTCACGTAGCGAAAGGCGACTGTAAAAACTCGCACGCGCTCAACGGAATCAATTTCGTCCTCCACCGGCCTCCTACGAACTCAAGCAACATGACCCAAGCGACCCAGTTGACATCTTGGCTGGGCCTCATCCGCTTTAGCCACACCATTTTTGCGTTGCCGTTCGCTGCGTTGGCCGCAGTGATGGCGCTGGCCACGCCGATCGGAATCACGGACACCTTTCCGGCAGTTCGCCTGCGCGACTTGGCGGGAATTTTGATTTGCATGGTCACCGCACGCAGCACCGCGATGGCGTTTAATCGGTTGGTGGATCGCAAAATCGACGCCGCCAACCCGCGAACTGCATCGCGACACATTCCAGCAGGCGTCCTGTCCGCAAACCAAGTCCTCTGGTTCACCCTGTTTTGCGGCATCGCGTTTATCGCCGCGACAGCATTATTTTTACCCAATCGAATTCCGCTGATTGCTTCAGTCCCGGTGCTGTTGTTCCTGTGCGGTTACAGCTTGGCGAAACGGTTTACTTCGGCGGCACACTTGTGGTTGGGCGTCGCGCTCAGCCTGTCACCGATCGCCGCTTGGGTTGCGATTCGCGGCGGGTACATGGGTGCCTTTCCGAATTCAAGCAGCGAACTGATCGGCTGGCTATCGGACCTAGCCGTTCCAACGATCTTGGCGGTCGCCGTCGCGTTATGGGTGACCGGTTTCGACATCATCTACGCTTGCCAAGACGCCGCGTTTGACGCCGATGCGGGTTTGAACAGTGTGCCTGCCCGATTCGGGATCGCGGGTGCATTGCGGATCGCCGCGGCGTGCCATGTCGTGATGTTGATCGTGTTGGCGTTTTTGCCGTGTGTTTCACAACCGCTTGGATGGGTGTTTTGGATCGCGATTGCCGCAACGACGGCATTGGTCATCCGACAACACCGCCTGGTTCGCCCCGATGACCTGGACCGAGTGAACCAAGCCTTCTTCGACACCAACGCCATCATCAGCGTCACGCTACTGGTCGCCGGCGTTGCGGATTGCGTGGTTTGATGCTGCTGGGTTTGATGATGTAGGCCGGAACAAGCGCAGCGAAGTTCCGGCAATCCACGACGGCGTAATGCAATTGCCGGAACTGCGCTGCGCTTGTTCCGGCCTACGCTAGATCGCTTAGCCGCGTAGGCATCGCCTGGCCTGATGAAAATGTGTCGCTGTCAACTTGTCACGACCCTTGAAAGTAGGCCGTAGCGAGCCATAGCGAGTTACGGCGGTGCGCACATTGCCGTAACTCGCTATGGCTCGCTACGGCCTACGGCTGGCGATCAGGAAAATGTGCCGTTGCCGCAATGCTTCACAACGTCCCAGTTTGTGTTGTCTGCCATGGTGCAGCTTGCCCAATT
>NZ_LWSK01000067.1 GCF_001642955.1 Rubripirellula obstinata | reverse complement strand
AGCGAGCCATAGCGAGTTACGGCGTTGCGCACATTGCCGTAACTCGCTATGGCTCGCTACGGCCTACATGCTGGCGAATAGGGAAATGTGCCGTTGCCACTACGCTTCACATCGCTGCAGTATGTGTTGCCTGCCATGGTGCAGCTTGCCCAATTTGCTGCGTTGCAATGATTTCCATCAGGCCAGGGACCGGCCCTTGGTTTTTAACGGTGGATTGAAGAAATCCAAAGGCTCTTGCAAACGATTCGAATCGTCTTCTTCCTGCTCAGGATTCCAAAAACAAGTCAATGGAACCCCCTTGCCGGGTAGGCCGATCGGTTGCGGCACCGATTAATCAGTTTACCGAGTGATTTTGCAGCGGAAACGACGCCACCTGTTGTGATTTGTCGTTAGCATTGCTTGAAGTGAATTGATCAAAATTTGCGGACTCTTTCAGACAGGAAGCATCGTTCATCATGTTAGGTATCTACTCTCGCAAGACGTCACGGAACCAAAAGCCTCGGCGCAGGCGACCGCGAAACGGTGTTCCGACGCGACGCAGGATGATGGCCGAACGGCTTGAAAATCGTTTGGTGTTGTCCGCTACGATCGGCAACAACCTGTCCGTTGGAAGTGAGCTGCAAAATTATCGATTGGCGATCAGTGCGACGGCCGAGTACACCAGCTTTTTCGGTGGGCAAGCTGCGGCGCTCGCGGCGATTGAGTCGGTGGTTGACGAGGTCAACGAAATCTTTGAAGAAGAACTTTCGATTTCGTTCCAGTTAGTTTCTGGAACGAATACGATCTTCACAAACTCCAGCACCGATGGATTCGATAACGGCAATACCAGTCAAATGCTCGCGGAAAACACCGGGATCCTGAATGGGATTTTGGGCAGCAACAGTTACGACATTGGTCACGCCTTTGGAACTTTTCCAAGTGGCGGATCTGGACTAGCAGGCTTGGGTGTCGTTGGAGGGTCGTTCAAAGGTGCTGGCGTTAGCACCAGCGCTGACCCACGAGGATTCGACTGGGTAAATTTGGTTGCTCATGAATTTGCACATCAGTTTGGTGCAGAGCATACCTTTAATGCAGACGCGTTCGGTGCGGCGATCGGCAATCGAGAGGCAGACACTGCCTATGAACCTGGCAGTGGCACAACTCTGATGAGTTACGCTGGAATCTCTGCCGACGCAAACGGAAGCGATGACTTGCAACCGAGGACCGATCGATATCTGCACGCATCAAGTTTTGAAGCCATCCAAGAACACATTGCGGCAAACGCACCACCAAACTCGATCACCGCGACAGGCAATACTCCGCCAACCATCGTTGCGGGATCCGACTTTACGATTCCGGCTGGGACGCCTTTTGAACTTACAGCAACTGGATTCGATGCCGACGTTGGCGATACGCTGACGTACACGTGGGAACAATTGGATCTCGGCCCATCGATGAGTCTGCCCATTTCTGACAATGGAAGCAGCCCGTTGTTTCGTTCGTTTTCGCCGTCAACTCAATCCAATCGGGTTTTTCCGCAGCTAAGCGACCTGGTCAGCGGTACTGACACTGCGCCGATTGGCGAAGTCCTGCCCACGACCACTCGTCCGCTTAATTTTCGCGCGACTGTACGCGACGGAAATAACGGCGTGAACTCGGACGACGTGTTGGTTTCAGTCGTCGACACGGGGACTCCGTTTGCGATTACGACGCCCAATACAGCGGTCAATTGGACCGGTGGATCGACACAAACGATCACCTGGGCCGTTGCCGGAACCAACGCAAACGGAATCAATGCTGCGAATGTCGCGATCGACTTATCGCTTGACGGTGGCCTGACCTATCCGCTGGAACTGATCGCTTCGACGGCCAACGATGGCAGTCATCTATTGACGGTGCCCAATATCGATGCGGCCGATGCTCGGTTGCGAATCCGCGGAATCGGTAATGTGTTCTTCGATATTTCGGACGCTGATTTTTCAATTACGTCTGCCCCAAACGCCGCTGGTGTCACCATCATCGAAACGGGCGGGACAACAGTGGTAAACGAAGACGGTGTGCTGGGCGGAAACGATGTTGATCAGTATTCGATTGCCTTGAATACAACGCCAACCAGTTCGCTGGATGTCACGATTGATGCGGATGCACAAACCGAAATCAGTACTGACGGAATCACCTTCGCAACCAGCGTCACGCTTGCGATGGCAAACACGGAAACGCAAACCATCTTTGTACGTGGTTTTGACGACACAATCGAAGAGGGGGTTCACGCTGGAACGATCACTCACTCGATCACTGCCAGTTCTGATCCGGCCTACCCAACAACGACTTTAATCAATCCGGTGTCGGTTCAAATAGCTGACGACGAACTGCAACCACTGATCGGCGTTGATTTTGACACGTTCAGCGGTGATAGCCCAACAAACTGGACCCGTTCTACGGGGTTCTTTAGCGACTCGTTGTCCAGCCTGATTCGTGAAGATGGAATTCAGACTAGCGTTGGGCTAACACTCGATAATTTTGACAGTGTTGGACTCAATCCAAGTGAGCCCAGCGTGGTTCCATCGCGATCACCGCGGCTTGAGGGCATCGACGGTGTAAGATCGGCGGATCGATTGATTCAATTGACTTGGAATGGATTGACACCGGGCACCGATTACAACCTCTACTTTTTGACCTCTGAAAGCTTCGCTCAAAACGCGGTTCAGGAGATTGTGATCACGGGTGGCACCGGCGACCCGTTGCCGTTTTCGCAAGACACCACGCCAATTGGCAATGGCTTGCTAGTCAATGATGGGATCTCGAGACCAGATCGATCACTGGAATCCGACGCGGTGGTTGCCCAAGCCGATGCCAACGGGGTCATTTCAGTTTCGGTGACTAAGACGGGTGGTAGGTTAATCGATAGTGCATATTTGTCGGCGGTAGCGATTCAAGAAATTGCCGAAGGCACCCGTGGTTTCAATGTCGTTCAGTCGGGTGATTCGACAATCGTCAGTGAAGTCGGGACGCAGGACACATTAAACGTCTCTTTGAAATCACAACCAACCGGAACGGTGGTCATCAATCTTGCAGGCAGTGATGCGACCGAAGCGACTATTTCCCCAACGACGCTAACCTTCAACGAAACGAATTGGAACGTTGACCAACTTGTGGCTGTATCCGCAGTTGATGATTCAGAGATTGACGGAGGCGTGGGATCAACCGTGACGCTTTCCATTGACGCGTCTGGGACGACCGATGACAGTTACGATCAAGTGGATACGCGAGTCGTTCGTGTTGTCACGCAAGATAACGACGTCGGTTCGCTGGTGGGCGTCGACTTTGAAAGCCCCAATGGTATCGACAGCACGCCAACAAACTGGACGACGATCACAAACACCTTTAGCAGTAACGATACCAATTTGATCAACGAATTGGGAATCGCTACCGCCATTGACCTCGCCACTTCGATTGTCGGCGGTGGCTCCACTTCCGACTCGAGTGCTCCAGCGAATCTGCCTGATCATTCTCCATCGCTCGCTGGGCTTGATGGGAACCGATTTGCCAGCTCGTCGATCAATTTGACGTGGTCCGATTTGACTCCTGGAACGGATTACAACGTTTGGTTGTTTGCCGCACGGCAAGTTAGCAATCAGGGTGACCATACGGTAACGATCACTGGCATTACCAATCCAGCACCCTTCGTCATGGGCGTTGAAGCGGCAGGATTTGGCGTATTGATGGTCAACGGCAACGTGGCCGATCCCGCTAATAATCTGCAGGCCGATGCGATCACTGCGACCGCCGATGCGAATGGCGAAATTGTAATCTCGGTTACCAACACAAGTGGCGAGGATCTTATCGGACTCAGCGGCGCTGCAATTCAAGAACTTGGCAGCAGCATTGATGCGTTTGATTTTGGCGACGCGCCGACTGCGTCTCTTGCCGCACAGCAAACCGGCGAAACTTCGTTCGCATCTGACTACCCGGTTTCCCTGGCCGACAACGGTGCAAGACACATTCCGGTTGGTCCAACGCTCGGGCAACAGCGTGATTCGGAAGCCGATGGAATCGCGTCCGCACTCGCCGATGAAGATGACAACACTGGCGTCAACGACGAAGACGGTGTCATGTTTGGTGACATTGTTGCCGGTGCCAATGCGGGCATCAATATCGAACTGCAGAACGCTGGCGATGCAAGAGTCGATGCTTGGATCGATTTCAACAAGGATGGCGTTTGGGACTTGAGCGAGAAAATTCTGGATGGCGTGGCAGTCAATTCAGGGCTGCAAACACTCAACTACACGGTTCCCTCCGGTGCAGACAGCGGTGTTACGTTCGCTCGAGTTCGAGTCAGCACGGTTGGTAATCTGTTGCCGACTGGTGCAGCACTGGACGGAGAAGTCGAGGACTACGCCGTCACGATTGCATCGATCTCATCGGCCAGGATCGACAATGTTACGGGTACCCGTTCTGAAATTTCTTCGATTGAAGTTGTCTTCGATTCAGACGTCAATGCGGTTCCCGGTGACTTTGTGTTGATCAACACCGATAACGATCAGAGGATTAGTGGAATCATGGTGTCCAACGACGGCAGCGGTGTTTCGACGTTGACCTTTGAACCTGGTCCGGGTGTCATCAGCGGCAACAATCCGGCAGTTCCGCCAACCTTGGACAACGGTAATTACGAACTGCGTTTCCGCCCGACGGTCCAAGACGGCAGTGACGACCCGATTGTGATTGACCAGTTTTTCCGTAAGTACGGTGAAACCGATGCGACATCCGAATCGGTCGGCCTGACCGACTTTGCCGCGTTCCGAGGAGCTTTCGGCGGTGAAGTTGGCGGCGATAACTACCGCAGCGACTTGGACGCGAATCGAGACGGCATCATCGGCCTAACCGACTTCGCCGCCTTCCGAAGCGGATTCGGAACGTAGGAACGTAACAATAATGTAGGCCGGAACAAGCTTAGGAACGAGCGGGGAATAGGTGTCGCCTTTCGCAGTTCCTTTCTCAGGGGACGTCGTATCAATTACTGAGCAATAGGCCCGGAGGGCCGGAAGCTCCCTGCCGGGGATGTAAATCCCCGGATGGCAGCGTTCTATCTCACCAATTCTCTGGCTCGGTTTCGCGGCGTAGCCGCGAAACCGAGCCAGAGAATTGGTTACGGAGAATTGATGTGGGGCAGCCATCCGGGTGCTCGCGCACCCGGCAGGGAGCTGCAGGCCCTCCGGGCCTAACGCGAAGTAACTGATGCGACGTCCCGAGCGAAAGGCGACTCTAAAAAGTCGCATGTTCCTTAGCGCAGTTCCGGCAGTTGCATTGATCAGTTTTGGATTGCCGGAACTGCGCAAGACTTGTTCCGGCCTATGACGATGTTCAATCAAGCACGCTAAAAGAACGCTGTTGCTTTTTGGGTCGTAAAAATTCCGACCGCCAATCCGGCAACTGCTCCGCACAGGTGGCCGTCCCAGGAAACCTGGCTGCCGAATGACGGGACGACGCCCCAGATCAGTGTTGTCCCGAATAAAAAGATCACCAGAATCGCGATGCCGAGCGAAGCGAGTTTGCGTTCGCGAATCCCGACCGTGATTAGAAATGTGCAGAGCCCGAACACCAAACCGCTGGCACCGACGTGATTCGCACTTCGGCCGACGACCCAAAGTAAGCAGCCTGAGATTAGGATGATCGCCACGATAACCATCCACGCGCGGTGACGCGATGCAATGGTCAGCGACATTAAAATCGCAAGCGGAATCGTGTTGCCGATCAAATGGCCCAAACCGCCGTGCAGAAACGGTGCCGTCACGATGCCCAACAAACCGCGCAGGCTGCGCGGCAACAAACCAAGGTGAGTCAGGTCAGCGGGGATCGCCAGATCGACGAAATAGACTAACCACATCGCCAGCAGGAACGTGAACACGGGATAGGTTTGTTTCGGCATAAGGCAACCGGAGGAAAATGAGCTACCGTCAATGAGTGTGAAAGGCTAAGAGCGGACAGTAAGGCCCAGCGGGCCGGCAGCTCGTTGCCGGGTGCGTAGCACCCGGTTGATTCGTCAGGTCGCCTCCTCCGCCCCCAGTTGTATCAAACGCTACGGCACACTGGCGCGTGGATACGAACCGAGAATCGATTGCCGCTGCGTCAGTTTTGAAAGTGCGTCCAATGCCGATGCCACTGAATCGTCATCGCGGTGTCCGGTCAGTTCGACAAAGAAGAAGTATTCGTTGGGTGCATCGATCGCGGGGAAAGATTCAATCCAGGTCAAATTCAAACCAGCATCCTTGAACACCATCATTGCGTCGGCCAGCGCGCCGGGTTCGTGATTGATTTGAAACAGAACCGCTGTCTTGTCGTTGCCGGTCGCCTGCATCATCGTTGGTCCCAGCACTGCGAACCGTGTCACGTTGTTGGGATTGTCTTCGATGCCTGCTTGGATCACGTCGAGTTCGTATTCGCGTCCGGCTTCGATGCTTGCCACTGCGGCAACGCCGGGCGTATTTGCCGACGCAATCGCTGCCGCGGTCGTGCTGCTGACTTCGACCAGCTTTGCCGAGGGCAGATTTCTTGCCAGCCAACCACGGCACTGAGAAAGCGCTTGCGGTTTGCTTTGCACTTCGGTGATTTCAGTTCGTGGTGTTCGCGAAAGCAGATTGTGATGAATCGGCAACACGACTTCGCCACAGATTTTGACTTCGCGGCGAACAAAAATTCCTAGCGTATCAACGACGCGACCATCGGTGCTGTTTTCGATCGGCACGATTCCGGTATTCGCCTCGCCCTTTTCGATCGAATCGAACACGGACTCAATCGTCGCCACCGGCACCAACTCGATCGCGTCGCCGAAAAACTTGATCGCTGCTAGATGACTGTAGCTGTGCTTCGGGCCAAGGTAGGCGGCACGCAGCGGTCGGATCGACGCCAGGCAAACGCTGGAAACGTGTTTTAATAATGCGATCTTGTTGGCCGCGCTGATGCCGGATGTCTCGGCGGTGTCGGCTAGATTTGCGACCAGTGTTTCGATGCGGCCGGCTGCGTCGGCGACTTGGCCGACACGACTTTGCGTTGAACCGGAAACGAGGCGTTCGACCAACGGCCGGCGGTGGGCAAGCAGGGCCAGTAACTGACGATCGACCTCGTCAATTTCGCTGGTCAATTGCTCCGCAACGTCGGTGGATTCGCTCATGATCGATTCTTCGTGATAAACGTTACGATTGGGAAGATGCACGTCTGAGATCTGTCAAAATGACACGCCGCCGTTTGAACGCCAAGAGCCCCAAAAACGGCGACTGCCAAAAATACAAGCAATTGCGGGCAATAAGTGCCCCGAAGCAGCCAAATACCGGGCCATCAGGCGTGCGGCCCATTGTTTCACTGATAAAAAATACTGCAAGTGGCACGGCCTTTGCGTTTCCTGTCCCCCGATGCCGCTGGGCCTGACGAAATGGACCACCGGCGGCACCGTCGTCTCAGGCAAGTCCGGGTCGGCATTGCACTGAAAATGAATTACTGACGAACGAATAGTTACTGACGAACAACGAATTTACTGGACTCAAAAAGCGCCTCACTGGGCGACGATTGACGGTTTCACAGCGAAGGAGAAACGCAGATGGCTCAAGGCGAAAAAATCATCGGGATTGACCTCGGTACGACCAACAGTGTCGTGGCCGTGATGGAAGGTAGCGAACCCAAAGTCATTCCCAACCCCGAAGGCAACCGATTGACGCCCAGCGTCGTTGCTTTCACCGACAAGAACGAAACGATCGTGGGCGAACCCGCGCGTCGGCAAGCGGTCACCAACCCAAAACGCACCGTGTACTCGGCAAAGCGTTTCATGGGTCGGCGACATTCGGAAGTTGAATCCGAAGAAAAGATGGTGCCTTACGGCGTCGTTGGTGATGCTGATGAGTACGTTAAAATTGGTGTCGGCGACGAAACTTACACGCCGCAAGAAATCTCGGCCAAGGTTCTTCGTAAGCTGAAAGAATCCGCCGAGTCGTACTTGGGCCACAAGGTCAACAAGGCTGTCATCACGGTACCGGCGTACTTCAACGACGCTCAACGACAAGCGACCAAGGACGCTGGTCAGATCGCGGGTCTGGAAGTCGCGCGAATCATCAACGAACCGACGGCTGCTGCTTTGGCGTATGGTCTGGACAAGAGCAAAGACGAAAAGATTGCAGTCTTTGACTTGGGTGGTGGTACGTTCGACGTTTCAATCCTGGAAGTCGCCGACGCAGGCGATGACGATCAGGAAAGTCGCGTCTTCCAGGTCATCAGCACTTCGGGTGACGGACACCTCGGTGGTGACGACTTTGACGAAGCGTTGATTCACTACGTCGCCGATGAGTTCAAGAAAGAAAGCGGTATCGATCTTCGCAACGATCCAATGGCTTTGCAGCGTTTGCAAGAAGCTTGCGAAAAAGCGAAGAAGGAACTCAGTACGCTTCCTGAAACCGACATCAACCTGCCTTTCATCACGATGGACGCTTCGGGACCGAAGCACTTGACGATGAAGGTCAGTCGCAGCAAGTTCGAGGAATTGATCGACGCATTGGTCGAACGATGCCGTGGACCTGTGATGCAGGCGATGAAGGATGCCGGGATGAGTGCCAATGAGATCGACGAGATCGTTTTGGTGGGCGGTAGTACTCGCGTTCCCAAAGTTCGCGAACTCGTCAAAACCATCTTCGGCAAAGAACCTCACCAGGGCGTTAACCCGGACGAAGTCGTTGCCGTGGGTGCCGCGATCCAGGGCAGTGTTTTGGCTGGCGATCGTACAGACGTTTTGTTGTTGGATGTTTCGCCATTGACCTTGGGTATCGAAACCGAAGGCGGCGTGATGACGGCATTGGTCGAACGCAACACGACGATCCCTGTTGAAAAGAAAAACGTGTTCAGCACGGCGGCCGACGGTCAAACCGCGGTTACCGTTCGAGTGTTCCAAGGGGAACGCAAGATGGCGGCCAGCAACCGTTTGTTGGGCGAATTCAATCTGGAAGGCATTCCATCGCAACCGCGCGGCGTGCCGCAGATCGAAGTCAAGTTTGACATCGACCAAAACGGAATTTTGGCGGTATCGGCCAAGGAGCTAAAGACTGGTAAAGAAGCATCGGTTCAGATCAAGGAAGCGGGCGCATTGAGCGAAGACGAGATCGAACAAATGCAGAAAGATGCCGAAGCCAACGCGGACGAGGATCGTAAGCAGTTTGAGTTGGTCGAAGCGAAGAACAAGGCCAGTCAGCAGGTCTATCAGCTTGAAAAACTGATGACTGAGAATGATGACAAGCTGTCCGACGACGATAAAGCACCGATGAACGCTGCGATCGATAAGGTCAAGACAGCGTCCGAAGGTGAAGACGTTGCCGCGATCAAGCAAGCGACCGAGGAACTTGATGCTGCGTCACAAGCATTCAGCAAGGTCTTGTACGAAAAGACCGAAGCCGAAGGCGGCAAAGATGCTGCCGCAGGTGAACCAGCAGCAGCATCCGCGGCTGCCGACAACGATGACGACGCAATCGACGCCGACTTCGAAGTCAAAGACTAACGCTGTCCGAAAGCGATAAACGGATAAGGGGCGAGCGCGAAAGTGCTCGCCCCTTTTTTTGTGGAATGACGTAAGCGGCCTACTTAGGAATTATCACGAAACAACTTCCCGGTTTGTTCTCACCAAAACAGGGTGCTGGATTGTTATACCGCCTCGGCATCGCCCAATGCGTATTTACTTTAGATCGTTCGCTCTAACTGTAGGCCGGAACAAGCGCAGCGCAGTTCCGGCAATTGCATTGTACTACCAATGGATTGCCGGAACTGCGCAAAGCTTGTTCCGGCCTACTTCAAGCAAAACGGCATGCCAATTGCTTTCACTGCTGTTAACAAAGGAGAACACTGCCAATGGTATTTCGATTCGATAAACTGACAACAAAAGCCCAAGCTCTCGTCGCCGAGGCGCAGGCCCGATCTGCATCCGCAGGCAACCCGGAAATTGATCCGCTTCAACTACTGGCTTCGATGCTGGACGAAAAAGACGGCATCACACTGCCACTGCTTTCTAAATTGCATGTGGACGTTGCCAATCTTTCCAAAATGGTCGCCAGCGAAGTGGAACGCTTGCCATCGGTTTCCGGTGGTCGCCAGCCCGGGATCGCTGCAACGCTTCAAAAGACGTTTGACGCGGCCGCCGATTCAGCGGCATCGCTGAAGGATGAATATGTCGCGACCGAGCACTTGTTGTTGGGCATGACCAAGGCGGACAGTAAGGCAAAGAACTTGCTGGATCTGATGAGCGTTACCACTGATGACGTGCTGAAAGCGATGAGCGAAGTGCGCGGATCGGCGCGTGTCACCGATCAAAATGCCGAAGACACGTACCAGGCGCTGGAAAAGTACGGCATCGACTTAACGCTATTGGCAGCCGCCGGAAAGTTGGATCCCGTCATTGGACGAGACAACGAAATTCGCCGGGTTATTCAAGTTCTATCACGGCGGACCAAGAACAATCCCGTTCTGATTGGTCAACCAGGCGTTGGTAAAACTGCCATCGCTGAAGGGCTGGCGCTGCGCATTTTTGAAGGCGACGTGCCGCAAAGCCTGAAAGACAAACGCGTCGTGTCGTTGGACATGGGAGCGTTGGTTGCGGGTGCCAAATTCCGCGGTGATTTTGAAGAACGCTTGAAGTCTGTTTTGCGAGAAGTCAAAGACAGCGACGGTCAAGTCGTGCTGTTCATCGACGAACTGCACTTGGTCGTGGGGGCCGGAAAAGCCGAAGGGTCCGCGGACGCAGCGAACTTGTTGAAGCCTGAATTGGCTCGCGGTGCGCTGCGTTGCATCGGAGCAACGACGCTGGACGAGTATCGTCAGCACATTGAAAAAGATGCGGCACTGGAACGACGTTTTCAACCCGTCTTTGTTGGCGAACCCACCGTCGATGACACCATTGCGATTTTGCGTGGATTGAAATCTCGTTATGAATCGCATCACGGCGTTCGCATCACTGACAATGCGTTGGTCGCGGCTGCCAATTTGTCGAACCGTTACATCGCCGATCGTTTCTTGCCGGACAAAGCGATCGATCTGATCGACGAAGCGGCCAGCCGTTTGGCGATGGAGAAGGAAAGTGTTCCTGAGCCCATCGATCGTATTCAACGACGTTTGCGACAGCTCGAATTAGCTCATCGACAGCTTGTCGATGAAACGGAATCTTCGGCCGTCGAAAAACGTGGCGATGTTGAATCCGAAATGCAGGAGTTGACCCACGAACTGGCCAGCCTGCGCGAACAGTGGGAAGCGGAAAAGATCGGCCTGGACGACGTGCAATCGATCCGTCAAGAAGTCGAACAGTACGAGCATCGTTTTGCCAAGCTTGATACCGAGGCAAAAGAGAAGCAACTGCGCGGTGAGAGTCCTGAAGAGGTCTACCGCGAAATGTTGACCGTTCGTGAAACGCTGGCCAAATTACAGTCGCGACTCGACGCGGTCGAACAAGCGGCCGACGCAGACACTAACGCAGACTCTGACGCTGAAACTGATCAGCCGCAGGGCCGGCGGTTGCTGCGCCGTGACGTGACCGATGAAGAGATTGCCGAGGTGGTCAGCGTTTGGACCGGTGTTCCCGTCACTCGAATGCTGGAAACCGAGCGGGCGAAGTTGTTGGTGATGGAGGAACGTTTGCACCAACGAGTGATCGGGCAAAACGAAGCTGTTGTTGCAGTTTCCGATGCCGTCCGCCGCAGCCGTAGCGGTTTGCAGGATGCCGGTCGGCCGATCGGTTCGTTCCTGTTTCTCGGTCCAACGGGTGTCGGTAAAACCGAGCTTTGCAAAGCGCTCGCACAAGTGATGTTTGACGATGAATCAGCGATGGTTCGGATCGACATGAGTGAATTCATGGAACGGCATAGCGTGTCGCGTCTAATCGGAGCACCGCCCGGATACGTCGGTTACGAAGAAGGCGGAAAGCTAACCGAAGCCGTTCGCCGTCGTCCGTACTGCGTGTTGTTGTTGGATGAAATGGAAAAGGCGCATCCGGATGTTTTCAACATTCTGTTGCAACTGCTCGATGATGGTCGGCTGACCGATGGTCATGGTCGTACCGTTGACTTTACCAACACCGTCGTCGTCATGACCAGCAACGCGGGCAGTCCCGTGATCAGCCGAATTGCCGAGGAAGGCGGCAGCGATGAAGAGATGCAACAATCGGTGCAAGAAATTTTGAAGACCAAGTTCTTACCAGAGTTCTTAAACCGAATCGACGACATCGTCATTTTTCATCCGCTCAAAAAAGATGAAATCAGACGCATCGTCGGATTGCAGCTTCAGCATTTGGAAAGCCGTCTAACGGCAAACGGATTGAACCTAGAAGTCACCGACGCAGCGATCGACGAAGTAGCCGCAGTCGGATACGACCCAGCCTACGGAGCACGCCCGCTAAAACGAGTGATCCAACGCGAGATCCAAAATCCACTGGCAACATCGCTGCTAAAGAACGACTACCCCGAAGGCTCGACAGTCACAGTCGATTTCAACGGCACCGATTTCGTCTTTGGCGAGAGCTAGCCCGTAGAACGAGATTTATTCCGTTTCACGGTTTTAGGTCGACGCCTAGGATTGAAATGTCGTCGCGGGGGCCGTTGATTCGGCACCAGTGTTTGATTTCGGTGCAGATGGTTTCGACGCTGTTGCCGATTGATTCGGATCGGCAGCGTTGCATTAGTTGTAGCATGCGGTCGTTGTCGTATTCTTCCAGGTCGGCGTCGAGTGCTTCAGGGATGCCGTCGCTGTACAGGTACAGGCGGTCGCCGGGGGACAATTGCACGACGGTTTCGTCGTACACGATGTCTTCCATCCAACCGATCGCGAACCCTTCGGCATGCAACAATTTTGGCGGCGCGTCTTTGGGAAGATGCACCATTGCTTCGTGCCCGGCGGATGCGTAGCGTAGCTGCAAGGTTTTCAGGTTCAGCACTGCGTAGACCATCGTGAAATACAGATGGCCTTGGTCTTCCATGGGAAACCGACGATTCAATTCCGCTGCCACTTGGGCGGGCGGTGTGATGACGACTTCGCCGCCTGGGCCAACGCTGGTCAACAAAGACGATGATCCGACGTCGGGTGACATCACGCGGCCGACGGTCACCGACAACAACGATGATGCGACACCGTGACCGCTGACATCGACGACAAAAAGGGCGACATGGTCTTCGTCAAGCCGAAAGTAGTTCAAGAAGTCGCCGGCCAATTCATCGCAGGGCAGATACTTCCAAGCAAAGTCCGCTCGATCGGTTTCAACGGTTTTCGATGGCAGCAATGATTGTTGGATTTTGGCTGCCGCGTCCAGGTCGCGTGTCATCCGGCCGTTCATGTCTTCGAGCGAACGATTTGACTTGGCGAGTGTTTCCTTTGCGATGGTCAGGTCTTCGTTGTATCGCAGCAGTTCTTGGTTTTTCTCGACTGCATTTTCAAAGGTGGACACCAGCAAGTTCAAGACCTGTTGGCGGCCTGATCGCACTTTGTAGACCGTTCCGACCAGTGTGACTTCCAGTTCCAGGATATCTTCTTCGCGTTCTTCGATTGAAGTGTGTAGCAGCGAATCCATGCGGCTGATCAAGTAAGCCGGACGGTAGGGTTTGGTGACGTAGTTGTCGGCTCCGCAGTCCAAGCCTTTGATAATGTCTTCTGGTTCCGAAAGCGTCGAAAGCAGAATCAGCGGAACGCTGCGGAGTTCTGGGTCGGACTTAATGGCTCGGCACAGTTCATGGCCCGTCATGTGTGGCATCTCGATGTCTGACACGATAATGTCAGGTCGTTTTTCTTTGGCAAGATCGAATGCTTTTTGGCCATCACGACCAACACGAACCGTGTAGCCAGATTTGATCAAGCGATCTTCTAAGATCTTGGCCTGCAAACGATTATCTTCGGCAATTAAAACATCGATCCCGTTGCCGATCGGTGTTGCAGAGGGTTTCTCTGGAGTCGCCGGAGCATTCATAGTTGATTCTCCTGTTCGCTTTTTCGGGTGCCACCGGTTTTGGTTGAGCGATTTGCCGCCTGACGCCGGTACACGTGGCGGGTGACCGCGGCGGCGATCTTGCCGAGCGGAAGTTCGCGATCGGATAAGCCTGCATCGACGACGGATTTCGGCATCCCGTACACCGCACTTGATTCGGCGTCTTGTGTGTAAACGGTTCCGCCGCAGTCCTTCAATCGTTGGCAGCCCAGCATTCCGTCTTTGCCCATGCCGGTCATGATGACCGCCAAGGCTTGTCCGTCGGTGACATCAACGGCACTGCGGAGCGTGTAATCGACGGCGGGGCGACAACTATTTTCCGGCGGATCGTCAGTTAGATGACCTGTGATCGCGCCGGCGGTCGAAGTGAACTGCAAATGCTTTCCGCCGGGAGCGATGTAGATCGTGCCGGGCAGGATTGCTTGCCGCTCGGCGACTTCGACGACGGGCAAGTTGCATTCTTCGTTCATTCGCCGAGCCATCATGCCGGTGTAGTCGGGCGGCATGTGCTGCACGACCACAATCGGCACGGGAAAGTCCGCGTCGAAACGTGGCAAAACAAATCGAAGCGCTTTGGGGCCACCGGTGGAAGTTCCAATCACCACCATGCGGCATGGTTGGTCTGCATCGTTCCCTCCACCAGACGATGGTTGGGCGATTGAGGACCGTGCAATCTTTTTCAAAACGCCAGCAGTGCTTTGATGGGAACGGAACGCGTCGAACTTCTCGGCCAAAGCCACCTGCAAAATTGCTCGGGTCTCGAACAGACCGCCTGACGGTTTAGCGATGAAGTCGAAGGCACCTTCATACAACGCGTCCAACGTTACCTTCGCACCAGCTTCCGTCAGCGAACTGACCATGATCGCACGAGCCGATAAACGCAGTCGATTCATTTCGCGTAGCGTTTCAATGCCATTCATGATCGGCATTTCAACATCCAGCGTTAACAGATCAGGCTTTAGCAACTCGATCTTTTCGATCGCTTCTTGACCATCTTTCGCCGTTCCCACAATCTGGACACCATCGACCTCACGCAGCGCTGCGGTAATCGCTTGACGGTACAACGCCGAATCATCGACGATCAGAATTCGCAAGTCTGGCGGATCAGGTTCAGTTTGGTTCAAGTGTTTAACTCCGTTGGCTTTTCAACTTTTTCGACGAGCATCATGCCCGTGCTGACTTCAAAACGCACGCGTCTGGCGAGCGGTCCGCCGCAGTCGTGACTGACGATCGACAGATTCAATTGCCCAAGCAAACGCTCGGCTGCCTGGACATTCAGTTTACCGACCGTTAACAATCGAGAAGTTTTGAACATGTCAGCACCGCCGGCCAAGTGAACGATCAACTGCGATCGGTTCAGGGTCGAAAACTCTCGCATCAATGCCGGGATCGCCGTGTCGGCGTACTTGCCAGCCGTATCAATTGCTGCGTCTGTGTTGGTTACCAGGTTGGTTGCCGGATTGGTTACTGGAGGGGAACTTGACGAGGCCGGAAGCTGGATATGTGCCAAGGCTGCCTTCTTGGCATTCGGGTCGAACAGAACGACTGCAACGCACGACCCCAGCAACGTGACCAGCGTATCGCCAGATTGTCCGACGCCGATTTCTCCCATCCGAACGGAATGGATTTTTGTATTCAAGTTGGAAGTTTTGCGGTAGGAACGGGACGTGACTTCAAGCTCACTGCCATTTTAAGCATCGCGGCGACGTCTAACATCAGGGCAACACTGCCGTTGCCCAAAATGCTTGCCCCCGCGAGTCCATCGATACTAACAAAATTCTCGGCCAGCGACTTGATCACGACATCCTGGCTGCCGATAGCGCGATCAAGTTCCAGTCCCATCGTTCGGCCACCTGAATGCAAAATCACCACTTCGGTTGGGCCGTTTGATTTACCCGGCGGTATGGTCGGTTGGTTCCAATCGAAAAGTTCATCGACGGAAATCAGCGGCAGGTAATCGCCACGAACCTCGAACGTTCGACGTTGGCCAACGGAGATCACGTTACCAGCGTTCACTTGCACAATCTCTCGCACATCGTCTTTTGGAATTGCAAACACGATGCCGCGAATTTCGACCAACAAGCTGCTGATGATTGCCAACGTCAGCGGTAATTTTAAAGTGAATGTCGTGCCGTGTCCCAGTTCGCTTTCGGTCTCGATCGTTCCCGCCAATTCAGCGATCCGCGATTTGACGATGTCCATTCCCACACCGCGACCAGAAACGTCGGTTACCTTTTCAGCCGTGCTGAATCCGGGGTGCCAGATGTACTCGATCGCGTCTTGTCGGCTAAGGCTTGCTGCTGCTTCGACCGACAAAATGTTGCGATCGACCAACCGCTTTCGGATTTTCACGTCATCGATACCACTGCCATCGTCTTCGATGGTGATGTAAACATGGTTGCCGCGATGTTGAGCCGAAAGGGACACGGTGCCTTCGGTTGGCTTGCCAGCCGCTTTGCGAACTTCGGGACTTTCTAATCCATGATCAACCGAATTGCGAACCAGGTGTACCAGCGGATCGCCGAGCGCGTCGATCATTCGCTTATCCAGTTCGGTTTTCTCGCCGTCCAGCACCAGCGTGACCTGTTTATCACGATCAACCGACAGGTCTCTGACGACGCGTTTGAAACGATTGAACAGCGGGCTGACGGGAACCATTCGCGTGCCCAGGACGCCGCGTTGCAGCGAATCGCTGACGCGGGAAAGTTGATCAATCGCCTCATCAAGTCGTCCAAAATTGCGACGACTTTCTTCCATTTGTGCCTGATGCTGACCGAGCAAGTCCAGGCTCGATTCAAGTTCGTGGATCGACGCGTTCCAACTTGAGGATGCACTTGTGTTTTCAGACTTCATTCGTTCAATCGTTCGAGAAAGCGTTTCTCGTAATTGCCGAGTCGTATGAACGCCCGCGGCCTGCCGAATTCCCGTGCTAAGGTCTTCGGTGACCTGAACAAACTGAGCCCGATTGACGACCAATTCACCCGCCAGACTCATCAAGTTGTCCAACCGGTCAATGTCGACTCGCATCGTTTCGCCCTGCTTGGTCGGGCGAATCGGCTTGTCACCTGCCGGCTGACTTTCCGCAGGTTCGGACGGTGGCAATTCGGACTGCATCGTTTCTGGTGGTGCAGTCTCGGTGACCGGCGGTTGTTCCGTCTCTTCATGGGTTGCCACGTCATCGTTTTTCGGTGTTTCGGTTGCCGGAATTTCGGCGGACCGGGTCGTCGCCAGCGGCGGCGAGGATTCGTCACGCGGCAATCGCACGTCTATTTCGACGACTCCATCGATCAATGCAGACTGCAAAACCTGATTGGGTGAAAGTTCAGTAAACAAGATGACATCAAAGACATCCAAATCTTCACAGTCGTCCAACTGATCAAATTCGGGACGCGTCGCCTTGATATCGCCAACGTTGTCCAAGGCGGAAACGACGGCGCGAGCGACAATCTCTTTTAGAGTCACGTTCGGATCGATCGACACTACCACGTGATAGTGGGTTCCAAGATCAACGTCTTGATTCGGCGTGACGACCGGCTCAGGCTCCGGTGTAACCGGCGGTTCCGCTGGGGCCTCAGCAACTTCATCACTTGATTCAGACGTTTCAGCACTCAATTCCTTTTCAGTCTTCTCTTCCAATTCACGCAATTCTTGCAGCAGAATGTCCGGTGTGGCCAATTGCGTGTCGTCGCGAAGTCGATCGTTGCATTCCCGCAAAAAATCGATGCACCGCAGCGTCAAATTCATCGTCACGCGGTCCAGGCTGATGCGTCCGGTTCTCAATCGTTCGAATCGTGTTTCCAGGTGATGGGTCAGAACCGTGATCTGATCGAACCCCATCATCCCGGCCGCACCCTTCATCGAATGCAATAATCGGAACGCAGCGGCTAATGAAGCTTCGTCTTGCGGATCGACCTCCAACACCAACATCGTCTCGACGAGATCATCGAGTTGTTCCTCGGTTTCATCGACGTACATCTGCAAATACTGCGACAGATCATCGCTGTGGAAGCTGTCGTCAGAATCGCCTGGACGATTGGGGGGCGTATCGCTGCTCACGTCTTCTCAATCGGTGGTTTTTGATACAGGAACGTGGAAATTTTCGTCAGCGGATTGTCCAAGCCGTAAATTCCTTCGGATGGACCGATCACTAAGTACCCGCCCGGCACCAGAGTTTCGGCAATGTTGGCAATGACTTTCTGCTTGGACACGTCATCGAAGTAGATCAAAACGTTTCGCAGGAAAATGCAATCCATCGGTGGCTTGCGAAGTCGATCCATTAGGTTGTGTTGGAAGAAGTCAATCTTCTCGGCGAATTCAGGTCGTACTTCGTATTCAGGTTGAAAGCCTTCGATTTCGCGAAAGAATCGTTTGGTTTGCTTATCGTCCAGGCCGTCGATCAAACGTTTTTTAAAACGACCTGATTGGGCAGTTGCAAGTGTGTCGGTGCTGAGATCCGAGGCCAGGATTTCAATGTTCCAACCATCCAAGACGGCTCGTTTTTCGTGCATGCAGAACAGCAGCGTGTAGGGCTCGGCACCGACCGAACATGCTGCCGACCACAACCGCAACGATTTTTGCCGCAAGCCTTTTTTTCCATCGCGGATCGCATCCATCAAGAACGAATCGCTAAACCATTGGAAATGGCTTTCGGTCCGAAAAAACGAAGTCTCGTTCGTGGTGACGACGTCGATCAAGGCTTGCAATTCATCTCTGCGATTGGGCGTGGTTACGATTCGGTAATACTGGTCAACGTCATCCATATCGATCTGTCGCAATCGACGTTGCAATCGGCTGCGCAACAGAGTTTGCTTGCGGTCGTCCAGTCGGATTCCACTGTGCTTGTAAATAAGCGCTTGAAATCGCTTGAACTGTTCTTCCGTGAGCGTGATCAATTCCGGAATTCCTTCGGGATAGTTTTAGGCAGGATACTTTCCGGCCATGTTTACAATGCTTCTTGGTGAACGCCACCGTTTACCTTCACGGCGGCGCGTTCATGCAGTTATTTGATTGTTCCTCAGCACTGTTTTCATTGTGACGCACCTCTCCCGGAGGGAGAAGTGCATCACAAACGCTGTATTTTTATAACTGATACTTCGCGACTAGATCCTGCAGCGTTCTTGCCTGTGCCGTTAATTCCTCCGCGCTGGCTGCGAGTTCTTCGCTGCTGGCGGCGTTGGATTCGGTGGTGTCTGAAATCACCTTGACACCTTGTTGCACCTGAGTCGCGCTGGCGGATTGCATGTCGGTCTGGTCTGAGATTTCGGAAATACGTTCGGCTGATTTTTCAACCGCGCTGACAATTTGCTCGAGCGAAGTTCCGACGCGTTTGGACAGGTCGGCTCCCTCGCCAACACGTCGCGACGATTCTTTGATCAGGCCGGTGATTTCCTTGGCCGCTTCGCTGGATCGTTCGGCCAGTTTACGGACCTCGTCGGCGACCACAGCGAATCCCAATCCGTGCTCGCCCGCTCTGGCTGCTTCGATCGCTGCGTTGAGTGCCAGCAGGTTGGTTTGGCTGGCGATTTCGCTAATCACCTGGATAATCTCAGAAATCTGTTCGCTTGATTTTTCGATCAGCAGCATCGCGTTGAGTGCTTCGGCGACTGCTTTTCCACCCTCCAACGCCATGTCGGTTGTTTGCAAGGCTTGGTCGCGAGATTCGGTGGTGCTGGTGGATATTTTTTGAATCGATCCGCTAAGTTCGTCAATCGATGCGGTCATTTGTTCAACGGATGCTGCTTGCGATTGGGCTCCGTCGCTTAGCGTGGCGCTGGATTCGGCGATCACGCGTGCGCCTTCGGCAAATTCGTTGGCGCACTCGATGACTTCGCTGGTCAATTGCCGAGATTGTTCGTGTTGGCGGTCGGCAATTTCTTGCAACTGAACACGCTGCGTTACGTCGTTGGCGATCTTGATGACCTTGGTTGGATTGCCCTTGGGATCCAGGATTGGATTGTACGAACCAAAGATCCAAACCGGGCTGCCATCCTTTGCGACGCGTGGGTATTCGCCTTGCAGGTAGGAACCGGTTTGCAGTGTTTCCCAGAACTGTTTGTATTCGTTGCTGGCGGCGTAGTCCGAGTCGACGAAAATTCGGTGGTGTTTGCCCTGCACTTCTTCAAGCGTGTAACCCATCGCCGACAAGAAGTTTGAATTGGCGGTCACGATGGTTCCGTCCAGGTTGAATTCAATCGTCGCTTGCGACTTGTTGATCGCCTCGGTCAGAGCCTTCATTTCCGCGAGCTGCTGCTGAAGCGATGCGTTACTGGATGCAGCGCGACCTGAGGCAGCACGTGGTTTGCTTGACGCGGCGGGACGACGAACTGATTTTTTTGCCATAACAAGTTGCAGTGAAGCTTAAAGTTGTGATTGTTCTTAAAGAGTAAGGTCAACGTCTTTGATGTGTTCTAAGTTTTCGATGCTTAGCAACTGATCAACGTCCAGCACGATGACCAACCGATCATCCACTTTGACGAAATTACTGATGTAGTTCCGGCCGTCTGCGGTAATTGTTTCGGGTGCCGGCCCGATAGAATCTTTTTCGACTCGCAAGACTTGATTCACCGCGTCTACGGTGCATCCCATGGTTTTGTCGCCCACGTTGACCACGATCGTTCGCGTTTCATCGTCAACCGGTTTCGCGTCGAATCCAAACAGGACTCGCAGGTTCAAGATCGGAATGATGGATCCGCGCAGATTGCTGACACCATCGACATAGGCAGCGACCTGAGGCGTAGGCGTGACGTTTTGCAGCATCACGATTTCGCGAATCTTGCCGATCGGGAATGCGTACCTTTGTCCATGCACCTCGAATTCAACGAACTGTTCCATATCGGTCCGTCGGACTTGTTGCGACAGATCGGTATTGGGGCCGTTGGGCGCGTTCATGGGTTTCGATCGAATCAAAGAGGACGGTCAGGGAACAAAAGTTTACCGCCCCAGTAAAAATGGGTGACCAGCCGAGGTCAAGCTTTACGCACCGGTTTGGCTACATTTTTAGAAATCTCATAGGGCGATCATAACGCTGGTGAATAGTCCCGGCGGGACGGAAGCTCTCTGCCGGGGATGTAAATCCCCGGATGGCAGCGTTCTATCTCACCAATTCTCTGGCTCGGTTTCGCGGCGTAGCCGCGAAACCGAGCCAGAGAATTGGTTACAGAGAATTGATGTGGTGCAGCCATCCGGGTGCTCGCGCACCCGGCAGGGAGCTGCCGGCCCTCCCGGCCTAACGCGCAGTAACTGATGCAACGTCCCGAGCGAAACGCGACTCTAAAAAGTCGTACGTTCCTTAGCAGTGCTTTCCAGCGCCAGTCTACCTTCGCTGCAGAAAACCTAACTGCAACGCGAGCGCCCGGGTCATTGGCATTTCACAACCTGCATTGGCTGCCGCATGCACGGGTGCCCAGAACAGTGATTCAATTTCCATGGGCCGATTCGCCAGGTAATCCAGTCGCATGCTGCTGTCGTAGGGCACCATTGTGCGTGTCACTTCGAGCGTTTTCTCGATCATTTCATCAGGAATTGTGACGCCGCAAGCCGCCGCGCCGCGCTGGACTTCCAACATCAACAATCGCGCCAGCCGCGCGGCGTCTTCGTCGTCAATCAGTTCTTTTGATGATGCATTTAGAATGACGGACAGACCATTGAATGGGATGTTCCACAGCAGTTTTCGCCAGCGAGTCAGCAGCATATCATCGGTCGTCTGAGCCTCAATTCCGGCGGCATGAAAGTCCGCTTCGATTTGCTTTGCGATTGGACTGATCGATTTGGGGCGGTCCAACGAAGTCTTTTTTGATTCCTCAGAACGTTGCAGGCCATCACAGTCTTGCCAATCGCCGAACACGATTCGACCTTGGTCCAGGTGACGGATGTGGCCGGGGGCGATTTTATTGCTGCATAGAAAACAACACCCGGTCAACACACGCGATGCTTCGTTTGATTGATTACCGATTTGGTTGACGACCGCAGCGGCATCGGATTCGATCCCAAGTCCGTTTTGCAGCACCAAGACAACACCACCATCGGCGGTCGGCGCGGGCAGCAGTGTGCTGAGCAAATGATTGTTGGTCGTTTTTAAGCCGATGATCGTGACGTCACAGGCGGGCATTGTTTCTGGACTTGCGTGAATTCGATCGGCAATCGAGGCGGCGGGCAAATGGAAGTCGCCCCAATGCGATTCCACTTGAAAACCATTTTCTTGAACATGTTCAAAATCTCGATGCAGCAGAAAATGGACCTCGAAACCGGCATTGGCCAACATTCCACCGTAAAGTCCGCCCAACGCACCGCTGCCGATGATTGCGTAAGTAAAGTTTTTATGATTGTTTT
This sequence comes from Rubripirellula obstinata, assembly GCF_001642955.1. Taxonomy (GTDB): domain Bacteria; phylum Planctomycetota; class Planctomycetia; order Pirellulales; family Pirellulaceae; genus Rubripirellula; species Rubripirellula obstinata. The sequence goes on along the minus strand of NZ_LWSK01000067.1, from coordinate 8,417 downwards.
GATTTGCCATGCAACTTCCGTGCTCCTCGGCACTGTCTAGTTTGGTGAAATCGGTATGATGTCGTTTCCCAGCACGATCTTATCCTGCAACTTTCTACTCAACTCAGTCGCTAACCAAAACCATGCCGCAAGATGCGTTCGAGATTTCTCGGTTGCTTAGACAGAATATTGAGCGAGTCGTGTTGGGGAAGCCCGATGTCGTCCAAATGCTGGTCACCGCTTTGCTGGCCGGTGAACACGCGTTACTGGAAGACGTTCCCGGCGTTGGCAAAACGTTAGCGGCCAAGGCGCTCGCGCACAGCATCAATGGATCGTTTTCGCGATTACAGTTTACGCCTGACTTGCTGCCCAGCGACATTACCGGCAGCGTGATCTATCGCAGCGACCAGCATGAGTTCGAGTTTACTCGCGGGCCGATCTTTGCGAACGTCGTTTTGGCTGACGAAATCAACCGAGCACCACCGCGGACTCAATCAGCTTTGTTGGAAGCGATGAGCGAGGGCAGCGTGTCGATTGACGGCGTCACCCACGAATTGCCCAAGCCGTTTATTGTTGTGGCGACCCAAAACCCATTCGAGTTTGAGGGCACGTACTTGTTGCCCGAAAGCCAGCTAGATCGTTTTTTACTGCGGACGTCGATCGGGTATCCAGATCGGGTGATCGAGCGTCAGGTTTTTAAATCGCACCGGATGGGCGAACCCGTCGATACGCTGCAGCCAGTCGTTTCGACCGACGGAATCCTTGGGGCTCAATCGGAAGTCCGAAACGTTAAGGTGGACGATTCACTGGTCGAATACTTATTGGACTTGGTCGAAGCGACACGTGACCACGACGGATTCCAAGTCGGCGTCAGTACTCGCGGGGCGCTTAGTTTTTACCGCGGCTGCCAGGCACACGCGATCACCGACGGACGAGACTTCGTCACGCCCGACGACATCAAGGCGCTGGCAATCCCAGTTTTGTCGCACCGAGTTTTGCCAGATGGGATTTTCCAGGGCGCGTCGCGTGACACGGTTGAATCGCAAATGACAGAATTGTTGCAGCAGATTCCGGTTCCTGTTTGACTTCGATGATTGTGCGCCCCGTGTAGGTAAAAAGACTTTGAATCTTGGTAAATCAAGCCGAATGACATGGCAGCGTAATCGCTTGACGCGGTTGGGAGTCCATTTTCTGTTTGTGGGTTCGTTCGCACTGATCGGCGGAGCGCTTCGCGGATTCAACTTGCTTTTGATTCTGGCGGGTCTGGTCATCGGCATTCTGTTGATGCATTGGCGTTGGTCGCGGCGGTCGCTGGAGGAATTAAAAGTGTCCAGGCGATTGCCCGGCGAAGCGTTCGCGGGAAAACCGTTTCGCATCGGTTATCAGATTCAATCCACCAGCCGTTTTTTGCCGGTCTGGATGCTGCGGGTGGAAGACAATGTGTCAGCGTATAGAACAACACCAAGCACCGGAGGCAAATGGAATCGCCTGATCAGCAAGTCATCGTTTTTTTCAAAGTTTGTCAACGCAACGTTGGTGTGTGGCGTTGGCGTCGTTCCACCCAAACAGACACGCTGTGCGAATTGCGATTGCACGATCACTCAGCGAGGCGTGTACCAGCTTGGGCCGATTCGTTTGCTAAGCTGTTTTCCGTTTGCATTGATGACGGCTTGCAAAGTGTTTCCGGCGACGGAAAAGCTTTACGTTTATCCGAGACTGTTGCCTTTAAAACAAAACTGGGGCCGCGATTTGACCAGCACCGTTGGCAGTGATTCGACTTCGGTGAAGCGGAGTGGTGGCGAACGTGGCGAGTTTTTTGGTCTACGCGAATGGCGGTCGGGTGATAGCACTCAATTGATTCACTGGCGAACGACGGCCCGAACCGGTGTTCCCGCGGTGCGTCAATTCGAGCAAAAGAGAAGCTTTGATCTCTGCTTGTTGTTGGATGCGTTTGACCAACGGACGGGTCAATCTGAAAACGGTGTTTACAAAAACGTCGATGCGATGGACGGTTGGCTGCATGAAGACCCGGTGTTTGAAAAAGCGGCTTGCCTTTGCGCTTCGTTGGTTTGTCAAATGCAGAAACTGATGTCCAATCGGTTTGTATTGGCCGTCGCTGGATCAGTATCAACGGTGGTGCAGAGTAACGGTCAGCGGGGCGGGGCCGAGTTATCAAAACGAAGGATGTTGCAGTTGTTGAGCGAAACTGACGCGGTGGAGACGCCAAAGTTAGCTGACGCAATCGCGATGGCATCAAAGTTGGTGGGCCGCAGCCAAGATTTAGTCGTCGTCAGCACGCGATCGATGAATGATGCGATTCTTAGCGAGCCCGGTTTGAAGGAAGCGGTCGCGGTATGGAATCGACAGAACGTGTTGCGATGGATTGATGTTCGGTCCTCGGATTTCGGCCGGTTTGTGGCCGAGAAAAAAGTGGTCATGTCCAGACCGGGAGCCACGTCATGAATGGATCTCGGATAGCCGGGCGTCTTCAATTTGCGTTCGCTGTGTTGACTTGCCTGGGCGGGTTGGTTTTGGCGTCAGGAACCAACACGGAAATCATTCCTGCGATCGCGATCTTCTTTTCGATCTTTGGATTTTTGTTTGTCGATTGGTTACGCATCTTTTCGCTGCCACCGGTCGCCGCCTATGCTGCGATGGGCTTGGCGGCGTTGTATTGCATCACCAATTTTCTGGACATGGACCAGCCTGGGAATCATCAAATGATTTCCGTTTCGCAGTTGTTGGTTTGTGTTCAAGCGATCTTGATGCTGCAAAGGAAAACGATTCGGATTTACGAACAGCTTGGCGTTTTCTGTTTGTTGGAACTGGTGGTCGCCGCCGTCTTTAACGACGCTCTGAATTATGGCCTGATTCTGATCCCGATTTGCATCATCGGATTGTGGGCTTTGGCTTTGCTGGCGATCGCGACGTCGATGAACAGTGTTGACGGACAGTTTGATCGTTTGCTGGGCGCACATCAGCACGCTGAACCTGAATCGGATCCTTCGCAGTCAGGTCTGGTGCAATTCGATGCGGCTGAATCAGGCGAATTGATGGCCAGCGTCGGCAAGCGGTTGCCAGGTGTGGTGATGATTTCGTTTGCGCCGGCGGTTCTGATCGTTTCGGCATTTTTCTTTTATGCCTTACCGCGGACTTCGGAAGCGGGTCGCGTCAGCAATCGTGGAACAGCCGTCGTCGGGTTCAGCGAAGAAGTTCGGCTGGAACAGATGGGGCAAATGGGACAGAACAGTCAGGTCGCTGCGCGGATTACGCTGACGCGGCGGCCCGGCGGCCAACCCTATCAACCGATCTCGGGAATCTACCTTCGCGGCGCTGTCTTGGAACTCTACCGACTGGAACGGACGGGAGATGCGTCTGGCAGGCGCGGCGGCAGTTCATCGATTTGGTCGGCGATTGGCGGACGTTCAATCAATCGACAAAAACGATTGCCGCAAGAATTCTTTCCGTCCCGATTTGACGCCGAAGGTGCGACAGGTCTGACGTCGGATTCCATCGATGTCGAGATCGTGTATGCCGCGTCGCGCGCCGCGTCGCTGTTTTCGATTCCACCGTATTTTGAAATCGATTCCAATCGAGATCTATTGCACGTTAGCGACCGCTGGACTTTGGGCAGGGAAGCTGAAAAGTACTACTATCCGCGAATTACGTACAAGTTCGGTACCAATGCGTTTCGCGGTGGTGTTCAGTGCGAAGCGATTGTTTCCGGTTTGGCGATGGAGGTTCTTTCGATTGAACAGAGCTTCGATTCCAATCAAAACTCTGATCCAGAACAAACGCTCACCCGCACGATCAGAAAACAATTGATGAAGGCGGACGCCGAAAAACGATGGTCGTTGTACCGAGAGGAAACGCTTGAATTTGATCGTCGAGCAATGCCAACGATTGCAAAAATCGCCGATCAAGAGGCTCGTGGTCTGATGAAAAAATCGCCCGATAAGCCGGTCAATAATTATGCGTTAGCCAAAGCACTGGAAAAGCATTTCTTTATCAATCAGCGATACACGTATTCATTGAATCTAAATGCGGAATCTGTCGTTGGTTTGGATCCGATTGAGCAATTTGTTTCCGTCGATCGTGTTGGGCATTGCCAGTACTTCGCTTCGGCGCTTGCGATGATGTTGCGAAGCCAAGGAATTCCTTCCAGAGTTGTTGTCGGTTACAAGACCGATGAATTCAGTGAGATCGGCGGCCAGTTTTTGGCTCGGCAATCGCACGCGCATGCTTGGGTCGAAGCTCTTATCGATCACCAGGATTTGGATCAACGTCGCATCAGTGGTGGTCAGCCGAGATCCGATCAATACTGGGTGCGGTTGGATCCAACACCTTCATCGTTCGTGGACAGCAATCAAACCAGCGGCGCAGGTCAGGTCCTAAATTTAGCCCAAGATATCTGGGACGGGCTGATCATCGACATGGACTCGGATAAGCAGGTTCAAGTTCTGTCAAACAAAGGTGGTTCGGGTGCTTTGAGCCAAAGCTACAGTCAGTTTGTTGGTCACCTAAGCAATGCCGTTAGCAAGATTCGAGCGGGCGATTTGGGTGGCGGATCCTTGGCCAAGTACGACTACTTTTCATGGCAAGCGGCGATACTTGGAATTGGAATTTGCTTCGCGGTGGCAGGATTGGGAACCGTGATGCGACGCAAACAGTATGGTTGGGCAAAGAAACGCTCAAAATTGGAAACACGATCCATCGCATCGCGGCCGTCGATTGACTTTTACGCGATCGCGATGGACCAGTTGAAACGTTTGGGGATTGAGCGTTTGAGTGCTCAGACGCCAAACGAGTTTCTGCGGGATTCAGCATCACAGGCCGCAGAGCCCTTGACCGTTTTGACTTCGGCGTTTTATCAGGTCCGATATCGTGGGCGAGAATTAACCCCAGACAAAAATCCTACGACGCCGAACCCGTCGCAGCACCAAGTTGACCAGGCTTTGGAAGAATTAACACGTCGCGTTGACGCCATCCGCGGTGGCGACGACACTGCCGTGTCAGAAGACAATTAAGTAGCGCGTCGGAAGACAATCAAGAGCGGAACGTAAAGCATCTCGGAGATTTTTGAAGTGATCGTAACCATCGACGGACCTGCAGGAGCCGGAAAGAGCAGCATCGCGAAACGATTGGCGATGGAATTAGACTTCGACTTTCTGGACACCGGGGCGATGTATCGAGCGATCACGCTGGGCATCATCCGATCGCACCTGGAATGGGAAGATGTTCCCGGCTTGATCGAGTTTTCGCGTGCTGCTGTATTGCGTTGGGAAGGCGAACAAATTTTCTTGAACGACCAAGATGTGTCGCAAGAAATACGAACACCGACGGTCACATCAGCGATCCACTTCGTCGCCGATTTGCCCGAGATTCGTTGCGAGCTTACGAATCAACAGCGAAGAATTGCCTGTGATCTGAACGAGGCGGGGCGAGGAATCGTGACGGATGGACGCGACCAGGGAAGCGAAGTTTTTCCCAACGCTCAGTGCAAAATTTTTCTGACCGCATCGCCCGAGGAACGAGCTCGCCGGCGGCAAGAACAGTTGTCGGCATCCGGTCGGTTTTTACCTCTCGATGAAGTCCTGGTTACTCAAAACCGCCGCGACAAGGAAGACACCGCTCGCGAGGTCGGCGCTTTACGTCCCGCCGATGACGCAACAATCGTCGAAACCGACGGCATGACTCCGGACGAAGTAATCCAAAAAGTGCTGTCGATCGTTCAGCAGTGCAGTGAATACGAATCGCCCCGTTGAAGGCGCCGATGAAGGCGGCCTCTGCGCTGGCGCGGCCACTGATGGGAACGTCCAGCTTAGGAACCTGTCCGAAAGTAGGCCGTAGCGAGTGGAGCGAGTGACGGCATTTTGCAGCCCTGCCGTAACTCGCTTTACTCGCTACGGCCTACTTTTCGCCAAATACGGAACTTGTTTCAATTACAGAATCAACTTTGGCGTCGAGTCTCTGTTTCCTCCGGGTGCATTGATTGGGTTTGCGATGCGTCTTGCTTTGATCCGCACGTAGGGTGCCACGAAACTGGCTCGGTCAGCGAAGGGACTGCTGGGGCCTGCTTGATCATGTCTGGGTTCGCTTAGCGCTTCGATGACAAAACCGCTTTGGCACATTCCGCCGATAATCTGTTCCCAGCGATGCAGGTATTCGATCGCGCCGCTTTCTCTTAACCGTCCTGTATTCTTGGTCATTTGTTTTGGCGGAGGCACTGGATTGTCGCGGTAGTAACGATGCTCGATTCGATAACCGCCGTCGGGATGTCGATCGGTCGATGCCTGCAGGCTGCCGGGTTGCTTGTGCTGCGAAACATAGACGCCGCCCGGACGAGTGACCCTGGCGACTTGTTGGAACACTTTGCCGATGTCGGGGACGTAGCACGTGCTGACGGGATGGATGACGATGTCAAAAGAGCTTGCCGCCAACATCGAAAGGTCTTCCATCGTTGTTTCAAACACACGCAGCGAAAAGTTTCGCTGGGCCGCGACCCGGCGATCCAGTTCCAGCATCGCGGGGCTGATGTCGATAACCGTCACTTCAGCGCCGGCGGCGGCATACAGTGAACTTTGACGGCCGCCGCCCGCTGCCAAGCATAGGACCTGTTTTCCGGCGATTGATTTTCCCAACCAGCCGGCCGCATCGACGGTTTGCAGCGGATTTGCCAATTCAGCGTCGGTCGCTGGCCGACAAAGCGGGTTTTGTGCCGTCGCCATGTTGTCGTAGACATCGCGATTGACGCGCTGGTAATCAAAGCGATTCATTGATGAATGGGCCAGGTGAGCAACGGTTTTGACGTATTTTTTGAGAAAAAGTACGGTTTTGATGAGTATTTTACGTGTTTTGCTGCGAACTTGACCCCGGCTGGGGAACTTTGCAAGCACCTTTGTCATCCCAACAACAGATCCGGGGTATCATGCCACCCGGATTTTGGAACCATTTTCGGCATGGGCTTACTTTAACAATCGGCCGGTGAACGCCATCAGTCCTGACCAACAGCATTGGCGAGAACGACTTAGCGACTATCTGGACAATCGTCTGGACGAGGCTGAGCGTGCGGAGGTCGAGTCGGCGATCCAGAACGAAGGCGAGGCCAAGCCAGATGGGCTGCGTGCTCACCTGGACCAACTGTCTTTCCAGCGAGATTCTTTGAAGCAACTGCATGCTCGCGATGCTCGGCAACGATTGGATTCCGGTTTCGCTGATCGAGTGCTCGATGCGTCGGTGATTCGTGCGATCGACGAAGGCGTTGGACACGATCATCCGTTAATGCGAATGGCGAACCAGTCCGGGTCAGATTTGCCGGTCGCGTTGGCAAATGAAAATCCGCGAGCTTACAACAGACGGTTGCTAACGGTCATCGTCGGGATTGCCGCATCGATTGCATTGGCAGTTTTTGTCGCTAATCGAAGTTCCAACAGCGGTGATTCGGTCAACGAGCAAACTCTATCGCTCGCACAAAATTCAAAAGCCGATCCAGAACCGTCGTCTTCACCTCAGCCGATGGTTCAACCAAGTCCGCGATCATTAGAACCAGCGGTTGAAGCTTTGGCGGTTTCCGAAAACACTTCGGAGAGTTTTTCCGAACCGGAAGACCTAGTGGCAGAGATGCCAATGAAACCGATTCAGCCGAATGTTGATTCGGTTCTGGATTCCACCGTCTCGATCGGCAACGACGTTGCCGCGAACAAGCTAGCCGCGATTATGGTGCTTGAGATTAAGCAAACGGAATCGGGTCGTATCGTGGGTGCGGTTCGCCGTGCGATGAAAAACGCTGGAATTCGGCGTGGTAACGAGAAATCGTTGACCGCCGAAATTGCCGAAACTGCTTCGCAAACCGTTGGGCTTGGTGAAGACGAATTGGTGTCGATGGTTTACTTGCAAGCGTCCGCGAAAAACATCGACCAGTTCTACGTCAACCTGTTTGACGATCGCGATGGCGTCGCCTCTGTTTCGCTTGCGATCGCTACCGAAGCACCTGTGTTAGAATTGGTCAATGCGGTTGACGTGATCGACGCAACGTCGGTGAAATCGGGTGCGGGATCGGCGACTTTGCTCAATGGCGAAACAGCTCCGCTGACAGACCTAGACTTCGCCAAAGTGTCACGCGAATCGATGCGTGGAATGGCACTCAGTAGCGGCCCCGACTTCGCCGCCCAATTGATCATCGTGATCCGCTGATTGGGGTCGGCCTGGGCCGCTAAATCATTGGGGTTGACTGCATTTACGTGGTTTAGTTTTCATTCCTGTTCAACAGGCCGGAGGCCGACACATCTTTGCCGGCGGCGTCAGCCACCGGAATGATTGAGACAAGAACCGCTAGCCCGGAGGGCGACACAACGAAGGCAATCTGCCGCCCTCTGGGCTATTGGATTCGCTTTTTCCGTGGACCGGCGGCTGACGCCACCGGCAAAGATCTGCCGCCC
>NZ_LWSK01000066.1 GCF_001642955.1 Rubripirellula obstinata | reverse complement strand
ACGCCACTGATTGTTGCGCGAGAATTGGTAGCGAAAGTCGCCAAGACTTTCGGTTTGTCGAGTTGCCGAAACTCTTGGCGAGTTTCGCTACGCCACTGATTGTTCCGACGGTACTAAGCTCGACTGAACCCTGGCGGGATCAGCTACGGGCAGGTCGCCGGCAAGAAACTCGGTCGTTTAAAACAGTTTCTAATTCATCGCTGCTGTTGCAACCGGCATGCACTTTGATATTTCGGTGATCAGGCTTTCTGGGTTGAGTGGTTTTCGGAACCACTGATTGACACCGCGAGGCCCGACTTCGACGTCGGAGTCGATTTGGTTGGTTCCGCTGACCGCGAAGACGGTCAGGGCTTCGAGCGATTGATCACCGCGAATTTGATCGATGGTCCAACGGCCGTCAAATTTTGGCATCGACATGTCCAGCAAGACAACATCTGGTTCATGCTTGGACATTTGGTCCATTGCTTCTTGACCATCAAAAGCGGTCTGAACTTCAAAGCCTTTGACTCGAAGGTAACTTGATAACAATCGAGCCTCATTTTGGTTGTCATCAACCAGCAACGCTTTGATGACTCGATCTTCCTGAACGGATTCGACAGCCGGCTCGGCGGTGGGCGTCAGCGATGCGACCTGTGCGTCTAATCGCTTCAGGTGCTTGAACAAACCGAACATGGCCTCGTCTCCGTTGCTCCACGACAACTTCTCGGCGGTCGCATGCAATTGGTTCAGCGTTTCGGCTGCTTCACAAATAATCTGCTTCATTGCCGTAGCGGAAGCACTGATCTGATGAGTGCTAAGGTGCGTACTGCTAAAGTCAACGGTGTTAGGTTGCTGCTGAGCAGACGACGAGATCGCTTTGGACGCATCATAGAGCTCACCGCGTAAAACGGCGATTTCCCGCGGGGCCTCGATTCCGATGGTGGCGTTGGTACGCGTCGAACGCAGTACTCGCACATGAATGCCGAGGGATGGAAAAACGATCGATTCTTCGTGACGACGTGATAGAACTAGCACGGGTTGGGTTTCCTTTCCGAACGAATCCCATTCGGGATTCTTGATGGACGTTGGCGAACCAGAGCGGCATGGTGCCACTCAGCCTTGGTTCGCAGACACAAACGTGCGACATCCAGTCGGCAAGCGTCCAAGAAGGACGCAGGGGGAAATCATCTCCGACACGAAAATTTCTGCTTTCGAGAAGTTAGGAAATCCCGATCAGTCGCCGCAATACCAATCCCGCAAAAATTTTTGTGATCAGAAAACCTGCACTTCTTTCGCTAGCAAATCCTCATCAACGAAGCTCCTTCAGATCACGCCTTGGATGCTAAACGATCGATAACTTCCGCCAGACGCTTATCCTCTGGCAAACCGCCCACATCAGCGGCGTACAGCTTCCGTGCCTCGAGCTGCTCAAGAACTCGACGACGTTTCCTGTTAAGGCTTCTTGATTTACGTGGTTTTGTTCGCGAGAAAAGTCCCATGGTGCCCTAGTAGTCCATGTCAGCTCAATCTTCGGGTAGCGGAACTCGCCAAGAGTTTCGGCTACGAGGGGGACGCCGAAAGTCTACGCGACTTCCGCTACCTCCTAACCGAAGATTGAGCTGACATGGAATACTAGCTTTGAAAATGGAATTAAGTTGCAAGAAATGTGTCTCAATGTTAGGAACGGAATTGTCCGCACAAACCCGCATTCCTCAAGTCGAAAATTAGAACGTCTATCTTGTTGAATGGTTTCGTGTTCATTCGCAGTTGTTGATGACCTGCCGTGGGCAGGGCAAACAGGTCATCAACAACAACGAAAGGAAACACCATGACTGACACAAAAAAGCCCATCGATACCGTTCGCCTTCCCGGAGGGATGAAGGCAACCACTTGGCTTAACACTTCGGAGAAGGGCACAACCTTCACCACGACGACCATCACGCGAACCTTCAAAACCAAGGACGGTTTCAAAGACAGCACGAGTTATAGCCACGATGAATTGCTAAAAGTCACCAAGATCGCAGAGAATGCCTACGACCGCATCACGGACATCAAAGCCAGCGAAGCGAGCAAATCCGACTAACGTCCTGAACGCCCTGCCAAAGCGGGCAGGGCGATTTTTCTTGCTGATGTCGTCGCACTTGTGCTACGATGGAAAGGACAGATAAGAAGGGAGAATACCGAGATGCAATACGCAGAACTTCAAGATCTACAACGTGACATCGCCAAGGCTTACGAGGCGGACGATCTTATCGCGGCAGTTCACAGCCTCACGGAAGCGTTCGAAAAACGTCGGGGCAATCGTGTCCGAGAAACAAAACCGATTGCGGACGAAGCCGAAAGCAAGGTCGTTAAAGATTGGCGTGACCTTTTAGGTCCTGGTGGTCCCGATGGAGAAACAGCCGAAGACTTCCTAGGACCTATCTACGAGCTTAGAGATTCTTCCGAGCCAAGGAACGCGTTTTGATGCGGGTTCTTGTTGATACAGACGTGGTTTCCTATGCCTACCGAAAGGATGAGATTTTCCAGTCCATTTACGGCCCCCAATTACAGGGCATCTTCCGCACGTCTCGTTCATGACTTTGGCTGAGGTGGAATACGGGATGCGGCGACGAAGCTGGGGAGAGCGTCGGCAGATCGAGTTGAACAATTTTATCGACAAGCATTTTTCTTCGATCATTCCAACGCTCGAAACATCGCAGCTTTGGGGAAAGATCGTTGCAGATGCTGAAGCATTGGGAAGACGCTTGAAAGTTGCTGATGGATGGGTGGCTGCAACCGCCCTTCAACACAACATGCCGCTCATGACAAACAATCGCCGCGATTTCGATTTCATCCCTGGTTTGCAGCTTATCTCGAACGCAGGGGACACCTGAAATGCCATAGTCACGTGAGTTTGTCGAAACGATTAAGAAGCGAGCCGACAAGAGCAAAGCGTTTCGCGTCAGTTTGCTTAGTGATGCAGCATCGGCCTTTGTCGCCGGCGAACCCGACACGTGCCGCAGCATCTTGAGCGACTACGTCAAAGCGACGATGGGTTTTGAAGAATTGGCACGACGGTTGGACATGACCTCGTCCAGCATCAAACGGATGCTCGGTCCAAAGGGGAACCCAAAACGGCTGCGTTGAAGCAGAAGCATCAACAACTCACATGGCGCAAAAGAAAACGGGAGTACCCCCGAGGGGGCACTCCCGCCACTTGGTGACAAGCAATCGTTCATTGAAATGGCGTCCATGCCGCCGGGTTACAAAACGTCGCCGTTAAGCTAAATCTTGTAGGGCGGATCCATCAGCCTTGCCCCGTTCAATCAACAACTCCTGCTTGAAACCCAAAGACTCGCGGTTACTTAATAAAGCGATCCTTCGCAAATTACTGGCCGCGACTCTTGATTAGTCATGTCTTTTTTACGCCAATCGTTGGACAGTTTGGTCGCAAGCACTTCTGGGTCGACCGGTTTTTGAAACCATCCGTTGACGCCACTTTCGTCAATCTTGATTCCGCTTTCCTCGGGAGTGCTGCCGCTAACCGCAAAGACCTTCAGCGACTGGTGGCTTTCACTTTCACGAATGTTGCGAATCGTCGATGGGCCGTCCATTCTAGGCATCGCCATATCCAACAACACGACATCAGGCTGCTCGTTGTCTTCCAAATACTGCAGCGCAGCAACACCATCGGTTGCAATCTCGACGTCAAAGTCTCGCATCTTCAAAAAGCCAGCAAGCAATCTGGCTTCGTTCGCATTGTCATCAACCAAAAGAGCTTTGCGACGCTTGGTTTCTTGCAGCACGGGCGGGCGCTGGTTATCGATCGCAGCATCGGCATCAACGCTGGACAGCGTGTTCTGCAAGTCCTGCAAAGCTCTTCGTGACTTTGCATCACCGGCGATCGCTGGACGACTCGCTAGCGTTTGGGCACACTCGTTGATGCGGTGCAAGTGCCGTTGAAACCGCAGGTCGCTGATCGGAATCGTACTGGGACGATTCATCTGATCTTGCGGCAAAGCATCCGCCATTTGCTCGGATATTTCACGACGCAAGATGGTGACATTTGAAGGAGCGTCGATGCCAACGCGAACTTTGCGTGACGACGTGCTCAAGAAAGAAATCGATATCCCACATTCCGGGAAATCGATTGCTTGGTCTTGTTGGCGAGAGATTACGAGCATTTTGAACTCCATTCCACGTAAGCGTGACGACTCAATCCGGTGTAAAAACACTGCACAAATCTTTCGACTCAGTCGTCCGATTTGATCGGAGTGATGCGTCCGTCGTGGAAAGGGAAATCAATCCCAGCGGAATTCGTATCCATGCATCGCTGACTAAAAGTATGCCGAGTTGCGATGTTCGACAAGTAGCGAATGAGATTTTTTTTTGAATCACTTTGACGGAATCAAAGCATCAGAAATCACGATTGATCTTGACGGCACGAGAGTGTTATCTAATTGATGAGAATCCGACAAAGAATTCAGAGTTCAGAATGAACAGCGAAATATCATGAATCGAGCGAATAGAATCACAACGAAGCTGGTTGCTCTGAGCCTGGCGATCCAAACCGGATGCCAAATGCCATCAAAACAAAACCAGGATTTTTCAGCGTTGACCACCCCCGTGTCCTATCGCTCTGACGCGGACACCAAAAAAAGTCAGCCCGATGGATTCGTTGGGGAAGCGACCGATGCGGCAAAGAAAACGGCGTTGTTTGTCGGCAAAGGAGTGTTGTTGGCAGCGGGCCTTGTCGCGTGGATGTGGCTTGATGACGATGATGAAACGATCATCGAACAGCAGCATCGCGAACGGGATCAGCAACGCTGGAAAAATGCTTGGCGTGACAATCCACAGGTCAACCCAGCGATGACGGCAGCGTTCAAAGACGATCAGGAATAAACATTACTTTTGAAATCAACCATCGCCATGCAACGCATCTTGTTTCAATTCGACACCGATGATCAACCGAGTTCTTTTGATTCGGTCGTCGCGATCGATGCGGGCGTTGATCAATTGCTGCGTTACCAAAACGTCGGCGCGTCTAGCGTTGCCGGACTAGTACACGGAGCCATGTTTACTCGCGGCGGCAACGACTTAGCAAACACCGCAATCTTCATCGGTGGCAGCAGCGTCGACGACGCCGAAGACTTGATGCGAGTTTGTCAGAAAACGTTTTTTGCAAACGTACGAGTTTCGCTGATGATGGACGCGGGCGGTTGCAACACGACGGCGTCTGCTGCAGTCGTCGCGGCGGGACGCCATGTGGATCTGTCAGGAACGAGCGCCGTCGTTCTGGCGGGAACCGGGCCGGTTGGGCGACGCGTCGCATGGTTGCTGGCGACCGAAGGTGCGTCCGTGACGATCACCAGTCGGTCTTTGACCAGGGCCAAGAAAGCTGCCGATGAAATCAATCAGTCAGTCGGCAACCAGCAAGTTGTTGGTCGTGAATTGGCTAACGATGATGACGCAGACCAAATCACCGCGGACGCCGATTTGATCATCAGTTGTGGTGCCGCAGGCGTTGAATTGATCGACGAAAACACAATCGCCAAACTCACAGACTTGAAAGTTGCCATTGATCTCAATGCCGTCGCGCCCGCCGGAATCGCAAGCATCAAAGTGACCGACAAAGCCGCACCGATCGGTAAAGCCGGCGCGATTGGTTACGGCGCAATCGGCGTCGGCGGCCTAAAGATGAAGACGCACCGCAGAGCGATCAAGTCACTGTTTGAATCCAACGACAAAGTCCTTGATGTGGCGGAGATTTACGCCATCGCAAAAGAGATTGAACAATCATCAGCAACTTCATGATCGCTAAAACCGAGCTACCACTGCTCTACTGAACGTTCTAAACCAGCACGGTTTTTGAAACCGGCATCACCATCGCTTGTGGCGTAGCGCTGTTGGTTCGATGGTACTCGGGCGACCAGCGACTCAGTTCGATCCACATCGCGATCACGGCAATCAGCATGAACAACATGCTCAACAGCAACATCACGGTGTAGATGCTTGGCGGCTGTTTACGATTATCATTCGATAGTTGTGTCGACACGATCGCTCTCCTGCAAAATTCCTTCGCTGTAGTCCACCAAAATTTTGGCAACAGCACGGTCGGGCGTTGTGCGTTGGATTTCAAGCTTGCCGACGTAACGTCCGCCGCGAGTGACTTCCAATCGATGGCCTTGGCGAAGTCCTTCGTCGGCTCCGATCGAAACCAGCACCAACTTACGCGGCCGATCGACTTCCAGAATGATTCCGTTTCGTTCGGGCGGTGCACCATCAAGCGGCGCGTTGATGTCGATGCCCTTGGATGTCACGACCTCTTCAAATCGTGTCACCTGAGCCATCAGTTGCTCGTTGCGTTCTTCTAGCTGTTGCTTAAATCCGCGAAGCTTGTTCATCTGGTCGGTCAGTTCAAGCGTTTGCGTGAACAGTGTGTCGCGGTCTTGTTGTTCTTTGCGAACAGCCGATCGCAGGTTTGTGTTTTCGGCTGTCAATCGTTCCAGCTCTTGGACTCGGCTGAGGTCTGTTTGGGTCAGCACTTGAACTTCGGCGGTCAGTTTTTGAACGCTCGCTTCGCTGTTCTGCAAATCGCTTTGCAATTGATCCAACTGAGTCTGCAAAGCGGCAAGCGCGGTCCGCCGCGCGGCTTGTTCGCGGTCCAGGTTGGCCTGGGTGGCTTCGGTCGTTTGACGAAGCTGATTGTTGATTCGCGTGGTTGATTCAATTTGCTGTTTCAGGCCCGGTTCGCCGTTAACGCCCGTCATCACGACGTCACGCCAATTCCGGTGCGAAGCGTTGACCGTCAAAGCCAAGGCCATAAAGATCACGCTGAGAATCAGGATGACAGCCGTAAATGCTTTCCCGATAAGAGTCATGGTGCGTTTCCCAGTGCGTCTAGATTTAGATGAAGAGAACGGGCAAAAATCGGCCACAATGGACCCGCGTCACCCGAAGTATAGTTACGCGGAAAAACGAGTGTCAACGAATTCGGCCTGAAAACCGCTAATGTCGTCCCAGAATACCGGCCCAATCCGGTGGTGCCGGTTCGGGGGATCGGTCGGATGACAAGTTTTCCACCAGAGTTCCGTAGAATCGGCATAATCCCAATCACTTGACTTTCTTCGGCCTGCCGCCTCACCGCCCCTCAAACGCCGATTCCACATCCCGGATTTCGTGCAAAAACTGATCAATCGTCGGCGTTCGCTTCTCGACCGCTGGCGAGATCGCTCGCATGATCGCTTTTCCAAGTCGATGATCGATCGTGGGACAGAGTTTTTCTAAGTCTTTCGGTGCGACCGTGTCGTGCTGTAGCGCGGCTCGACCGTTCAGCATTTCGCTTTGCCAAGGATGCTCGAACGCCATCAAACAAAAACATGTCACACCGAACGAGAAGATATCGACCCGTTTGTCGGTGGGACGTCGCCGAACAATTTCAGGCGACATATACAACGGCGTTCCGGTGCGGTTACCGGCCGTCATAAACGGCGGCGTCGCGGGAACCGTCAAGCCAAAATCGATCAGCTTGGTCAGCGTATTGTCGGGCGTGCAAATGAAGTTTCGCGGGCAAATGTCTCGGTGAATGAAACCACTGTCGTGGACATACTTCAGCGACTCCGCCATGTCCCGGATCATCCGGACGCGTTTCCCGGTAACGTGCTGTTCCTGCTTTTGCACGACAATGTTCTGCAAACCTGGGCCGCCGATGTATTCCATCACCAGCACCAATTCGCCCTTCAATGACGTGCCAACTTCGTAAGTTTCAACGACCTTTGGATGCTTCATCTGCATCGCGATCTGGCCTTCGTTGGGCTTGTTCAGCCCCTTGAACCGGTTCTCAAACAGCTGGTACTTCTCGATGTCCAGAACCTTCACGCCGACTTCTCGGTCACCATGAAGCCGATCCTTAGCGATAAAGAAATTCGCCATCGTCCCCGTAAACGCGGTTCGAGTTCGGTGGAAGCGACCCTGAACGTCAATCCGGTGCGTCGTGTTAGCACCGCTGGATTTAAACGCGGATTTCAGGGAATCAAACAGGGACATAAGAGAGAGTAGCTTTCAGCGATTAGCTTTTAGCTTTTAGCTATTAGCTTTTGAGATGACTGCACGATCACCGTGCCTACCCACATCTTAGCTCACAAGCAGAAAAGCTAAAAGCTAATCGCTAAAAGCTAGTAGCTAAAAGCTAATCGCTTCATCACCTACTTGCCGCAATAATCGATCGCGCGGGCGATTTCGGTTTTTAGGTTTTTGCGGGCCACGATTCGATCCACGTAGCCGTGATCGAGCAGAAATTCGCTGGTTTGGAATCCCTCGGGCAGCTCAATCCCGATCGTCGCCTTGATTGTCCGCGGTCCCGCGAAACCGATCAGAGCCTTGGGTTCAGCGAAAACCAAATCGCCCAGCGACGCGAAGCTGGCGGCGACACCGCCCATCGTCGGATTGGTCAAAACACTGATGAACAATCCGCCCGCTTTGTCGTAACGAGCCAACGCGGCAGACACTTTTGCCATCTGCATCAACGACAAGATGCCTTCGTGCATTCGAGCACCGCCGCCGGAGGCACTGATGATGATCAGCGGCAGATTTTGTTCGGTCGCCCGTTCGATCAAACGCGTCAGGCGTTCCCCGACAACACTGCCCATGCTGCCCATGATGAATGCACTGTCGGTCACAGCCAGAGCAACACGCCGGGCTCGCACCATGCCGGTGCCGGTCACCGCGGCGTCAGCCAATCCGGTACGTTTTTGTTCGCCCAAAAGCCGCTCGGCGTACTTCCGGCGATCCGAGAATTCAAGCGGGTCGGAAGGCCGCAGATGATCGTTCATCATCTCGAAAGTGCCGTCATCGAGAACCTGGGCGATGCGGTCCATGGCAGAAACGTAGAAATGATGTTCGCATTTTGGGCAAACATTCTGACGCTTCTCGACTTCCTTCTTGTAAACCGCTGACCCGCATCCTGGGCACTTTAGCCACAGACCTTCGGGGACGCCTCGTTTCTTATTCGCTGGTCCAGCGGCGACGGTTTGGTTTTCACCATTGGGCTGGTTTTCACCATTGGTTGAATTCGCGTTTGGCGATGCAACACTCTGCTTTGGGTCACCATCCCCATGGACCGGCGAATTGCCAGTTGGGTTCGATGAATCAGAATCGACTTTCGTCATGCGTGTGACCGGTTAGAGGCCTAAAGCAGTTGGAATTACTTTTTGCGGTGACGGATCTTCGCTCGCATGCGTCGTTTCTTACGTCCCACTTTTCTTCGTCCTTTACCCGTTTTCTTCGTACCCACCTAGTCAATTCTCCTTGAATGATGCTGCCTGTTGCAGCGGAATTACCACCGACAGAGTGCCCGGCGGCATGGTTTGATGCGTCAATTTCCACCCGACCGATTTAGGTCCGTGGTCCCGTAGAGTATCAAAATGCGGGAATCCAACAAGGCGAAAGAGCCCTGAAGCCACAAATCGGGTGCAGACACGCAAATCGACAGACGTTTCCGTAGGCCGTAGCGAGTGTTTGAATCGTAGCTGATCCCGCCAGGGTTCAGTCCATCGACCGGCCGCCGATGCTCGACTGAACCCTGGCGGGATCAGCTACGGGCAGGTCGCGAGAAATCTCTGCGGGTGTCGCGAGTTACGATAATTTGCTGGCCGCCGTAACTCGCTCCACTCGCTACGGCCTACTTTAAGGCTGCAGCCGATTCTCGTGCCTGCACCCCCGGAAATCATCCTCAGACCAAGTCCGTATCGCGGCTGTAGACCGCCAACGCACTCTCAAAGGTCTCGCTGCTGATCTTGAATTCGGGATGAGCGTCGGTGTGACGGTTGCAGTGATCGACCAGCACTCGATACAGCAATCGGAACAAGTGACGTGGCACCCGCAGCGATTGAAAGGCCGACAACAGTCGGTCGTAACTGACGTCGTCGCTAAACAAATCCTTGGGCTCAGGCGACGCGGAATCACCAGCACAAGCCAACATCCGAGCCCTGGCCAAATCGTACAAAGCCTCGCCCGTCCACTGGAACGCCGGAATCACGTTCTGCTTATCCAAACGTGCCCGTTCATGAAATTCGCGTGTCTCACGATCAATGTCGCGATGCAATTCCTGAGGCAAGAAAAGCTTGAAACCTAAACCGGGATGTTTCAGCAATTTGTTGTCCAGCAACGGCCAAACAAACCGCTGCATCAATTCAGGTTTGCCGCCGGTCATGTGCGGCTCATCCACCCGATCCATCAACACAACGATTCCCGAATAGCCCAACCGTCGCAGGATCGCACGAAACTTATTCAGCAATTCATAGCGATCGTCGGTTCGCTCGAACCGCGGCAACGGTTGCGAAGCTAGCTCCTTGCTCGCGATGCTCTGCAGCGCCGATCGAAGCGATCCAGTTTCGCGTTTGCCAACTCGCATGTGCTTGCGAATGCCAACAGCAGCCAAATGATTTTTGATCGTTTTGATCAGGTAAGGCAGTCCGCAAACAAGCGTGATCGCCGGCACCAGCCACATCCAATGGTTCGACATCGGTTCGGCATCCGCACCACGATCTCGCATGTACAACCACGCGACCAACGCGATCGAACCCAGTAATCCAATGATCGCCAGGACGAACGGAAACTTAGTGCCGAAATTTCCGTATCGCAGTTTGCGTCGAAGGTTGTTCCAGCGAGACGAAAAAGACGAAGCCGTCGATTGGTCGTAACAAGTCGCCAGCAACAACATGTCGCGAGCCGACGTTCGATCAAGCTTTTTCAACTGTGCCGCCGAAAGCGATTTGCCGGCGGGCGCGTCGGCATCACCGCTCTGCAAAATCCGATCCGCCAAATCCGTCACGCCCAGGCACAGGATCGAATCCATGTGGTCCCACAACTTCCACGAATCGAGCACCTTTTCTGGCTTTCGAGTCGTTCGGCGACTCATCCGTTCGCAAAAGTGATCCAGGAACGGATTGAAATCGTCATAGCGAATCACAAAAACCTGCTCGCCAGGATTTTCTGAATTGTAACGTTGCAGATGGCGATCGATCTGCAACCGCATCGCCGTCTTACCGCTGCCTTTGGGCCCAAAGATGATCGAGGTCGAAGGCTCCTTGGGGTCGCCGTAAACCTTGTCCCAAATCGGGTGATAAGCACTGCTGATGCAATGTTCCTTGAACACTTGATCGGTCTGTGCGTCCTCCTCCGCGAATGGATTGCGGACGATGCCGTGATGTTCAAGAAAGCTTTGGATATTCATTTAGGTTTTACCGAGATTCATTCGTTCTACTATCTACGATGCATTCAAAATCTTCGTTTCCACCTCCACCGCGAAGCGGGGAAGGTGAACGGACGTATCTATTGAACGCTTTTCAGCATCTTAATCAGCGCTTCGCGATTTTCCTTAACGACTTCCCCAGGACCAATCATTTTTACAAAGTACAAACGGCCTTCGGGATGTTCCAGAATCGCGCCGGTCATCGCCCAATCCTCTTTTTTGACGACTTTTCCGCCACCAAACGGTCCTCCGCCCATGCGATCAGCGAACGAGCCATTGTTATCGACGACGTGAATTTTCCACTGGCCGACTTCCATCACTTCAGTCTTCTTCGCCTTGGGATCGCCGCCAACGAACTGCCCCTGCCAACGTTTGATGTTCGGCTGAACGCCGCCGCCACTGGCCATCATCGTCACCCGAGCCTTCTGGGCGTCGTCCCCGTCACCAGTCGTGGCAGCGAATTCATAATCCAGCATTCGCGATCCCTTTTCGGCAGGCTCAAAGTCGGCCGGAACGGTCAGCTTCGATTCGCCAAAGAACGTGATCTCAGTCGTCTTCGCAGCATCCGAATCAGTGTCGGCAACCGCTGGAGCGTCGGCCGAAACCAAGGAGCAGGCAAATCCAAACCCAAGGGCAAGATTTAAAATAAGGGCAAGAGTGCGAGGCATAACGTTTTCTCCAACAGGGTGGTGCTGCGTGTTTTTCAGAGGCCTCACTGTAAACAATCCGCCAAACCCGGGGAATGACTCCCAAGCCCCGGCCTACGTTTTGCAATGCCCGCGTCCGCTAACTGCTGCCCGACACCAAATAAACCAGCACGCCGATCAAGGCAATCGCGATGGCCAGCAAAGTGCCGATCCAAAAGATTCGCTTCCCGTTTTTTTGCCGCCGAGCCGTTCCCACATCCGATCGCCCCGACAAGTTTGGCGTTTCAGCGATTGTCGCAGACTTGGCATGATCGGTGCCCGACACCGAACCAGATCTTGATTCCGCAAACACGGGCTCGGACACCGGTTGCTGAGTTGCCTGGGGCGGTGCGGGGGCCGTCGCCGAGCCCGGATCCTTCTTGGGCGATCGGTCTGACAACCCCGGCAGAACTTCGCTAGCTGATCGCCAATTCGGCCAACCGTCCCGCCACAATAATGCCGTCGCAGCGACGCGTCCTTCACCGATCCACGATCGCAGGACATCGCCGTCGGCCGGCCCATACTGGCCGCCGCTCGGGGGACGCACGTACCAAGTCGCATCGGGGTCGCTGCTAATCAGATCGATTTCAACATCAGGCGCAGCAGCAGCAGCAGCAGCAGCAGCGGACTTGGCGGATGCTGCCGATTTCTCGCTGACGGGAGCTTTCGACGCCACCGCCGCTTTCGGCGGATCCTCAATCGCCAGACTTCGCTCGGCATTCTGCTTTGGAATACGAAACTTTGACGAACAGGCCGGACAGATCCCACGCTTGCCCGCGAGCTCTTCCTTGATGTTCAATTGTTTCGCACAAACGTGACATGCAAAGCGAATGCCCATCAAAAACCCAAGGTTGAAACCACGCGACGCCGCAATCGCAGCGGAAAAGTAGAAAAGAAACACGGAACTACAGGATAGTCCATCCGGCCGGCCATCACAGCATGCGGTGGCAAACCCAATCCTGGCAAACCCAATCCTGGCAAACTCTGCCGCTTACAACGACCGAGGCACGCCAACATCTTTTTCCGCATCCCTGATCACCCTTCGTGCCGATCTCACTAGTGGACGCCGGGATAGGCGATCCTTTTCTTGAAGACTGCTGACAAACACAGCAGACTTCTCGGGCCATGGAACGGGCCGAACCAGATGACACCCGTTTCGCTCTTTCGCCCGAGGCACCCCGTCGATGAACGTTGATGCAATGCACGCAGCTCTAGGTCTAAGCTTTACCTTCGTCTGGTTGCTGGTCGGCCAAATCCTAGTTGGAAACCGCTAAGGAACGTGCGAACTTTTATAGTCGCCTTTCGCTCCGCGAAAGCAGCGGATTCGCTACTTTCGCGGAGCGAAAGGCGACATTAATTTCCCGCTCGTTCTTAGCTTGATTGCACGACGTAGGCCGGAACAAGCAGAGCGCAGTTCCGGAAATCGTGTCGAATGTTTTCGTATTGCCGGAACCTCGCTTCGCTTGTTCCGGCCTACATTAATTCTCGCACCGAACTACGCCAACATCTTACGATAGGTCTGCACCAGATCGTTTAACTCAAAAACGCAAAACGGATGTTCGCGACTCGCCAAGATCGATTCGCTGGCTTCCGCTTTTTCAGCTTCAACCAACCGCAATCGCAACTCATCACGAACCGATTCCAACTCGGACGACAACTTCGCATTGATCTCAGAAACCCGGTCATGCCAAGCCTTCTTGTTTTGCTCTGGCACGTTGGCAAGCAACTCTCGCTTCTTCGCGACCAGCAACGCCTGGGATGACTCACCACCGGATGACAAATCGATTGAACGTTCCGGCTGATAATACGTGTCGCGAATTTGTCGTTTCAATTCACCGATCTTCTGCGGCTCGCGATCGGTCCTAGCCGCCGGTAACAAAATGGTCGCCGAAATCACCATGAACTCGGGCGACTTGACTCCGTAAAAATCCTCGATGATTCGATCACCAAGCTGATCGTACTTTCCGCCGCCAATACCGTGGATAAACAAATCGCTCAGGATCAATCGGGCGTACATTGTCGTGATCAAAGCACGCGGACGAAGTTTGAAATTTGGGTCCACCAAATTCGCCAACTGCTCGGCCGCCAACTTCCGATGGCTCACATCAATCGTGATACTTCGTCCGCGACTCGAAGCAACGGCATCAGGCGAATCACTCAGTATCAATTCGTCGCCCGTTCGTTTCACCCAAACCGCTTTACGGCTCGGCGAGTCGTTGCCGTAGACCCAAAGCGGCGACTCGATCCAATCACCATCGGCTTCCAAATGAGGAACCGGGTGCGCAGAACTACGGATTCCGTGCGCCACACGATACAGATCCGTTTGCTCGTTGTAACAGGCTTTAAACCGAGGCAAATCGGTCAAGATCGTCAGCAAGAATTCTGCGAACGCGCTGCCGCGACACAAAACACCCAGCGGCATTTCCAACGTTCGCAGTCCCACATCCGCTTCCAACACATGACGAGCCTGCGCAAGGGCGCAACCTGCCACACCACATCGGGCGACCGCTTCGCGTGCATGTTTCCAAAGCGGCGTGATGCAGGGATCATGGCCAACGTCACCCATCGCTTCGATCACCGATGTGTCGAAATCATTAAACGTTTCTAAGTCTCGAATCGTTGTCTGTTCAAATGGCACGCCACCGCCCGCATCGTCATACGCCACCGTCGTTCGGCGAACGTCGCCCGATTCAAGATCCACACTAGGCACACGAATCGAACTGCTGCTCGAAACATCGTTATCAATGACCAAGTTGATCGGCAACGCACCATGAACCGCGCCCAAATGGCTCAAGGCAAAGTTCTTAAACCAAACACCGGGATGGAAAATTGTCGGCTGGTGTCCCGCCATAAAAACAGTCGGAATGTTCGTCCCAAAAGACGCCAACCGACCCTTCGCCCATTCGACGTCTCGATACGCCGACGTGTAGCGAAGTGCATCTTCGATCATTTGTTTGCGAGCCCGCGGACGCAGAGCTGCAAACATCGCCGCATCGTCTGGATGATCATGCTGACTGAACCTGCGTCGGTTCGCAGCAGCAATCCCGCCGGCCGCATGCAGCGGCGGTTGGATCATCACATCGCCATGACGTCGTGAGGCTCGATACTGTTTGAATTCGTGCGTTACCATTCCGGTCGCTTCACCTAACCCGTTTGTCCGATCTGTAAGACTTCATCGCGAGCAGGAAATACGCAACCATCGATCGACACCGCCGCGATCGCTTCATCAAGAACACGGTGATAATAACGAAGACGAGTTTCCGCATGATCCAGCGAACCGCCAAAGGATCGTTCCAAGTCTAAATAGATCAACGGAACCGGAACTTCGATCACCTTCAATCCCGCAGCGGCGGCCTGAGCCCAAACCTGCAGCGGCATCGCGTAACCCTGGTCCGTAATCTGCATTCGCTGCAATGCGTCGACCCGGTAAGCCTTAAAACCACAGAATGCATCGGTCAAATCGAAGCCCAGTCGTGCGTTCAATTCAGCGGTGACTTGGCGATTGATAAACATCCGCTCCGCAGGCGGTGCATCATCGCCTTCGTACTGTTTCAAATAACGACTACCCGAAACAATGTCCGCCCGATCGGCTGCATCAATGAACCGAGGAATCCGTTTAGGCTGATGCTGTCCATCACAATCCAGCGTCACGACGCCGTCAAAATTCTTTTCAATCGTGTAGTCGAACGCGGTCACCAGTGCCGCACCGTAGCCACGATTTTCGGCATGACGAATCACATCAACATCGCTGCGACGCGAGAGCACATCAGCCGTTCCATCAGTCGATCCATCATCAACGACCAGCACCCGATCGGCATACTTCAGCACTTCGTCCAGGATCTGGTCAACGAATTTGACTTCGTTGAAAACCGGTAATGCTGCGAGCCATCGTTTCTGCTGAGTCATACAATTCCCCTGTCTAAAACATCGTGGATTGACGCGAACCGTCAAAAGTGTGCCGATTTGGCCGTCAGACTGTAGCAAGACTGCAACCCGTGTGCCGCCTTTCACACCTGAATCTACAATCAGTTCATCACAGCATCTGAACTGGATCGGATTCGACCTTGCTGGCCCAGACTTCAATCGCGTCCACCTCATCCGCCAACTGCTTGGCCAATCGCTCCATCGCAAAACGCTCTGAGTGATAATGCCCCAGCAGCCCAAGCCCAATCCCCAGGCTTCGTGCTTCTAAGCATGTATGAAACGTCGCTTCACCAGTCAGCAGCATGTCGCAGCCTTGACGTTTCGCCGCCGCCAAAAAACTGCCGCCGCTGCCGCACGCGATCGCGACTTTGGAAACCGACAAATCAGGCGAGCCCACTATTCGAGCACTGGGCTGACCAACCGCATCGGCCGCCTGCTTCACAATCTGGCCCAGCGACCGAGGCGATTCGAATCGCCCCATGCGCCCCGAACCTTCGTTTACGCGTCCCTCGGAAACTCCACCGCTGCCATTTTCGCTCGTGATCAGCGGCAACGAATCGTCGATCCCAATCAGTTTTGCCCACTGATTATTGATTCCATCCGCCGCTGAATCGAACGCAGTATGCGCACTGTAGACCGCGATCTTGTGGCTGGCTAATCCCAACAGCATCGTTCCGGGGACAGTGTCCGTCGTCAGTTTCGCGAGCGGCTTAAACGGCAACGGATGGTGAGCGATGATCAGATCCACCTTGGACTCGACCGCCTCCTTCACCACATCAGGCGTGATCGTCAGGCAAGTCATCGCGCGCGAAACATCAGCGCCGCGATCCCCAACCAGCAACCCGACATTGTCCCAATCTTCCGCCAATCGAAGCGGAGCAATCTGAGCAAGAACCGAGCAAATCCGACCGAGCGATTCACCCGGCGTCACACCACCACAAACCAATTGAATTCCCTTGAAGCGTTAAGCCCTACAGCTTGTCGGTCGAGTCCAGTTACGTGAGCCGCGACGCGTAAGCGGCCGGGCCTCCAGCGTTGCCCTAACGCCTAACGCCTAACGCCTAACACCTAACACCTAACACCTAACACCTAACACCTAACACCTAACACCTACTTAGGTGCAATCATCGCGATCATGCGACGACCGTGTTGTTGCGGAGTCGTTTCGACCTTGCCGTATTCACTTAGCAATTCGATCGCCTGCTGCATCACCTTGCGGCCTTCTTCGATGTGAGCCATTTCGCGACCGCGGAACAGCACGCTGACCTGCACCTTGTCCTTATGCTCCAAGAACTTTTGAGCTTGGCGGATCTTGGTACGAACGTCCTCGTCACCCGTTTTGGGACGCAGTCGAATTTCCTTGGTCTTGGTGTGAGCCTGACCGGAATTCTTTTTCTTGTTCTTCTCGTACTTGAACTTGCCGTAATCCATGATTCGGCAAACCGGTGGACGTTCACCAGGGGCGACCTCAACGAGGTCCAAGCCGGCATCGCGAGCCCGTTGCAATGCATCCTCGGTTGGGATAATCCCGAGCTGTTCGCCTTCTTCGCTGACGACTCGAATCGGCGTGATTCGGATATTGTTGTTAATACGAGTGCTATCACGCGTATCGGGCATCTGGTTTCTTCGAGCTAAAGCCACTCTGTAGGTTTCTTCTCCGGCAGACAACTCGTCCGCGCAATTTGGAAGGGAATTTTTAAAACGGCAGGCCTCGAGTCGTTTTCAGTAAGCAAAAGTTACAGAAAAACCAACACTCGAGCACTAACCACACAGAAGTATCCGACGCTAGTAGGGCGAGCGTCAACAGCGAATCGCAGGAATTAACCAGAATTACGCGATCAGATAAGCCATCTTGCCAAAAAACGCCCCTCAAGCCCACCGCATACTCCACCGACGACTTGACGATCGATCAAACCCGGCCCAAACTGTCCGCCCGGAAGAAGTCGGACCGATTGAGCAAAGTTCACTCCAGAACGCCCCCATTCAAACCCGATACGACTATTCCAAGGCATCCACCATCACCAAGGCATGCCAACCGATCCAGGTCAAACCGACCCAAATCGGGCGATTAGCTCAGTTGGTTAGAGCGCCACGTTGACATCGTGGAGGTCACAGATTCGAGTTCTGTATCGCCCATTTTTAAGTCCTTTAACAACAAGGGCTTACGACGACTTTGTAGCGTGTTTGCTCGTCGTCAGTTCGGCGGCTTGGCTGGCTAAGAAAAAAGCCGCCCGCAAGGCATCTTGAAGACCGACAGAGCTCCCCTACGGACTGCTAGGCCGACCAGCCAAACCCAGCGGCCGAGGAACTAAGTAGCATGGGCCCCCGGCCCGTGTGACAAGCTCCAGATGACAAACGGATGCCGGTCTCGCCGTAAACGGCCCAGGGGGCCATGCTACTTGCCGCGACGGTGCGTGAAAAAAGTAGCATGGGCCCCCGGCCCGTGCGAAAATCTCCAGATGACAAACGAATGCCGGTCTCACGATACACGGCCCAGGGGGCCATGCTACTTGCCGCGACGGTGCGTGAAAAAAGTAGCATGGGCCCCCGGCCCGTGCGAAAATCCCCAGATGGCAAACGGATGCCGGTCTCGCCGTACACGGCCCAGGGGGCCATGCTACTTGCCGCGACGGTGCGGGAAAAAGTAGCATGGGCCCCTGGCCCGTGCGAAAAGCTCCAGATGACAAACGGATGCCGGTCTCGCCGTACACGGCCCAGGGGGCCATGCTACTTGCCGCGACGGTGCGTGAAAAAAGTAGCATGGGCCCCCGGCCCGTGTGACAAGCTCCAGATGGCAAACGGTTGCCGGTCTCACGGTACACGGCCCGGGGGGCCATGCTACTTGCCGCGACGGTGCGTGAAAAAAGTAGCATGGGCCCCCGGCCCGTGTGAAAATCCCCAGATGGCAAACGGATGCCGGTCTCGCGGTACACGGCCCGGGGGGCCATGCTACTTGCCGCGACCGTGCGTGAAAAAAGTAGCATGGGCCCCCGGCCCGTGCGACAAACTCCAGATGACAAACGGCTGCCGGTCTCGCCGTACACGGCCCGGGGGGCCATGCTACTTGCCGCGACGGTGCGTGAAAAAAGTAGCATGGGCCCCTGGCCCGTGCGAAAATCTCCAGATGGCAAACGGATGCCGGTCTCGCCGTACACGGCCCGGGGGGCCATGCTACTTTCTCGAATGATCGAGATTGGAGCATGATGTATTTGTGACAAGCTGATTCAGCAGAGCGAGTAGATGCGATCTGTTGCGGTATCAAGTTGACCTAGTTTTGGCCGACGATGAAGGTTCCGTTGTCGGCGACGTCGAACAGGGGGCGGCAGTAGCGGCCGCAGCCTTTGGGGCCGCCGGGGCGGTAGACCAAGCCCATTGAAATGTTCCATGCCTCTTCACGATGACCGTTGCTCGCTGCGCCCTCGTTGGGAACCAGGAAGGTCGCCGAGGTCGCTAGGACGATGTTTCGCTTGAGCGGCAGGTTCAGGCTGGCACCTAGCAGACCGTCATCGTCTTCGGTCCAACCGCCGAAGGCTGACCAATTGCCGCTGCCGTTTAGCATGCGACGATAGAAGAGCCGGTATTGGTCGATCGGTTCAAAGGCAACCCTCGATTGAAAGGTTGTCCCGTCGGCTTGTTGGACGAACGTGTCGGACGTTTCACCGCCCATCGATTGCATCGCTTGGAAGCCGAAGACGTGGCATCCGCGAGTCTTCCAACTGAGTTCTCCGCGGAACTGAGTCACATCGGCTTGGTACCACCAATCGTCGTTCAGGTAATCGATGACGCCGCCGTATTGCAGACCATAATCGACGCGGCGGAACAGACCACCTGTGACGAAGACCTGCTGTCGCGATTCGTTCGTAAACTCGGATCCGATCAGATTGTTTTGTGTGGCTCGCAAACCGAGTTGTGCTGATAGATCCCATCCGAGCCATCGTTTCAGCGAACGGCCTTCGTTGAGTCCTTCGTAGAAACCAAAGCTACCGCTACCGCTGCGGACCGCCGGGTCGGTGGCACTGGTGCTGGCAAAGTTCATGGGGCCCTGGAACCCTTGGACGCCGGCAAAGAAATCGAAACGGCACCAGTTGATTCGCAACATCGGCAAGAAGAATGGGATGCGGTCAACGTCACATCCACCGCATGCATCGCAGCCGCAATCGCCGCTGCCGTCGCAAGACATGGCTTCCATTCCACAGCCAGGACCAAACCCGGGATCACCAAAACCGGGTCCGCCAAAGATTCCTTCGGCCCCGCAGGCAACCTCGCATCCGCCGTCACAGCTTGAACTTCCACAGCCGCAACTTGGGCCCATCATTTCCATCGCGTGCCCAATCCCGCATCCAGGCTCAAAGCCACACGCCGGTTCGGATCCACAAGCAGGCCCCATTGAATCGCAATCGCAAACGGGGCCGCAATTTCCATCACAGCCACCGCCAAAACTTCCGCCAAAACTTCCGCTGTCCAGAAATCCAACCTGTGCAACGTTGCCCTGGACCAGCGACCCGTCGAGTGGTGCTTCGGGCATTTGGTCGGGAATGGAGCCGGATGCGGCACGAGCAACCATCGAAACTCGCTGGCGTGCCGGAGCTTTTCGCAGCTTATTGTGAACCTTGCCGGTTGCTTTTCGTAGTTGATTGTGCGTCGCCGCTGAAGCAGGAAGATCAGCATTGAGACCGATAGTGGCCAGCATGATCGCGAAAATCGACCATCGAAAAAGCTTGGCGGACATGATCATAGAAATGTATGGGTAGGCGTTCGGGAAGGTTCCTCTAGGATGGGATATCGGCTCGATTTAATCCGCAACATCAGAAAATCTTGCGTAACCGGTAAACTTTCGCAGCTAACCAACGCTCGCAATCCACAGGACGCTCGTGTTTCACACCGCCGTAGTCTGCTTTTCGCTGTCGCTGACCAGCTTGGTATTCCAATCCAGCGAGGTTTGGGCGGCCGATTTGGCGGATGTCTACAACCAGGGTGTCCAGCATTACAAGCAATCACAATTCGACGATGCAGCGGCGTCGTTCAAACAGGCCGCCGCCAGCAGCGATGACCGATTGGCGGCACGGGCCAGATACAACCTTGGCAATTCGCTGTATGCCAAGGCGACCGAAATCATCCGAAAGTCTGGCGATGATCAGGTGCGGCTCGGTGATGGCGGTGGCTCGCAACCTGAACAGGATTCCAGCCCGATCCCGTTGCTAGAAGATGCGGTCGCGGCCTACCGATCGAGCTTGCGTTTGAATCCCGATGACGAGGACGCTCGTTTCAATTTAGAGAATGCGACTCGGCTGATCGATCAATTGAAAGATCAAAAATCGGACCAGAAATCTTCGGATCAAAAGCAGGACGATAGCCAGCAAGATCAGAAGAACGATCCATCAAAGGACCAGCAACAACAGCAGCAGCAAGATTCCGCTGACCAGGATCCAAAAGAAAATGAACCGCAGGATCAGTCGCAAGACGGTGACGATCAGCCGAACGAGTCAGGTAAAGAAGAGTCAGACGAAGAAGAATCGGGCGAAGAATCCGAAGAAGACTCAGGCGACCCGGAGAAGCCTGATGAACAAGAGAACGACGACAAAGGTGATCAGCAGTCCGAACAAGACGCTTCACAGCAGCCGGGTGAAAACGAGCAAGCATCGAATCAACAACAACAACAACAGGGAAACGCTCAGCCGGGTGCCGACGCTGCTGGTAGCCAACCGGCTGCGAAAGAGATGACAGAACAGGAAGCGAAGAAGATGCTGCAAGCGATTCGCGATCGTGACATGCAGCGACGCAATCTGCTAGAAGCCCTCAAGCGATCTCGACGTGTGGTCGTTCCAAGAGACTGGTGACCCCAGAAAACCCTCGCAAACAAAACCCAATCCAAATTTTTTTGTCTCTAATTTTTTTGTCTTAAATTCATTGCAACCGTCTTTCATAGACCGATTCGCGAAGGAGGTTTTTAGACAAAAAATTTAGGGACAAAAAGAGATTGCTTTCGGTGAGTGGCACCCACGTTTGCTTCTGAATTCACTTTAACTTTCGTGAGCCAAGATAAATTGATGATGAACCGTCTCTTTGCCATCTGTTCAATGGTTGTTGCCGTGACGCTTTTATGCGTTCCGGCTTCCATCGCTGCTGATATCCAGGTCGCTGTATCGTCTGATGAAGCTTACGTGGGATTTCCGATCACGTTGCAGGTTCGGATCGACAATGCATCCAAGCATGATCCGCCCGTTATCGATCCCGTTGACGGTCTGGAAATCCAATCGATGGGTGCTCCGTCTTTTTCTAGCTTCATTGGCCCAGGATCATCACGAACGTCATCGACCTACCAATGGTTGGTGACCCCACTTCGTGAAGGCACGTTTACGATCCCGCCGATTCGCGTCAAGGCGGATGGAATTTCGTCGATCACCAAAGTGGTTCGCATCACGGCGACCAAGAGCGACGCTGGTGACTTGCTGATCGCCGAAGTCGAAAGCAGGCAAGACAAGGTTTACGTCGGCGAGCCGATTGAACTGTCGCTAAAAATTTACGTTAAGGCTTACGTTAACAAAGAAGAGAACATCAAGCTGAGCGATAGCACGATGTGGAGTTTTTTGTCCGAGCAAACTCAGTGGGGCGTGTTCGCCGAAGCCATCGAACAAATGACACAAAACCGAATGCAGCCTCGTGGCATCGAAGTCATTCGCGAGGACGCCGACGGAGAAGATGCTACGTACTATCGATACCAAATCGATGCGACGCTGTTTCCCAGTCGCCCAGGTTCGGTGGATTTGGACGGCGTGAAAATTTGCTTTACGTATCCGATGGAGATTGGTCAATCAAAATCTCGTCGCGGTGGACGCTCGTCGTTTGAATCGATGTTGGGAGATGATCTTTTGTTTCCAGGTTCACTGTTTGGCGACAGCTTTTTCGGTGGTCCACGTACGACTCGTCAGATCACCAAGTCGATGCCGTTGATGGTCGAACCTGAACTGGATTCCATTGTTGCGAAACAGATTCCAAGCAAAGGCCAACCCAAAGAATTCGCCGGAGCGGTGGGACGTTACGTGATCGAAACCAATGCGTCCAACACGAAGGTGCAAGCAGGCGACCCGGTTGAGTTGACGATTCGTGTCCGCGGGACTGGACAAATGGAGACGGTTGCCGCGCCGCCGTTGTCGTTGATCGACGACCTAACGGATAAATTCAAGGTCACTGATCAACCGCTGGCTGGCCAGGTCGATCGCAACCAGAAAATCTTCACCACCACGATTCGCCCGATTGATGAAACGGTGACCGAGATTCCAGCAATCCCGTTCACGTACTTTGATCCGGACAGCGGCGAGTACGAAACCAGTTACAGCGACCCGATCGCGATCACCGTGACGCCAGCCGAGGTGCTGAAGCTTGACCGAATCGCTCGAACTGCCCCGGCAACTGCTGAAGCCAAAGATTCTGAATCAAAAACCCGTGTCCAAATCGACCAACCAGCATTGAACTTGGCCTGGCGAGACACGACGCTTAGCAAGGACAGCACCGGCGTCTCCTTGATCAACGTTATTGTCCCAGCGATTGCATTTCCGCCCGTCGTATTTCTGATTGGATTGTTGATGCGTGGGTTCGTCGGGATCAATCGCCGCAGTGCGTCGGAGGCGAAGACGTTGGAAAAGATCAAGTCCGCTGATCGGTCGTCTGAGATGTCGGATGCCATGAATCACTATTTGGCACGGCGGTGGAAAGTTCCAACGTTGGACACCGCCGACGCGGATCCATCGACCGATCGTATCCTGGGTCATCTGCGTTCCATTGGTCTGCATCGATATGCGGTCCGTGTTGAACAGTGGATGGATCAAGCGAACCGAAGCCGTTTGACATCGGAATCTGAATTGGAATCACTGCGGCAGTCTGCGATGGAACTGGTCAGGGATGCAAAATCGCAGCGGAAGATACCGTCTAGCATTTCGGCAACTGCGTTATTTTGTTTCGTTGCAATTGTTGCTGGAAGTCCCAACGTGCATGCATCGGATTCATTGACGGATTCACGTGCAATCGTGGAACAGGCTGAATCGGCTTATCGTGACGGTGATTTTGTAGGCAGCGCAAACCTCTTGAAGTCCATTGATTCGGATCAGTTCAAAAGCTCGGATGTTCTTGTGAACCTTGGCAACGCTTGGTGGCAATCAGGCGACACAACGATGTCAAAGGCGCGGTCAAAGGCCAGTTATCTGCGTGCGTTGAACGTAGATCCGACTGACGATATCGCGAGAGCGAATCTGTTGGCGATTGATGGCTCGAATTGGCTGTTTCAGAAAGTGACTTCGCTGCCGATGCGTTCGGTGTTGATCGTTGCAATCGCAGCCTGGTCGGCATTGTGGCTAACGTTGGCAATCAGACTTTGGACCAGTGCATTTCCTTGGCGAAGTATCGCAGCTTGCTGCTTGCTGGTTGCGTTGTTCGCCGGTTGCGTTGCGGCATTGCAGTTCAGCGCCGTCTGGTTTCCGCATCACGCTGTGATTGTTGCTGATGAAGTTCAACTACGCAGCGGTGACGGCGAATCGTTCGACATTGTGCAAACGATCGCATCGGCGTCCGGCCAGGTCGTGCGATGGAACGCAACGCGGCCCGGTTGGGTAGAAGTCACCGCCAAGGACGGAATTCAGGGTTGGCTGCCCGCGAATAAAGTCGAGATCATTTCGCGGTAGCAACAACGTTGTAGGCCGGAACAAGCTTAGCGAAGTTCCGCCAATCCAATGCCGGGACAATGCAATTGCCGGAACTGCGCTGCGTTTGTTCCGGCCTACATCTATTGCCGGAGCTTACGACCTGCGTTCTGACTTATCAGTGGACGCCGGTGTGTTGGTTCGGTCTTCGTTGCGTCGTCCGGCACCGAGATAGTCGCTCCAGCGTCGGCCGCTGCGAGTATCGGTTGGGCCAGGCGCGATCAGGAAGACTGCACCGAGTCCAAAAATCAGGCCCGCCATTGCACTGCCCAATGTCACGACCGAACCGCCGGGGCCGATTGGGTCATCGGCGACTTGTGCTGGTCCCAACTGGGCGATCAGGTTGGTCGAAAGTGCGGCCGAGCGGGTTGCGATCGCGTCCGAGAGAGACCTTTCGGCGTCGCCCAGCAATTCGGTGCGATGCTTGACTTCGGAATCCAGTTTGGAATAGTCGGCACGAATCGTTGCCAAGTGAGCAAGACGTTGTCCGAGAACTGCGTTGCGTTCCTTCAGCCGAGCAACGCGATCTTTTTGCAATTGCAGGTTGGGTTGCATCGCTGCAATGGCGGCTTCAGTTTCGTGTTGCATCCGTTTGCGAATTTCAAACTCGGTTTCGACGGCTGCCTTCAACTTCGGATTGGCGGGCGTAAAAATACCAGCAAGTTGACTGGCGGCAAGTTGTGCGTCGATCAAACCATCTTTGAGTCGTTGCAACGAAGGTTGGCTGGCAAGCAAATCGCTACCGCTGATCAGCAATCGCGTCGGATCTTCGGCACCCGCGACCAACAAACTGTGAAGCGATTCCATCTTGCGGAGTTCTAGTTCGGCAGTTTGAAGTTCTTTGGTTGTTTCTTCCAGCGTACGTCGATTGGTTCCGTCGCCAGAAATGGTGTCGTTAAGATTTCGCAGTTCGCCGAGGTCGGCACCGGATTCGATTTCGATCTCTCGTAGTCGCGCAGAAACTTCGTTGAGGTTCTTCTGTGCCAGGTCTCGCGAGTGGCTGAGTTCGGCGATGACACTGTCCGCACGAACTTGACGAACCTTGCGAAGTTGCTGCGTCAGGTTGTCGTAGATCGCATTGCAAAAAAGCGTCGCACGTTCTGGGCTGGTCGATTTGACCTTCAGGTAAACGACTTCGGTGTTTCCGAATTCCGAACCCTGCGGTGCAACCAGGTTGACGCATTTCGATGCGACTGAGTCGATTGTTTTTGTGCTTGGCCAAGACGAATCGGTGCCGCCGCTGGGAGGTCCGATTTGTCGCAGGGCTGCACCGACGACTTCTGGATTTTGAGTCATTTCCAGAATCGTTTCTTGGGCCGCTTTCAGTTCGGTTTGGCTGGGGAATCGTCCAAGGCGATCGAGTGATGATGTTGCTTCGTCTCGCACGACCAAAGGCTGACGCGCGGAATAAACGTCGCTGCTAAACAGGGCATAGCCCATTCCGATGACACCAAAGATGACTGCAGCACCGCCCCAAAGAGGTGCGAACAGAATCAAGACGTTGCGAACGTGTTTCCACGGAATCGGAGTTGAACTCATCGATCAGTATTGGGTCAGAGGGCATCGGTAGGTGGCTGACAGGTGACCTAAAACCCTAGGTCACGCGTTGCAGTCTTCTGCCGAAGCGTTGTTTTGCAGCGAAAGAAGGTTCCGCCAAAGGTGTTGGCTGGTCAGTTGAGACGGTTGTGCGGATTGGTGGGTTTGGTCTGTGCAGAGGTGAGTTGCCCTGCAGCCGGGAGGGCGGCTGATGAAAACGTGTCGTTGGCAACTTTTAGCGACCCTTGAAAGTAGGCCGTAGCGAGCCATAGCGAGTTACGGCGGTGCGCAAATTGCCGTAACTCGCTATGGCTCGCTACGGCCTACATCCTGGCGATCAG
Source organism: Rubripirellula obstinata (assembly GCF_001642955.1). Lineage (GTDB taxonomy): Bacteria > Planctomycetota > Planctomycetia > Pirellulales > Pirellulaceae > Rubripirellula > Rubripirellula obstinata. The sequence goes on along the minus strand of NZ_LWSK01000066.1, from coordinate 5,186 downwards.
GGAAATATGCCGTTGCCACAACGCTTCACAGCGCTGCAGTTTGTGTTGTCTGCCATGGTGCAGCTTGCCCAATTTGCTGCGTTGCAATGATTTTCATCAGGCCAGCCGGGAGGGGACGGTGTTGCTCGTGAACCCTCTCCCTCGCTTTGGCCCGGCCGCTCACGCGTCTCGGCTCACTTTAATCGACAAAAGTTAAACCCGGCACAGCCATCTGGTTTGATAGGGCTTTAGGTGCAGGTCTTCGCTGCTGGCGAAAGTTTGGCCGGTGATGGCGTCTTCGAAAAAGCGGCCCATGCCTGCGGTTCGCAGTGCGTTGCCGGAAAACGATTGCAGCGAATCTGCGAAATTGGCGATCACCACCAACCGATGACTCTGGTGCATCCGCACAAAACCTAACAGGTGCGTGTTGTCGGTCTTAATCAACTCCATCTGCTGTCCCGCCAGCGCCGGTTGCGACTTACGTACGTTGATCAAGTGCTGCAGTGCCTCGAAAATTCGTCGTTGAATCGAACCGCCGCCGGATTCGATCTTGTCGTCCAACTCTTCTAAGAATTCCCACTTCATTTTCGGACGGTGAACCCAACGTGTGTCACCTGCCTTGGCTGGGTCTTTGACAAAGTCGTAATCGTTCAGCATGCCCCATTCTTCGCCCAGGTACAGCAGCGGAATGCCGCCGATGCTTAGCGTGATGCTCTGCAGCAACATCATTCGACCGATCGCCAATTCCTTTTCGGCTTCGTCGTCCTTTTCGATCGCCAATTCCAACCCGGCTAACGACGCCAAAGTACCCGCGATTCGCATGTCGCCGGTCGCGATGTTCTCTTGAAACGGAATGCCGCGTGCGAACGATCCCTTAAACTGACCGGTATAAAAATGGTTTAGGAAATTCCGGTGATCGTACGCATTGATGCCGATTGCGGCGGCGTCCGCGTCATCGAACGTCCAGCCGATGTCGTCGTGACATCGCAGGTAATTCACCCAGGCGGTTCCGTCGGGCAAATTGTGCCGATGGCTAAGTGATTGGTTCAGCAAGCGAGTCGATCTTGTTGCCAACGATTCCCACAACAACGCCATCAGCGTTGGGTTGTACGAAATCTGGCACTCGTCTTCGCCCACGTACTTGACCACATCATCGGGATGCACAATCGCTTCGGATTTGAACAGCACACCCGGCGTTGCGATTCGCACCAGACGGTTAAACGCTTGAATGATCTTGTGCGCGCCTTCCAGATTCTCGCACGACGTGCCCATTTCTTTCCAGATAAACGCAACCGCATCGAACCGCAAAATATCGATACCGGTGCTGGCGATGAAGAACATTTCTTCCAACATCGCACGAAAGACCGCTGGATTGCTGTAGTTCAAATCCCACTGGAAATTATTGAACGTCGTCCAAACCCATTGCTCCATGCCATCGTGCCAGGTGAAATTTCCGCGGCGTACCGTCGGGAAAATCTCTCGCAGCGTGTGTTCGTATTTGTCGGGCTCGGTACGGTCAGGATAGATGTAATAGAACTGCTGATATTCACGGTCGCCCGATTGAGCACGCTTGGCCCATTCGTGTTCATCGGACGTGTGATTGAAAACAAAGTCCAAGACCAACGTGATGCCAACGGCCCGCAATTCCTCGGCCAACATCCGCAGGTCGTCAATCGTTCCAAGCCTGGGATCAACGCTGCGATAATTGCTGATCGCATAGCCACCGTCGTTGTTTCCGGGGCGAACCGCGAATAGCGGCATCAGGTGCAGATAGGTCAGGCCGAGCTGTTGGAAGTAGCCAATTTGTTCACGCAGTCGTCCAAGATTTTCGCTGAACAAATCCACATAGAGTGCTCCGCCAACGACCTTTTCTGATTCAAACCAATCGGGTTCAATTTCGCGATGCCGATCGACTTGTCGCAGCGATTCAGGCCGCGTGACCCAGGCATCGGCCGCCGTCAGAATGATCTGTTCGAGGTGATAGAAAAAATCGTAGCGAGTCCCATACAGTTCGTGCAGCAGGCCGAAGGTTTCGGACCAATGCCGGATCAGTCGCGTTTCAAACTCGTCGCGCAAGCGATCATCGGTTTCGGTTTGTTGCCAAAACTGGGTGATCCGAGGTGCGATCCGGCGCAGCGAGATCTGTGCTTCCAGTTCTAAACCGTCAGCATCGTGCGAAACCTGAAAAGAATCCAAAGGCGACGGGTGAATCGGACGAGTCATGGTTTCAGGGTTATCAACATTGATACCACTGTCAACGACCGAACCTCCCAACGTCGTCTCCGCATCCTTTATCGCTTGTGGGCGACTTGGATCAGGCGGATTCGATTGATTGTGGTTCGATGCGATCATTCGGAATGACAATGTTGCCTAAAAACTGGTAGTACTCGATGCCTTCTAGGATTCCACGGGCGTGAGAGTTCTCTGAGAAATAGACTCGCGGTCGATCTCGCAGCACCTCCATTTCTTTGCCATGATTGGCGACCACCACACCGAGCGTCCGCCCCAGCAGCATTCCAATGTCGTTGCCACTGTCGCCGGCGACCAGCACATTTTCCGGCGAAAAGCCCCATTTCCAAAGGACGTGACGCACCGACAAATCGCTGCCGCCGCGAACGGGAATGATATCCAAGAACATTCCAAGCGACAGAACAACCTTAGCACGCACACCGGCTTCGCGAAGAGCTTTTTTAATCTCAAGCTGGCTTGGCGAAACCTCGGGATCGATCTGGTAGGCAACCTTAAATTCAGATTGGCTGCGATCTTCTTGCAAATTGACGCCCGGCATCGGGTCCAGAATCGATCGGACTTTGGTCGGTTCCCAGGCATACCCAATCTGTTTTCGCCAACTCAGGTCCGCCGTCAATTGAGGCCCATAATGCAATTGGGTGCCAGCATCCGTTTCGATCAAATCAGGACGCGGCAGATTCAGTCTTTCGATCAAATCCATTGCAACGTCCAAGCGACGTCCGGTCGAAATCCCAAAGCCAATGTTTTCGTTCGCGTTTAGCAAGTCATGAAATTCTCGCAGCGCGTCGTCATCACCGGTCAACGTGTTATCCAAATCAGTGATGATGATGCGGTCAAACTCGGGCAATCGCCTTTCCCGCGGACTGTTGACCAGTGCGGGCACGGCGGAATGGCTTAGAATGTCGCCGGCGTCACGCAAGTATCGATTGGCGTGCTGAGTCCACGAGTAGTGTTCTCGCGTGCCCCGGATTCCCGCATCGGACCATTCCTTCCACTGATCCGGTTCCGTCAGTGCTCGCAACAATCCATGTTCGATCTGTTGATTATCAAGCGGGTCAACCAGCAAACCGTTATTGCAATTCGCGATAATGTCACGCGGACCACCATCGTGCGTCGCCACGATTGGCAAACCGGTCGCACCAGCTTCCAACAGCGTCAAACCAAACGGCTCGGTCAACGCAGGATTGATAAACACGCCCCTCTTTGACGCCACCCATCGATACAGATCCGGCACTTCGTCGGGCGCGTGTGTTTTGGGATAAGCAACTTTGCCGTACAGGTCATATTTGTCGATCAAATACAGCACGTTGGTAATCACCTGCTGCCCACCCTTGGGCAATTCGCAAAGATCATCACGCGTGCCCATGATCATGATCAGGTTCGCGGCCTCTTGAAGTTGCGGACTTTCGCCGTACACCTCGACCAACTTTTCCAGATTCTTACGCTCGTCGGGCCGAGCCATCGTCAAGATCGACGGCTTGCTGGTGTCCGCCAAAAAACGGTCCACCGCGTCGGCGATTGCGGGGCGAGCGAAAGCTGTTTCGCCTGCACCATCATTCGACACGCCATCATTCGACACGTCATCGCAAAGCCCCGCGGGCGGCGAAAACAATGACAGATCGACGCCCGGCGGAATCACTTCCATCCGGTCCGGTTGGTAGTGATCGTACAACTCATACTGTTGCTGGATCTCTTGACTCGTACTGGTCACCACCATCGACGCGGTTTCCAACGCGATTTCTTCGGCCTCAATTCGCGTCGTCAGCTTGTAGCGTTTCTCGAGCGATTCGGCGGTCGACTTTCCTAACAGTAAACGTTGCTGCTTGACGCGACCGAGCGAGTGACCGGTGAAGATGTAGGGAACGTGCAGCAATCGAGCTAGGTGAGCACCGGCCAACCCGGCGTCGGCGTAGTGACCGTGGATCAGACTGGGAACGCCAGTCCGTCGGAAATGGACCAGCGTTTGGTCGATGAACATTTCAATGTAGGGCCACAACGCTTCTTTCTTTAAGTAACGTTTGGGACCGAAGGGAATCCGAATGATCTTTGCATTCTCGCCGATGACTTCTTCGACGGCCGCGTAGTCGTCATGGACCTTGGGGTCGATCACTTGCCGCGTCAGCAATTCGACATCACGGACGTTGGGATGGGACGCCAGTTCCCGGGCCAGTTCGACCACATACTTCACTTGACCGCCGGTGTCGGCGTCACGTCCTAATTCCATATCGTGTCCACGAACCAATCCATGCAGGCTGATCAGGGTGATTTTCAGCGGACCGCCTCCGTGATCGGTGCGTTCGTGTGGACTTACATTTTCAGAATCTTCAATCGACGTTGAAGCAGGCAAAAGTTGGTTCTCCGGGCGGGAATTGAGTGAACGGTGCTAGAGATTTTAACACAAATCGCAAGCCTTCCGTGATTCCACGTAGCAGCAACAAATGTGCCGACAAAATCCAGCCTGATCGGTTCACTATCAGAAGTCTTCGTGGCAACCTTTCTAATGATAATAAATCGGATTTGTCGCCGATAACAGCGCGGCACCGCCCCCCGGGAGATAAAGGAAAGGATTTGTACCTAAGCGATTGATTGTGTTCATCGGGAGCGAGTTCTAAGATAAATTGATTAAATCTGATCCCCCAGGGTCGCTAACCGGCAAAGTTTTACTTAGAGTGTAACTCCGCGATGTTGAACGACGTCGCTGGGACCATTGGCGAGGACCAACGCGTGCAACGTTGGTCCACTCGACAGTGTTGAACGAGTGCCCCGAAACGGGGTGTACAGGTTCGTGAGGATGCAATTTAACGGCTGCGTACTGATGTCCCTGTCACTCCTTTTCGCGGCACTCGAATTTCAGCGGAATCGCTATCCCGACCCCAAAAGATCGCGCTTTCCAAGTTCCCGAGGAACAACATGTAGGCCGTAGCGAGCCTCAGCGAGTTACGGCATGTCGCGCACCG
>NZ_LWSK01000065.1 GCF_001642955.1 Rubripirellula obstinata | reverse complement strand
CGGCTTGGTGGCTACATCGATCGAGCTCGTGATGATGAACCAGGTCCCGACACAACCATGCGAGGAATGGAACGCCTACATGATATCAGTGCGTGCTGGATTAGTTTCGGCCCAAAATCCCAGCCGTCGGTGACATAAGATTTGTGTATAACAACGAGGGCTGCGCCACCGGCAGAGGGCTTCCGTCCCTCCGGGGCTACTCGGGAACATTCCGATCGCACAACGATCAAAAAAGGCTCACTGCCGGGGCACTTCAATTCCTCGGACAAGCGACAGCAACTCCTCATCGACGGAACGGCCTTCGATCTCTGCCTCAGCGGTCATCTGAACTCGGTGACGCAGAGCTGGGATTGCGATTTCGACCACGTCATCTGGCACCGCAAAATCACGGCCGTTGAAAGCTGCCAGTGTTCGGGATGCTTGCATCAACGCCAGGCCTGCTCGCGGCGATGCCCCCAAATGAAACGCTGGCCAACTGCGCGTCGCACGAACAATTTTGTTGATGTAATCCACCAAGCTATCTTCGATTCGGACCTCACCACACAGCTTGATCACCTCTTCGACTTGCCCTGGTCCGGTAACCGTCTGGACCTCTTCGGACAACCGTTTGTTCAAATCAACTTGGCGACTGTGCATCTTCAGGATTTCAGCTTCCTGGTCGGCCGTCGGATAGTCGACCCGCAACTTGAACATGAACCGATCCAGTTGTGCTTCCGGCAAATTGTAGGTGCCTTCGCTTTCCAACGGATTCTGCGTCGCCATCACCAAGAACGGCTTGGGAACCTTGTGGCTGGTTCCATCCACCGTGACTCGGTATTCCTGCATGATCTCCAGCAGCGCCGCATGCGTCTTTGCGGGCGAGCGGTTGATTTCGTCGGCGAGCAGAAACTGAGTGAACACCGGCCCGGGCCGAAATTGAAACTCACTTTTCTGCATGTCAAACACCGGTGCACCAGTAATGTCTGATGGCATCAAGTCGGCAGTAAATTGAATACGACCATTCTCGCATCCCAACACGCGGCCCAGCGTTCGAACGAACAACGTCTTCCCAAGCCCAGGAACAGACTCAATCAACACATGTCCACCCGCGAAAAGTGCGGTCAGCGAACCGAGCACCAATTCGTCTTGGCCGACAAAGAGCTTGCCGATTTCAGACGTGATCGCGTCATATAACTTCCGAACAGGTTCAAACTTGCTTGAAGATTCAGTTGTGGCTGAATCAATAGGTGGTGTCGAATCAGGTGGTAGATTACTCAACGGATTAAATTCTCGTTCGCTAAGAGTTCAGTTTGGACGAAGTATCTTTTTAATCGATATTTGAATGTGTAAGGTAAGACGCTGGTGCGGTAGGTGCGGTAGGCCCGGCCGCTTACGCGTCGCGGCTCACTTTAATCGACAGGTCGATGGGTGGGCGGGTGAATCGTATGGGTTTCGTGCTCGTTGGTATCAGGCTGCACCCAGGGGCCTGAACTTTCGCCGCGAACGCGTTTGAAGTACTCGCTAATTCGCTGCCTGGCGAATGCTTCGCCACCCACTTTGTTCATCAGAGCCGCGACCGCATCCAGGTGGTCGCCAAAGTCGCTGTGATCAACTCTTCGCAGTTTTCGGGGGCGGCCAAAGATTGGTAACAGCGTTAGGCAAACGACTAAGCAAAGCAAGACGCCGTGGATGGTCACCAAGCTGATCGGCCACACGGTCAGTAACTCCATTCCCGAAGCGACGGGTGCGCCCGGTTCGCGCTGGCTGACCGAGACGCCGCTCCAATTCGTGGTCAAGAATCCAGCTTTCGGCAATTCCGAAACACTGTCATTGGCTTCTTCGACGGCGATCGCGTTGGAACCCGCGATAATTTGGTCCGCTAGTTCACGGCCAGCCAAACGGGTCATCGCAAAATTCGTCAGCAACGATCCACCGGCAACCACCACGACTTGCGATTGATCCCACCGATCGCTTTGAATCGTTGCAACAATCGTTTCGCCCTTGGCATTGTTGAGCTCGGCATCAAAATCAACGTCGGTATCGGATGCATTGGTGGTCGCTGGCATCATGCCGACTGAATTGGGGCCAGTCGCTCCCGCTGCACCAAATCCGGGCACCGCGTTGGCCTTCACACCAGTCGGATTGGCACTTGCTTTCGGTTTTTGATAGGCCGTCAACTTCAATTCAGTATCGATGCTACCACCGTCGCTGGCTGACACAACTTGGCTGATCGAGGGCGAAACAACAAACCATCCATTGCTCGGAATCGATCGACGATTCAAACGCCATGCCGATCGCTGATTGGTTGCCCGTGCGGCACGCTTGCGATATTCCAGTCGTTGGCCAGCCGGAGCCAACCGTGACGCTTCACGCCAATAATCAACTTCGCTTCCGCTATCAGGAATCACATAAACCAGCGTTCGGTTTCCTTTTTGCAGCCAACTTTCAAACCAGCGAGTCACATCGGCAGGAATGGGGCCATACTCCTGCGGCGTCCAAACAATCACGTCGCTTCGACCAACACGATCGGTCAGCCGCGTGACATCGCGAGTTTCAAAACCAGCCGACTTGAAAGCACGCCGTAGACCACCAAAGCCATTCAAGCTCTGACGCCCCGAAATTCCTTTGCTGTTTCCATACTCACGCGTAAACCGACTGCATCCGGCAACCCAAGTCAGCGACAACGCGAGCACGACTACACACACCTTTCTCACGCTGCCACCTCTGGTTTTGTATCGATGGCATTTTCCAATTGCTCGTTATTTTCCCACAAACGATTGAACTCTTCCGCCGTAATTTCATGTCGGCCAAAGTAAGAACGCTCGAACGCCTGCACCGTTTTCGCAAGATGTTCACAGCATGGTGGGCTCGCTGATCGACATTCTCGCAAGTAGCCACGATTGGTTTTCCCGCGATTCAACCGCAAGTGCGCCTTTCGATCCAGCAACAAAAGCTGATGACCAAACAGCAAGATAATGGCTTGGTCAAAAAGCCCGGCCTTCATCAAACGCTCCGCTTCACTTCGTAGGTTTACTCCGGTTTGTCGCAGTTCAGCAGGCAAATGCTTCATCCGCTCGACCGTTTGTTCGTCCAAGGTCTGGGTTACCAAATTTCCGGATCGTTTAGATCCTCCCGTCATTTCAATCTCGGCCTTGCTCAGTGCCCACATGATTGTCCCCACGCCCAAGACCAACAGAACGACCAAAAAAAGCCAACCCAACAGATTCCCAAGCGTCAGCCCCGATCCAAACAGCCCGCCGGCACCGCCCGCGCCACCACCGCCGCCAGTGGGTGCCGAACTGTCTGGCTTACGAACTTTCTCTGGCTTAGGCAACCAGCGGCTATCGCGATTCAACGAATCATCAACGCTAGGCTGCAAAACGATCGGCTTAATCTTGCCTTCGTCTGCGTCGTACCAAATCGAGTCCTCCACGACCACATTTTCAGCCAGTGAAGCGTCGTCAGCTCGGCCTAACGAGGCAAAAAGCGAAACCGAAAAAAACGCAATGCACAGAACCGCTGCAACGACGCGAGATGCAAACGCAATCATGATGCTGCCTCCGTCGCCACGGCCAGCGGCTCTTCACCAAATTGACGCATCGCTTCGGCGCGAACAGCAAGCTCGACCTCCCAGCCCTCCAGTCGGATTCGGCAATCCAAGTAGTTCAAGATCCGAACCATCACACTGATCCCCGCAACGCACCAAAGTGAAAACGGATAAATCACCAACAACACAAACAGATTCATCACATCCCAGCGTCCAAATGAAATACCACGCGCCCAAAGCAGCGAATATCCAATCGAAAACAACAAGATCACCAACACGCAGGAGACCGAAATGAACCGTCCTGATAAGTCGCCCGCCATCGGACCGTGCAACGATTTTGATCGGCGTGACGCCGTGATCACGTCTGGGGACTTTGACCGAATCGGACACTGTTCCAACAACAGAATCTCGGGCATGAACGGGCTAGACGCTCGCACCAACGAAACCCAAAGCAAAATCACTAGCGGAACGAACGCATCCCAAAATCCGCTTGCAGGCTGCCCCCAACGGCACGCCAGAAAAATGACAGGCGGTAAAGCGAACCGGACGATTCCCAATTTCCAAAACCATCGCTTAAATCCACGCTTGGCTTCGGTGCGAACGCTCGCCCAAGTTGGTCGCTGTTCAAACACCGCCAACCCCAAATAAAGAGTCGAAAGCACACCGGCCACGGGTGCCTGCAACATGACCAGCAATCCCATCCAAGCAAGGTAACGAATGATCTCCCAAACGGCTTCTTCGTCATCAAGCCCATAGGAAGACTCCGTTATTGGAATCCACGCCAACACCAACAAATCCAATAGTGCCCAGAACACAGCGCCCGTGGCAAAGCCAACCAAAATCGCAGCGGGGTAACGACGAACCATGATCAGCGCAAGATCACCAATCTCGGCCATCGTCCGCAATCGAACCTTCACGTGAGTTTGATCAAGCTGCATCGTTTGGACCTCCGCTGCCCGTCAACTCCGGCGGATCCTCAAAACCAAACGGACTTGGCTGGCCGTCGTTTGCAGTTGGTGTTCGAGTGAACGCGTCGCGTGGAAACCCGAGCACGACAAAGTAGAAACTGATCAGCCCCGACGACAAAACTGCCCAAGCCGCTTTGACGATGTAAGGTGCCGGACTTGGCGAAAGAAACCCTTCGGTGAAGGCTGCCATGCAGAACAATGCCGCCGACGCCGCCATGATCGGAACCGCCCGCATCGCACTCTCGCGCAGCGATTCCATTCGCATCAGTCCGCAGGTACGAAAGAATCCAACGCCCAACCGAAGTCCCGCGCCACCGGCAAGCGCGATCGCGGTCAATTCAAATGGCCCGTGTGCCGTCACAAAATGAAAGAAGTTGTCACCGCCAACGGCATCAGGTCGAGCCATGTAGCCAAACGCTGCGCCCAAATAGATCGCATTAAACGACAGCACGTACAGGCAAGGCAAAATCAAAAGTCCAAAAACAAAACAACGCAGCCCAATGCCCGTGTTGTGCATGATGTAAAAACCAGCCATCGGCACGTAGTGATTCAGCGAACCACTTAGCGGTTGCTCAAACGATTCCTCCATCTGTTCGATTCCGGCTGAACCAATGATCGCTTCCACAAAACCAGGAAACAAAACATCGTTGCGTCCCATGTACATCGCCAACGCAAAGAGTCCAAAGAAAACGATCGACGCAATCTTGACGCAGGGGTCCGCAAAAATCTGTTGCGGCGCATCGTAGAACATCATGTCCACCCACCGCGCCGGTTCAAATCGATTGGCTCGATACAATTGGTTGTGCGAACGAGCAATCAATCGGTGCAAATAAGTCACCGTTGCCGGCGGTAATTGGTAGGCATCCGCCAGAGCCAGGTCGGCGCAGGCACTGCGATACAAAGCCGAAAACCTTGCGATCCCCTGCGATCCTTGATAGTTGGCCGCCATCGACGCAGAAACCTTGCCCCGCTTTTCCAAAGCATCGCAAAACAATTCTAACTCGGCCCATTGGTCGCGGCGATTTTCAAGCAGTGCAGCAACGTTCACTCGACGACTCCTGCGATCGGAATTTCAGCGTCGGTTGCTTCGTCAACCATGACTTCAGCAACGCTAGAACGCAGCGGACTGTATCCCGCCAACGATCCAAGATCGGGTAACTCGGCGGACGATTCGGCAAGGAACGTTTTGTAATAGAGTGCATACATCAGCAAGTCTGGATCAATGTCGCTGCGAAATTCAAAACGGTCGATCAGCGGGATGATCAAATGTCTGGCCACTTCGCGACGTCTCGCGGGCGTTAGGTAATGACGTCGTTCAGCGTAAACGGCCAGCGTTCGTGCCATGCTTCGCGAAATTCGGTAATCCGCTGGGATGAACGATGCCAATGCTGGGACTCGGGCGTCATCGACCTTCGCCACTGGCAACCGCCAACTCCGTTGGTCAATGATCACCATCGTACCGGCTGCCAAATCGCCAAGTCGTTGCAAGCGCTTGGTCGACATCATCGCAATCAATCCGACCAGCCCCGTGGGAATAATAAAAACCGGTGGGATATCAGAATCGACAAAAATCCCCGGTGCGGCCATCGGAAAAAGATCAACGATCCGCAACAGGTTTCGCACGAACGCTCGCCGGCCGTTGATTGGACGACCATCGACATCAATGACTCGGATGCCGCACGCCCATTTTCCAATCGTCCGGCCGTTGAAAAAAGTTTCCATCACCGTGCCGTAAAACCAGCTAATGACGAAGTACGTCAAAAACATTCCAGCGATCACAAACGGCCCTAGCGTTTGAATGTTAATCAACAGACCGATGAAGAACGCCAAAACGACTAAGATCACGATCGCGGCCCAGCGAACCAGCAAATCGATCAGATAAGCCGGCATCCGCCGAAACGGTCCTGCTAACTGATAATCGAAAGCGATATTTTCAGGCGTCACCACTGCGATCGTCGTATCGAGTGGCGAATGGCTTGGCATACGTTCGAGCGGAGTGAACCGGAAAGAATTGGCGAGCGGAGTAAGCAGGCGGAATTAGCTGGCGGGCCATGCTCACAAAACTGTGCTCACATAACTGTGCTCACAAAACAGCGGTAGCGAACTTGTCCCCTGCACGCCATTATCAGGGCTCGGGTACCTTTCGTGCAACTACGGCAATGCGGCAACGCCAGGGAAATCTATCATGACAAAAACGACCACTCGATTCGGAATCATCGGCACCGGTCGTATTACTCGCCGGTTGGTCGCCGACCTACAATCCACGGATCACGTCGCAGTCACCGCGATCGCCAGCCGTGACGCCGAACGGGCACGTTGGTACGCGGACCAATACGGAATCGAAAACGCGGTCAACGGCTACGACCAACTGCTCGCCCGCGACGATGTCGATGCAGTCTACGTGTCGCTGCCCCCGTCGATGCATGCGGAATGGTCGATCGCGGCAGCCGAATCAGGCAGACATGTTCTGTGCGAAAAACCGCTCGCGATGAATCTGGAACAGGCCAAGCAGATTGACACGGCCTGTCGCACTCATCAAGTTCGCTGGCTAGACGCGACCGGTTGGCTGCACCACGAACGCAGCCGTGCTTTTGAAGTTTGGTTGCTCGAGCAAAAATTTGGGAAAATTGGTCACATCAGTGCTTCGGTTTCCTTTTACGAACCGTTTCAATCGGGCGACCATCGACTTGATCGGTCGCTCGGTGGAGGCTGCTTGCTGGATTTGGCTTGGTACGCGGGCGGACTGATTGTCTTTGCAAGTATCGACGACTTGCCAATTTCAGTCCAAGCAACCGCCGTGATGCGTGGCGATGTGCCGATTCGCGTCACCGCTTTGATTAAGCTAAGCGACGATATTTCCGCCACACTTTCCTGCGGTTACGACACCGCGACACGAAAATGGTTTGAAATTGCCGGCAGCAAATCATCGCTCATCTGTGACGACTTCACTCGCCCCTGGACCGAACGCCCCACCCGTTGCTGGATCCACGATTCGACTGGATCAGTAGAATCTCATACCTTCGAAGGCAACCAGGAACGCAACATGATCGAGCGTTTGATTGGCGATGAAGACCTGACTCCGCTGCATCAGCAAGCTTTGCAAACGCAGGCTTTGTTAGACGCGATCGATCGGTCGTTGCAGCAAGGCGGTCAAAGCGTCGAAGTTGAGGGGGTTTGATTGCTGATTGGGACCGGCCCAAATTCCGGCAAGTCGGACCTGCCCGTAGCTGATCCCGCCAGGGTTCAGTCAAGCTCGATCCGATCGTGGACTGAACCCTGGCGGGATCAGCTATGTTTTAAGACAAACTCTTTATCATTCAAACCTCTCTTCAGTACGTCAGTGCATCATTCACCGAGAAATGTCGCGTTCTTCCATTTTTTGTTACCAAGACTTTCACTGACGCAACGAATCAACTTGCAAGGGCATCGTTCCATCTTCCAAATCTCTGTCCCATGCAGACTCTTCAAACAACCGTTCTTGCGATTCTGCGTTGGGGATGGTTTGCACTGTTGGTTTTGGTGTCTTTTGCGTACCTGGTTTCCGGTATTTCCGATCCAGACGATTCGGGAACGGCAAAGTCGAATCTAGTCGCTAGATCAACTCGGCTGGCCCAAATCCCTGGCTTTACCGACACCCTGAACCAATTAAACCAGCTTCGTCAAAGCGAACTCGATGCACTCGGAATCGAAACAGCGCCGACAGCGGATTGGATGACCGTTTGCAGACGAATGTCGTTGGCTCTGGTCGGATGTGGGCTTTCGCTCGAGGAGATTCGCGAACTGGAATCAGTGTCGGAATCCGATCGTGAACATGTTCACCTACAAAACTTGTTCAATGACCATCGGTTCCATCATTACTGGGCCCAACGGCTGGAGCGTCAATTTGTGGGGGCCGATGAAGGTCCGTTTTTGAAGTTTCGTCGGCGGCGATTCCGAGAGTGGTTGACCGAAGTGATCGCTCAAAATTGGAGTTACGATCGATTGGTCCGATCGCTGATCACTGCGGAAGGCTTGTGGACCGACAAGCCAGAAGTCAATTTCTTGACAGCGACCTTCGGCAGCAACAACGATCAGCCTGACCCGGTTCGGCTGGCGGCTCGTACGTCGCGAGTTTTCCTGGGACTGCGAATTGATTGCCTGCAATGCCACGATGATTTTTTGGGAAACGTTTCGTTTGTCGATGAAGAAGATCATTCTCGTTCGGGCGAACAGGCTGATTTCCATCAACTGGCAGCGTTTTTCACTGCTGCAAAAAATCGCGGTCTGCAAGGTGTTCGCAACCGAGATGTCAATTATGAATTTCAGTATTTGGATACCGATTCAACCGTTTCCGTTCCCGCGACTGTTCCCTAACAGAAACACTTGCTCGGAAATGAAAACAATGCCAGGCGGCAATTAGCGAATTGGATCACCCATCCCGAAAACCACCAAGCTGCGATGGCCGCGGTCAGCCACGTTTGGGCATTGATGTTTGGAAAGCCGATCGGTGACAGCGTTGATGACTTGCCGATGGACCAAACGCATCCAAAATTCCTGGATGTGCTCGCCGAGGACTTTGTGCATCACGGATTCGACTTACGGCGATTGATCGGCTTGATCGCTTGCAGCGATGCGTTTCGAGTCGCCAGTCGTGCCGACTTTGAAGTCACAACGGAACACGAAGAAAACTTTGCGGTTTTTCCGTTGGTTCGATTGCGTCCCGAGCAAGTCGCAGGGGTGTTGATTCAATCGGCTCGAATCAAACGTATCGATCGCCAATCTTCTTTGTTCTTGCAGCTTCAAGCGATCTTTGACGGAGATAAATTTGTTCAACGCTACGGCGATGTTGGCGAAGACGAATTCACCGCTGACGCAATCACGATTACCCAACGGTTGCTGATGATGAACGGGGGCATGGTTGCAGATTTAATCGGCGACAATCCCGTCCTTAATGCAAGCTCGCATGTCGCGATGTTTGCAACCGATGAAACGCAAGCGATCGATTCTATCTACCTGAGCGTCCTGAACCGGCATCCCACGAAAGTGGAACTCGACCATTTTGAAAGCCAACTGTTATCTGAAAAAAAACATCGCCAGGCAATCGAAGACCTCGCGTGGGTTCTGGTCAATAGCAGTGAATTTGCGTGGAACCATTAACGCCCGATCCTATCGAACGAACCAAGACCATGACTGATCAAGAACACTCTTCGCTATGCGATCCCCAGGCCCACTTCGGTCGCCGAACTTTGTTGGGCCGGACTCTCACTGGCTGCGCGATGACGGGGCGAACTGCGGGCGGGTTGATGATGTCTTCGATCGCTCGTTCATTGGCAATGGCTGATGAAACAGGTTTGACGGATCCGGCTCGCCCCAAAAATGTGATTCTGTTGTGGCTAGAAGGCGGGGCCAGTCAGTTGGAAACCTTTGATCCGCACGCGGGCACCCGCATCGGTGGCGAAACCAATGCAATTCAAACCTCGGTCGCTGGTTTGCAGATTTCAGATTTGTTGCCTCAAATCGCCGAGCAAATGCATCTGTGTTCCCTCGTTCGCAGCGTGACGGGCAAAGAAGGCGACCACGCTCGAGCGGTCTACAACGCCAAGACAGGCTTCCGCCCCGATCCGACGCTGCGTCATCCGTCGGTTGGATCGATATTGTGTCATGCGGACCAACGTGGTTCCGATATCCCGCGGCATATTTCGATCTTGCCAGAATCGTCACCAGCACGCGGAGGTTACCTCGGTGCTGCGTACGACGCATTCAAGATCGGCGATCCAGCAAGCACGGTTCCTGACATCACTGCTCGCACCGATGACAATCGTTTTGCAAGACGTATCAGCGATCTATCAGATGTTGTCGAGAAAGAATTTCGTCGTGGGCGTCTGGCAAAAATGGAGTCCATGCGGACGTTGCATCAATCGGCGACTGATTCGGCACTCAAGATGATGTCCAGCGAGCAACTTGATGCCTTTGACGTTTCAAGCGAAAGCAAGATGACTCGCGATGCCTTCGGTGACACTCCGTTTGGCCGTGGATGTTTGGCGGCATCGCGTTTGATCGAAGTGGGAAGTCGATGCGTCGAAGTCACGCTATCCGGTTGGGATTCCCACGTCGCTAATCACTCTTTGCATCGCAGCGCCGCGGGCACGCTTGATCCGGCGCTCGCGTCATTGCTGACTCGATTGAAAGATCGCGATCTGCTTGAATCAACGCTGGTGGTTTGCGGTGGCGAATTCGGGCGTACGCCAAAAATGAACGCGGCCGAAGGACGAGATCATTGGCCGCACGGATTTTCGATCCTGTTGGCAGGACTCGGGATGCGGCGCGGTGTCGTCTACGGTTCGACCTCGCCCAATCCCAAACTGGATCCAAACCAACCATTGGCCGACATCGAAAATCCTGTGACAATCGAAGACATCCACGCGACGATTTTGACCGCGATCGGCATCGAACCAAGCAACGAAATTGAAACTCCGATTGGGCGTCCCATGAAACGCAGCGAAGGAAAACCGATCACCGAAATTCTAATGGCTTGAACGCCGGTCTGTCTTAACGCTGCATCCGCTGACGCAGAGGTGCGATGATTTCCCGAGGCACAAACTTGGCAAGCTGTTCGTCATCGTCGCTAAGCGCCGCAATTTGTTTCAGCAACGAACTGCTGACGTGGGCAAAGCGATCGGCCGCCATCAAGAACAACGTTTCGATGCCCGGATCCAATTGATGGTTGGCCATCATCATGGTGAATTCGCCAGCGATATCCGTCAGCGGACGAATTCCGCGAATCATCACGTGTGCATCGACGCTGCGAACAAAATCAACCGCCAGGCCTTCGAACGTTTCGATGTGAACGTTTCCAAGCTTGCCGGTGACTTGCCGCATCAGATCGACGCGTTGGTGCGGATCGAAAAGCGATTTCTTTTCGCTATTGATTCCAATGCCAATCACCAACCGGTCAAACAGAGGGGCCGATCGTTCAATGATGTGCAAGTGCCCCAGCGTAACGGGGTCGAAGGATCCGGTGTAAACAGCAGTACGAGTTGGCATCGGCGAGTCTTGGTCAAAAACTAAGGAGATAGGAAGCGGGTACGTAAGCATCGCAGAGTTGCTTGGATCGACATTGTAACGCGACCACGGTGGCTTTGTTCGCCCTCACTGCATAATTCAGTCGTCCGGTCCCATGATTGCCTCAGCAAAATTAGACTAGGGCCAAGTTTTCCGTTTCCCAGCAAAAAAAACAACGTCAGCATGCCATCACAATCAACTTCCAAAGATGCCCAGACCGCACTGGAGCAAGGAAAAGAAGAAAGCTCACTTCGAGGCGAGATCGCATTTATTGGATCGATGCTCGGTGAAACCGTTCGTGAACTTGCCGGCGAAGAAACGTTTCAAGTCGTCGAACGAGTCAGAAAACTGGCCTGGGATCGCCGGAGCGGAACCGACGACGCGGAAACGCAGATGGTGGACTTTATCAGTGAACTGTCCGACGACCAACTGCGAGTCGTGATTCGCTCCTTTAGCATTTTTATGGATCTATTGAATTTGACCGAAGACCGTCAACGCATTCGTGTGTTGTCTGATCGGGCAAAACAAGCGTATCCACAGCCAAAGCAAGAATCGATTCGTGGTGCGATCGCGCAACTAAAAAAATCGGGCATCACTGCCGATCAAATGCAGCAGGTACTCAATCATCTGCAAATCGAATTGGTCTTTACCGCTCACCCAACCGACGCGAAACGTCGCAGTGTTCGACGCAAGCTGACTCGGCTTCGCGAATTGTTGGCAAGTTACAGCGACGACATCATGCCAATGCAGAAGGAAAAAGTTCAACGCCAGCTTCGATCCGAGCTTTCCAAACTTTGGCAAACCGACTTCATTCGCCCGTGGAAGCCTTCGGTGATCAACGAAGTCAACCGAGGCCTTTCCATCAAGCCTGTGCTTTGGAATGAAGTTCCAAAGATCATGGAGGAAATGCACCGAGGCATCGAAGAAAACTTTGGCGATGCTGTGAAAATCACGCGTCCATGCCTGACCTTTGGTTCATGGATCGGCGGCGACCGCGACGGACACCCGGGCGTAACCGCCGAAGTGACCCAGCAAACGTTCCAGTGGCTGCGAGATGCTGCGATGGACTTTCATCTAGCCGCCTGTCACGAACTTTTTGATTCACTCAGCTTGTCGTACCGCCGAAGCAATACGCGGCAAGACTTGTCCGACGCGATTGATGCGGCAACCAAAATTTGGCCACCGTTGAAAGAACAGCTCAACGCACTTCCACCCGCCGAACTTTGCCGACGCTGGCTTTCGATCATCAAATGGCGACTTGAACAAACGCGTCAGGTATCGCTTGACGACGAAGAATTACCGCCGGGTGCCTACGCAGATGCAAATGAACTTGGGGACGATGTTGCTGTTTTGCAACGGGCGGTTGCTGGTGGGGTTAGCGGAGATCTGATTGCCGAGGAAGTTGAGATTTGGCAGCGCCGGATCGAAGCGTTTGGCTTTCACTTGGCAAAGTTGGACATTCGCCAAGATGCTCGCGTTTACAAAGAAGTACTGGATGAACTGCTGATCAAAAGCAGCATTTGCGAAGACCCGGCGTCGTTGGACGAACCCCAGCGAACTCAGACGATTCTAAATTCGATCGAAAAAACGATCCACATGGATGCCGACGAACTGGCTCCGATCACCGACGACACGTTGCAGCTTTTCGATCTGATGCACCGCGTCGTCGATGCGTTTGGTTCAGATGCGATCGGTGGCCATGTGATCAGCATGACGGCCGCACCAAGTGACGTGATGACGGTTCTGTGGCTATGGAAACAAACTCGCAGCACTTCGATTCAGCATCAATTTCATCTTCCCATTGTTCCGCTGTTTGAAACGATCGATGACTTGCATCATGGTCCGGGCATTTTGGAAGGCATGCTGGCGGCGAAACCCTATCGTGATCATTTGGCCGCACAGAAAAATGAACAGCAGATCATGTTGGGCTATTCCGACAGCACCAAAGATGGCGGCTATCTTTCGGCTTGCTGGGCATTGCATCAGGCTCAAAAAGAACTCGTCGAATTGGCGTCCAAGCATGACGTTTTATTGACCTTCTTTCACGGTCGCGGCGGATCGCTTGGTCGCGGTGGTGGGCCGGCTGCTCGCAGTATTCTTTCCTTGCCGGCGGGAACGTTTCGCGGAGCCTTTCGGATTACCGAGCAGGGCGAAGTGCTTGCGGATCGATACGACGATCCCGAAATCGCTCACCGACACCTCGAACAAGTCATCTGGTCATCGATGTTGGCCTCGGGAAAACCCAGCGAACCCGATCCACAATCCTGGTGTGATTGCATCGACCAAATGGCCGATGCGTCGCACACCAAGTATCGCGAATTGGTGGAACACGATGGCTTTGTGCAGTTTTTTCGCCTAGTCACGCCCGTGTCAGAAATTGAACAATTGCCGATCGGTTCGCGGCCTTCCCGTCGTCGCGGTGGCGCAAGCCTGTCGGACCTGCGTGCGATTCCATGGGTTTTCTCGTGGACTCAATCACGATGCCTAATTCCGGCTTGGTACGGTTTGGGAACCGCACTTGGGACGATGCTAAAAGACGAAACCAAGTGTGCTGAACTCAAAAAGATGTATCAAGATTGGCCTTTCTTCCGAGCTTGCATCGACAACGCAGAATTGGCGCTCGCGAAAACGGATCTTGGAATCTCGGATCACTATTCCAAGTTGGCGGACGGCAGTCCTTCGCTGGCGACGATTGCTGCGATGGTATCGGACGAATTCAGCAAGACTCGAACCGGCGTCCTAACGCTTACCGGAATGGACGACCTGCTCGATGGAACACCTTGGTTGAAAGAATCGATCCGGGTTCGCAATCGATACATCGATCCGCTGAACTTGATTCAAGTTCAATTGCTGAAACGTTGCCACGAAGCCGAAAGCCCCGAAGAGGTCCCAGCAGACCTACGACACCTGACTCGGTTGACCATCAACGGAATCGCAGCGGGAATGCGAACAAGCGGTTAGAGCTTCGTCAGTTGTTTAAGAACTGTCCTGAAACAAGTTCCGTCTTTGGCGAAGTGTTTCGTAGCTGCGGCCGCCAGGCTTCAGTCGAATACAGATCAACGCCGAAAAAGGTTTCTCAATTGTTTAACCGCGTGGGCATCGCCCCGCGCGTCGTGCCGCGCCGAACGCGCGGGGCGATGCCCACGCGGTTAAACGAACTAATTCGTGTTGTTGCGGGACCAAAATTTTTCACGGCGTTGGGTGCAGCCTCTGGTGGACTGAATCCTGGCGGGCCCAGCTACGGGGAAACCGGGAAGTTATTTCGGGACGGAATTCATTGCGTTCAAAAAAAATGCCGGAAACGCTTTCGCGTTTCCGGCATCAGTTTCGTAATCTTCAGCAGTCGCTGACCTAATTGCTGGTCATGGCAACTGGGTTTGATCCCGCACGCTTGGCGGCTTCAAGATCAAAGCGATCTGCGTTCATGACCTTGGTCCACGCGGCGACAAAGTCGTTGACGAATGTTTCCTTGGCATCGCTGGATGCGTAGGCTTCGGCGATCGCACGCAGTTGCGAATTTGATCCGAAGACGAGGTCAACCGCGGTGGCTCGCCATTTGACTTCATCGGTTTTGCTATCGCGGCCCTCGTAGAAGTGTTCGCACATGCGAGACTTCTGCCATTGGGTATCCATGTCCAGCAGGTTCACAAAGAAGTCGTTGGTGAGTGATCCCGGTTGATCGGTAAACACTCCCATTTCCAGGTCATCGGCGTTGGCACCTAGCACTCGCATGCCGCCAACCAAGACCGTCATTTCTGGCGCGGTCAGGCCCAACAACTGAGCCCGATCGACCAACAACTCGGGTGCGGGCCGGTCAACGTTTTTGCCAACGTAGTTGCGGAAACCGTCTGCCATCGGTTCCATGGGTGCAAACGAATCAACATCGGTTTGCTCATCCGTCGCATCGGTACGACCGGGTTCAAACGGCACTTCGACGCTGTAGCCAGCCTTCTTAGCAGCCTCTTCGATCGCCGCAGAACCACCAAGCACAATCAGGTCTGCAAGCGAAACTTTCTTGCCACCGGCTTGCGAGTTGTTGAAGTCTTTTTGGATCTCTTCAAGAGCCTTCAACGCTTTCGCAAGTTCAGCCGGGTTGTTCGCTTCCCAATCTTTTTGAGGAGCCAAGCGGATTCGGGCTCCGTTCGCTCCACCACGATTGTCTGAACCGCGGAAGGTCGATGCCGAGGCCCAAGCGGTTGTCACCAACTGAGAAATCGAAAGTTCCGAATCAAGCAACTTGCTCTTGAGCTGTTCGATGTCTTGATCGTTGATCAACGCGTGATCCACTGCTGGAACAGGATCTTGCCACAGTTGTGGCTCGGCAACTTCGGGGCCCAGGCAACGAGAAACGGGGCCCATGTCGCGGTGAGTCAGTTTGTACCAAGCCTTAGCAAACGCCTCAGCGAACTGGTCGGGGTTTTCGTGGAAACGCTTTGAGATTTTTCTGTAAGCAGGATCCATCTTCATCGACAAGTCGGTGGTAAACATCATCGGCGCGTGGTTTTTTTCAAGGTCATGCGCGTCTGGCACGGTGTCCTGAGCCGATGCGTCCTTGGGCGTCCACTGGTGAGCTCCGGCGGGACTCTTCGTCAACTCCCATTCGTAATCGAACAGGTTGTCAAAGTAGCCGTTGGACCATTCGGTGGGTGTGGATGTCCAAGCGCCTTCCAAACCACTGGTGATCGTGTCGCCTGCGTTCCCGGTTCCGTAGGAATTCTTCCATCCAAAGCCCTGCTCTTCCAGGCTTGCGCCTTCGGGTTCTGGGCCAACAAATTTACTCGGATCGGCTGCACCGTGGGCTTTGCCAAAGGTGTGGCCGCCGGCGATCAGCGCGACCGTTTCCTCATCGTTCATCGCCATTCGTGCAAACGTTTCGCGAATGTCTTTTGCTGCCGCAAGTGGATCCGGCTTGCCGTTGGGGCCTTCTGGGTTGACATAGATCAAACCCATTTGAACAGCCGCCAAGGGGTTTTCTAATTCGCGGTCGCCTTTGTATCGTTCGTCGCCCAACCACTCTGTTTCCGGTCCCCAATTCACGTCAAGCTGAGGTTCCCAGACATCTTCGCGGCCTCCGGCGAATCCCAGTGTTTCAAAGCCCATGACTTCTAGCGACACGTTTCCGGTCAACACCATCAGGTCGGCCCATGAAAGCTTTTTGCCGTACTTTTGCTTGATCGGCCAAAGCAATCGGCGAGCCTTATCGAGATTACCGTTGTCGGGCCAACTGTTCAAAGGCGCGAATCGTTGAGTTCCGTATCCAGCGCCGCCGCGACCATCGGTAACGCGATAGGTTCCGGCGCTGTGCCAAGCCATTCGAATGAACAGCGGACCGTAATTGCCATAATCCGCGGGCCACCAATCTTGCGACGTCGTCAGCAACGTTGCAATGTCTTTCTTTACCGCGTCCAAGTCCAATGTCAGGAACTCAGCGGCGTAATCAAAATCCTTGCCCATCGGATTACTCTTGGCCGAATTCTGATGCAAGATTTGCAGGTTCAGTTGATTCGGCCACCAATCGCCGTTGCTATACGAACCGGCGGCCGTATTCCGAGCATTGGCGTCCATCTGTGACCCCATCACCGGACACTTGCTGATCGCTTCGGCTTTGTCGGCCGAAGAAGTGATCGTGAATGTGTCCTGTGCGACAGCGGGGCTGACAATGCACGCAAGCGTTAAGCCTGCCGCCATGCGAACATTGTGGAAATTTCCGTTCATCGTGTCTCCTGAGAATTTGTTTGCAATCGAAGTCCTCAACTAAAACGAACGTTGGACTACCGACGTTCGTTTATTTTCGCTGATTTCTTCCTATTCCGCAAATGTATTCTCTGGATCCCGTCCATGCACAACATGCATCGAACAGTGAAACGTCCAAGCTACATGCTGATTTCAAAACCTTTACGGTATTCACGCGACAGGAATGAATTGGCTTGATCGTCGCCAATGACTTCTCGTTTGGTCGGATCCCATTTCAGTTCTCGATCCAAACGCATTGCGATGTTGGAAAGGTGGCAAATTTCCAGCATTCGGTTGTGTGACCAAACGTCGGCGATGGGTTGCTTACGCGATTTGATCGCTCCAACAAAGTTCGCCATGTGGCTGGTTAGCTCACCACCATAGACCTCTTCCAACGCGCCTTCGGGAAGAGGATTGTCAACCAAATCCTCCACCGGCTTGCCAACAATTTTGCCTCGATTGACAAAGAATCGACCCTCCGTGCCCTCAAACAAAATACCGTTATCACCTCCGCTGGTGATGATCATTTCAATCCCATCGGGCATATCGACTTGGATCGTAAAGCTTGTGGCTTCGTTGTATTGATCTTCGACGACTGGAAATCCATCCTTGTGTTCAACAGGAAGCGTGAAATCAAGCGGCGTGATCTTTGACGCGCCTTTGATGTTTCCGTTATCTCTTTGATTAGGATCGCTCGCCCCGATTGCCCAGCAGGCAATGTCCACATGGTGGGCACCCCAGTCGGTCATTTTTCCACCCGCATAGGCGTGCCAATTTCGGAACGCATAGTGGCAATTGCTGAACAGAGGAACTCCGCCACCGTAACCTTCTCGCATCTTGGGCAGGGCTCGGTAATCGGTCTTTGGTGCTGGTCCAAGCCAGAAATCCCAATCGAGTCCGGTCGGGACATCAGTGATCGGAATGACGGGGGATCCACCCATCCCATCAATCCCGCAAGTAATTTTTTTGACCTTACCGATTCGGCCCTGCTTGACCATTGCTACAGCTTGCAGGAATCGTTGATCACAATCAGACCGCTGCATCGTGCCAACTTGGAACACTCGACCGGTCTGATCGACAACCTTTTCAATCAACTTGCCTTCGTCGATCGTCAACGTGAGCGGTTTTTCGCAGTACACATCCTTCCCCGACAACATCGCTTCGACAGCGATCTTGGTGTGCCAGTGATCGGGGGCTCCGATCAAGACGGCATCAATGTCTTGTCGGTCCAGAATCTTTCGGTAGTCCTTGTAACCGTCGGGTTTCTTGCCCTGCTGCTCGGCCGTTATTTCAACGTTCTCACCTAGCACTCTTGAATCGACATCAGCGAACGCGGCGATTTCTGCGTGCTGGCGTGCTTGGTTCGTGATCAGCTTGCCCTGGTTTCTTAGACCAATCGTCGCAACGACCAGTCGGTCATTGGCAAGCGGTTGGCCGGCTTTCTCGGACCCCATCACCTGAGATCCCAGCGGCAGGACAGCCCCCGTGGCGGCTACGCTTTTCAGAAAATGACGGCGACTTGGTTGGCGATGTTCTGACATTTGGATCCGGACTCTCGATGGATGCGAAGGGAGGGGAATAACCCAACGCCGTGAAGAGTTTTTAAACTGTTTAACCGCGTGGGCATCGCCCCGCGCGTCCATGCGGGGCGAAACGCGCGGGGCGATGCCCACGCGGTTAAACGAAACAATGAGTTATTACTGGACCAAAACTCTTCACGGCGTTGGGACTAACTATTCTATTCTAACAAAGATTGAAGGCATCATTTAACAATGACCGTGTTGCCCAGCATGGATTTTAGGTGGAAACGTGGGAATCCTGCTGTGGTAAACGCGATAATCAGGCAATCTACCCGTCAATGGAGCGTCGCTTGGTAACACGTATCGAGCGGAGCGAAATCCGGCGTCGATACGCGTGGCCGTATTTCGCAGCGTTTTCTCCTGTTCGATAAGGCCTGTCGATTAAAGCCGGGCATACCGCACTGCATGTAGGCCGTAGCGAGCCATAGCGAGTTACGGCAATTTGCGCAACGCCGTAACTCGCTATGGCTCGCTACGGCCTACTTTCTACTTTCAAGGGTTGCTACAAGTTAACATTTTCATCAGCCCAGCCAGCGGCTCAGCATAACCGCTGAGATGTCGATTTAATCAACAGGCCGGTCAGCACTGGGCACCGAGCTTGCGGGACCAGCGGAGCCTGGCCGTCAGCGTGCATTGGATCTAAGCTCGCCGTCGGCAATCATTCGAATGGCCTCGGGCAGTGCTTTGCATTCTAGTTCAAAGACTCGGGCTGCCAAGGAATCAGCAGTGTCGCTCGGTTTTACTTCGCAGGTCTTCTGCAAAACAATTGGGCCGTTGTCGTACTGATTGTCAACATAATGAACCGTGCATCCGCTGACCTGAACACCGCGATCGATCGCGGCCTGATGGACGCGGCTTCCGTACATTCCATCGCCACCAAACGCGGGCAACAGTGATGGATGGATGTTGATGACTTTGTTTTCAAACGATTGGGGAATCATGACATGCTTTAAAAAACCAGCCATCACTACCAACTCGATACCCGCCGCCACGCAAGGATCAAACATCGCGTCGCAGTACGATTGATCGGTTAAATCTTTGGTCTTTGGCACGACGATCGTTTCAATGCCGGCCTGTTTCGCGATCTGCACGCCGCGGACTTTCGCACTGCTGCTGATGACCAAACGAATGTCGATGGGCAGATCGGTTTGTGCGATCAGGTTCGACAGCGTCCTTCCACCACCGCTCAAAAAAACTGCCGTTGGGATGGGTTGGCGACTCAAGATTCACCGCCACTGGCCGGACTGCTACTAGATCGACGAACGAAGACGCGGCCGTATTCATTTTCGATTGGATCCACGTCTGGAAGCGTGCCTAACGTCACGGTGTCGGCGAGCGTCTCGTTTGCGATTTGATCACCGTGTTCCTTAATCGCCAGAATCACTTCATCCATGTCAGTCTCGACCGCCACTTCGATTCGATCCAAGTACTCGCACTGGATTTCTTTGCGTTGATTTTGAATCGTTCGAATCAGGTCTTTTGCAATGCCTTCGCGTCGGAGTTCGTCGGTGACTTCGGTGTTCAGCACGACGACGCAGCGGCTGCCTTGGGCGGCTGCCCAGCCTTCGCGAGCCTGCAAACGAACTTCGATATCTTGGTCATCCAAATCGACCGATCCACCGGGCAATTCCAACGTGACTTTCCCATCACGCTGCATCGCTTGAAGCAGGTCGTTTCCATCGGCTTCGGCGAGTGCCTTTTTCACGGCCGGAATCTGCTTGCCAACCTTGGGGCCCAATCGTTTGAAGTTGGGAACGACCGTGTACTGAACGTATTTATCCGCTTCAGTGGTGTAGTCAACGGTTTTGACGTTCAGTTCTTCCTTCACCAAGTCGTCATGCTGTTTCAGCCAATCGATCCGTGAATCGTCGGTCAACACGACTTCGACTTGCGACAAAGGCAAACGCACTTTCAGTTTCGCTTCGGCTCGTGCCGCACGACCCATCGACGCAATCTCGCGCAACAAATGCATCGACTCGGACAATTCAGGATCAATGCGATCTTGGATCGGTTTGGGGTAATCGCACAGGTGAACGCTGCCCAGGACAGATTCACTGAAGGGACTGGTCAGGTTTTTCCACAACGTTTCCGATAGAAACGGCACGAACGGAGCCACTAGCTTGGTGACTTCCAACAAGCTTTCGTACAGCGTCCAGTACGCATCGTTTTTGTCTTGCGAATCAGTGTCCTTGGCCCAGAAACGATCGCGACTTCGGCGAACAAACCAATTGCTAAGCCCATCAACCAGCCCGGTGATCGCGCGGCAAGCGTTGTAGTTGTCCAGCGCGTCCATCCGCTCGGTCACGGTTGCAATCGTCTGATTCAGTTCAGACAAAATCCAGCGGTCGATCTCACTACGCTCGCTGGCGTCGCGATAGCCTGGTGCCGAAGCCAGTGATGATGGCGACAATTGATCATCGGCGGCGGTCGCGGTGGTCGGATCGAAGCCGTCGATTTCGGCGTAGATGGTTAGGAAGCTGAAAACGTTCCAAAGCCGCAACAGGAATTCGGGAATCGAATCCTTGATCGCCTGCTCTTTGTATTGGATCGCAGTCCAGGGCGTTTGTTTGCTAAAGAAAAACCATCGCAGCGCATCGGCACCATACTTGTCAAAGATCTCGTTGGGCTCGCGAAAGTTCTTGTCCTTCTTGGACATCTTCTTGCCGTCTTCACCCAACATCAAACCCAGAACAATGCAGTTGCGGAACGGATGCGGGTAATCGTACTTGGGCGTTTCCAAACCGTCTTTCGCTGCGATCGGATTGGGTGAATCCTTGCCGAACAACATCGTGCTGATCGCCAACTGGCTGTAGAACCAACCACGCGTCTGATCCAAGGCCTCGCTGATGAAGTCGGCGGGGAACTGGTCCAGGAAACGGTCGGCGTTTTGGTGCGGATAACCCCACTGGGCGAACGGCATCGCGCCGCTGTCGTACCAGCAATCGATCACCTCGGTCACTCGCTGCATCCTTGCACCATCGGAAAACGGCGAAGCGTAAGTGACGGCATCGATGTAAGGTTTGTGGACTCGCAGGTCATCAACCAACTCTGGGTTCTCGGCCTTTGCCTTTGCCCAGACTTCGGTGCCCTGAACATCCGGCTTGGCAAGCAATTCGTCGTAGCATCCGATCGCTTCCATTTGGCCGGTTTCTTGACAAACCCAGATCGGCAGCGGCGTGCCCCAAAAACGCTCGCGCGATAAAGCCCAGTCAACGTTTGACGCTAAGAAGTTTCCGAATCGACCGTCTTGGATGTGCCCAGGCTGCCAACCGATTTTTGCGTTATTGGCCAGCATTTCATCCTTGAACTCAGTCGTGCGAACGAACCAACTTTCACGCGGATACTGGATCAACGGATCCTCGCTCGCTCGCCAGCAAAATGGATAGTCGTGAAGGTATTGTTCTAAAAACAGAAGCCTTCCGTTCTCTTTCAGTTTGCGTGAAATCGGTTTGTCGGCGTCTTTGACCCACACGCCTTTCATCTCGGCAAATGCGTCGGTGAACTTGCCATCGGGACCGACTGCACAAAGCAGTTCCGGTCCATCGCCGTCAACAAACAGCTTTTGTTGATCGATCAAAACGTCGTAATCGACTTCACCAAACGCAGGAGCCTGGTGAACGATTCCGCTGCCCGATTCGGTGGTGACAAAATCAGCCGCAACGACTCGCCAGTATTTGGATTGGGTTTCGCCGCCGACAAGTTTGCCAACCGGGTCGCCGGTCGCTTGATGAAAATCGGGGAACGGTGGCTCGTATCGCTGGCCGATCAACGATTCGGCGGACACCGTTTCGACGACCGGTAGTTCGCGTTTCAGTTTCGCGGCGATCGTTTCCACCAGCGCCGATGCAAGCACTAGTTCTTGTCCGGTTTCTTCGTCCTTGACGACCGAGTATTCCACGGCGGTTGGATGGACGGCCGCATACATGTTGCTGGGTAATGTCCATGGTGTCGTGGTCCAGACGACCAACGATCGGCCAGGATGATCCACCAACGGAAACAGCACATACACACTTGGGTCGGCGACTTCGCGGTAGCCCTGTCCGACTTCGCCGGCTGACAAAGCAGTCCCGCCCTGCGCCCACCACCAAACGATCTTGTGACCTTGATACAGCAACCCACGATCAAACAACGTCTTCAGGCTCCACCAAACCGATTCAACGTAACTTTGGTGATAAGTAACATACGCCTCGTCAAGATCGACCCAGAAACCCAACCGCTGCGTCAGCGTTTGCCATTGCTGCATGTACCGCCAAACGCTGGACTGGCACTTTTGGATGAAAGGTTCGATTCCGTAGGCTTCGATCTCTTCCTTGCTGTGGATGCCCAATTCCTTGCCGACTTCGACTTCAACAGGCAACCCATGCGTGTCCCAACCCGCTTTACGTTCGCAGCGAAAACCCTGCATCGTTTTGTAACGCGGAAATACGTCCTTGATGCTGCGGGTCAAACAGTGGCCTGGGTGCGGCATTCCGTTGGCCGTCGGTGGTCCTTCGTAGAAAACAAATTGTGGTCCGTCGGCACGGCGATCCAGTGATTGTTGATAGATGCCGTTGTCTTCCCAGAATTCCAGGACTTCCTTTTCCAGCTTGGGAAATTGGGGGCTACCGGTGGGGGCACGAAGGGGGCTTACCGAAGCAGACATGGGCAAAATGATCGAGGAAAGTGGTGGTGTCGAAATGCTAAATTTTTGTTGCGACGATTGTACGTTGCCAGGACGTTTTAACGTAGGCCGACACCAGCATCGATTCGTGGTGGTCAAAAACAGTGATTTCCTGGTATTCTGGCGGTTCACTCGAAAAACTCATTGTTGAGTTCTCCGTTTCCCGGTTTCTCAGTCTCTCCAGCGCCCAGTCAGCCACTTTGTCCGCCGATACACAACCGCAGTCCGATCAAAGTCCGGCAACCCAATTCAATCCAGGCCAAACGCCAGCGAACGACAAAAACGGTTTCGGAAAAATCCTGGTTGGTATCTGCACGCTCAATGAATCAAAGAACATTGAATCGCTGATTCATCAGGTCCGCGGCTTTGTTCCTGAAGCAGACATCCTGATCGTGGACGATGATTCCGAAGATGGGACATCGGCAATCGTTTCAAAGCTTGCAGAATCCGACACCAAACTCACGCTGAATGTTCGCAAGCAGCGTGGGCTGGGCGGCGCGATTCGTCATGCGATGGTCGCGGCAATCAAGGGCGAATACGATCTGTTTATCAACATGGATGGCGACCTTAGTCATTCGCCTTCGGATTTGCCCGCGATGTTGGAAGCTCACGCCGGACGCGACGACATCGATGTTGTGATCGGATCGCGTTACGTGTCAGGCGGCAAGATCGATGGCTGGCCACTGCATCGGCGTTTAATGAGCCGCTTGGTCAACCGATTTGCAACGCTTTGTTTGGGGCTGCCCGTCCGGGATTGCAGTGGCTCGATGCGTTGCTACCGCGTATCGGCACTTCGTGACGCATCGGCAACGGACCTGGAATCGAATGGCTATTCGATCTTAGAAGAAATCTTGGTTGCGATGCATCGCGGTGGATCGACGATGACAGAGGTTCCGATCACGTTTACCGATCGAACGCAGGGCGAAAGCAAGCTGACCCTTCGCGAAGCAACCCGATCAATGATTCACATGGTGAAATTGTCGATCAGGTAGTCCTGTGTTAACGCACGCAAAGCGTCGTAGGCTGTATTTCGCTTCGCTCAATGCGGCCTTCTTCCCTAGTCGCGACGTTTCCCGCCGCCTTTGCGTTTGCCGAAGCCGCCTTTTTTGCCGCCGTAGCCACCTTTGTCGCGTCTGGCACCGCCAGACCTGCCACCGCCTGAACTACGTCCACCTGTATCGCGGCTGATTCGCAATTGCTTGCCCATCACCCAGGTTTGCTCGAGCGTCTTCAATGCGTCGGCTGACATTTTCTCGGGCAGATCAACGGTCGTGAAGTTGTGCTCAATGCTGATTTGTCCGATGTACTGGCTATCGATGCCGGCTTCATTGGCGATCGCACCGACCAAGTTGCCGGGACCAACGCCGTCAACTTTGCCGACTTCGACTCGGTAACGCAGCATGCCTTCACTGACGGGCCCCGATGCGCGGCGAGGTCCACGTTGATTTGAATTGCGATCACCGCCTCTTCCGTCACGCGAACCACGTTCGTTGCGGTCGCCACGATCTCGGCCGGTTGGCTTGACGCGTTCAGTCAACAAGAAAGGCCCACGACCTTTCCCGATCAATGCCAGCGCCGCGGCGACCTTTTCGATCGGCTGGCCGGATTCTTCCATGTACTCGTTGACCATCTTTTCAAAGAAAGCCACATCACTGGTCGCAAGTGTTTTGGTGATTTGTTCTTTGAACTTTTCAACTCGTCGAGCGTTAATGTCGGCGACGGACGGCCATTCAACGATCTCAATCTCTTGCTTGGTCATCTGCTGAATCGATCGCAAGCGATGTCGCGCCGACGGAGCCAAAAACAGGATCGCCGAGCCCTTTCGTCCCGCGCGTCCGGTTCGTCCGATCCGGTGAACATAGGATTCACGGTCGTGCGGCAAATCAAAATTGATCACGTGGCTGATTCTTGGAACGTCCAACCCGCGTGCGGCAACGTCGGTGGCGACGATGATGTCCAGCTTGCCGCTCTTCAAATTCGCAACCACGCGCTGGCGGGTCGCTTGAGGCATGTCGCCGTTGAGGGCGCAAGCCGAGTGGCCGGCTTTGATCAGTTTGTCCGCGATGACGGTCGTCGATTCTTTGGTCTTCGCAAACACGATCACGCCGTCGATCGCTTCGGCTTCCAAAACGCGGCACAGCAGGTCTGTTTTTTCACGAGGCCCACAGAAGATCGCTTTTTGATGAATCGATTCGGCCGTCATCGACTTGGCTTTGATCGTGACCGTTTTGGGATTCGTCAAATATCGGTCGGCGATGCGTCGAATCGGATCGGGCATGGTAGCACTGAACAACGCGATTTGTCGTTGCTTGGGACATTGCTCCAAAACAAATTCGACGTCCTCCAAGAAACCCATGTTCAGCATCTCGTCGGCTTCGTCCAGCACCAAGCATTGCAAGTTGTCGATCTTCAGCGAGCCTTGGCGGATGTGATCGATCACGCGTCCCGGCGTTCCGACAACCACGCTGACACCGTTTCGCAGCGCTCGCTTTTGAGGCATGTAGTCTTGGCCGCCGTAGATTGCGGTGACTGCAAAGTCTTTCAGATCGCCCGCGTACTTTTCGATCGAAGCAGCAACCTGCATCGCCAATTCACGAGTCGGTGCCAGCACCAAGACAGCCGGTCCAGCGGTCTTCGATGCTTTTCGCGAGCCCTTTTTAAGGTTAGCCAAAATGGGCAAAGCAAACGCCGCTGTTTTTCCGCTGCCAGTTTGCGATTGGGCGATCACGTCGCGACCTTCCAGCATCGCCGGAATGATCGCAGCTTGGATGGCAGACGGTTTCGTGTAACCCGATTCCGTGATCGCGAGTTGAAGCGCCGCCGGTAAATCCAGGTCGGCAAACGTTTCGACTTCTTCGCTGGTTTTTGCTTTCGCTGGTTCGGCAGCAACCGGCTGAGCAGCAACCGATTCAGCAACAACCGGTTCAGCTTCTTTTGCCGGAGCCGATTCGGCGGCAGGGGCTTTCGCAGGTGTTGTTTCGACGGCCGCACTCTCAACGCCCGCTGACTTTTCTTTCTTTTTGAACTTCGGTTTTTGTTTCACCGGAGCGACAGCAGCCTTGAGCAGAATCTTTCGCGATACTTTCAACCCGAGATTCAAGCTGACTGCCTCTCCCGAACCACTAAGCTCGGATTCAACATGCGCCTGCAATTCGGCTTCCGTGACATAGTTGTCTTCTTCGCCCGCCGTTTGTGAATCAACAGGCGAGTTTTCAGGGGTCACTTTTTCAGCCGTCACTGCATCGGCTTCGGGTTCAGTCAAATCAGAAAGGTTCATACAGAAATCTAATGGCTCAGGCACAACTTCGAGACAAAAACTTGGCGGCAAGAAGGCACGCAGACGGCTAAGCCGAAGTTTGCTCGCCGAAGTCAGCCCTAACCTTATCCCTGTTTTCCCAAAATACAACGCGAAATAAGGGGATATACAGTCCTCATTTCCCGCCAAGGTGACTCATCGCCCCTTAGCAGCGACTTAGTGAAGCCCGCTGAGAAACTTTGCTGGTCGGAACGCCTGGCACGCCCAAGGTTCAGTCGGATACAGCTCAACGCCGTGAAGGGTTTCTCAATTGTTTAACCGCGTGGGCTAGGCTCTATCAGTCCCGGACGGGACGGAAGCTCGGTGCCGGGTGCGCGAGCACCCGGAAACAATGCAACAAACAACCCTCTGAGCCTCGATCGATCGGCGGCAAAGCCGCCGATCGATCGAGGCTCAGACAAACATGGGGCGGCATGATCCGGGTGCTGACGCACCCGGCAAAGGGCTGTCACCGCTCCGCGGCTAGATTGGCGGCTTTGCGCTGCATTCATGGCACCGTCTAAGTCGGAGGTGCTCTAACGCGAGGCGGCTGATGTCATACTCGCCCCAGGCGTTACTCCGCCGCATCAATTTCGGCCAATCGCAGCGACTCGGCGAGTTCTTGGATTTGCTGAACGTCCAATTGTTCGGCTCGCGCGTCCGCTTGATGTCCGAGTCGTTCCAGCACCACGTCAACTTGCTCTTTGTTCAGCCGTCCTTTGAAAGCGCTGATGACGACGCTTCGCAAAAATTTACGACGATGAAAAAACAGGGCTCGTGTGGTGGCGTGAAAATGGGCCAGGTCTGCGAACTTGGCTCTTCGCTGCGGTTTGTGTTCCAGCTTGATGATCGCGGAGTGAACTTTTGGACGCGGCCAAAACACGGTGGGCGGTAACACGCGAACGACTTCCACATCGCACAACGATTGCACCCAAACGCTTAGCGCGCCGTAATCCTTGCTGCCTGGTCCGGCGGCCATTCGGTCGCCGAGTTCTTTTTGGATCGTGACCACCATCACGTCGGGTGTCGGTATTTCGTGCAGCAGGTTGCTGACGATCGGCGTGGCG
Source organism: Rubripirellula obstinata (assembly GCF_001642955.1). GTDB lineage: Bacteria > Planctomycetota > Planctomycetia > Pirellulales > Pirellulaceae > Rubripirellula > Rubripirellula obstinata. The sequence goes on along the minus strand of NZ_LWSK01000065.1, from coordinate 5,383 downwards.
ATGTTGTAGGGCAGATTGGCGACCAGCAGAAAACGACTGTCTTCACCCAACCTTGCATGGGCGTCACGGACGTGATCCATGATCTCGGGACGCAAGGCATTCTTGTTGCGTAGTGCGTCGCCGTGGATCAGTTTGACATTCGCGCGACCTTCCAATTCTTCGCTTGCCAATTGGTGCAAGTTGTTGTCGATTTCAACACTCAATACCGCGCCGGCTTGGTCGGACAATCGCGACGTCAGCGATCCGACTCCTGTTCCGATTTCTAAAACGATATCGGTCTTTTGCAGATCAGCCGACTTGGCGATCAGGTCAACCAGATTCAAATCGATCAGAAAATTCTGCCCAAATCGCGAAACCGGTCGCAGGCCGGCTGCGGCAAGTCGTTTGGATAGAAAGGTAGCGGTTTGGCGTGAATCCAAAGCAGGGGCCTGATCGTAGACAGAGGTTTAGGTTTGCGAATCGATGCCCTGGGATTTCACACCCTGGGATTTCATATCCAGGGATTTCATATCCGGGGAATTCACCCCCAGGGAACGCTGAACGTACTTTGCCAAGACGTCCGTTTCCAAGTTGACTTTGTCGCCAACCTTCCGTTCGCCCAGCGTGGTTTCGGCCAGTGTATGCGGAATCAGGGCGACCGAGAACGAGTCTTCATCGACGTCCACGACCGTCAAGCTGATGCCATCGATCGCGATGCTGCCTTTGCCGGCAACTTGCGAAGCCAAGTGAGTTGGGATCGAAAATCGCAGATTCGCCCAAGGCGGGTCTTCGGTTCGTTCAATCAGCGAGCCCAACGCGTCAACGTGGCCGGTGACATAGTGACCGCCCAAACGATCGCCGACCGCCAATGAACGTTCCAAGTTTACCTTGCTGCCGACTTGCAACTGGCCAAGATTGGTTCGCGAAAGCGTTTCCTCACCCGCTTCAAAATGCAGTTGCCCGGCTTGAATTTCAACCACCGTCAAACAGCAACCGTTGATACAAATACTGTCGCCAATCGATGCGTCAGTCGCCACGATTCCAGCTTCGATGGCGAAACGTTTGCCGGGGTGTTGATCAAAAATCTGAGCAAGCGTTCCAGTCGTTTCGACAAGTCCAGTAAACATTGGGTGTTGAGTGTGCGAGGGAGGGCAGGGGACCGGGTAAGCCTACCGGTTTCATCGTTTCTGGCAATGCGTTGAATGAACTGGGATCGATTGAGTATCCGGGGCCCGGCCGCTTACGCGTCGCGGCTCACTTTTGTTGACAGGCCGTTGAGCTTGGGATTTTTGTGTCGAACAATATCCCTCGCTTACGCGTTCGGGTTGGGGTTGATGTAATTTCGGCGTTAAGAACCTGCCGGACTACCCCGGCTTGTCACCAGTGACTCGCGGCGCAAAAATGCCGACTCAGCGATCCGTTAACAAACTACCCCAGCTCTTTCAGAGGCTCCCATGACGCTAATCGAAGCCATCCACGCTCGCCAAATCCTAGACAGCCGCGGCAATCCAACGGTCGAGTGCGAGGTGCTTTTGACCGACGGCTCACACGGTCGTGCAGCCGTCCCCAGCGGTGCCAGCACGGGAATGCACGAAGCCTGGGAACTACGCGACGGCGACAAATCCGTCTACATGGGCAAAGGCGTCACGCAAGCAGTCGACAACGTCAACGAAAAGATTGCCGAAGCTCTCGAAGGAATGGACGCGACCGATCAAGCCGGGATCGACAGCTTGATGAATGACCTGGACGGCACCGCCAACAAAAAGACCCTCGGTGCAAACGCAATTCTCGGCGTCTCACTTGCTGTTGCCCACGCCGCCGCCGCGTCCACCGGCCAACCTCTGTTCCGCTACCTTGGCGGTGCCGGTGCCAGAATGCTGCCTGCGCCGATGATGAACATCATCAACGGTGGCGAACACGCTGACAATTCAGTGGACATTCAAGAGTTCATGGTCATGCCATTGGGCTTTGAACGTTTCAGCGACGCACTCCGCTGCGGAACCGAAATTTTTCACAACCTGAAAAAGGTTCTAACTGACAAGGGCTACAACACCGCGGTTGGTGACGAAGGTGGATTTGCACCTGACCTAAAGAGCAACCAAGAAGCACTCGACGTCATCATGACCGCGATCGACAAAGCCGGTTACAAAGCTGGCGAACAAGTTTGGATCGCATTGGATGCCGCGTCGACTGAATTCTATGACAAGTCAACCTCCAAGTACTCGATCGACGGCAACCAAATGTCGGGCGAAGAAATGGTCGATTTCCTGGCCGGTTGGTGCGACAAGTATCCGATCTGCAGCATCGAAGACGGATGCGACGAAGACGATTGGGACACCTGGAAGAAATTGACCGACAAGATCGGTGACAAGGTGCAATTGGTCGGCGACGATTTGTTCGTTACCAATGTTGAACGATTGCAACGCGGAATCGACGAAGGAATCGGGAACAGCATTCTGATCAAGGTCAACCAAATCGGAACAATGACCGAAACGATCGACGCGATTCAGTTGGCTCATCGCAACAACTACACCTCAATCGCCAGCCACCGTAGCGGTGAAACAGAAGACTCCACGATTGCAGACTTGGCCGTCGCGTTGTCCACCGGTCAGATCAAAACTGGTTCCGCCAGCCGAAGCGATCGTATGGCCAAGTACAACCAACTACTTCGCATCGAAGAAATGTTGGGCGACACGGCTCAGTACGGCGGACCGATGTTTGCCGCAAAGCTGTCCTAACACGTCAATCGTGTTCGTGACGATTTGGATCTCGGTCGTGGTGTTTTTGGTTGATATGAACATGAAGATGATTCTTGTTCGCGAATAACCAATTCCACCCGGCCTCGGTCACTGATGAATCGTCCAGGTAGAGCGATTCCAGTTGTGGCAGCGCCGCGATCTGTTTCAATCCCTCATCCGTGATCGGGACGCCGATCAGATGCAGCGTTCGCAATTTCTTCATCTTTGCGATCACGGTCGCGACTTCACCCGTCAGTTTTTTCGATCCAAGTCGAAGCTGACGAAGGTTGGGTAGATCCAGCAATTTTTCTACGCCGATGATGCCGCATTCGGCATGTGGCAAGTTCAAAAATTGCAAGCTTTCGCATTTCGTAATTTCAGCGAGACCTTCGTCGGTGATCGGGCTGAGTCTTAGCCGTAGCTGACGCAGCTTTGGCAATGCGGCGATCGTTGCCATCGATTGATCAGTCAATGCGCCTTTATCTACGATGAATGTTTCGATGCCCACGAGTGGCTTGATCTTCTCAATCAGCGGATCACTGACCTCGAACTCACGGACGTGCAGCGTTTTTAATTCTGGGTTCGCCGCTAATGCTTCGCAGGCTTCGGCGAACAGAATCGCGGGGGCGACCGCGGTCGCTGCTTCTTCGTCAGCATTGCGATTCCCCCGAACCAGCATTACGATCCCAATAGCCAAGACAACTAGAACAGCCGCAATCGCAATTGTTCTGATTCGACGTCGTCGTTTTCTGTTGCGGATCGACCAAACGCTGTTTTCGTTATTGCTTTCTTCGCCGTTCGTTTCGGTCTCGGGATTCTGAAGATTGGCGTTCTCAGTTGCCGCGTCATCGATTGCGGCAACAACGGCGGAGACGTCGGTTTGCGCGGACGTTTTTTTATCGCTCAATTTTCAGTTTGTATCCTGGCATCAGGGTGCGGAAAAACCGGCACCCTGATGCCATCAGGAAGTTTCGATCGCGGAGCGACGGCAATGAGACGGATGACCCAGTATCCGTCGCAAACACCGTGTAAAGTTGCTCCAGCCCGCTCGTGGTAGGCCGGTGAACGTTTCCCGCAAAGCATTCACCCCAATCAAAACTTCGGTTGTTTCGTGATTGAGTCGGAATTACCAATCCAACCGGCCCAGCGTCAAGGCGGAATAAAAGACTCAAAATCGCATGGGTGCAGGCACGCTAATCGGCGTTCGGGTTGGGAAAACGGGAAGCTATTTCGCGACGGCCCCTAAAGTAGGCCGTAGCGAGTAAAGCGAGTTACGGCAGCGGCGCAGAAAAATGCCGATTTGGATTCCAGCTAAGCCAGTTTCACGCGAGTCAGTTTTTCCAGCGGGACATAGAACTTGACGTAGTGCTTGCCATCGCTAAACCGTTCGCCCTTGGGATTGGGAACCAGAACAGTTGCCCGGCGAGTGATTCGATTGACCCGGCCCACCATCCGGTGACCTTCGTGACCAAAAGCAACTTGATCGCCGACGCGAATGTTGAATCTCCGGGCCGCTCGTTCGCGTTGGGTGATCAGGTCATGTCGATAATCGGTATGAGCGAAGTATCGTTTGGCGATCGATTGAAAACGAGCTTCGTTACAGTTGCCATCGTTCCAAATCAACATCTCGATCAGATGCACAAATTCATGCTCGGCAACACGCTGCATCGCTTCCAGCCGATCACGACACCGCCGCCCCGTGACCTCCACCGGCCGATCTAGATCTTCGAAGGTTTGAAAAAGCAGCGTTGTCGATAACGACAATTCAAACTTGCGTTTCCCTTCATGGCCCTCGGGGTAATGAGTCACCATCTTGCCGGCGATTCGAGTCATCCGCGACGACAACCCAAACTTCAAACCTTCCGCCATCGCCACGGGAAGGATTTTTCCGTCAAAGAACCGTTCGTCATACATACGAATCATCCGAGACAGATCGTCGCGACCAACCCTAGAAAAATTCGGTCGGTCGATCGTCCGGCTTAGTTGCAGCGTCTGTTCGTGAATTTCTTGCTGATGCTTGACGATCGTTTCAGCAGGAAAAGTCCGCAGCGCAACCTCGCCCGCCAACCGGCTCATAATGGCCGGATCGCGAGGTCGAATGTTGGGCTGTGAAGAAGGTGGCAAAGTCATCGTGCTGCAAATTTACTGTATTAAACGGCATCGAACACAGAAAACCGTATCGATCCATGCGGGTCAACGCCTGGCTTGATGAAAATCACTGCAACGCAGCAAATTGGAACGCTGCGAAGCATTGTGGCAACGGCACATTTCCCTGATCGCCAGTATGTAGGCCGTAGCGAGCCAAAGCGAGTTACGGCAATGTGCGCACCGCCGTAACTCGCTTTGGCTCGCTACGGCCTACTTTCTGCTTCCCAGACGTAGCCTGGCCTGATGAAAATCATTGCAACGCAGCAAATTGGAACGCTGTAAAGCATTGTGGCAACGGTACATTTCCCTGACCGCCAGCACGTAGGCCGTAGCGAGCCATAGCGAGTTACGGCAATGTGCGCAACGCCGTAACTCGCTTTGGCTCGCTACGGCCTACTTTCTGGTTCCCAGACGCACTCTGGCCTGATGAAAATCATTGCAACGCAGCAAGTTGGAACGCTGTAAAGCATTGTGGCAACGGCACATTTCCCTGATCGCAAGCATGTAGGCCGTAGCGA